>NZ_BAAAEI010000006.1:909389-1100847 GCF_039522935.1 Bowmanella denitrificans | reverse complement strand
CAATACAAGCTGTATCAGATATTACCAATCTCCGAGCTTTTTATCCCTCCGCGGAGAAGTAATTGAAGCTTTTCTTGCCGGGTTTCTGTGACAGCAGAGGCACAAAGCATTCGCTCAGCCCTCTGTCGCCAAGCCGTTAAAGTGCCGACTCAATCACCTGGCCGTCCTGTTTATACAGCTTGCCGCCTTTCATCACCAGCTTGACGTCCTGCAGCAGATTGATATACCGCAGTACATCGCCTTTTACCGCGATAATATCGGCATACTTGCCCGCTGAGACGGTGCCGCTGTCTTTGTCCACCCCCATCATCACTGATGGCCAGTAGGTTGCAGCCCGAATTGCATCCATGGCCGGGATGCCCATAACATCCACCCATACAGCCAGTTCATTCCAGGTACTCTGACAATGAAACTTGGTGGGTATGCCGCTGTCTGTGCCGACCAGAAACACCACGCCAGCGTCCCGTAACTGCTGAATTTTATGTTTAAGCGTGGGTTTGCGTAGTGGAGTCAACTGCATATAGCTAAGCTGACCGGGATTTCTCAGGGACTGGCGAATATCGGCAATGGTGTCGTCCTTCAATCCACGTTGCCAACAATTATTATCCAGTCGCTCGGGATTGGCGACGGTCAGGTCGTATTGCCACAGTCCTTCCACTGTTGGAGTCCAGAACAGCGGCCCACCGGCAACCCGGCCAGTGGCGGTGCGCTCTTTGAGTTTTTCCATTACATCATCGGGGAAGCCGGGGGCCGTCGTCAGGCCGGTATGTTCGAAATTGTCCACCCCTATGGCCAGACCCCGGCGGATCTCATCGGGACGGTGGGCGTGAGCGACCACTTTCAGGCCTTGTTGATGGGCTTCATCTACCACGGCCTGGGCTTCTTCCAGGCTCATCTTGTCCTGGTCGATCAGTTTAATAATATCCACGCCTGCCTCGGCCAACAGCCTGACTTTCTGGCGGGCATCATTTTCACCTTTGATACCCCAGCGGTAGGCTTCGGTGCCGGGGTAGGGCTCATGTTGGATAAACGGCCCGGACACATATAAACGCGGACCTGCAATGCGGCCCTCATTGATACCTTGCTTGACGGCAACAGATGCTTCCAGCGGTGCACCCAAATCACGGGCACTGGTAACACCGGCCAGCAGCAATTGTAAGGCACTGGCAGGCATCACTTCATCTTTAAAACGTTCGGGATAGGCTTTATGCCAATGATCATAATTAGCATGACCGGCCAGCATTAAATGCGCATGGCTTTCCCACAAACCCGGTAATACATCCATTCCTTCCGTAGAAATATGTTGGTAGCCTTCGGGTACCGGCAGGGTATCGACAGTACCGACTTTTTCAATTCGGTCGTCTTTAATCAGGATCACACTATTGGCGATAGGCTGGTGGCCGAAGCCGTCTATCAGACGACCACCCACCAGGGCTTTACGTTCTTCAGCCACAGGAGTGAAAGAAAAGACCAGTAGAGCCATAAATAGAACTGAACGTTTGACAGACATGGTTGCCTCTTATTGTTGTTAGCGAGCCATTCCACCTTAAGTCAGTTGCTGGTTAAAATCCAGCCAGAGGGGCTGACGCCCCTAGCTAGTAAGTTACCTGATAATTTTCAGCCACTCACCTTCTTTAGGCTCACCGCTGGGATAGTAACCGTTAATCAGTCTGAGCTGTTCTTCTGCGTAGCGGCCAATGCGCATGCTTCTGGCAATACCAGCGAAGGTCGTGCCAGGCTCTGCTTGCACATAATTGATGGTCTTGGGCTTGGGTAAGGCTGCGGTGCCGCGCTCTGGTGCGAAGCTATGAATACTGTCCAGAAACAGCTTGTCATAATCTGTGTCTGGGTCAGGTTTATGCACTTCACCCTGCAGCATATAAATCAGCGAGCCGCGATAGAAAATGGCAACCCGACTGGGCTGGGGTAACTTGTCATCGGCCGGGCGGATGCCGGTATGGCCGAGCATGCCAGCCTGACTGAAATCTTCTGAGCGCATCAGCAGCGGCACATCGTAGTATTTACGCAGATAGTTGCCGGGGGGCAGTTCTTCCTGGCGTCGGGTCACTTCCATATGCATCAGCGCACTTTTATCCGGGGCCTCGGCAATAATGGTATGCCCGGCATTCGTCACCTGCCAATCGTCGGGAAAGATCACGGAGAAGCCCAGCCGATTGTGCGTAAAGCGGTTGTCCTCATCATCTTTTTTGTCATCCGGACGCCGGTAGCTTGGGCCGTACACCAGGCCATCCATAATGCTGCGAAATTCCGCCGGATCTTTTTCCACCACCTGAGTGTGCTTTTCCAGCTCGGCGGCCTTGTCCACGACTTCGCGCAGACGGGTATCGTTACGTGGGTGGGTAGAAAACAGACCGTGGTAAGTTTGCTGGCGACCGGTCTTGGCATTTAAGTGCCGGGTAAATTTCTCCTGATCCTTCAGGGTACTGATAACTTCGATCATGGCATGGGGTGAATAACCGGCCTTGGACAGGTAGCGGGCACCCAGGCCGTCTGCTTCCAACTCCATTTCCCGGCCATAGCCCATCACTGCGGCACTGCTCCACAAGCTGGCAGCATCTCCCACCGCCCAGCTTCCTGTGGCCAGCACCGACATCACGCTGAGTACCTGCGCGCCAGTGCGGGCGGTATCCTGGCGTACCGCATGACGGGCGGTGACATGGCCCAGTTCGTGGGCAAGCACGGCGGCCAGCTGCGCTTCGCTGTGCATATACGCCAGCAGGCCTCGATTGACATAGATATAACCACCGGGCAAAGCAAAAGCGTTGATTTGCGGGTTGTCCAATACCGTAAAGTGGTAAGTCAGTTCCGGACGTTCGCCAACTTTGGCCAGGGCCTGTCCCACCTGGTTAACATAGGCTGTGACTTTTTCATCTTCATAGATGGGTTGGGTTTCGAGAATTTTCTTATGCATTTCCTCCCCAATTTCCAACTCCCTGGATTCAGACATCGTAACAAATTCGGCATCCCCGGTGGCCGGATTGGTGGCGCAGCCGCTGAGAAACTGACTGGCGGCAAAAAACAGCAACAGGCTAATTCTGTACGGCATTATTGGTCTCTCCCTGTGGTTTGAAAAATTCGGTTAATTGTTTACCCAGACCGCGGCAGGTTTCGGTTTCCACTTGTGCCAGTAAGGGAATTGGCACCACCACGGCAGGCATATAGGAGGTGCCTTTGGCGCTGGCATGAATGCGCCCGGCAACCACTTCGCGTTTCAGATCCCAGATAATAGATTCATAGCCCGCCTCTTCGTCCCAACTGCCAAATCCCAGGCAACCACCGCCTGGCACCAGCGCACAACTGATTGAACCAACGCTGGAGGTGGTTTCGGTATTACCGTCCACCCAGATAAGATAGCGTAGCTTATGTTGTTGCATGCGGCTGGCGAGCCGCTCCTGACTCTGTAGTCGGTTCATGCCCGGCAGGTTCAGCGGCGCGGTGCGGGGTTCAAAGAAAGGATAAAACTCATCCAGAAACTGCTGTTCAGGAATCACGTTGAGGCCCTGTTTTGTCATGCTTTCCTGCAGACAGTTGATCAGCGACGGTTCGGTTTCGTAATTATTGGCATGGCGGCGACCCAGAATGACTATGGACTCACCTTGATGCAGGCTGGCGCTGCTATGGCGAAATTCGTCGATGGTGACACTGGAGCAGCCACTCAGCAGTATAATGACGGGCAGTATTAGCTGTTTCATGGCTGTTCTCCGCGGATGGCAAGGGTGGATTTATTCAGGTTTTGTTCCATCCACTGGCGAATTTCCGGCACCCTGGAAAAATCCATTAATAATTTGGCTCCTGAATCACGCAGAGCCATTTGTATTGCCAGGTCTAGTCCTCCTGCGTCACTGGTGGCAAAGGCGGTGGGGGTTTTGCCATAGGAGGTCATAAACCAGTCGGCCACCAGTCGGCCACTGCCTTCATGTAACTGCAGGTGGTATTTAAACCACACTTCGTAAATATTGCTGCGGGTTTCCCGGGGCACGGTGTATTGAAATTCCTCCACCCTGGGCGTCAGGATCAGGTCGGCTGCCCCTTGCTGCTGATTCAGATCCACCACGTTTTCGAACATGCCCGCCAGTACCTGACTGAACATCTGCATCTGTGCATCGCCTTGTTCTATCTTCCATTCCTTGCGCGCTTCGTTACTTTCCTCATACCGATACTGGCGCAGTTCTTTGGGATAATAGGTGCCCACCGTTAACGGCATTGGCTGGATAAGGGGTGTCGGAACCTGGCTCTTAACCTTGAAGCTGCCGGAGCAACTGCAAAGCAATGAACTCAACATCAAGATGCATAACAGCCGGGATTGCATAAGCGATTTCCTCCAACCATGTCATAAGCAAAGCTTCACCCTGGAATTAATAACCAGGGCGAAAATCATTAAGGCCGATAAAGGTGCCACCGTTTTGCAGAGTGAGTTCGCGCATCAGGGCGGCAAAGCGGATGCCCGTCATCTGGTACTGCGGCGGATTGGCAAACTGCACAGGCAACCCCACTGCGTGGATGCGCACCCGTTTCTGATTACCTTCTGCCATCAGGTTAATTCTGGACACCGTATCCACCACCTGCTTGATGGAACGGCCGGTAAATTCATCACCAAATACATAGATACTGATTTTTTTGTCCGGGGCGTAAAACGAGCGGATGGCGGCCAGTACGCCCTCCACCGGGGATGAATTACTAAAGGGGTGCCAGCCACGCAGCCGCTCGACAATGGCGCTGCGCCTGGCTGGTGTGTCTGGGATCCACTCACGGCGATAATTAGTGAACATATAGTCGCCCATGTCATTCATGATCTGGATCCCTTTAACGTTGGGGTAAATATCCAATGTGGCGATGATTTCATCGATCATGCGTTGCCAGCCGTAATTGACCATGCTGCCGGACGTGTCGATGATGAAAATGATGTATTCACTGTCTACCGGGATGCCGCCGATAAGATCATTCTTACGCTTGTAGTTATCCCCCAATAGGCGGCGCATTTCCTCGGTCAGACTTTGCCTGGCCAGTTCCAGTTCGCCTTTTTGTTTGGCACTGAACTGTTCGGCTTCTGATAATCTGGCGTAACGGCTTTGCAGCAAATCCATTTCGGTACGCAGTTTAGCTATCCGCGCCAGTTCAAGAGAAAGTTGCTCGTGTTTGGCAGTCATCTGGCGGTTCAATGTGGTGGTTTCGCCGCGCAGGGTAAACAATTGACGCTGTAAGTCCTGCACCAGGCCCTGATTATCGATTTGCGCCTGCTCAATCACATCCGGGGGCACATTGCGGACAATCAGCATCAGAATAATAATGGCGCCAAAGCCGCAGGAAATAACATCCAAAAACGAGATACTGAAAATATCCGTGACTTGTCTGCGTTTCATGGCCAGTCCTCCGATGGGCTTAAGAAGGAGCCGCCAGTGAGTTGCGCCAGTTGCCAGAACGCCGCCGCTGCCATAGGATCGCCTTCCATCGGACTGAGCAGGGTATTGACCGGTACGCCCTGAGGCAGCCCCTGTACCGCTTTTTTAAACAGTTCCAGCCGTTCAATACCGGAGATGGTGTTTTCCTTATTGGCATTCAGCCCCTGAGTGGGCAGGCCATCGGTGATCAGGAAGATATTGTCAGGCAACGGATCCAGTGCGCCGGCCGACAGAAATGCCCGCTCCAGACTGGTACCGCCGCCAGGCAGGTGTTTACGTACACTAGCCATGGCCTTATCCAGGCTGTCTTTGTCACTGACCTTCAGCCAACTACCCTGAGTATTCTCAATGGCAGCATGCGCATCGGTATTAAACAGGTAAATCTGGTAATGACTGTCTTTGGGAAATTGCGATACCAGCCAGGCGGCGCGGTCCTGGGCACGTAACCACTTAGGTGATGCACGCTGAATGTCCTCCTGCATATGGCGTCGGCGCACTATATTAACCAGCCGCTCATCCAGCATACTGGTGCTGGCATCCAGCAGGATCAAAATTCTTTCTCCTCCCAGGCGTAAACCGGTCAGGTATTGCCTGTCCCCCATACCAACAAATTTCTGAACATTTTCCCCTTCGCGCTGTTCGGCCAGTAATTGCTGCTTCTCTTTCTCCAGAGCGGCCAGTTGCTCTTTGAGTTTTTTAATTTCTTCGTCCCATTGCTCAGGATCCAGCACGTCCAGGTGACTACGCTGATTGCGCAACTGCTCTTCTATCTGCCGTGCCAGTCCCTGAGCATTAGCCAGTTCCATGTCCACCTCTGACAGCACATTTCTGGCACGCACCAGATCTTCCTTGCCAATGCGGATCTCCTCTTCCAGCAGGCGCACTTCAGATTCATCCATCATCTCCACCTGCTCGCGGTTTTCATCAATACCGTGTTTAAGCAGCAGAAACAGCAAGGCTGCGGCGCCAAAGCCGCAAGACATGACATCTAAAAAAGCCAGGCTGAAATTGGATGCTTGGCGACGACCTTTTCTGCTCATGGCAGCACCCGGATACAGCGAAGCTGATGCTGTTGCTCGCCCTGGCACAGCGTTATTTCATCACCCAGTCTGAGCAGACCGTCGGTTCGCACAGAACGGGCTTGCCAGGGCGCATTGGCGACCAGCACAAAGCCGTTATCTAGTCTGTGTAATAAAAACGCGGGGCTATCATTCATGTGCGTTAACCTGTGGTTTTGCCAGCCATATCCCCCCGCCGTCAGGGGCAAAGCGTGATCCTGAAACAGAACGTGGGTTGGCCAGGCCAGTCTGGTGCTCTGACTGGTCCGCGGCAGGCTGTCAATTAACGGTATGGCCTGGGAATCAGGACTGGGCGACACATACCTAAGGGCTGCGATGGCGGCGTTTAATGACAGGCACTTTGCATTTTTCAGCAGATCTGCAAGACCGGGCAGGGCGGCCAATCGGGGGCTGAGCCACAGATTTGCCTGCTGCGATTCCAGCGCGCGTTGCAGCGGTATAAAAAACTGGCAGATTAGCTCGCCTATTTCCTGCCTATCAAGTCGCAGTACTTTGTTGGCAATCACCAGTTCATTGCTTGCTTGTCCGCTGCATACTGCCTGGGTCCACTCGTACATCGCCTGTTCGGTTTCCCCCCTGTGCATGGGGTCAAAGCGCTGCTCCTGAATAAAGCGGCGGGTCAGGTGTCGCATGATATGTTCATGCAGATTGTCCCAGCCCAGCGCCGAGAAATGTTGATAGGAGGTTACGCCTATATCCGCATCTGCTTGTAGTTGCGTTAACAGAACTTGCTGGGCATGCAATTCCAGGTGCGCATGGCTGCCAGATTCGGCTTGCTCTGCCAAGCAGGCCAGCGCCTGGTTGATCATGCCCTGCACCTGCCATGGCGTCTCACGCAAGATCCCCAGCAGCAAACTGAGCTGTGCTTCGCCGAAGCTGGCTGGCACCGCCAGCAACACAGGCGACGGACCAAATTGTTCAGCCATGGCCAGGAGTTGTTGATGCGCCAAATCGGCCGGGTGACGAAAGCCGCCAATTTGCCTGCCTTGTTCCAGGCTCAGATATTGCCAGTAAGTACTGGCGCAGTGCCTGGGGTACAAACGTCGGGCCGACAGGGCCTGAGCATTGAACAGCAGCGTACTGCCTTGTTCCAGAATCACACACTGGTGTTCAAAACACTGCTCATTCCGATGCAGTCGCAGGGCAATATCATTGATCTCAAGAACATCCACAATGCTTACTCCACTTGTTTCATCCAGCGCAATAAATGCTCATCGGTGTAGCGTTTAGTTTGAGTTACCACCCGCTCTTGCTGTAATTGCAATTGATGACTGACAAACATGATGAAAATGCTGATCAGAAGGGCGATAAAGGTAGAATTAAATGCCACTCCCAGTGCCTGGGTGACCCCGGTAATATCGCCCTCAATCGCTTTGTGGGCCTGTCCCAGTGCATCGCCGATGCCGCGCACTGTGCCGATAAATCCAATGGACGGAATGGCCCAGGCGATATAGCGCACCAGCGAAAGCTCACTGTCGAGGCGGTCAGATTCGGTATCACACTGCTCTTTTATCGCCTCTGCTGATGCCGCCACATCGCCGGTGGCACCAAAGCGTTGCAGGGCCGTGAGCAGGGTGCGCGGTACCAGCAATTGTTGCTGCTGCTCAGGCAAGGATTGCAGTGGCCGGGATAAGTCCACCGCATCAGTGGGCAAGATGGTGGTACCCTGTTCGGTGGGTAACCAGTGGCGATCCAGCATGCGCCGCTCTTTTTGCAGTTGCATGGCTTTAAAGGCCATGATGGAGCAGGCCCACAACATCAGAATAAAGCAGCTTTCCTGCTCAAAATCTTTCAGCACGACATACCAGGAGCGCTGGGCCTGAATTGTCTGGCCCTGGCTTTGTAGTTCTATTTGCTGCTGGATAAGGGCATCGGCCCGGGGACGAATCAGAGAAACATACAGGCCATGTACCAGAATGATGGCCATCAACAGACTGAACAATTGATAGATGAATTCACGTGGCGCACGATTGTCCATGGTAAACCTCAAATGTCCGTAGGAAAGGAAACCGAGGAATCTTCAGAGATCTCCTCAGATGGAATAAAAAAGCCCTGACGGCTTGGGGCCGGCTGATCCGGTGCAAAGGCCTGGCCGGTCTGACATGCCAGCACCAAGGCCAGCAGCAAGAGTTTCAGCTTTCTACTCATGGCGTTGTCTCCTTTACATTGCTTAATGGTTCGGCATAACGGGCCAGGCGAAAGCCCAGATCGCGTCTGGGTTCACTGCCATAATCACGATAGGAAAGGCGCAGTTCGGTCAGTCGGGCGTGTGCCCAACTGGCACCGCGAATCACATGGTGTATGCCTTGCTGGCTACCCAGAGGATCCTGCTCAGCCTTGAAATTCAGTCCTGAATGAATCTGGTATACGTCATGCACCCATTCAGAGACATTGCCCATCAGGTCATATAGCCCTTTGTCATTTGCGGCAAAGCTGCCCACCGGTGCACTGACCCGGAACTTGTCCTCAAAATTTGCCAGCACATCCCCTACCAATGCGGCACTTTCCAGCCCAGCCAGGTTGGCGCTGGCAGGGGGTGGGGGGAGTTGTTGGCCCCAACTGAATTGTTGCATCGCTGCATTCTGGTAACGAGCGGCCCAGGCCCACTCGGCTTCACTGGGTAAACGATAGCCATTGGATGTGGCATCAAATCCTTGATACTGATTATCTTCAATCAGGTAAAACGGAGCCAAGCCCTGTTGCGCCGACAGCCAGTTGCAAAAACGGGCGGCATTTAGCCAACTGACATTAACCGCGGGCTGGTTTTCCCCATCCAGACTGGCACCTTCAGCATGGGAAGAACTGTGAAATGACTCAAATTGCCGGTACTGGCGGTTGGTGACCTCTGTGGCGCCCAGATAGAAGGGGCGGCTGAGCTTTACATTGTGCATGGTTTCATTGGCACGACGGCCTTGTTCGCGCCGTGATGCCCCCATCTGGAAGCTGACCTGGGGATGAAACAAATGCAATCTGGCATCACCCAGTATTTGCAGCTGTTTGGGTAAGGCATCAAATCTGGCCTGCTCGAGGGTTTTCAACTTGGCCTGCAGGCGAATCAGTTGTCCAGCCCTGGGAGTGAGTTCGCGGGTAAAGTCAGCATAGCCGTCCAGGGTAATGCGAACGCGTTGTGGGCGGGTGGCCAGTTCGAGGGTTTGGTTGGCCCTGCCCATCAGAATATCATTCACATACAGTAAGGCATCCTGATGCTCGCTGCTGATGGCCACTTTGCCAAGTAAGGCAGTGAGTGGCAGATCCAGTGCCTGCTTAGCTCCCGATGGCGCCTGCACTTCTCGGTCCAGCGGCTGATAGCCCTCCAGCAGTAGCTGTAACTGATGGGTTTTGTTGGCTTCCAGCGATAAAACTACGGGCGTTTTGCCTTGATACAAACCGTCCAGGGTAACGCTGGCGCCGACTGGCTTTGAGCTCAGATTCAATGTGGCTGATGCGGGCAGCAATCTGGCCTGCTCGATACTCAGGTTTTGTCCGGGTTCTATCTGCAAACGTTGTTGCCAGCTTTGGTAACCAGGATGCGACAGTTGCAGCCGGTGTTCACCGGCCATCAGCTCAAGTTGCAAAGGTGTCTGACCTTGTGGCACATCATTCACGCTAAGCGTGGCGCCAGATGGGTAGCTGTCCAGTTGCAGCGTGCCCCAGGCCGGTTTAAGTTCAACACTCAGGGTCTGCAGTTTGCCAAAACCGACAATCTCAATGGGTTGCTCATAAGGCAGGTACCGCTCTGCAGTGACTTGCAACTGATGCTGTCCCAATGGCAGATTGGTGATGTCCTGCTGGCTGTTGCCAACGGCTTGGCCGTCGATAAAAACCTGTGCGGGGACATTGGTCGCTAGCTGTAAACGACCTGGCTGTGGCGCAAGGTGAATGTCCAGACTGAAATCATCGCTACTGCTGGTGTCCAGTACCTGCTGATGCGGTTGGTAACCTGGATGGGTGATTTGCAATTGATACTGGCCGGGCATCAATAAGGTTCTCTCCCCCAGCTCAATATGATAAGGACCGTCTAACTGGATTTGACTGTTTACCGGAGTGACGCGCAGTTCCAGACTGGTGGCACTGAGCAGAAACGCCAGAATAGCCAACAACAGGCATAACATTAACCCCAACAGATAATGCCATGGCCTTAAGGAGTGGGCCGGGCGAGATGGCTGACGGCCACCAGGCTCGAATACAGCTGGGGTGATCAATGTCGCATTTTTTATCTGCAAATTACTCATATGCTGCCTATTTTTTCGGTGCAACGAATATGGATGACAGGGGCCTGGTCTCCGGCGTTTAAGATAAATTCATGCAGCACTTCCCGGTAACCTTCACGCTTACCCAGCAAGGTGTATTTACCCGGATATAAATGCAGTTGTTTGCTGTCGAAGGTGCCCAGTCCACCTACTTTGAATAGCTGCACTTCGGTTTGATTGTCCGATATCAATTGCACACTGACCGGGTCCCTGGCCTGTACCAGCAAATGCTGCAGTGTGGTGATCTGATCGCTAAGTCTGGGGCCTGGTAAGTTAATGCGGCTGGCTTGTTCAAGCAGAGCGGTGGCACTGGCATACTGACGCTCATCGCGAAGGGCCAGAGGTTCGGCTAGTCTGGCTCTGAGTAATTCATCTAATTCTGCTCTGGCTGTGGCCCTGAGCAAGGCCACTCTGACCTGGACCAGGTTGGACTGTAATGCGTCAGCCTGTTGGTAATTTTCAATGGCCTCTGTCCAGCGCTCCTGTGCTTCAAGCTGCTGACCCTGGCGCATTAACCCCGCAATACGCTGGGCCAGTTGCTTGCTCTTGGCCTGACGCAGAGCGTCTAAACTGTCGGCATCTTTGGGTTTAAGCTTCAGTGCCTGGTTAAAGGCGTTGATAGCCTCCCCCGCGTTTTCTGCTGCCAGTGCAGTTAATCCCTCTGACATATAGCGGCGGTGCAGTTGGTCGAGTTTACTTTGCTGAAGACGTGCTAATGTCTGGCTGGCTCGTAGATGTTGATTATCCAGTCCATGGGCCTGACTGGCGAAATCGATGGCCTCATCAATTTTGCCATCCTCTTCGGCATAGCCACTGGATTTCAGCAGCTTTAAAACCTTTGGCAGACTTTGCGCCCGCAGCAGACCGGCATGTGCATCTTTATCTTCTGGATGGATGGCATGGGCAAGATCAAAAGCACTGAGGGCAAGTTCAGGATCATCCTCCACTAAAGCTTGTTGGCCCTCGGTCATTGCCTTCACAAAAACTTGCTCGCTTTGTTGTTGCAAGGTTTGCAGTGCCTTCAAACTGGCCTGGTATTGGTCCAGAGCCTGGGTAAATTGACGTTGCTGGTAGAAATCATCGCCATCTTCGGCTTGTCTCAAAGCTGCTTGCATGGCGTTTTCTGCCCAGCGCGATACGGCCTGACTTTCCAGTGTCTGCTGGACACTGAGCAATTGCTGTAAAATATCCTGGGCTTCACGGCGGGCTTTCGCCAGTTGCGCATCCTGAAACGGCGTGTCTTCCAGCTTAGCAGCGACGGGCTGGGGCGTCGGTAAGGTTGGGCTCTCTGCTTTTGGCAGCCATTGCGGCATATTCAGGATCAGCCAAATCAGCAGGCCACAAAGCAACACCAGTGGCAACAGGTAAAGCGGTTTGCCCTTGGGACGCAGGGGCGTACCGACTTTATCGGTGACAAATCGGGGCTGGGAGGTATCTGGTATTTGTTCACGCATAACTGCTCCGGAGTTTTAAGTCACTAATGCACGGATTCGCCGCGTTCCAGTTGATAAATTTCCTTTAGCAGTGCCTGCCATTGCTGATACTGGTCGTCCACCGTGCCAGACAGCGTGACGGTGCGATCTTCCAGCTCAATACTTTGTGGAGCGATACTGGCTTCCAGTGACTCGCCGAGCTCAAGCAGGGCATCAATGTGGATCTGAGCCTGATCGGATTTATCCATGCCACTTTTCAGCATATAGCCCCCACCGGCCACCCCCACATAAGACGCCGCTCTGGCCACCGCGTCGGGGCTGCCTGCGCCAAGCACGCCGCCGACAATAGCCGCAGCGCCAAGTATTGTGCGTTTACGGGCTTCTTCTTCCAGCTCTCGCATGGCAATGACCTCCTGATAGCTCTGATCACGCCAGGCCCGGTAAGCCACCGCCATTTCCCGGGCGTATTGGGAGTAATATTCCTGTAGCGTGTCGATATACATCTGGTCGCGTTCCCGAATGGACTGCAGACGTTGCATCATGCTGTCACCTGAGGCCGGTAGTCGGCTTATCTGGTAATAACCATCATTATTCTGGTTCACATAGTCGGCAAATACCTGGGGAGCAAAATTACCGGCAAAACGCAGGGCTGCCAGTTCATGCAGATAGGCCACCTGTTGGTTGCTTAACTGGCGGCGGTAATTGAGTAAATCGTTGGCGATACGGTTATACAGATCGGCAAAAGGTTCACTGCTGTCTTTATGTTTAGGATCATAAGCGTAGCGACTGGCCAGACCCTGATATTCTTTCTCCAGCCAGGTGCGGCCTGTGGCGTCAAATGCATGCACCCATAACTTTAATTGTTCACCGTCTGAGGACAGTATCTTGGCAGTGACGTTCAGATCCAGTGGCACACTGCCTTGCGGCACGATCCTGACTGGGCCCCAGGCGGCGCTTTTTTGCATAGCCTGCATAAGCAGAAAGGGAAAATACTGACTTTCAGCTTTGCGGATTTCCGCAAAATACAACGGGTTATCATCTTGCTCGGTTGGCATTTCGCCGGGATCAAAACGCACAATAGCCACATCCAGCAACTGGTCTTCACTCAGCAGGGTCTGCTGGGTAACGATAGGCGTTGTGTTAGTGGTTTTGACCTGGTAGGTGGCACACCCGCTAACAACCAGTATCAGCAGTAAGGCTGATAATGCCATCCGGGAGGCTGAGGTTTTCATAATAGGCTCCTGTGCATATCAGTCGGCTTGACCTGCATTTTTCTTCAGCGGCAGGCCTTTGTACTTACGGTATTCATTCCAGAGTTTTTCTCTTAGTATCGGATCCGATTCCTTGATAGCCGCTTCGCGTATTTGCCTGGCTACCACATCATCATCACTGGCCTCCGGGATATCCGCAGGAACGGAATCGATGCCGGGCAGCGCCTGCCCACCCTCGGGCAATGGTGAGCCCGCAGAAGAGGGCTGCGATCCTGCCGATGCGCTATCATTCCCGCCGGCAGGTTGGCCATTATCCTGTTCCCCGCCAAAACCGCCTTCTCCTGCCGTTGCAGGCTCTTCTTCCATGGACTCCGGCTGCTGAGGAATTTCCGCCCCTTGCTGCGCAGCTCTGTCACGGACATAGGCATTTTCACGCAGGATCATCTGGTCGTATTGCCCCATGGCACTTTCTAACTGCGCATCGGCCCGGGCAATCAGTTGTTCATTGGAGGGCTGACCACCGCTTTGACCGCCAGCATGGCTGGCCGAAGCGGCACTGCTGCTGGAAGACGCTGACGCCGATGACGAAGCTGATGCTGAAGATGAAGATGAAGATGAAGATGAAGATGCTGATGATGAGGACGCTGATGCATTGACCTCTTCTGAAAAGTCGATATCGTCTGATTCGCTCTGTCCTTCGCCCTGAATATCGCTGGGCTGCTCGGCGGTATTGTCGTTGTAACCGCTAGCGTCGCCACCCAAGTCTTCTTCTGCCTGGCCACCTCCGGGCTGTGGCATTATCTCGCCATCACCCATTTCACCTTGTTGTTGCCCCTGACCGGTCGACTGGCCGGTTTGGTTGCTGCCAGATTGTTGGCTTTGACTGGTTTGCCCCTGGCTACCTTGTTGCTGCCCTTGCTGTTGTTGGCCCTGCTGTGAAGACGTCGACGCCGAACTGCTGGTTTTGCCATTGGCAGCAGACTGGCTGGACGAACTGGATGACTGGCCGCTATTTGATGGCATGCTGGAACTGGACTGATTTTGCCCCTGACCTTGCTGCTGACTCTTCTGTTGTCCGGAACCGGATGATGAACTGGGCGGCATCGGCTTGGAAGGCTGTGGCATCGACGGCGGTGACTGGGATGTGGATTCACAACCGCTGATTGCTAGCAGTAAACAACTGCAAAGCAGTGTCAAGGTACTGTATCTGGGGAGGTGCCGGTTCGACATGATGCTGCTCCTATGGGTTACTGATTTTTAGCTTAACCCCTTGAGTTTCAGTCGGTTCTTCCTCACTAAAGCGTGGGCGAAAACTGGCGGAACGCAAGAATCTTAACGCGCGAGAGCGCATGGCTGTGGCGTCCTGAGGATTGGAGTCAAGCAACTCAATATTATTGGCTTTGCCGTGGGCATTGACATCAAACCTGGCTAACACAAAGCGCTCTGTCTCTTTTTCACCACTGCTGTCGCCTAAATACAGTCGCGAGTCCGGCAGCAGGGTAGGTGAGTCAAATAAGGTAAAGGCGGCTGGTGCATTTTCCTGGCGGGCAATATCTCGGGCTTCGCGATAGGTATCAAAAGCGGTGGTGGACTTGCCGAACATTAAGTACCAATCGGCCAGGCCAACCCTGGCCAGTACTTTATCCTGGCCCGTTACACCTTCATGTTGGCCATCATAGATGGCGACCATTTTTTCCAGTGCTTGTTTGCCTTCCCGATAATTCTCGGTGCGGTAATCTACCGCAGGCAGGCCCATGTAAAAGCTACCCTGGCGGGTCATGTCCACCCCGTCTACATCAAACTCAAGTTGGGCGGGACCAAGCTGAGATTTGAAAAAACTGGTCATCACCAATCCTTTCAGGCTTTGCACCATACGAGGGTCGTTGTCACCATAGTTGGCCATGATAATGTCATGGGTCTGCTTAAAAAGTGCCTCGGATTGCAGCAACCTGACATAGGTTTCGTTTTGAAATACATGGTTGTGCACAAACAATAACCAATTGGCATAGTTGAACAGGTAAGGGAGCAAGCGTGGATCGTCTGGCCTGAAGTTACGATTGACCAGCCAGTAGGCTCGCTGATGCTGATCATCCATGTCTTTCCAACGGTGCTGTGCCATCATGCTGCTTTGCATTTTGTCCATGATTGCAAGCTGGTTCAGAGCATAAATGCCTTCATTTATTTTGGTGATTTGTAATGCTCTGGCAAAGCTGTCGAGGGCCAACTGGTGTTGTTCCTGTTGCTGGTAAGCAACGCCAAGCTGGGTTAGAAGTTGCCCAAGTTGAGGGCTGTACGTTCCTTCTTCCTGTTGTACCCGATCAATTTCAAGCAGATAAGGTCTGACTGGCTGAGTATCCAGCTCTGCCTGCACGGCATTGATTGACAACAGCAGTGCGCACAAGCACTGACCAAAATATCCACAACCGGTAGCAATTTGCATGGTACAACCCCAAGAAACGAACTGATTTTTACCTGATAACCAATCTCTTCGACCTGATTGCCGAAGCACTTTCTACAGATAGTGATACTGTGTGTTTCCCGGTGTCCTGTTCGCTCAGCTGCCTGCCGGATCTTGTATTTTTACGCTCAGTCCTGTTGCGAAAGGAACTGATCGACCTGCTTGGCGATCAGCCTCTTTTGTCCTGTCCGCTTTCCCCTACACCTTGCTGTCAGCCAATGACAACGGTGACATCCTTTCTTATGAATCATAAGCTTAGGGAGCCGGGCAAGTGCCTTAATGCGAGTATAGTTAAGATGTAATCAAAAGGTTAAAAAAAATCTTGTGATTATTTTTTGAATGTGGTTGGGCGCTTGAAGAGTGGGGTTTTGCGCCATTTTTATTTTTCAGTGGTAATAAAAAAAGCCGATCAGATGACCGGCTTGAATAAGATTAATTGGCGTTTATATCCCTGGCCGGGGTGTTGACATCAGGCAGGGGAGAAGCGTTTAAATCTGGTACAGGCTTATCCTGTAATTGTTGCTTCAGGTAGCTTAATGCCTGCTGCAATTGTGCGTCCTGCCCCGCAAATGTGCTATGTGGCAGATTGTCCACTTCCACATCAGGCTCTACGCCATAGCCTTCCACTATCCAGCGACCATCCATGGCGTACTGGGCGAACTCGGCGACCCTGGCCATGCCATTGTCTGCCAAACGGTTACGGCCCGTTAGCCAAACCCCCGCACCCGCGGTGCGCTTGCCAATCACAGGGGCAAGCTCCAGCGCTTTGATGGCGGCCGTGAAGGTTTCACCATCTGAATAGGTGTACTGATCCGCCAGTACCGCCAGATGACCGCGAAAAGCTGCCTGCATGTTGGTGTAGGCTTCCCCCCGGGTGTTCTGCCAGAAAGCCCAGGCCTTGCGCATTAACTTTTCAATCAGCCAGCTATCAATATTGCCGCCGCGGTTACGGCGTACGTCTATGATTAAGCCCTTTTTATCGAAATTTGCATAGAACTCGCGGGCAAATTCTGCGATATCGTTGCCGCCCATGGCGTAAATATGTAAGTAACCAAAATCCGGATTGGCTTGTTCAACCAACTTGCGATTGTGGTTGACCCAGTCCAGGTACTGTAAACGATTCGCTTCGCCACTACTGATGGGGGTCACCACGGTTTTGTGAAGCTGCTTGCCGCGCTTAAGCTCCAGCAATACCTGTTTGTTGAGTTGGTTACGCAGGGCCTGGTAAAGCTGACCTATATCGCTAATGGGCTGGCCATTTACTGCCTGAATCAGATCGCCGTTTTGCGCATCCACACCGGGTTTTGCCAGCGGTGAAGCACGTTCTGGGAGTTCCGGGTCGGAAACATAAATGTGCGCGATTTCCACCCCCTCTTTGCTTTGTCGGAACTCGGCGCCCAGGGATGTGGCTCTGGGTCTGTCGCTATCGGTGGGCATATCGCCCCCCCTGACCTGTGAGTGCAGGGTGTTCAGCTCACCCATCATTTGTGCAAACACATCGTTCAGCTCATGACGGTCGGTAATGCGTGCCAGCAGTGGCTGGTATTTTTCCTGCACTTTCGCCCAGTCCACACCGCGCATGCGTTTATCAAACAGCGAATCTCTGTGCATCAGCCAGGCATCGTGAAACATCTGCTGCCATTCCTGTTTGGGCGACAGCAACATTTGCCAGTCCTGACCGTTAATCTTGTTATCCTTGGCATCGCCTGGGAACTTCTGCTTGGCATCGACAATAAAGATATTGCCGTTATCATTACCTTGTTTACGCACTAATAGTTTTTTACCGTCGGATGACAGGCTAAATTCTTCCACTGCGTCGGTAAAGGTTTCCACTTTGGCGTCAGGGTCAATAGCAATAGATTTCAACAGGGGCTTTGTGCCGGGTTCACTGACCTGATCGATCAGGTACAGGAAATCCTGGCCTGCCTGCAGCGCTTGATAATTACCGGCTGGCACCGGCACCTGCCAGAGTCGTTTGTCGGCATTTTGCCAATCAAGTGCAGCTGTGGCCGAATGCTTATCGGCCTTTTTGTCTTTATTCTCTTTTTTGTCCTGAGGCTGGTCTTGCCCTGGTTTATCCATCAACTCGTTGCTGGGCTGAAATGGGAAGGTCGCCTCTTTATCCAGCGCCAGAGCAAAGATTTGGCTGCGTCGGTCAAATGCGGGCCCCATATTACGGTCCCCCCAGGGGGAGCTTGGAGTAGCAACAAAATGACGATTGGACAGAAAATACAGCCATTTCCCATCCTGACTAAAAGTAGGGGCATAGGACTCGTACTTTTCTGAGGTCAGGATTTGGGTTTTGTTTTGCTTAATGTCGAAAAGGGTTATCTGACTGCGGTTCTTATCAAGACCGTTACCGGCAATGGCCAGTAATTGACTGTCGGCCGACCAGCTTATGCTGGAAACGGGCGACAACCCAGCATAGCCACTGAGGATCTTGCGATTTTTGCCGCTAGTTAACTCCAGTAACCACACATTACCATTCTTATCGTCATGTACCAGTGATGTGCCATCTGGTGACAGGCTCAGATTCCATCTGTAGGTATTGCCATCTTTAGTGAGTTGCTTTGCCGCACCAGAACCATCCGCGGCATAGCGCCAAATTTCCATCTCACCGCTGGCATCATTAAAGGCGTACACCCATTTGCCATCATGACTCAACAAGGCATTGCGGCTACGGGAGTTTTTTGGCGTGTCCACTTCTACCAGACGGGATTTGTCGATGCCAGCAATGGCAATACGCCCCCTGGCTGTCAGTACCGCTTTTTGTTGCTCGCCAGCCAAGGTGCTGGAGGTCAGATAACGAAGTGGTTTGTTTTCCCACTGTTCACGTAAGTGAGGAAAATCAGAGGTGAGATCCAGTGGCACCACCTTTAACTGATTGCTGGTCAGATCCAGCACCTGGATATCGGCGCCTAACTGAAATACCAGCTTGTCGCCGCTTAGGCTGGCATGGCGCACGGTATAATCAGTAAAACGGGTGACTTGTTCCACCGCACTGCCATCGGTATTCATTCGCCAGATATTGTCAGAGCCGCTGGCATCGCTGATAAAATAAAGTTTACCGCCATGCAGCATTGGACCGCGCACTGAACCCTCATGTTGGGTGGTAAGTGGTGTGGCTTCTTGATTCGAATCCGGTTGGAAGTGCCAAAGCTCGCCCGTGGCGCCGCCCCGATACTGACGGGTATTGTCGGTGGAAATCTGCAACCCAAACTGACTGAAGAACAGGTTTTTACCCTGGCTGTCCAACACACCATCCACGGCATCAGCCACTTGCAATACTTCGGTCGTGAGGTCGCGCGGATTGACCTTAACCAGATTCCAGCTGTTAGACATGCCGGTGCGCCCGGTTGTGCTGTATAACACTTGTCCTTCTGCGGTCCAGCCATGCACTTTCACCTGCGCTTGCTCAAAGGTAATCCGCTTGGCTACGCCACCTTGCAGAGGTAATACGTAGACCTCATTGGCACCTTCGTAGTTGGCGACAAAAGCCACTTGTTGTCCATCTGGGGAAATCGCTGCCTGAGTTTCCTCTGCTGGGTGCGTGGTCAGGCGTCTGGCCTGTGGCTGGTTTAATCCGGCTACCCATAAATCGCCTTCGGCTGTAAATACCAAAGTATCGCCTTGCAAGGCGGGAAAGCGGTAGTAGCCTTCAGCGGCAAGGCCAGTGAAACTGGCACCAAACAGCATAGTGGCAAGGAGTTTTCTTTTCATGGAGGTGTCCTTCGGGCTTTTATCGTTGTTATGTCAAAAGGACCAGACTAGGGCAGGGAATGGCTCTTGTGAAGCCGGACCTGTCGCAAAACTGTAACAGGATGTCGCAACATTTCTGGCGCGCTAGAACAGACTTTCCTGGCTACTCAGGCGAGGCAAATTCAATTGCACCGGCGCTGGGGAATGTGGCCATTCCCGGAAAAATTGTTCTGCCAGCCAGGGCGCCTGACTGTTGTCGGCCTGGTGGAAGAATACAAAGGGAGTTTTGCCTTGTTCCAGCCACTGGTGGAGCTTAGCGTACCAGCTTTGATAGAAAATACGGTTGGCATGCAGTTCGGGATGGCCAACAAAACGTACTACAGGGCGCTGGCCTGTGGCGATGACATTGACCGGCACTCGGGGCTTTTTCATTTTTACCTGCCCCAATAAACCCTGATGACCGGGGGCGCTGAACAGGCCACGCGTATCCATGATCACCCTGTTGACACCAAACTCCATTAGTAAGCGATTAAATTGCCGCTCCTCTTCACCCTTGGCAAAAAATGCCGGATGGCGCACTTCTACTGCATAGTGAAAATCTTCGGGCAACAAACGTAAAAAATGTTCGAGTCGCCCCAGATGCGCAGGGGAAAAGCACGCAGGGAGTTGCAACATCAGGCAACCTGTCTGTGCCGCCAAAGGACGAAAGCGGGTGAGGAAAGTGTCCAGCTCCGGCTCGATATCGCTAAGTAACTTGTGGTGGCTGATACTTTGATGAAATTTGAAACAAAAGCGGAAGTTTTCCGCCACAGATTGTTGCCAGCGCTGCAGGGTGGCGGTATCCGGAATCTGATAGAAACTGGTATTGCCTTCTACCGAATTAAACAGGCGGCTGTAATGGTACAGGCTTTGTCCCTGACCGCTGCTTGCCGGAAACAATGTGCCTGTCCAGGCATCCATGTGCCACATAGGACAACCGCTAAACAGGGCGCTGGTTTGTTGCATGACAACGTCTGATGCTGGATTTCGGGGCACACAGTCTAACAAAGATACCAACAGTTGTGACAAGCCCGTGGTACACCTCGCATATTCAGTTGGTTTGGGTATACTATGCGGCCTTTGGTACAGGCATTTTCTCGGCTATTTCAGGGCCGACTTTTCAAATACAAGGTTTTATTCATGCGCACAGACTATTGCGGCAACATCAATGCATCCCATATTGGTCAGGAAGTAACCCTGACAGGCTGGGTAAACCGTCGACGTGATCTGGGAGGGGTTATATTCCTCGATCTGCGGGATCGTCAGGGCATAGTGCAGGTTGTGTACGATCCGGATTTAGTTGAGGTGTTCGAGCAGGCCAATAAAGTGCGCAATGAATTCTGCGTGCAGGTCAAGGGGCTGGTGCGTGCCCGTCCGGAAGGCCAGGTTAATAAAGACATGAGTACCGGCGAGATTGAAATTCTGGGTAAAGGCCTGACGGTATTAAATAAAGCCGCGCCGCTGCCGCTGGATTTCAATCAGGACAACTCAGAAGAGCAGCGCCTTAAATACCGTTACCTTGACTTACGTCGTCCGCTGATGACCCAACGTCTGATGTTCCGGGCCAGGGTAACGGGCGCGGTGCGTCGTTATCTTGAAGAGCAGGGTTTTCTGGATATTGAAACCCCGATTTTGACCAAAGCCACCCCAGAAGGAGCCCGCGACTATCTGGTGCCAAGCCGAACCCATAAAGGCGAATTTTTTGCTCTGCCGCAATCACCACAGCTGTTCAAACAATTGCTGATGATGTCGGGCATGGACCGTTACTACCAGATTGTAAAGTGTTTCCGCGATGAAGACTTGCGTGCCGATCGGCAGCCGGAATTTACCCAGATTGATATTGAGACGTCCTTCCTGGATGCCGATGGGGTAATGTCGACCACCGAAGGTATGATCAGAAGTTTATTCATTGATTTACTTAATGTTGACCTGGGCGACTTTCCGCGTATGACCTACGCAGAAGCGATGCAGCGTTACGGCAGCGACAAGCCGGACCTGCGTAACCCGCTGGAACTGACCGATGTGGCCGATTTACTTAAGGACGTGGAATTTAAAGTATTCAGCGGTCCGGCTAACGACCCCAAAGGCCGTGTGACGGTGATCCGCGTGCCGGGTGGTGCTGCGCTATCCCGCAAGCAATTGGATGATTACGGTAGCTTTGTCGGTATCTATGGTGCTAAGGGCTTAGCCTGGTTGAAGGTTAACGATAAAGCCGCCGGCATGGAAGGCTTGCAATCACCTATTCTGAAATTCCTCGGTGAAGAGGTGGCCAATGCCTTATTGGCCCGCACTGGCGCTGAATCCGGCGATATTCTGCTATTTGGCGCCGATTCTGCGCGGGTAGTGACAGAAGCGTTGGGTGCACTGCGTCTGAAACTGGGTGAGGATCTGAATCTGCTGCAAGGGGAATGGCGCCCATTGTGGGTAGTTGACTTCCCTATGTTCGAAGAAGTAGATGGTCAGTTGTATGCGCTGCATCATCCGTTTACCTCGCCCCGCGATATGACACCAGAGCAACTGGCAGTCGATCCGCAAAATGCCGTCTCCAATGCCTATGATATGGTGTTAAACGGCGTGGAACTGGGTGGTGGCTCTGTGCGTATTCATGATCAAGGCATGCAGGCCGAGGTCTTCCGCATTCTGGGCATCAGTGATGAAGAAGCGCAACTGAAGTTTGGTTTTCTGCTTGAAGCGCTGCGCTATGGTGCTCCGCCGCATGCTGGTCTGGCCTTTGGTTTGGACCGTATGGTGATGCTGATGGTTGGTGCGACCTCTATCCGTGATGTGATGGCCTTCCCCAAAACCACCACCGCAGCCTGTCCATTGACCGATGCACCATCACCGGCCAATCCGGATGCTTTGAAAGAGCTGGCAATCCAGACCGTTAAAACCAGTCAATGATATTTAAACAGCCGCGCTCGGTGTTGGTCGTGATTTATGACGACCAACACCGGGTGCTGGTGATGCAGCGTCTGGACGATGCTAGCTTCTGGCAATCGGTCACCGGCTCGATGGAAACTGGCGAGCAGCCCATTGAAACTGCATGTCGCGAGGTATGGGAAGAGACCGGTATCGATGTGCGTGCACTGGGCTACACATTGATTGACAGCCGTCAGGTTAACGAGTATGAGATCCGGCCAGCCTGGCGGCATCGATACGAACCCGGTGTTACCCGCAACACTGAATATGTATTTAGTCTTAAGGTCAGAAGCGGGCAGACGGTCCGTTTGTCCGAGCATAGCCAGTTTGCTTGGTTACCCTGGTCTGATGCCGCCGCCAAGGTCTGGTCCGCCACTAATCGCCAGGCTATTCAGCATCTGGGCAAAGACTGGGGGGCGTAGTTATGAGCATTATTCTGGGCATTGATCCCGGCTCCCGCATTACCGGCTATGGCATAATTTGCCAGATTGGCAGTAAGTTTGAATATCTGGGCAGCGGTTGTATCCGTTTACCTGATGGCGCATTGCCAGAGCGACTGCAGCAAATCTACAACGGTATTACCGAACTTATCACCCAATACCAGCCCAACCAGATGGCGGTGGAACAGGTATTTCTGGCCCGCAACCCGGATTCGGCACTGAAATTAGGGCAGGCCCGCGGTGCGGCTATTGTCGGTGCCACCAATCAGGGGCTGGATGTATTTGAGTACTCGGCCAGACAGATAAAACAGGCGGTGGTAGGCAAAGGCAGTGCCACCAAAGAACAGGTACAGCACATGGTGACCTACCTGTTGAAGCTGCCCGGCAAACCGCAGGCCGATGCCGCAGATGCACTGGCTGTGGCGCTTTGTCATGGTCACACTAACCAGAGCCTGGTTAAACTGGCAGGCCAGGCCAGTAAAACCGTACGAGGCCGGTTAAGACGATAGTGGTATCTGACCGTAACCAAAAAGACACAGGTTACGCGGAGAGACAGGATGTGGAAGAGAATCAAATGACCAAAGGTATCTGCACAATGCGTAATGCCAAAAACCTAAGCTCAGAGTGTGTTTGTAGTGGCAGGCAGAGTTAACAAACACATAAACGCCAGGTTTGGGTTTCGACCAGGTAGCAATAGCCAGCAGGAAGAAATTAAATTTCTCATACTCTGTGCCCTCTGTGCCCTCTGTGTCTCTGTGGTTACAACCAATATAAAGGAAAAACAATGATAGGTCGGATTCGCGGTGTGTTAATTGAAAAGCAGCCACCGGAAATTCTTATTGAAGCGGCAGGTGTGGGGTATGAAATTCAGTTGCCCATGACCAGCTTCTACCAGTTACCGGATCTTGGTTTGGAGGCCATTGTTTACACCCATTTTGTGGTGCGCGAAGATGCACAGCTGTTATTTGGTTTTGCCACCAAAGCCGAGCGTGCACTGTTTCGGGAACTGATCAAAGCTAATGGGGTAGGACCCAAACTGGCATTGACCATTTTATCCGGCATGTCTGCCAGTCAGTTTGTACATTGCGTGCAGAGCCAGGATGTCAATGCGTTGCTCAAATTGCCGGGGGTGGGGCGCAAAACGGCGGAACGGTTGCTGGTGGAAATGAAAGACAGGTTGGCACACTTTATCGGTGACGAGCATCAGGCATTTGCCCTTGCCGCGCAGTCTGGTCCGGTAGAAAATACCTTTGTGGTATCGGACGATCCTCGTGATGAAGCCATCAGCGCCCTGGTGGCCCTTGGCTATAAACCGGCGCAGGCGGAAAAAACCGTAAAAGGTTTATATAAGGAAGGAACAAGTTCCGAACAACTGATTCGTGACGCCTTGCGTTCTATGCTGTAACCCATTGTCACATGATTCCAGACAGGTAAAACATGATCGAAGCAGACAGATTGATTCAACCCACAGCCAGCCAGGAAGACGAAGCCGTTGATCGCGCTATACGCCCTAAAATGCTGGCCGATTACACGGGTCAGGATCATGTGCGTGAACAAATGCAGATCTTTATTCAGGCGGCCAGAAAGCGCCAGGACGCCTTGGATCATCTGCTGATATTTGGCCCGCCTGGATTAGGCAAAACCACCCTGGCCAATATTGTGGCCAACGAGATGGGGGTGAATATTAAAACCACCTCAGGACCCGTGCTGGAGAAAGCCGGTGATCTGGCCGCCCTGCTGACCAATCTGGAAGCCCATGATGTGCTGTTTATTGACGAGATCCATCGTCTTAGCCCTGTAGTGGAAGAGATTTTGTATCCGGCGATGGAAGACTACCAACTGGATATTATGATTGGTGAGGGGCCTGCTGCCCGTTCCATTAAGCTGGATCTGCCGCCGTTTACTTTGGTGGGTGCTACTACCAGAGCCGGCTCCTTGACTTCTCCGCTGCGCGACCGTTTTGGCATTGTACAGCGTTTAGAATTTTACAATGTACGCGACCTGACCCAGATAGTGCAGCGCTCAGCCAGCTACCTGAATCTGGCTATGCAGGAAGAGGGGGCAGTAGAAGTGGCCAGACGCGCCCGCGGGACACCACGTATTGCTAACCGTTTGCTGCGCCGGGTGCGGGATTACGCAGAAATAAGAGCTGATGGCCATATTAGCCAGGACGTGGCCGCCAAAGCACTGGATATGCTGGACGTGGACAAAGAAGGCTTTGACTATATGGACAGAAAGCTGCTCAGCGCCATTATTGATAAGTTCGATGGTGGACCTGTGGGGCTGGACAATCTGGCCGCCGCCATAGGTGAAGAGAAAGACACTATCGAAGACGTGATTGAGCCGTTTTTAATTCAGCAAGGCTTTTTGCAACGCACACCTCGTGGTCGTATCGCAACGCAGCGGGCCTTCTTACATATGGGATTTGATATCCAGGGGTAGGTGTTACTGGTTTGCCGTTGGCAGTTTGATGAGTGATTGTCAGTAGTCGGTTGTCAGAATTAAGTCGTCAGATGGCTGAGTTAAGTGGTCAGTAATCAGTTGGCAGAGCAGGGGCGACCTGAACTGCCAACTTTAAAGTAACCCGGGATTTGAAGCTATTGTTGTTGGGCTGGAGCCCAACCCACAGTGGGTCGAAATTGATTTCGACAGCAAAGTTCAGATAAACACAACGAGTCATAATTGATTCCGACAGCAAAGCTTAGTCTGAGCGCCGTGGGTCGGACTTGAGTCCAACAGCAAAACTCATTTAAAGCACTGTAGGTCGGACTTTAGTCCGACGGAATTTAAGTCGTCAGAGCTAAGTGGTCAGTAATCAGTAGTCAGTTAGCAGAAATCCGTTGACAGAGCGCGAGGGCGAGTCAGACTGAACAGCCAACAGCCAACAGCCAACAGCCAACAGCCAACAGCCAACAGCCAACAGCCAACAGCCAACAGCCAACAGCCAACAGCCAACAGCCAACAGCCAACAGCCAACAGCCAACAGCCAACAGCCAACAGCCAAAAAAAAGCCCACCTAAAAGGTGGGCAAAAGCAACAAGTGTTGAAGGAAAAGGAAAACCCTTCCAGGGAACATGTCAACAGGAGATGTGACACTGCATCTGGCTCTCAAAGATGAAACATCGTGCGCTAGCTCAGAATACGAAGCGTATTTTACGGCTTTTCAGTATGTGCACAATTGAGTTTTTTTGTGATTTGGCATTATTAAAACTAATGTGTAAATCTATTGTGTAAAATTGTTATTGTCATTTTTCTGAAATAAACGCCGTGCATCCCTTTAAAAATAAGGATTTGAGTTTTTGCTTGTTTTGTAACCTATTAAAAATACTATAGGTTTGGTCGTGTCTTATCGATTTATGCGGTATTAGTGGGTAGATATGCAAATGCTGCGAATAATGGTGGCTTTTATATTTTTTTCATTCTGCTAATCGAGCTGGAGCATGCGCAACATAAGGAACAGGAATAAAACCTGATTGGTATGTTTTTTCATCGGTTGCGACAATCTACCTGTTACAGAAGATAACCAGGCTTGGTATGCTAGATGGCTAATGTTAGCGTTTGGAATATTTTATCCGTGACCATCCATCTGCATGAAATTCGTGTGTATTATGAGGACACCGATGCGGGAGGCATAGTTTACTATGCCAACTATCTAAAATTTTTGGAGCGTGCCAGAACCGAATGGTTACGCGCCTTAGGTATAGAACAAGATCTGTTATTGGAACAATCCATAGGTTTTGTCGTCAAACGGGTGGAATTGGATTATAAGGCGGCCGCCCGCTTTAATCAGTTACTCAGGGTGGAGTCCCGTTTGAGTAACGTTAAACGTGCCAGCCTGCAATTCGAACAAAATATTGTAGATCAGAACAATAAGGTTTTAGTGTGCGCTTCGGTTAAGGTGGCTTGTGTCAATTTACTTGATATGAAACCCCTTGCCATACCGACATTTATTTTAGGGGAACTGTCCAGTGTCAGGTGAAATGTCTGTTTTAGGCTTGTTTTTGCAGGCCAGTTTGTTGGTTAAACTGGTGATGTTGTTGTTGCTTGCCACGTCTGTGGTGTCATGGGCCTTTATCTTTCAGCGCAGTAAAGCGCTGAAAAGTGCGCAAACGGAAATGCGCAAGTTTGAAGATAAATTCTGGTCCGGTGGCGATTTGAACCGATTATTTCAGGAAATTTCTGCACGAAGCCAGGTCAGCGGCATGGCCAGCTTATTTGTTGCTGGCTTCAAAGAGTTTGCCCGTTTGCGTAAAAGTGCGGCAGCATCGCCTCAGGCGGTCATGGATGGCACCTACCGAGCTATGCGGGTTGCGCTGTCCAGAGAAGTCGATGCATTGGAAAGTCACCTGCCGTTTTTAGCCACAGCAGGCTCCATCAGCCCTTACATCGGCCTGTTTGGTACGGTATGGGGTATTATGACCGCGTTTATTGCACTGGGAGAAGTACAGCAAGCCACCTTGGCCATGGTCGCGCCGGGTATTGCAGAAGCCCTGATTGCTACTGCTATGGGCTTGTTTGCGGCGATTCCGGCGGTAATAGCCTACAACAGGTTCAGCCACCAGGTGGAGAAGTTGGAAAACAGCTATGCCAATTTTATGGAAGAGTTTTCCAGTATTTTGCACCGTCAGTCTCATGCCAGTGAAAGCGCAGCTTAGGAGCGAATATGTACGAGAGAAAGCGTCGCCGCCCGGTCTCGGAAATTAACGTCGTTCCTTATATAGACGTGATGCTGGTTTTGCTGATCATTTTTATGGTCACTGCACCGCTGGTGACACAAGGTGTCAAGGTGGAACTGCCAAAAGCCTCTGCAGAAGCTTTGTCAGACGATTCCAAGCCGCCAATTATTGCGTCGGTCAACATGGATGGCGAGTATTTCCTGAATGTCGGTGATAAGCCTGAAAGCCCATTGGCGGCGGATGAACTTGCCGCTTTGGTGGCCGCCCAATTAGAGTTGCAACCCGAAGCCCCTGTGGTCGTGAAAGGAGATGGTAGGGTGGCTTATGAGCAGGTTGTTCAGTTAATGGTGTTGTTACAACGCGCTGGGGTGCCGTCTGTGGGTTTGATGACGGATTCCACGGAGCAGTAGATGGACAAGTTGAAGGTTTCCTTGGGGAAATCCGCCGCCCTGCATGTGGTGTTGTTATTGTTGTTGTTTGTCAGTGTTGACTTTCACACACCGACTCGCACGCCTGATTTGCCTCAAGTGCAGATAGTGCAGGCCGTCGCTATTGATAAAGCGGCGATAGATGCACAGGCTAAGCGCATTCAGGATAAAAAAGATGCGCAAAGACGGGCCGAGCAGCAGCGCCTGGCGGAGATTGAGCGCAAGGCCAGGGAAGCCGAGAGAAAGCGTCAGGAACAGGTACAGCGTGCCCGTGAGGCGGAACTGGAAAAACAGCGTAGGGCTGATGACAAGCGTAAGGCCGAGGCTGCGGCAGCAGAGGCAAAGCGAAAAGCTGAGGAAAAACGCAAGGCCGAACAGGCTGAAGCCGAGCGTAAACGCAAAGAGCTGGAGCGCCAAAAAGCAGAGCAAGCCGCCAGGGAAAAGCGTGAGCGCGAGAAAAAGGCTGAGGATGAACGTAAGAAACGCGAAGCACAGGAACAGGCCGAAATGGAGCGGCAAATGCAGGAACAACTGCAGGCTGAGCGTGCTGCCCAGCAACGTCGTCGTAATCAGCAAGTGCTGACCGAGCTGCAAAAATATACTGCGCTGATCAAGCAAACCATCCAACGTAATTTGATTGTCGATCAATCTTACAAAGGAAAATCATGCCGTCTGAATATTCGTCTGGCGTCCAATGGTCTGGTTACTCAGGTGCGCATTCTCAGCGGTGACGCCATATTATGTCGCGCTGCCGAAACCGCCATATATAAGGCAGAAACATTACCCGTTTCACCCGAACCAGATGTATTTGAAAAACTTAGAGATATTAACTTAACCGTAGAGCCGAATTTGTGATGAAAAAACTCTTTATAGCCCTGCTGGCATATACCTGCTGCGTGCTTAACGCTCATGCCACATTAGAAATTGTGATTACCGAAGGTATCGACACTGCCCGCCCTGTGGCAATTGTGCCATTCCAATGGCGCGGTGCGGGGCAAATGCCGATGAATCTGACCGAAGTGATTGCTGCTGATCTGGCCAGAAGTGGCAAGTTTAATCCGATTAAAACCGCTGATATGCCGCAGATGCCAAGTCAGGATAGTGAGATGGATTACGCTGCCTGGGCCGCAAAAGGCATAGAAGCCGTGCTGGTGGGCAAAGTGGAAGAGCAGGGCATTGACCGTTATCTGGTGTCTTTCGAGCTGATTGATGTATTGCGAGGTCAGATTACCGGCGGTCAGGCGCAGGTACTAAGCAATGGCAAACTGGTTAATAGTAAAGATCATGTACTCGCTAATCGTCAGCATGCCATTGATGGCAACAGTTTTCGCCAGCATGCCCACCGCATTTCCGACATAGTGTATGAGAAGCTCACTGGAGAACGTGGGGCTTTTCTTACCCGCATTGCCTACGTGATTGTGCGTGACCGTAGTCAGGAAGAATTCCCTTATCAACTGGTGGTCGCAGATTATGATGGTTTCAACGAAACGGTACTGTTGCGTTCCAAAGAACCGTTGATGTCGCCGGTCTGGTCTCCTGATGGCACTAAACTGGCGTATGTGAGCTTCGAAAACCGTCGCTCGCAGCTGTATATTCAGGATATTTATACCATGAGCCGCACACGCATAACTGATTTCCCAGGTATTAACGGTGCGCCGCAGTTCTCGCCGGATGGCAAGCAAATGGCCATGGTGCTATCCAAAGACGGCAATCCGGATATTTATATTATGGATCTGGCCAGCCGCCAGCTCCGCCGCCTTACTGACAGCAGAAATATCGACACTGAACCGAGTTGGACGCCAGACGGGCAAAACATTATCTTTACTTCAGAACGGGGTGGTAAACCTCAGTTATATAGCGTAAATTTAGGCTCGGGCAAGGTTCGCCGCTTGACTTTTGAGGGAGAAATGAACCTGGGGGCCACTGTCACGCCCGACGGTAAAGAAGTGGTGATGGTGAACCGTACAAACGGTAACTATCACATTGCAAGATTGAATCTGGCGTCTGGTTTGATGCAGGTGTTGACTAAAACCTATCTGGATGAGTCACCCAGTATTGCGCCAAACGGCAGTATGATAATATACAGCACCCTGCATAACAGAAGGCAGGTGCTATCGCTGGTATCGTTGGACGGGCGCTTTAAAGCGAGGTTGCCTGCGGCTAATGGACAGGTTAAATCACCAAGCTGGTCGCCGTTTTTAATGTAATTTGTTAAAACCTTTGAAAACAATAAGGATCACGAGAATGCAACTAAACAAAGTATTCAAGGGCGTCATCATTGCTCTGCCGGTAATCACTCTGATGGCTTGCTCTTCCAGCAGTCAGGTTGATGATCAGGCATCTACTAATCAAACACAAACTAGCACAGAGCAAGATACGTCTTCCACTGTTCAAACTGGTACTATGGAGCGCGTTAAATCTCCTCAGGAACTGATGCGTGAAGAGCTGGATGCCCTGCAGAATGAGCAAGTGGTGTATTTTGATTTTGACCGCTCCACTATCAGCTCTTCTTATTACGGTATTCTGGACAAGCACGCTGCTTTCCTGGTGAAAAATCCTGGTCAGCGCGTCACAGTGGAAGGCCACTGTGATAGCCGTGGTACGCCAGAATACAACATTGCTTTGGGCGAGCGTCGTGCTAAATCTGTGGCTACTTACCTGCAAAACGCTGGCGTAAGCAGCTCGCAAATCTCTGTGGTTTCTTACGGTGAAGAAAAGCCTGCCGATGCCAGCCTGACCGAAGCGGCATTTGCCAAAAACCGTCGCGGCGTGTTGGTTTATCGATAAGCCTTGCTGATGATCAAGCCTAGCGTTGCTTTAATTGGCACTTTGATGGGGGCTGCGGTTGTAGCAGCTCCTGCTCCTGTGACTGATGTAACATCCGGCAGCCTGGAAAGCAGGATGGCGGCATTAGAGCGTATGGTGGATGCCAGAACCAATGCTCAGCATTCAGTGCAGGCGCAACTGGATCAGGTGCAAAACGAGGTGAACGAACTGCGCGGTATGGTGGAATTACATAGCCACAAGCTGGAGCAGATTCTTGAGCGTCAACGCGAGCTTTATCTCGAAATCGACAAACGTATCGATGCGGTGATGAATCGTCCTGCATCCCCAGGTGCAGATTTGTCGGGTATGACACCGGATACACCAGCAGCCGGTTCTGCCAGTGAACAGGAGGCCTATGACCGGGCGGTAAATCTGATTCTACGTGATAAGCGTTATGATCAGGCTATCCCTGAGTTCGAGGCGTTTCTGAAGGCTTATCCAAACTCAAGTTTTGCCGCCAATGCCAGATACTGGCTGGGGCAGTTGCTGTTTAACAAGCAAGACTGGAGTGGAGCCGCCTCACATTTCGACAAGGTGATCAGTGAGTTTCCTGATTCCAATAAACGAGCGGATTCCTTGCTTAAACTGGGTATGATTGCGCAGAACCAGGCGAACCTGGCACGCGCTCAGCAACTTTACGAGCAAGTTATTCGTGAATATCCTGATTCGTCTGCCAGGAAGCTGGCAGAGCCCAGACTCAGGACGTTAAAGGCTAACTAACAGCCAGTTGCAAATCTCGTTAAACGCCGCTCAGCTTGCTGTTCGGCGTTTTTTTGTGTCTGAAATAATGTGACACAGCACATCTGGTACCTCTATGGGTACATCTGCTTATATAAGTAAAACAAATTGACATATTTGGTGGCACGTTTTAAGGTCGAGTTGCTCAAGAAAAGAGCAGAAAATTCAAAGCCTTTACTTATATGGAGATGTGTAATGAGAAAATCACTAAAAAATAAGATGTTATCTCTGGCGATATTGTGCGCTTCAGCCGTGACCACCAATGTGGTATCTGGTGAGCAATATGTCTGGACTGGTTCAGCAAGCAATGAGATAGAAGCTGCTTTCAAAGCCGCAAACGCGGCATCAAGGCCGTTAAAGTATTTCCCTACCTGTATAAACTTTCAGGCCGGCTTTGGTTGGCTCTGCGTAAGCGAGTATGTTGACTAAGAGTCTCCATGGCAGGTAATGCACGAAAACATTGCCTGCTCATGTATGTATTTAGTCGCTGGATCATGTTTAGCGTTTTGTTATTCTAACTTCAGGCATCCAGCTTTTCGCCCTGAGGGCCATCGCTGACGGCGCGATGTTCAAATTTTTTCCTGAAAAATTTGTCGAACCGGCTGGTTCTCACCCCACACGACCCATATAGGTTGTATTGAGTAAAGGGAAACTTGATTTATAGCTTGGATGTTTTGGTGATTGTGGTGGGTCGTGCTGGATTCGAACCAGCGACCAATTGATTAAAAGTCAACTGCTCTACCAACTGAGCTAACGACCCACAATCTTATGGAAGGTAGCAGATTTTCTCTTGGGCTGAATGCTTGGAGAAAGTGGTGGGTCGTGCTGGATTCGAACCAGCGACCAATTGATTAAAAGTCAACTGCTCTACCGACTGAGCTAACGACCCACTTGTTTTCGTTGTCTGCTGCAACGGGCGCATATAATACTTATTTCCGAACCTGGCGCAACCCAATTCTCCAAGAAAGTGACATTTTTCTTACTGAGTGCTGTATTTATAGGCTGTTTGCATAAAAATAGCACCATAAGGTCTGAAAATACTGGTTAATTCCACTGTTCTGGGCCTGGTTTTGGGAGATAAAAGTGCCGGCCAGCCGCAAGTATAATTCCTTACCAGTACTTCTCCACGGTAATATGACCAGGCTGACGTTTTAAGTGTTTATGCAAGCCTTTTTCCAGCAGCAACTGTTGGGTTTCACTTACCATATCCGGGTTACCACAAAGTACTAAGTGGCTATTGTCGGTATTAATGGGTAAACCGGCTGCTTGCTCCAATTGCCCCGTTGCAATCAGTTCAGTAATACGCTGATTAAATGCACCTGGTATGGCTTCACGGGTCACGCTAATCATCAAGCGCAATGATGGATTTTGGCTGGCAAGGGTATTCAGTTCATCTATATAGGCAAGGTCATGTGCGTAACGCACACCATATACCAGCACCGCATTTTCACATTGCGACCAAAGCTGCCCGGCACGCAGCATCGATACAAAGGGACCGACAGCGGTGCCGGTAGCCAGCATCCACAGATCGCGACATTTGGGTATCTCTACCAGAGTCATAAATCCACTGGCCCTGGCACTGACTTCCAGCTTGTCACCGGCTGACAATGCTGCCAAAGCGGGGGACAGCTGCCCCTGTTCCACGGCTACGACCAGGATCTCAAGTGTGGCGCTGCCGGGGGCATTTACCAGGGAGTAGGCGCGGCCAATGCGCTTCCCAGCTATTGGCAGTGCAACCTTAATAAACTGTCCGGGTAAGAATGGCGCAATGTCTGCCTGAATAAACAGGGAGAATAGCTTATCATTCCAATCCCGTCGCTCTATGACTTTGCCTTCAACCCACATTATGCCTCCTATTGCATGACCTACCTCAAATGAGGGGAGTACCCAGCTACCATATCAATTTTCAGGCAAAGCTAGTATAATTCGGTCCCTTTTTAGCAAGACCGATGCCGTACCATGATCCAGACTCAAACCATTGATACTCTCGATTATCCGTTTCCACCCAAGCCCAGGGTGTTAAGCGAAGCGGAGCAGTGTGACTATCGTGAACGTATCAAGCGTTTGCTGAAAGAAAAAAATGCTGTACTGGTGGCACATTATTACACCGACCCGGTCATTCAGGCCCTCGCCGAGGAAACCAACGGCTGTGTGTCTGACTCATTGGAAATGGCCAGATTTGGCCGTGATGCCAAGGAACAAACTCTGATTGTAGCTGGCGTGAAGTTTATGGGCGAAACGGCCAAAATCCTCAGTCCGGAAAAGACCGTTCTGATGCCAACGTTGGAAGCCACCTGCTCGTTGGACTTAGGTTGCCCCATAGACCGTTTCAGTGCCTTTTGCGATGCACATCCTGAACACACTGTGGTGGTGTACGCCAATACCTCTGCGGCAGTAAAAGCCCGGGCAGACTGGGTGGTAACTTCCAGCATCGCGCTGGAAATCGTAGAACATCTGGACAGTCAGGGTAAAAAAATACTGTGGGGACCAGATCGTCATCTGGGCGCTTATATCGAGAAGCAAACCGGTGCTGAGATGTTGATGTGGCAGGGCGCCTGTATTGTTCATGATGAATTCAAGGCCAGGGCATTGCAAGCCCTCAAACAGCAGTATCCTGACGCAGCGATATTGGTGCACCCTGAATCACCAGCCAATATTGTTGCCATGGCCGACGCGGTGGGTTCGACTTCACAATTGATCAAAGCCGCGCAAACCTTACCCAATAAACGCCTGATTGTGGCTACCGATAAGGGTATTTTCTACAAGATGCAGCAGGCTGCACCGGGTAAGATCTTCCTGGAGGCGCCTACTGGCGGTAACGGAGCAACCTGCAGAAGTTGTGCCCATTGTCCCTGGATGGCCATGAACGGTCTGCAAGCTATTGAGCAGGCACTTACAGATAGCAATGGGCATGAAATTTTTGTTGATGAGGGCACCAGAGTCAAAGCGATGCTGCCATTGAACCGAATGCTGGACTTTGCCGCTGCACATAAAATGAAGGTAAAAGGCAACGCCTGATGTTGACCGGTTGATAGAAATAAAAACCCCCATCTCTGTATGGGGGTTTTTATTATGTGCTGCAAAAAACATTTACATTGAGAACGGAATACATTGGAGATTAGGGCCAGGCCACTACTGCCTAAGTGTCGTCGCCGATTGTCCGGGCAATATGCCTGTACGGCGGCTTCTTATGCAGCATCGGCCTGACAGACAAAAGTAAAGCACAGCAAATTTAAAATGCCAGGGGCTTTTCGGTATATATGCAAAACGTTTTAGGCAGTTACCTGATAACGGGCCAGAAACATGCTCACTGTTTCTTCGATGATATGTTGCTGCTGCCTAGCATCAGGCTCATCAAAACCATAGAGTCTGGGATAGAACAGGAAGGATTTCAGCTGCATCACAAACTGTTTGGCTGCCAGCTCAATGTCATCAATTTTCAGTGCATTGGCCTTTACGGCCTGTTGCAGGAAGGTTTCAAGAAAACTCATACAGCCCACTTTACTGCCACTAAAGCGCTTCGCCAGCTCGGGCTGTTTCAACATATGCAGGAAGGCGACTCTGGCGGTGCGCAGGAAAGTATCTGAAATCAAAAGCTGCGCTTCCTGCTGAGCAATATGCAGCAGTTGTGGCTGAATCGCCTGATTCGCATCAAACTGTACCGCAGCGGTGCTACCCAGTTGCTCTCGCATTCTATCCAGGATGGCCTGAAACAACGCATCTTTGGTGTCGAAATGATTATACACTGTGCGCTTGGACACATTCGCCAATTGCGCTACCTGATCCATGCTGGTTTGCTCCAGTCCTTGCTGATAGAACAACTGTTCAGCCGCTTGTAGAATATCCAGTCGCTTTTGATCCGATAGTTTCATACATCACCTTGTTCAATTACCCCGCAGTTTACCTCCTAATAAAAAAACTTGCACTTAGTAGTTTACTTTTCTTTGGTGTTGTCTAAACTACACCGTGTAGTTTACATTTTGTGGCGAATGAGAAAACGTTATTGGCTGGCAGGCATTGTCCTGGTTTTGTTCCTGGGGGGAGCGGCATTGAATAATCAACTCAGCGCGATGGGCACACAGCACAGCATCACGAAGGCTAACTTTAGCCAAGGCAAATTCCACAATGATGATGCCGTGCCTGGCACAGGTTTAGCGAAGACGCTGGAGATTATGTGGCGTTTCTTTACCGAGAAAAAAGTGCATACCATGCCAGATACTGTTTTACCGGTGAAGTCACTTAGTCGTGAGCAGTTATTGCAACTGTCTGATACCGAATTACATCTGATTAAGTTGGGGCATTCTTCAGTGTTGCTGAAGGTGTATGGTGAATTCTGGTTGCTTGACCCGGTTTTTGCACAGCGTGCTTCACCTTTTACATTTGTCGGGCCAAAGCGATTTCATCAGGCCCCGATAAGTATCCAAGACTTGCCTGACATCCATAAGGTGTTGATCTCCCATAATCACTATGACCATCTGGATAAAACGGCCATACAGCAGCTAAATCATAAAACTCAACAATTCCTGGTGCCTTTGGGGGTGGAAGGGGACTTACTGAAGTGGGGGATTGATGCGGACAAGATCTTAAGCTTCGACTGGTGGCAAGAACTGCACACCGACAAGGCAATGCTGGCGTTTACCCCCACCCGGCATTTTTCAGGACGCGGACTCAGTGATGCGAATAACAGTTTGTGGGGCTCCTGGGTGATTAAAAGCCAATACGACAGCCTGTTTTTCAGTGGGGATTCAGGGTACTTCCAGGGTTTTAAACAAATCGGCCAGAAGTATGGTCCATTCGATGTCACCCTGATTGAAACCGGTGCCTATGACAGTGATTGGCCCGATGTACATATGACCCCTGAGCAAAGCCTGCAGGCTCATATAGATTTGCAGGGCAGGGTGATGATACCTATTCACAATGGCACATTTGATTTGGCGTTCCATGCCTGGTACGAACCACTGGAACGCATCAGTCAATTGGCCAGTGCAGAAGGGATCCCACTGTCTACGCCAATACCCGGCGAGGTATTAAGTCTGCTTGACGCCATGCAGGTACAACGTTGGTGGCAACCGTTAATGCCACAAAGTCCGTTAGCGCCACAATTTTAAGCCAAGGATACCTAATTATGACCAATATCAACGCCAAGGATAGCTTGCTGACACATATCAATGTGTTCAGGGTCGCTGTGCAGCATCAACGCCATTTGGTGGATATACTGGTGCACAGCACCGAATATTCTGTCAGAAGCATACCGGGTTTCGTCTCGGCCAGCTTGCATCAAAGTCTGGATGGAACCAGCGTCACGCTCTACTCCAAATGGCATAAAGAGCAACTTAGGCAGACAAGCGAGTCTGACTTCTTGGCCTGTTTTGCGGCGGCCTTGGATATTGCCACCTTGGAAACCACAGTGTCTGAATCGGTTAAACACTTTGAGCCGCTGTGGCCAGGATTACAGGTGTTGTCAGATCCCCTCCGACAGTTATCCGGACGGCGGCTAAACTAGTGTGGTTTGCCGCAGTTCGGGGTGATAACCACTCCTTTACGGGGCTGTACTTGCTATCCAGTGCTGACCCATTAATCGTCACGGGTTAGCACTTCCAGTAACTCAATTTCAAAGATCAGATTACTGTTTGCTGGGATCATATCGCCAACCTGACGTTCTCCATAAGCCAGGGATGCCGGTACCCAGAGTTTGCGTTTACCCCCTACTTGCATGCCTTGCAGACCCAGAAACCAGCCCTGGATCACCTTGGTAGACGATAGAACGGTCTGGAAAGGTTTGCCGCGATGGTAAGATGCGTCAAATTCGCGGCCGTCCTCCAGCCAGCCCCGGTAATGGGTGGTGATCAATGCCCCTTTAACAGCAACCTTACCTGTACCTGTTATCAGATCTTCAATTTTAATTGCATCTGTCATCTGTGTTGTCCTGCGCGAAATAGTTCAGTGTTGCAGAAAACAGCCCAACTTGCAGCTGCTGAGACAGGCTCTGATCATTCCTTGTATCGCCCAGGACGATATGCCGGTTGTATGAATGTAAAAACAATGTAAATATTAATTAAGTAAAATGTTTTTACTTAATTAATCGGAGACAGCAAATGCAATATAAAAACTGGTTAATCAGTGTCTTAGTTATGAGTAGTAGTGGGGCCCTGGCAATACATCCGCAACCTGATCCTGATAATCCCGGTGGCTATTTACTGGATAGAGGAGAAGTGCAGGCCACAGAGGCGGCGCTTACTGCCAACCCCATGTATGCACTCTGGGCTGACGCCCTGCAAACCCGGTCAAATGTGCTAGTAGAGGCGATTGTGCCCGATGCCAGCAGCAATCCGGACAACGTAAAGCGGGCCGAGCGCGTGTTTCCCCAGGCCCAGTGGGAATATCTGACGCAAATGGCGGCACCGGAATACACTTATACCCGTTTTTTACGTGCCATTGGCAAATTTCCGGCCTTTTGCGGCGACTATACCGATGGCCGCGATGCCGATGCGATTTGTAAACGTTCTATTATTACCGCCTTTGCGCACTTTGCGCAGGAAACCGGTGGCCATATTGCTAAAACCAATATTTGGGATAATCCGCTTGGTCTGGAGGAGTGGCAGCAGGCCCTGGTGCATGTGCGGGAAATGGGCTGGTCAGAAGGGCAGGCAGGTTACACCACAGGCTGTGGCCAGAATGACTGGCAGAATCTACGCTGGCCCTGTTCTCCGGGAAAAGGCTACTTTGGGCGCGGCGCAAAACAACTGTCCTATCACTTTAACTATGGGGCTTTTTCGGAAGTGATGTACGACGGTGATGCGACCGTGTTGCTGAATAATCCTGGTCTGGTGGCTGATTCCTGGTTGAATCTGGCGTCCGCCATCTGGTTTTTCCTTACCCCGCAAGCCCCTAAACCGGCTATGCTGCATGTGATTGATCGCACCTGGGTGCCCTCTCAGCGGGAAGTGGATGCGGGGATTGGTTATGGCTTTGGCACCACCATTAACATTATCAATGGCGGCATTGAGTGTGGTGAGCAAAATCGCTACAAAGGTCAACCGGTAAACCGTATTCGCTACTGGCAAGACTTAGCGGATTACTATCAAATTCCTATTCAAGCCGATGAATTGAATACCTGTTATCAGCAGACGCCTTATGGCAGTTTGAATTTAAGCGGTGCCACCGATGTGCTGTATACCAACTGGGACGGAAACTGGCAGCACTTTGCCGACAGGCCGGGGGGATATTCCTTTGAATGTCAGTTGGTGGGCTATCAAACCGCTTATTCTGCACTGGTACCTGGTGACTATGAGAAATGCGTGAGTAATTTCTATCAGTCTCACGCCAACTGGCCTGCGGTCAGGGTCGTGGATAACCTTGATATTCCACCGACTGATCCACCGGCCAACGGCACGCCTGCCTGGGAAGCAGGCAAGGTGTATAACAATGGTGATCAGGTCAGTTATCAGGGCGCCAACTATCAAGCCAAGTGGTGGACACAAGGCGATACACCTGGACAGGGCAATGTCTGGGAGTTGTTGCCATAATAGCTAGCGTCGGCGCTTTACCTGGCGGTCATTGTTGTTCGAAAGACCGCCAATGGATTCCCTGCCCGCTAACCCGGCAAGACTATGCGCAGGGCACAAGAGGCCCTGCAGCCCTTGCCAATTCATAGGTAAATTCGTTAGGCTGCAAAAAACTCAGGGATTGACCATGCAGCCTCATTCTTATCTGCTTCGGCCTTCTAAACAGCAAATCCGCGAGCTGCCAGCATTTGTTGGTTTGCAACCAGAAAACATCCATATGCTGACCTGCGCCAATGAAGTGGCGGATGCCTGCCACGTGCTGAGCCAGGCTGATGCGCTGGGCTTTGACACCGAGAGCAAGCCGAGCTTTGTCGCCAATCAGTCAACTGGCGGGCCGCATTTGCTGCAACTGGCCACTGATAGCCAGGCGTTTTTATTCAGTGCATCCTTGCTTGAAGGCAACCCGCACCTGGCAGACATTATTCAGGCCGACACTATTCTCAAAGTAGGCTTTGGTCTTCGATCAGATAAAGGGCCACTGCAACATAAACTGGGGGTGACGCTTAAACCCTGTGTGGATTTGGCCAAGCTGGTAAAATCTCTGGGTTATAAAGATCAGGTCGGTGTGCAGGCGGCAGTGGCTGTTGTACTTAAGCAATATCTGCCTAAGTCTAAACATTTGTCCACCTCAAACTGGGCAAAAATACCGTTGTCCGCTGCACAACTGGCCTATGCAGCCAATGATGCATACGCTAGTTTATGTGTTTATCGGCAACTGCTGGTTACCGCCCCGCAGCTTTTTAGCAACTGAGCATGTATGCAAACACTCCGTCAGGCTCTCTATGGCTGGGATGGTAAATCTGCCTCCGCCATTCGTCATATCTATACAGAATATAGCGTGGATGCGAATTTCCTAACGCAATTGATGCAATTGATACAAGTGCCGGAGTTACAACCTGGCGTGACCTGGCTGTTAAAGGCATCACTGGAACATGGCCAGGACTTGAATGCACAGCAGCAGGCGACGTTGCTGGAGGCCTTTGTCACTATTGACGCCTGGCAGGCGCAACTGCACATCTTGCAAAGTTTTGCGTATTTGTCAGTGAATCAGCTCAGAACAACGGCGGTGGAGGCCAAATTGCGCTATGGCCTGCGGCACCCCAATAAGTTTGTGCGGGCCTGGTCGTATCACGGCCTTTATCATCTTGCTCTACAGTATCCAGAGCTACAGCCAGACGTAACGCAGCTACTGGAGATGGCATTAATGGATGAGCCGGCATCGGTCAAAGCCAGGGTTAAAAAGCTGGTCAAGCAGGGGTTTTAATATCCTGCAACAAAGTTGCCAAAGCGAAACCTTGCATCCCCTGAACTTATCCTTTTAAGGTCTGCAACAACAAGTTTGCCTGTTTATGTCACAAGGAAAAGCATATGCACAATAGCAAACCCGGCAAGTTATTGCGTGGCACCTTATATCTGGATTTTGTTATCACCTTGGCCTTTGGCCTTTATTCGTTTTTCCATCCTTACCAAACCTTCGGTACGGTTGTGGCCATCAACGACTATGCTGGCCCGGCCATGCAGTCTGTTTTGGGGGCTCTGTCGGTTATGTATGTGTTAGTTGGACTGAGTTGCCTGATAGTGACACAAAGTGTCGGTAAAACGGCCTGTTGGTTTGGCTTATTAATGGTATTGCGACATAGCTGGGTCGGCATCAATGGTTACCAGCGCATCGGCGCGCCCTGGCTTATCGGCGATCCCTGGTCGGATATTATTATCCATGCGTTATTTGTTTCGGCTTATGGTCTGGGCGTTTGCCTGACAGTCCGTGCTAAGATGGCAGGATAGCAAGCATCTGTGTGGTGACGGCATCTGTCTGAGTGCTGCCCCGCTATTTTTGGAGAATAACAATAGTGCAATTGGAACTGAATTCCCTGCAACTGGCTCTGGCCTTAGGCGGTGTGTTGGCTGGTGGTCTGATAAGCTGGCTGGTGGTGGCTAACCGTGCCCGTGCCGATAAACTGCAAATGCACAGTGAGCTGGAAAAATTGGCGCAGCAACTGGAGCAAAGTCAGCGCAGTCTGCATCAGGCCTATACCGAGGTTAGGGACAAGGAACGCAGTATAGAAGCCTATCATCAACAGCAACTGCAAATTCAAAATCAGCTTGGCCAGTTTCGCCAACAGGCCGAGCGGATCCCTGAATTACAGGCACAAAGTCGCGAGTGGCAGGATAAATGGCAACAGGCCAATGAACAGTCAAATAGCCTTCGCACTCAACTTGAAGCTCAGGCGGCGCGTTTTGAGCAGGAACAAAAGGCTATGGCAGAAAAGCTTGCCATGTTGCAGGAAACCGAAGAGCGCCTTAAACAGCAGTTTGAAAACCTGGCCAATAAGATCTTTGAACAGAAAACCCAGAATTTCAGCCAGGCCAGTAAACAGAGCCTGGACTCGTTACTGACGCCACTTAAAGATCAGATTGAAGGCTTCAAAAAGCAGGTGAGCGATCAGTACGTACGTGAAGGGCAGGAGCGTGCGTCACTGAAAACCGAAATACTGGGCCTTAAAGAGCTGAACAAACAGATTACCGAAGAAGCCGCGGCCCTGACCAAAGCCCTGAAAGGCGATAATAAGCAGCAGGGGAATTGGGGGGAGATTGTGCTGGAACGCATACTGACCGAGTCGGGCTTGCGCGAAGGGCATGAATACGAGACGCAGGGCCAGTACAAAGATGAGCAGGGTAAGGCCTACAAGCCTGACGTGATAGTGCACTTGCCCGGCGGCAAGGATGTAATCATCGACGCCAAAATGTCGCTGGCGGCCTATGAACGTTATTTTAACGAGCAGGACGACGACAGCCGTGCCCGCCACCTGAGCGAACACATTCAGTCTATTCGTAACCATATCAAGGGGCTGGGTAACAAGGATTACCAAAAGTTGGATGGGGTAAGGACGCTGGATTACGTACTGATGTTTGTGCCGGTAGAGCCGGCGTTTTTGCTGGCCATTGATCAAGCCCCCGACCTTATCAAACTGGCCCTCGATAACAATATTATGCTGGTCAGTCCCACCAATTTACTGGTGGCCCTGCGCACCATCAATAATATCTGGCAGTATGAGTATCAGAACCAGAACGCCCAGAAGATAGCCAAGAAAGCGGCCGATCTGTATGACAAATTCGTGGCCTTTACGGCCGATATGGAAGGGCTGGGTACGTCCTTACAGACGGTGCAGAAAAAATATGATGGCGCCATCAAAAAGTTGTCCGAAGGACGCGGCAATCTGGTGCGACGCGCAGAAGAGTTTAAAAGCCTTGGCGTACAGTCATCGAAAAAAATCAGCAACAGCCTGGCCGAGCTGTCAGTGGATGATGACACTCAGGGGTAAAGCCCAATAACTCGCATGGTGATAACGTCGACGGAAGACTAGGATAAAAGCAGGTCTTCAATATTGTGAAACGCCATGCGTCAAGGTGTGTATGACTGCTTACTGGCACTGACTATTGTGTTCAGTGTGCTCAACCCGGTTTTGGCCAAGGAGCCTCTGGTGTTGATCTCCGGTAATTTGTATCAGCACCGGGACGTTGACCCTCAGGAAAAACATCTACTGGCGCTGTTTTCTCAGGCACTGTCCGGCGAATTTGCCGTGGAGACATTGTGGCTTAACCAGCAGATGCGTATGAGCATGATTAGACGTTTTGACAATTATTGCTCATACAATGCCATTCGCACGGCCGAACGGGAACAACACAGCTATTTTTCCCGCTATCCTTCGACAATCTATCCAAGCCGCAAGCTTGTCAGTCTCAAAGGGCGCTTTGATGGATTACCTGAACGGGTATCGGTCAGCGCGCTGCTGGAGCAGAAGTTTACGATGGCCATTGTGGGGATGAGCTATTACGGCGAGCTGACCCCGTTACTGAGCGCCAGACCGGAGCAAATCGTGCAATTAAGTGGCAGTGAAACCTATGATCAACTTATTTCGATGTTCGAACGCGATCGTTTTGACATGCTGATTGAATATGAAGATTTTGTCAGGCGCATTGTCGGTCAGCGCGATGTATTGCAGTTTCGGCAAATTGCTGAATATGATAACTCGCCTGTGGCTGGATTTTTTTTCTGCTCTATATCGGAGTCCGGGCGCCGGGCTGTAGACATTATCGATGATTTTTTCCGCAGCAAGGCCATGCTTGAAGGACTCAGGGACTTTCATACCAGTCGCTTCAGCCCTGGCGATCAGGCATTGATATTCCGGCAGTTCAGGGAATTGTACGGTTTGGACTTGCAAAAAGGGCAAACTCAGCATTAGATTGAAACTGTGGCCTATGTTGATGTTTTGCAGGGAGAAATTGTGAAAGTCAGCAAGATTATGAGCGCACCGGTGGTAACGGTAAAGATGGATGACAATCTGTACCGGGTGCACGAGATTTTTCAGAAACATAAGTTTCATCATGTGCTGGTGGTGGACGGCAAAACCCTGCTAGGGGTGATTTCTGATCGCGATCTGCTTAAAGCGGTGAGTGCCCGTATTGGTTCAAACAGCGCAGATGCCAGGGATATGGCGTCTTTTCAGAAAAAAGTGTACCAAATCATGAGCCGCAATCTGATTACTATCAATCTCAATGACTCCGTGTTGCAGGCGGTTCGCTTATTTAACCGCCATGCTATTTCCTGTTTACCTGTGGTTGATGACAACAAGCACTGGGTGGGGATACTCAGTTGGCGGGATATTTTCCGGCAAATTGAAAAAATGAAAGATAGTAGAGCGTCTTGACCTTTTGCGATCCCAATAAATTGCCATAAGCCGCAATCTCCAATATACCAGACTACTGACAAAGCCTGACACAACAGAACAACAAGACCAGAGCCGATCCCATAGAATTCCTGCAAGCCATTTCACCGCCTGAATCTCTGACGTCAGGCTTGTATGGGATATCAGGGAACTATGTATCACTTTCGGCTTTTTCAGGAACCTGCCGAGCTCGAGCAAAGCGGCTGGCAGGACTTTGTTCAGCGCCATGCCGCTCATGATCTGGCTGATTTAGCGTTTTTACGTGCCATTCACGCCAGTCTGTCTTCTGCCGATCGGTGTTTCTTTGCCCTGTTTTTTGATGCGCAGCAGCAATGTGTGGCCTGTGCCGTGTTGTCACTGTTTAACTGGGATCCACTCAATGTACCGGGCGCAAAGCGGCAACGACTGCTGCGGGGTATTCGCCGGATCTGGCCGGGTTTTTTGAAGCTGCCACTGCTGTTGTGTGGCCCACCCGTATCCCTGGGAAGCAATCTGCTGGTGGTACACAACCAGGTAGACGGTGATGCTCTGGCAGAAACCCTTAAAAATGCCCTCGAACAAGTCGGGCGGCAATGTCGTTGCAGCCTGCATATGGTGACGGAGTCAGCACCTGAACAATTGCCGCTGTTAGGCAAACTGACAAACTACGGTTATCAACTGGCGCCCAGTCCTCCCTATTATTATTTTCCTTCAAAATTTCGTCGCTTCAGTGACTACTGTCAGGCGCTTCAGGCCAAGTACCGTGCCAATGTACGCAGGGCACAGCAGCATTTTTTGCAATCTGGCTTTGCCATCTCCCATCTTTCCAAAGCACAGTTATTCGATGCCTTTGGGCCTGATCTTTACCAGTTGTATCTGGCCGTTGTGAAGAAATCTGCCTACAGATTCGAAGTGCTGGAGCATGACTTTTTTCAGCAACTGATACGGCATCAATCTGATCGACTGTTACTGACGTTGGCGGTTAAAGAGGAACGAACCGTCGGCTTTATGCTGTCTTTGTTCAGTCATAAACGTTTCTATCTGCTGTTTGCCGGTTTGGACTATCAGGCCAATCGGCAGACCAATGTCTACTACAACCTGGTATACGCCGCCATTGAGCAGGCGCTGGAAAAAGGTCCCTTCGACAGTATTCATGTGGGGCAGGCCGCTGACACTTTCAAGGCCCGCTTGGGATGTCAGGCGGTACCTATGACCTTGCTTCTCAAAGCTCGCACCAGGCTTGGCCGCATCCTGCTGGATTGGTTTGGTCAGGACATGCTGACAAGCCCACCACCGCAACCCAATTACCGGGTATTTAAGGTATCTGATAACAGACACTTCCATAGTCATGTCGGAGGCAAAGATGAATAAAGATAAAAAACACAAGGACGCCCAGATTGGGATGGGGATGTCGCTGTTTCGATTTCTGAAATTTTGGCGGCAAACGCAATGGCAGGTTGCCAAAGACAAGGAATCCTTGCTGGTGGATTACCTTGCATATTTCCTGTTATTCGGCTGGTTTTTTACGCTGTTGGGATGGTTGGAATACCTGCTGTACCAGCGACGGATTACACGCACTCCCATTGTTCATCAACCGGTTTTTTTGTTGGGACATTGGCGCAGTGGTACCACCTATTTTCACTATTTGCTCAGCCAGGACCCACAGTTTGCCTGTCTGACCCTGCGCCATGCATCTACCTATCCCTGCTGCCTGATCCTGGACAAATTGGGATGGTTGAAAAAACTCTTTGATGACCAGGTACCGCAAAAACGCCCTATGGATGATGTTGAGTTGACACCTGATGCGGCGTTTGAGGAAGAATATGCCCTGCTTTACACACAGGGCTCCTGCTATCTGGCATGGTTGTTCCCTGCAGTGTTCCAGACCTTCTTCCAACGTTTTTTGTTTTTCGGCAATACTTCGTTGGCGGCCAGCCAGTGGAAGCAGCAGTATGCTAAGGTCATCAAAAAACTGAACTTTTTGTATCGGCAAAAGCGTCTGCTGCTCAAGAATCCTATCAACACTGCCCGGGTCAAGTTGCTGTTGCAGCTATATCCTGATGCCAAGTTCATTTACATCAAACGTAACCCTGTGGATGTGTTTCATTCCACCCTCAGGCTACATCGCAAGATGTGTCAGGACTCTGCCATACAAACGCTGACAGAAGAGCAGAACAAAGCTGCGGTGATGAACATTTATCCTAGCCTGCTGCAACGCTATTTTGATGAGCGTCACCTGATACCCGCAAACAACCTGTTTGAGGTGCGGTATGAAGATCTGGTCCATGACCCCCTTGGCAACCTGGCGTCGTTGTATGAGCGTTTACAACTGCCTGGTTTTGAGCAGGTCAAGTCGCGCTTTGAGCACTTTGTTATGGCGCATCAGCACTATGCCGTTGAGTCCTACCAAAGTGATGATGAGCTGCTGAATACCCTGCGTCAGCAATGGCATGACGGATTTTGCGACTGGCAACCGGATGCACCTTCAGTGTCTTCATCCCGAGCCGCCGGGTAAGGCTGGCAAGTGACAGATGTCATGTGTTTGTCAGTAATTTTCCGGCCTATTTTCGCCTTTGTCAGCATCTCTGCGCAAAGGCTAAACAGGCCAAATTTCTATGCTAGTTTGGCGCGTCGACATCGCTTTTTGGTTCTGCCACTAACTTAAGGATTCAGAGGGAAACATGAACTTTGCTGCGCGCATCCTGCAAACTGCACACCGCTTTCCTGAGCGCATTGCCATGGAATATGGCCAATATCACCTGAGTTATGCCCAACTGGCGCAGCAGGCAGATTTGTTGAGCACCAAAATTAGCCGGCATTGTTGTTCCGGGGGCGTTATTTGCACTTATCTGGGGATTCAGCCGGAGCTCATCAGCGCCATGCTGGCGATTGGTCAGAGTCACTGTGTGTTTACGCCTGTGGATCCATTCCAGCACCCTTCACGTCAACAGCAGGTTTTGTCACAGGCAAAGCCCATATTGATTATCACCACGGCCAACTGGCTGGCCCAGTTGGATCAACTGGCGCAGCGCATTCAGCAACCCTTAGCGGTGTTGCTGCTGGAGGAAGATCAACAACCAGTGCAGACTTATACAAATCTGCACCAAGCCATTGACGAGCTGGCCGGGACCAAAGTGTCAGCGGAGGTTGGCTATTTGTATTTCACTTCGGGCTCCACTGGTGTGCCCAAGGGAATTTTGGGCCGCCACCAGGGGCTATGTGCCTTTATCGATTGGGAAAGCGACTATCTGCAGATTCAGGCGCAGGACAAAGTGAGTCTGCTGACACCACAAACCTTTGATCCCTTCCTCAGGGACGTACTGCTGCCGCTTTTCAATGGTGCAACATTGTGTATCCCGCCGGATCCCGGTGTTCGATTGGATCCAGAGCGCACCAATGACTGGTTGGCGCAAAGCGGGGTGACGGTGCATCATAATGTGCCATCCCTGTTTGCCATCCTGCTGGATAACGCCAATACGCAGCCGGTCAATACCACGCTCCGTCATGTATTGCTGGCCGGTGAACCACTGAAACCCAGGCTGGTGGAGCATTTTTTCGCGCACAAGCGCTTTGCCAATGCCAGCCTGACTAATCTGTATGGTCCAACTGAAACCACCCTGGCCAAGTTTTTTTACCCGGTGTCAGATGCCGACGCAGAGCGCAAAAGAATACCGGTTGGCCGACCCATCAGCGGCGCGCGTTTTTTACTGCTGAATGAGCGCGGTGAAGCGCAACAAAGTGGGCAAGGAGAAGTCGTCATTGTAACTCCGCACAGGTCGGCAGGATATCTGGGCAAAACCCCGCAAGACCTGGTGGACTGGTTTGCAATAGGCGATGAGTCCGTGCCTGGATACCGAACCGGAGACTTAGCACAGGTTAATGAATCCGGTGAGCTGGAGTTGATGGAGCGCATCGACTTGCAGGTCAAAATTCATGGACAGCGCGTGGAGCTCAGCGAGGTGGAACTGGCCCTTGAAGCTGTCGAGGAGATTGAGGCTGCCGTGGTGAAAGCTGTTGGTGACGAAGAGGCCATGCTGGTTGCCTATGTGATTAGCTCAACAAGCATAGCGCCGCATGCCCTGGCTCAGAGCCTACGTGCTCGCCTGGCTGACCATATGATACCGGCACATTTTATTCAACTTCAGTCATTCCCCCTTCTACCCAACGGCAAGGTGGACCGTCGCAGCTTACCTATGCCACCGTCGGGGCGGCCCAATGCTTTGGATGCTGAGTTTGAAGCCCCGCAGGGAAAGTGGGAAATAATGTTGGCGAAATGCTGGCAACAGGTGCTGAATATGGACAGCATTGGACGCCACGATAATTTTTTTCAATTAGGTGGCCGTTCGCTGCAAGGCTTGAAGCTTAACAGTCTGGTGCAAAGCGAATTCGCTGTCGTTTTAAATCCTGCCACGTTGTTTGCCTACCCAACTATTGCCGAACTGGCAGCTTATCTGACTAAGCCACATGATAATCAGGCTGATAGCACGCCATCAGCCGCATCAGAGGGACTTACGCCGGATCAACGACGGTTGTGTTTCTTCCAGCATCGTCATCCTGACAGTGCCTTGTATAACATGGCCTATGAAAGTTGTTGGCAGGGTTACCTGGATGTTAAAGCACTGCAAAAAGCATTGCATGTAGTGGTGGCGTCTCAGCCAGCACTGAGAACCGGAGTTATCCTGCAAGACGGTGAGTTTATGCCGCTGCCTCTGGCGTCAGAGCCAGACTTGAACTTTGTCGACCTGAGCGACGAAGTGAACGCCAGCGACGCTGCACGGCAGTGGATGGAAGCCGCGGCAAGGCAGCCATTTCATCTGGATGGTCAAGCCTTATGGTGTGCAGCGCTGCTTAAGGTTAGTGATGCTGAATATCGGCTGTATATCTGTTTACACCACAGTATTGCTGACGGCTGGTCTTTTGACCTGTTCTGGCAACAATGGCTTGATGCTTATAAGCAGTGTCTGAGTGGCAAGTCGGTGCCACACACAATAACAAGTAACGCAACCGCCTGGCCCAAGGTTGAACAGGCAGCAAGCCTGGCTTACTGGCAGGCATTGATGCAGGATGCGCCCCCTGTTACCAGCTTGCCAGGTGATTATGCCAGGCCGGCTCAGTGGCAATATCAGGGGCATCGCCTGCGTTTTACCTTACCCAAAGCCCTGGCACAGGGCTGTGCCATGCAGGCCCGGCGTCTCAATGTGTCGGTGTTTTCCTTTTATCTGGCTGCGTTTAAAGTGCTGCTGAATCACTACAATGGTCAGCAGGATCAAGTGATTGGTGTACCGGTCGCCAACCGCAATCAGCCTGGCAGTGAGCAGCGCATTGGCTTCTATGTCAATTTACTCTGCTATCGCTCCAGTCTTGAGCCGCACAACAGTTTCGCCCAGTTTGCGCAACAGATTCACCGCCAAAGCAGTCAGAATCTATATCACCAGCAGTTGCCATTTGATGAGCTGGTTCAGGCGTTAAACCCCTCCAGAGCGGCCAATTTGTCGCCACTGTTTCAGGTGATGTTTGCCATGCAACAACAAGAGGCAAATGAACAGATTCTGCCTAATGCGGTGCTGGCAAGGCCGAGACAGTTGGATAATGGTACCGCAAAATATGATCTGACCCTGCAACTTTGGGACGAAGACTGGGGACTGGAAGGAGAGCTGGAATATGCCAATTCGCTCTTCTGTGAAAAGACTATACAGCGGCTAACCGATAGTTTTGCGTATTTGCTAGCGCAGCTCAGTAGCGATCCTCAGCAACCAGTCAGTTCACTTAAACTGCTGTCAGTTGCGCAACGTCAGCAAATTCTGGCCTGGAATCAGACGGCCCGGCCATTCACTGACAATTGTGGAATTCATGAGCTGATTCGCCGACAGGCACTAAAAACGCCGACCAATACGGCTCTGGTTTTTCAACAAGAGCAAATGAATTATCAGGACCTGGAACGCACCGCCAACCAACTGGCGCATGTGTTGATCGCCAAAGGCGTCGGTAAAGGTGACCCGGTAGCCATCAGTCTGGCGCGCGGCATACCGCTGGTGGTGTCTTTTCTGGCCGTGCTTAAAGCCGGTGCTGTATACGTGCCGGTAGATCCGGATTATCCCTTAATGCGGCGCGAATATATGCTGAGCGACAGTGGTGCGCGACTGCTGATCACTGAGGCGCAATACCTGAGCGCATATCAGACGGCGGGTGTGGAACTGCTGGAGCTGAACAGTTACTGGGCTAGTCTTGGCCAGCAGAGTGATGAACCTCCGCAGGTGGAGGTACTGGCTCAGTGCATGGCTTACATCATTTATACCTCTGGCTCGACCGGTAAACCCAAAGGTGTGGCGATTGCCCATCAGGGCGTCTGCAACCTGGCCGAGGATGAAATTGAGTTGTTGCAGGTCAAGCCAGACAGCCGGGTGTTGCAATTTGCCTCATTTAGTTTTGATACGTCTGTGTGGGAGATTGTCGTTACCCTCATCAGCGGCGCGGCATTGGTATTAGATGAGCGACTGGCGTTAATGCCAGGGCTGGGGCTGGCCAGGGTGGTGGAAAAACAACAGATCACGCACCTTACGTTACCCGCGTCAGCCCTCGCTGTTATGCCCAAAGAAAGCCTGACCGGCGTCAAGGTGCTGATTGTCGCTGGTGAGGCCTGCACCCCGGAATTGGTGGAGCAATGGGCAAGCGGGCGGGTCTTTATCAATTCTTACGGGCCGACCGAAACCACCGTCAGTGCCACCAACGCCCGGTTGATGCCGGGCTGTGCAAAAGCCCATATTGGTCGCCCGCTGTCCAACACCCAATGCTGGGTGCTGGACAGCCATTTGCAACCTTGTGCCATAGGCGCCATCGGCGAGCTGTGTATCAGTGGTGTAGGGCTGGCCATGGGCTATCTTAATCGGCCCGATGCTACGTCCGAACGCTTTGTTCAGGTTGAACTGGGCGAGCTGGGCAGCCATCTTGTCTATCGCAGTGGCGATTTAGTGCGTTATCTGGCGGACGGAAATCTGGAGTTTCTGGGGCGGGTTGATCACCAGGTTAAGATTCGTGGCTTTCGTCTTGAGCTGAGTGAAATTGAGCAGTTGGCCAGGCGCCACCCGCAGGTTTTGGATGTGCTGGCGCTGATACAAGGAAGCGCAGCGCAGGCACAGATTCTCCTTTATGTGGTCGCATCCACCCCCGCATCCTTCCCTCGGGACGAACTGCAGTCATTGCTGATGAGGCAACTGCCAGATCATGCTATGCCCAATCACATACTGATCATGGATGGATTTCCCCGGCTACCCAATAACAAAATTGATCGTGCTGCCTTACCCCAGCCCGGTGCGGGCCCCGATAATCTGACTGTATCGCCGGCCATTAGCAAAGAAGAAATTGCCCTGCTGGCGGTTTGTCAGGAACTGTTGGGTGGCAAAGTACTGGATTTACAGCGCTCGTTTTTTGCCCAAGGGGGGCATTCATTGCTGGCTGTACAAGTGTCGGCCCGGCTGGCTAAACAGTATGGGCTGGAACTTCCTGTCGAGGCATTCTTTGAATCCCCTCAACTTCAACATATTGCTTTACGCTGCAAACCATTGGCAAGCCCGCAGCCTATCCGCACCGAGCGGCCCTGGCCGACTCCCACAAGGGCTGGTGAATGGGTTAATCTGAGCGACTCACAGTTACCCATCTGGCTGGACTGCCATCTGCAGGAGCAGAGTAGTCATTACAATATCTGTCAGCTTTGCCTGGTTGGTCAGCGTTACCCGCTATTGGTGCTTATTCAGGCCATTAATCAGGTGTTATCCATCCATGACATCTTTCGCCTGCATTTTCGTTTCGAAGACGGCAGGCCACAACAGTCTTTGCAATCCGTCCCTGGCGGGCTGCTAACAGAGCAGGATGTTGAGTATGGCTATGCAACATTGGCGGAGGTTTTAACCCAGGCCCGCGCACAGGCAAAAATCCCCATTGCCCTTACTGATAGCCAGCCTTACCGGTTAACCCTTTATCAGACTCATTCAGAAGGGTTAGCCCTGCTGCTATGCATCCACCATATTCTTATTGATGAGCAGTCGTTGACGAAGCTGCATCAGGCTATCAATGCCGCGGCAGCTAAGCTACAGGGGGAATTGCCGGATGCTGCCTACATAGACTTTGCCTGCTGGCAGCAGAGCCAGACCGTTAACCCGCAAAGTCAGGCATTCTGGCAACAGCAACTGAAAGACCCGCCTCAGGCCTTGTCGTTGCCTTTTGCAGGCCGCAACAGTGACAGCAGTCAGATACAGGGGGTCAGTGCCGGCGCAGTAGTGACCTGTGAAATTGATTCATCAGTAGGTAGGTCGGTAGCGCAACTTGCTGATTCGCAACAAAGTACGCCCATGCAAACCTGGTTGGGGCTGTTTATGGCCTTTTTGCACAGGTTGACGGGCCAGACGGATATTTTAGTGACAACGCCGGTATCCTGGCGCCCGCTATCTTGTCTTGAAAATACAATCGGCTTATTTATCAATACCTTGCCTGTCAGACTAAACATTGGACATGAAGACGGCACAGGTCAGGTGGTGGGCCGTTTAAAAACTCTCTTACCGCAACTTATGCGGCACGCCGACAGGCCTTTGCAGCAATTACTCAAAGCATTGGGTCGACAGCAGGGCCATGATCTGGCTGCCTGCAACATTATGTTTGTTTATCAGAGTGAGGAACTTGAAACACCTTACCCGGTACAAACACTGGACAATGATACGGCTAAGTTTGATTTAACGCTGTTTATTGTCCAGAAACAGGGCCGGATCAGTTGTCGTTTTGAGTACCGCCTCAGCGCCTTTTCGTCCCAGGCAGTGGATAGCCTGGCCAAGTGCTGGTTGCACTTTGTTGCACAGGGAGCGGCTTACCCGAATCAGCTCGTCAGTCAGCTAGGCTTATGGCAAAAAGCCGATGCCGATGCGTTGCTGGCACGCTGGGCTTGTGGTCCTGCAAAGCCTATGGGTAAAGATGTACTCACTCAGTTCAGTAAGGTGGTTAACACTAGAGGTGATGCTACAGCGCTGAAAATGGGGGATACCTCGACAAGCTACCAACAATTGGACAGGCAAAGTGGCCAATTGGCTGCGCATCTGCAGCGCTTGTGGCAAGTACAGCCGGAATCGCTGGTTGCCATATTGTTACCCAGAGGATTGGCACTACCACTAAGTGTACTGGCAGTGTTCAAAGCCGGAGGCGCTTACTTGCCAGTGGACCCGGCACTGCCTGCCGGCAGAATAGCCTTTATGCTCAAAGATGCCAGCGTTTGCGGGGTTATTTGCAATGAGCAGACCCGGGAGCTGGCCTGTACCGCCTATGCGGCAGCTGGCAAGGCGCCAAGCCTGCTTAACCTGGACAGCAATCACTGGCAGTCAGTGGATATGGCAACGAGTGCTTTACCCTTGCCAGCGTCACAATTGGCTTATGTGATCTACACATCCGGCTCAACCGGAGTGCCTAAAGGGGTGATGATCGAGCATGGCGCACTGAGTAATTATCTGTACCACGCCCAGCATCAGTATGGCCAGCAGGGTGCTGACACCCTGATGCATTTGTCTGTCAGCTTTGATGCCTCTGTCACCAGTTTGTTTGTTCCGCTGCTGCGTGGTGCCACCTTACATTTACTGGCCCCGGATGCCGATGCTCAGGAACTGCTGGAAACACTGACCATAGGTACTGATCAGGACTTTCTCAAACTGACTCCGGCGCATCTGGAACTGCTGCAAGGCCTGCAACAAAGGCAGCACCTGCAGCATTGCCACTTCGTAATTGGTGGGGAAGCACTAAAGTACGAGAATGCCAGCCGCCTGCAAGCGCTGTTGCCTGATGCCGTTTTGTATAACGAATATGGCCCGACAGAAGCCACGGTGGGCTGCTGTGTCTATCAGTTCGGGCAAGGGCCGGATAATGTAGGTGGCCTGGTGCCCATTGGCCGGCCTATTGCCAATACCAAATTGTATGTGCTGGATAATGCTATGCAGCCCGTGCCACCAGGTATGGACGGCGAGTTGTACATCGGCGGAAGCGGGCTGGCACGAGGATATCTGAACCGCCCCGATCTAACCCATGCGCGTTTTGTCACTGACCCTTTTACCGCGAAGGAAAAAGGAGCCCGGCTTTATCGTACCGGGGACCGGGTAAGGTATTTGAATGACGGTAACCTGTTGTATCTGGGCCGCATAGATGAACAACTTAAATTCAAAGGCTTTCGTATTGAGCCGGGGGAAATTGAAGCCATTGCCTGTCAGTCTCCACTGGTGCATCAGGCCAGTGTTGGCATTCGTCAGCAGGGCCAACATCAGATACTGGTGGCCTACCTGGTACTGCATGAACAGCCGGCTCAGTGGCAATCTATGCTGCGTGACCATCTTTGCATGCACCTGCCGGATTACATGCTGCCCAATCTGATGCTGGCTTTGCCTGTGCTGCCGCTGACAGCCAACGGCAAGGTCGACCGTGTTGTGTTAGAGAAAATGCCACTGCCGCAAACCAAAGGGGCGGCAAACGACAGTCTCAATACCCAGCAATGTCTGATAGTCAGTCAGTGTCAGCAACTATTTGATAACCAGGCAATCGGGCTGCAGGATAACTTCTTCGAGCTGGGAGGAGACTCTATTCTGGCCTTGCAACTGGTGTTTCGTTGCCGGGAAGCCGGGTATGCACTGCAGGCCAGAGACGTGTTTCAGCGCCAGACCATTGCACAGATAGCCCTTTGCCTTATTCCTCTGACTCCCCGGACCATTGTGCCGCAAAACCAAAAAGATGTCGGACTCTCACCCATGCAGAGCTGGCTGTTTGAACACGGCGGTCATGGGCACTGGCAGTTTAACCAGGCAATGTTGTTCAGCCTGGATAAAAACCTCGATGTTCAGCGATTTGAGCGGGCATTTGCTCAGGTACTGAATCAGCATGCCGGCCTGCGCCAGATTTTTGATCTTCAGACTGAACACGGGCACCCCAGGCTGTTACCACAAGGGCAAAAGGTTTTGCTGAGTCAGGTCGACTGTCCTTCCTCCCCTGAAGGGTTCAATGAACTGTTAGAACAGCAGCAGGGCTTCGCGCTGGACAAAGGCCCTTTGCTTAAGGCACTGCGAATTATCCGGGCCAAAGAGGCTGAGGACTGGCTGTTGCTGGTGGCCCACCACAGCATCATTGATAATTGGTCCTGGACGGTGCTGATTGAGGATTTGCTTGATTATTACCAGCAACCGCATAAGTCATTGTCTGATGTACCGTCAGTAATAGATTGGGTAAGTTGTTTGCAACAACGTGAGGTTGCCGAGGCGGAAAGGGCGCTTTGGTATCACCGAGCATCGACGCGTTTGCCCCCATTATTTGCCCGCACAGACAGTCATAGTTACGGACAAAGCGCCAGCTTGCAGATCCGCCTGGATAAGGAGCAGAGCGATAAGTTGCTGAGCATGGCCCAACAACCCGTAGATGCGCGGGTTGATGAGGTGCTCAGTGGGGCATTGGCCATAACGCTGATGCAGATGCAGCAGCGCGGAGCACTAAGATTTAATCTGGAAACCCATGGGCGGGCGGAGGGCCTGGCCGTAAACCCGCAACGTCTGGTGGGATGGCTGACTGCCCTGTTTCCGGTGTTATTTGAACTTCCCTGGCCCTGCAGTCCTTTACAGGTATTGCGAGAAGCCAAACAACGTTTACGTGAAACTCCGGCCCAAGGGGTGGGATACGGCAGTCTCAAATACCTGCATAAAGATAAACAGCTGCGTGATGGTCAGCCGGTCGAGGTTTGTCTCAATTATCTGGGACGTTTGAGTGTACAGCAGAATCTGAGCTTGCCTCTTATCGCCGCACACAATACGCCAATACCGGGTCGCCATCACAGTGCGATTCAGCGTGCTCATCAACTGGAAGTGGATGCCATGCTTGATGAGCAAGGACTGACCCTGCACTGGCAGTATAATCCGGCTTGCTTGCCTGCTATTCAGGCCCAACAACTTGCTGAGCGAATGCTGGATAACATCAAGGTGTTAATTACCCTCGGTGATACGCCATTGCCGGTACCGGCCGACTTCGATCTGGTGGCGTTGGAACAGGACGAGCTGGCGCTGTTAATACAAGATTACCCCGAGCTTAGCCAGATACTGCCCTTGTCGTGGATGCAGGAAGGGATGCTGTTTCACAGTCGCTATGCGCCCGCTAGCGGCGTTTATCATGAACAAATTGTATATACCCTTAATGGCCGCTGGCAGGCGGACAGAATGCGCCAGGCATTTAACTCGCTGGTGGCCCGTCACGACATTCTGCGTAGCGCCTTTGTGCTGGATTTACCCTCAGGCCCCGTGCAGGTCATTAACTCCAGAGCTGAGCTTGACTGGCACTATCTCGACTGGCAGGCACAGCCTGTACAAGACCTTGACGCTGCGCTGGACAAGCTTCTGGCGGACGATTTGAGTCAACCTTTTGCCATGCATAAGCCAGCTTTACTGCGGATTTACCATATTCAACTCAATACGCAGTTGCACTGGCTGTTGGTCAGCCATCATCACGCCATTCTGGACGGCTGGTCCTTATCCCGTCTGATGGCGGAATTTAGACACTTGTGTGGCATGGCAGATGCCGACATGCCGGACCGGGTCGAGGCCACTGCACAGTATGGTGATTACCTTAAATGGTTGCACGGCCGTCAGTCAGATTTGGCCTTCTGGGAAGCCTGGTTAGGCAAAGGATGTCAGCCCACCACTTTGCCTTTGGCGGATATACAGAAATTAACCGAGCTAAGAGGGGAGCTCGCGCAACATCATCATTGCCTGAAAGGTCAGGCCTTTAGCCATCTTCGAAGCTTTGCCCGCCGCCATCGCCTTACTCTAAGTACGCTGGTACAGGCGGCTTGGGCAACACTACTGCATGAATACAGTGGCAGTCGCCAGGTGATCTTTGGGGTTACCCACTCAGGACGGAATATCGAGCTGCCCAGGGTCGAGGAAATGCTTGGATTGTTTATCAATACCCTGCCTTGTAGCGTGACCTTTGAGCCCGGTAAACCCATATTAAACTGGCTGACCGATATTCAGCAAAGCATGCTGGCATGTCAGCCCCATGTTCATGACTCATTAGCCGATATTCAGCAGCACTGTGCGGCAAATCCGCGGCAATCTTTGTTTCACAGTATCCTGGTGTTTGAAAACTACCCCATACCCAAAGCCGTTGATCAGGAGCTGAATTACACCTTACTCAAAGCCAAAGAGAGCACAAACTACCCGCTGGTTCTGGTGGTGGGAGACGATGGCAGCCAGGGGCAAGAGCTGCGTTTCAACCTGGTGTATGACACCACTTGCGTGCGTGATATTCATATCCTGGCCGATAAACTGGTAGACATTCTGGCGCGATTCAGTGCTGCAGATTCAACTACCTGTTTGGTGGCGTCCGGACTTCCTCAGGTGCTGCAGGGGAGCAGGGTAGTGCATGACGCAGAACACTGCTTGCAGTGGTTTGAGCAGGCGACAGCCGCGTTCCCCCATCAACCAGCCATTCGTGATGATATGGGGGACCTGACCTACAAGGAACTGGCTTGTCGGGTTGACTATCTGGTCGGTCAGCTCCAGACCTGGATGCAGCAACATGGTTTCGCTGCTAAGGGCACCCATATCGGCGTGTGCATTTCAAGGCGCCGGGAGCTCATCGTTGCACTGCTGGCAGTCATGCGCTGTGGCGCGGCATATGTGCCGCTTGACCCCAGTCTACCTGCAGCGCGCTTGCAGTTTATGCTCAGCGACGCCAAGCCGGCTTTGCTGTTAAGTGAGACTGGTATCCAGCGCTTTGGTGACGAGGTACCGAGATGTGATCTGGACCTTGTCGGAGCGCAATTACCCGAGCCTTCGTCAGCCTCCTTGCCGCAGATACAAGCACAAGACCTTTGTTATCTGATATACACCTCGGGCTCCACCGGGCAGCCTAAAGGCGTAAGGATTACGCATGGCGGTTTGCGTAATTATCTTGGCTATGCTCGTGAGGAATATGCAAGGCACGGTTGCATCGATAGCTGTGTACACAGTTCGATTGGGTTTGACGCCACTATCACTAGTCTGTTTTTACCACTCACCCTGGGCGGTTGTGTGCAGCTGGTGTCTGAGCGGGACGAACTGGGGGCCTTGGCTGAAGCTGTGATGGCAGCTCGACATCCGTTGCTACTGAAAATTACCCCTGTGCATTTGCAATTGCTGGCTGAGCGTTTACTACCCGGCCAATGCCAGGCACTGGCTTCTGTTGTCATCGGTGGAGAGGCGCTGGATTACAGTCAGGTGCAACCACTCAGACAGTTGGCGCCCCAGGCCACTTTCTACAACGAATACGGGCCGACAGAAACTGTGGTGGGCTGTTGTGTCTATCGTCTTGACGCACACCTGACCCAAGGGCCAGTACCCATAGGCAAGCCCATCCACAATACCTGTTTGTACCTGGCCGATGTTCAAAACGGGCCGGCAACAACCGAACTGGCTGCTGAACTCTTGATTGGTGGGGATGGCGTTGCGCTGGGCTATCTAAACCGGCCATCACAAACGCAAGCGCAGTTTGTGCCGTTGTCTTTGCCCGCCATCAGCGGGCGCTTCTACCGCAGTGGTGACCTGGTCAGAGTGCTGCCCTCGGGGGATTTGCTGTATCTGGGACGTCAGGACACCCAACTGAAGATTCGTGGCTTTCGTATTGAAGCGGCAGAGGTGGAAAGTGCCTTGCTGGCCATCCCGGCGGTCGCACAGGCTGCCGTGCTGGTCATGCATCAGCAGCAAGAAGCCAGATTGACGGCCTTTGTTGCTTCCCGACAAGACGGGGAGGAGGTGTCCGCCGAGTCATTGCGCGAGCATCTGAGCCAGCATTTGCCCTTGTATATGGTGCCCGAGCAATTTGTGGTGTTACCGCAACTGCCAATGACCACAAACGGCAAGCTGGATCGCACAGCGCTGGCCACCACTGCGTTACCAGAGCAGTTGGCAAGTGATTATCAGCCTGCACGTAACCCAACAGAGCAGATGCTGTGTGAACTGTATGCCGAGTTGCTAGGCCAGCAAAGGGTCGGTCGAAATGACGACTTTTTTGCTATCGGAGGACATTCCCTCAAGGCCACCCGCCTGGTTTCACGTATCCGTCATCGCAGTCAACAGGCTTTGACGCTGCGCGAAGTATTTGATTTTCCAAAGGTCTGGCAACTGGCTGAGCGTCTGGCAGGTCTGCCTGAACACCACTCAGATGCAAAGCAACAGCGTGCCGGTGCTATTCCCCGACTCAACCGGCAGGCTCGCCGGGTTGATGAACCATCCGACAGTTACTAACAATACAAGGTTTTGGTATGACTACATTAGAGACGACATCAAACACGGAAGAGTATCAGTTTGCGCCATCGTCAGCGCAGCAGCGGATGTGGTTGCTGCAGCAACTGAGACCGGATAGCCATCAATACCATATTCCCAAGTTACTCAGGATCAAAGGCTGCCTGGATGTTACGGCCCTGGAACAGGCTGTTAACTACCTTGTGGCACGCCATGAGATCTTACGTACCCGTTTTGTCTATGAAAACGGTGCATTGTATCAGCGTTGTCTGGCGCAATATGCTGTCGGGGTGGACAGGCAGGATGCGGAGCTGTCAAAGCCTGAAGCGGCGATTGCCGAATTTGCCACTGACCAATATCAAAAGCTGTTTGAGTTGTCCCGACTGCCTTTGTTTCGCGTTGCTGTGCTGAAACTCAATGACGCAGACTGGCTGTTGTCAGTGACCATGCATCATATTATCTCTGATGGCTGGTCGGCAGACATATTTGTCAGCGAGCTGGCTCATTGCTATCAAGCCTACCAACAAGGGGAACCGCCCCAACTGCCAGAATTGCCTTTGCAATACGGTGACTATGCACAGTGGCAACAGGACAATCTCAATTCAGAGCGACACAAAGACGACCTGGCATACTGGCGCAAAATGCTGAGCGGTGCGCCTTCACTGGCATTACTTACTGACAAACCCAGGGCCAAGATACAAAGCCTGAAAGGGGCGCTGCAACCCTTTTGCCTGCCCAAGGCATTGGCCGACAGGGCGAGCGCTTTTGCATCTGCCCATGGATTAAGCCGTTTCAGTTTGTATATGACCGCCTTCCAATTGTTGCTATCCAGAATGTGCCGACAGCAGGACATCAGTGTTGGTTTCCCTGTCGCCGGTCGCGATCACCTGGATACTGAAGGATTGATAGGGCTGTTCGTTAATACCCTGGTGTTACGTACCCGCCTGGATCCCAGTCTGAGTTTTAAGGCTCAGGCACGTTTGGTGCAAAAGAGCATATTGGACGCTTTGGAACATCAACATCTGCCATTTGAAAAACTGGTGGACGAACTGGTTGGTGAAAGAGATGTCAGTATCACCCCTTTATTCCAGGTCATGTTCGCTTACCAAAGTGACAGCGCACAAGTGCAGTGGGGAGAATTGGAGGTCGAAACGCTTCCACCATCCATTGACACCAGTAAATTTGATCTGACCTTTTCATTACAGGAAACCGATGGACAAGTGGATGGGGTGATTGAATATTGCCGGGATCTTTTTGAACCTGACAGTATGGAAAAACTGGCGCAATGGTATCAGCAACTGTTAAGCGTTTTACTGGGTAATCTGGAGCGCCCCTGTTCTTCCTTACCTATGCTTGATCCTCAGGCCCAGCAGGCCCTGGTGATGCACACCGAGAAGGTGTTACGCAGACATGAATCCCCTGTGGGGCTGGTGGAATGCTTTGAGCAAAGTGTCGAACGATTCGGGCAAAGAGTGGCCCTTAGCTGTGATGGCCAGACACTGACCTACACCGAGCTTAACCAGCAGGCCAATTTGTTGGCACAGTTGATTCGCACCCGCCAGCAAGCATCAATCAATCCGGCGTCGCCTTCCATTGTGGCGATATGTCTTAGCCCATCGGTTGATTTGTTGGTCAGTATTCTGGCCGTGTTGAAAAGTGGGGCGGCCTATTTGATTTTAGACCCGGCCCATCCCAGTCAGCGTCTGGATTACTATCTGCTGGATGCCAGAGTGTCGCTGCTCATCAGCGACCATCTGCACGCGCCATTGCTGGCAAAACTGGAAAATCATCCAGAATGCATCTGGCTTGATGATGTGTCAGCCGCCGAGGACCAGCATCATTTTAATCCCCCGCTGGCCAGCGATGCAGATTCAATGGCGTATGTCATCTATACCTCTGGTTCAACCGGTCAACCTAAAGGGGTGTGTATCAACCAGGGTAACGTGCTGCGATTATTCAAGGCGACAGAGTCTGATTTTGCCTTTGATCAGCATGACGTATGGACCTTGTTTCACTCCTGTGCGTTTGACTTTTCGGTATGGGAAATGTGGGGAGCCTGGTTGTATGGGGGCAAGCTGGTGGTGGTACCGCCAGCCATCAGCCGAGATCCTGACCGATTCTACCAACTGGTTGCCCAGCAAGGCGTTACGGTACTGAATCAAACCCCGTCGGCCTTTTCTCAGTTTATTGGCAAAGACAGCAAGCTCAGGGCTCAACTGTCCTTGCGATATGTGGTGTTTGGTGGCGAAGCCCTGGATTTCGCCGCCCTTCGTCCGTGGATTGAAGTACATGGCGACTGCGTACCTAAGTTGGTCAATATGTATGGCATTACCGAGACGACGGTACATGTGACTTATCAGGCCATCGACAGGCAAATTATTGAGAAAAGCCATGGCAGCCTGATAGGCAGGCCGATTGAAGACCTGAGTATCTATTTATTGGATGAGCACGCAAATCTGGTACCGCCTGGCGCGGTAGGTGAAATTTATGTGGGCGGCGCTGGCTTGGCGCGGGGCTATCTGTATCGTCCCGAACTGACTTCTCAGCGATTCATTGACAATCCGCTACCTGCCTCCGTTCATCCGCGCCTGTATCGTTCCGGCGACCTGGGCCGTTGCTTGCCTGACGGTAGCTTGCAGTATCTGGGGCGTGCCGATCAACAAGTGAAGATTCGTGGTTTCCGCATTGAGTTGGGCGAAATTGAGGCGGTATTGCAGGGACTGCCGATGGTAGAGTCCGCGAAAGTGGTAGCCAAAAGCCAGGCTGATGGCCTGAATCAGATTGTTGCCTATCTGGTCTGTGGTGAAGCAACACCCACCGTAGAACAGATCCGTGCCGAGGCGGCAAAACGGCTGCCGGATTACATGCTACCTGCCGCTTTCATGATGCTTGATGCCATGCCACTGACCGTTAACGGCAAACTGGATTTGGCGGCCTTACCTGAACCCTCTGGACTGCGTCCCAGGCTGGCCAGCCGTTATCAGGCGCCGGAAAGTGACAAGGAACAGTGCTTATGTGAAATTTGGCAGGCGGTGCTGGGTATTGACCGCATTGGCGTACTGGATAACTTCTTTGCCCTGGGAGGTGACTCACTCAGGGCTGTACAGGTGATTGATCAGGCCAAGCGCCGTGGCCTGCAACTGACAATGATGGGGTTGTTTCAGCATCAAACCGTGCGGGCGCTGGCAGCCGAGCATGGCGCGACCGATGAAGAGCTGGGATATCGTCATACCGCACCATTCAGTCAAGTGAGTGAACAGGACAAAGCCAGTTTGCTGTCAGCCTACCCGGATTTGCAGGATGCCTATCCACTCAGTCAGATGCAGGCGGCCATGTTTTACCATATGGAAATCGCTCCGGACTCCAATGTTTATCACTGTACCGGCACCACGCAGTTTCAACTGAGCCGCCCCTTTGATGCCGGGGCATTTCAGGCCGCGGTTCAGGACACAGTGGATGCTCATGAGGTTTACCGTACCGCCTTTGATTTGCAAAACTTCAGTGAGCCTCTGCAACTGGTGTTGCCCAGTGCCACCCTGCCCACACAGATTGAAGATATCAGCCACTTGTCTTTGGCGGCTCAGAATGAGGTCATTCTGCAACTGCTGGAACAGGAGCGCCAGCATCCTTTTGATCTGAGCAAGCCAACCTTGCTGAGGTTTTTTATTCATCTGCGCTCGCCACGCTGTATCCAGTTCACCATGACAGAGTGCCATCCGGTGTTTGATGGCTGGAGTTATCACTCCATGATCGTCGAGGTCTTCAATCGCTACGAGGCCAGGCTGAGCGGCAAAATGTACCAGCAGGCGCAGGCATGTGACTTCCGTTATGCCGATTTTGTTGCATTGGAACAACGTATTTTAGCGACCGAGGCGCAAACAGCGTTCTGGCGTGCAGAGTTGCAGGACGCGCAGGCGCTGACCCTGCCAAGAATGAAACCCCAGAACGTTAAAAATCAGGTGCCCGATATTCGGCTGCGCAGATTTACCTTGTCTGCCGCTGATTATCAGGGGCTGTGCCGGCTGATGCGTGAGGCCGAAGTACCGATGAAAAGTGTGGCATTGGCCGCGCACATCAAGGTAATGAATATCCTCAGTGGCCAGACCGATATCCTGACGGGCATACCGGCAAACGGCCGACCGGAGGAGATTGGTGGTGACAGGCTGGCAGGGTTGTTTCTAAACACGCTGCCATATCGGTTCAAATTAAAAAAATGCAGTTGGCAGGCGCTTTGTCAGCAGGTGTTTGCTCAGGAAAGAAAGTTACTCCCTTACCGGCGCTATCCTTTTGCCGCCATTCAACGTGATGCCGGCGGGCAAGGGCTGCTGGATGAAGTGCTGTTTAACTATCTGGATTTCCATGTATACAACGAACTGGATCCGGAACTGGGGCTGACGGCCAGTAACCCGTTGGACAAAGAGCAGGTGAATGAAGGCACCAACTTTACCCTGAGTGTGCACTTTCAGCATCTGACACTGACATCCAATCTGCAGCGCAAACAGCTGTCACTGGATATCGATTATGACGCCAATAAGCTCACCGAGCAGCAGGCCGATTTACTGGCAGATACCTACAATGCGGTATTGTCTGCCATGGCACGTCAGCCGGGGGCCCTGCACCTGGATAGCGAACTTGTGCCCCGCCAGTGGCAGGCGCCCAGTATGGAGCAGGATTATCCGGACGTTCCCGATATCCTGGCCTTATATCATGCGCAGCGACAACTATCGGCAGATACGCCGGTTATTCTGGAAGCCGACAAGCGTTTAAGTTTGTCCGAACTGGAAACCCAATCCAATCGACTGGCCAATTTTTTGCTGGCCCAGGGCGTCGCCAAGGGCCAATACATTGGTTTGATGTTACCCAGAGGCACGGCATTTATTGTCACCATGCTGGCCATCGTAAAAACCGGGGCCGCCTATCTTCCCCTTGACCCAGATGAACCCGATGCCAGGTTGCAAAGCATACTGACACAAAGTGCTGCGTCTTTTGTGTTGTCACATTCAAGTCATTGGCCAGCAGAAAGGTTGACGGTACTGGCTGGCAGCACCTTGTGCTGTGTGGACGAAAAAGTCTCTGTAATTAGCGCTTACAGCAAGGATGACCCTGGTATCCGGCGGACGGCAGAAGATCCGTTGTATCTGATGTTTACCTCTGGTTCCAGCGGTCATCCCAAAGGGGTGATCATTCCAGACCGAGGGGTGGTCAGGTTACTGCATGAAGCGGATTATGTACCACTGAATCATCAAAGCAGAATACTCCATCTGGCACCGGTGACCTTTGATGCTGCAACCTTTGAAATTTGGTCGGCATTACTCTGTGGTTGTCAGTTGGCCATTTATCCGCCTGCCGTACCTAGCATTGCATTAATATCCCAATACATCCGCGAGTTTGGCATTACTACGGCGTTTTTTACCACGTCTTTATTTAATACCTTGGTGGATGAAGACGCTGAGGTCTTAGCCGGCATGCAACATGTGTTGATCGGTGGTGAGGCTTGCTCCACTGAGCATGTTATGCGTTGCCAACAACGGTTGCCCGATGTGCAACTGCACAACGCCTATGGCCCCACCGAATGCACCACCTTTGCCCTGACCCATGCTATTGCGCCACTGTCAGGTGATCAGACTAACGGTATTCCTATTGGTCTGCCAATCAATCGTACCTGGGCCAAGGTTTTGGATCCACTAGTCCAGGAGGTGCCGGTGGGCACACCGGGTGAACTGTATCTGGGCGGTGATGGCCTGGCGCTGGGGTATCTGCATCAGGAGGCGTTAACCAACCAGCGATTTGTCAAACTGGCAGGTAGGCGCTGGTATCGCACTGGTGATCAGGTTTGCTGGCTGACCACCGGCGAATTGCAGTTTGTCGGACGTCTGGATGCGCAGGTTAAAATCCGCGGTTTCCGTATTGAACCGGGAGAAGTGGAAGCGGTACTGCAGAAAATAGAAGGTGTTGCGCAGGCGGTTGTGGATGTGCAAGGCAGCGGAGCCAACCGCCACCTTGTGGCTTACTGTGTTGGCAAATATGACCAGTCATTGGCGGAAGACTGGCTGCGTGGCAAGCTGGCTGAAAAGTTACCGCGTTATATGCTGCCGCAGCATTTTGTGGCTATGTCTAACCTGCCGCTGAATGTGAATGGCAAAGTTGACCGACAAAAATTGCCCGCACCTGTCATTCTGGAGCAACAGGATGACAATCTGCCTTTATCAAATCTGGCCGCCCAAGTACTGCAAACCTGGCAATCCCTGCTGGGGCGTGAGGATATCGGTTGCAAAGACAACTTCTTTGATGTGGGCGGACACTCCCTGCTGTTGATGCGACTACTGCAACAGCTACGACGACAAGGTCTGACACTGAGCATGCTGGACTTGCTTGAACACCCTAGTGTCGATGCGCTTTGTCAGTATTTACAAGGTAGTGAAGCCGAGTTTTGTGCTCAGACTGATGTACGACATGGCCGCAACCGCCTCAAAAATCAAGCCTCGCAGCGCCGTTCTGGTGTTTTGTTAAAGGAATAAAGAGATGGATATGGATACTGAATTGGATATTGCCATTACCGGCCTGGCCTGCCGCTTCCCCGATGCCAGTGATGCGCAGACGTTTTGGCGTAATATTTTCGAAGGGCATGAATCCATCAGGACACTCAGCGATGAAGAGCTACAGGAAGCTGGCATAGATAAGGCTGTGCTGGCGGATCCTGATTATGTCAACAGCGGTTCCTTTCTGGATGATATCGATCAGTTCGACGCAGCGCTTTTTGGCTACTCAGCAAAAGAAGCCGATTTGATGGATCCCCAGCATCGGTTGTTTTTGCAGACCGCCTGGGAAGCCTTGGAAAGCTGTGGCCATGCTCCGGACAATACCCCATTGCGTATTGGCGTGTATGCTGGCTGTTCAGGTAGCTCATACCTGAGCGATGCGCTCAGCGGACAGGGCCTGTCCGCTGAACAGATCCGGGACCTTTGTTATGAAAACAACTCGGATCTGATGGCCAGTCGGGTGGCGTACAAGCTCAATCTGAAAGGGCCTGCGGTGACATTGGGCACGGCCTGCTCAACCTCTCTGGTGGTAATACACCAGGCTTGCCAGGCGCTTATTGCCGGTGAGTGCGATATGGCGATTGCGGGTGCAGCGAGAGTGAGTGTGCCGCAAAAGAGTGGTTATCATTATGCCCAGGGCGGCATATTGTCGCGTGACGGCAAGTGCCGAGCCTTTGATGCCGGTGCTTCCGGCACTATTTCTGGCAGCGGTGCCGGTGCCATTATCCTTCGTCCGCTGGATCAGGCGCTGATGGATGGCGACCCAATTTTTGCGGTGATCAAAGGCTCTGCTATCAACAATGACGGCGCGCGTAAACTGGGATTTACTGCGCCTTCCGTGGACGGACAGGCCGATGTGATCACCCAGGCCCTGAATGCGGCAAATGTGCAGCCGCAAAGTATTGGCTATGTTGAAGCCCATGGCACGGCTACCGCGCTGGGCGACCCTATTGAAGTGAAGGCGCTGACCAAGGCTTACCGGCAATACACCGCTGAAACCGGGTTTTGTGCCATAGGCTCGGTAAAAGCCAATATCGGACACCTGGATACTGCGGCTGGTATGGCGGGCATTATCAAGCTGTGTGGCGCGTTTGCACGTAAACAGTTACCGCCCAGTATCAATTATTCCCGTGCTAACCCTGAAATCGATTTTGCTTCGTCACCGTTTTTTGTGAATACCCAGCCTGGTGATTGGGAAAGGGTTCCCCGTCGGGCGGCGGCCAGTGCCTTTGGCATTGGCGGCACCAATGCGCACGTGATTCTGCAGGAACCCCCTGTGCAGGAGAGCTCAGCCTGGGCCAGACATGTGCAGCTGTTGTGTTTTTCTGCTAACAGTCAGTCCGCGCTGCAGGAAAATATGGCCCGCTTTGCTCGGCATCTGGCTGAGCACAAACCACTGTCATTGCCGGATGCGGCTTACACCTTACATGTGGGGCGAACCCTGCTGCCTTATCGCGCCAGTCTAACCGCTGCAGATGTGAATCAGGCGCTGCAAAAACTCAATGAACCCGGCATGCGAGACATTCAGCGCACCTTGTCTAAGCAAAGTCACAGCAAACTGGCAATGATGTTTTCCGGTCAGGGCGCCCAATATGTCTCGATGGGGGCAAGTTTGTATGACACTGAACCCGAATTCAGGGCCATTCTTGATCAATGCGCGCGCCTCGCCGCCCCGCATTTGCAGGGCTACGATCTGCTCACCCTGATGTTTGATAAAACGTCGGAAAATGCAGAACGACTGACCGATACAGCTTTTGCCCAGCCTTGCTTATTTGCGCTGGAGTACGCCCTGGCTATGTTCTTACAAAGCCTTGGCGTTAAGGCGCAAACCTTTATCGGTCACAGTCTGGGGGAATATGTCGCGGCTTGTCTGTGCGGTGTATTTACGTTGTCGCAAGCCATTGAACTGGTTTGTTTGCGAGGCCGCCTGATGGCAAAAATGGCACCTGGCCGTATGCTGGCGGTGCAGGCCGATGAGCACTTCTTACTCCCCTTTTGTTGCGCAGATGTGGTGATTGCTGCCCGCAACAGCCCGGCTTCACTGGTGCTGGCCGGGCCGGCTCCTGCCCTGGAAGAGGTTGCTGAGCGTCTGCAACAACAGGACGTGGATTGTCGCTGGCTAAAAACCTCCCATGCCTTTCATTCACCCATGATGGAGCCTTGTCTGGCCGAGTATGGCGCCGCTCTGGATAGTATGACGCTGTGCCCGCCAACCCGACCCTTTATTTCCAATTTGAGCGGTCAGTGGGCGTCCCCGAGAGATGTCTGTCAATCTGCTTACTGGACGGCCCACCTGCGTCACAGTGTCAATTTCAGCCAGGGAGTGGCTACCTTGCTGGCGGAAGGCTATCAGTTGCTGGAGGTGGGACCGGGTAAAGCCTTGGCGACATTGGCAGCCATGCAACTGGAACCGGGTGCTGGCACGGTGCCATATTGTCTGCCTGGAGCCAAGGAACAAGTGTCGGATTTTGAACAAATCGCCAGTGCAGTCGGCGCGTTGTGGCGACACGGCGTTAATGTTGACTGGTCGCGCTTTTATCAGGGGCAGCAACGTCGCCGGGTAGCCCTGCCGACCTATGCTTTTGAACAAGGCCGATACTGGCTGCGGCGCAGTGCCTCAAATTCAGTGCGCAATGAGCATAGTCGTCAACCACTGCATAACTGGTTTTATCGCGCCACCTGGCAACGCAACGAGTTGCCGCCGGCGTCTGCCAGGCTGGATGGCGATATCCTTTGTCTGGTCGATACCCCCAGACGCTGGCAGGGGCTGCTGGACAATCTGGTGAGCCAGGGACTGCGCGTTACCTTGGTGTACAGTGGCAGGGCATTTAGCCAAAAAGGGCAATCTCTTTTCAGTATTAATCCAGGCCACTATGGGGATTTTGAGGCCTTATCTGCTGAACTGGTACGCCAGGGGCGTGTTCCTTCAATGATCCTGCACACCTGGGCCTTTGGTCGCCAGTCAGGGCAGGCGCAGTTACAGGATCATACCTTCCATAGTTTGTTGTATCTGGCCAAAGCACTCAGCAGTCATGCAGCAGAACAGAAAATGGCCATGTTGATTCTGACCCGTCAGCTTTTTGCGCCGGATGGCCACGAGCCCTGTGACGCTTCTCAGGCATTGGTGCTTGGCCCTTGTCGGGTCATTGCCAGGGAGTTTGATATGCTGTCCTGTCGGGTGCTGGATTTACCCGGTGAGCGGGCGATGGCAGAACATTCCAACCGACAGGCCGTGGTGCGCGAGTTACTGCATTGGCAAACGCAAAACTGGGCACAGTGTCCCCATGTCGCCATCCGTCAGGCAAAGCGCTATATGGAGGAATATCAAGCGGTTAACCTGCAGCCGGTGGATAACCAAAGCCCCTATCGTCAGGGGGGCTGCTACCTTATCAGTGGCGGCTTCGGCGGCATTGGTGCCACATTGGCCAGACATTTATGTAAAGCCTATCAGGCCAAAGTGATCCTGCTAAGTCGACGCGCACTGCCGCCACAGAGCAAATGGCAAAGCTGGCTGGACAGTCATGACGAACAGGAGTCTATTACCCGAAATATCCGCCTGATGCAGGAATTACGCGAGTCGGGGGGGCATCCGGTGGCAGTGGATGTGGATGTGTCCGACTTTAAAGCGCTCAAAAAGGCCATGGGTGTCGTAGTCCGGCAGACCGGGCCGGTGCATGGCATTTTTCACAGTGCCGGTATTGCCGACGGGGCGTTGATCCAATCCCGTCAAGCGCTGGAATCACAGCAGGTGTTCAGCGCTAAAGTGATGGGTAGCCAGGCGCTACTGACCCTGTTTCGCAACAGCACACTGGATTTTTTTGTACTCTGTTCTTCACTGTCGGCTCAGATTGGTCCTGTCGGACAGGTTGCCTATTGTGCTGCAAACGCCTATCAGCAAGTGTTAGCGCAACAATACGCGGCACAGTTACCGATAAAGAGTATTGGTTGGGATTCCTGGCGTGAGGTCGGCATGGCGGTAGACAGTCTGCGTGCTCAGCGCGGTGATAAAGAAGATGCACTGGAAGCCATTCGCCACGGCATACTGCCCGAGGAAGGGATAGAGGTGGTTCAGCGTGTTCTGGCCTATGACTATCCGGATGTTGCCATTTCAACCCGGCCATTAGCACAGGTATATGCAGGACAGGACAGTGCCGAGTCCCGTGCGGATGATGAAGACGTTCACAGCCAGTATCACGGACGTCCAGATTTGGCGTCTGAATTTCAGGCACCGGCGGGGGAGCTACAAGAGCGCCTTGCCCGTCTGTGGCAGGATCGATTCGGCATCGCGCCCATTGGTGTCAAAGATGATTTTTTTGAGCTGCATGGACATTCACTGATGGCCGTGCAAATCGTTACTGACATCAAGCGGCACTTTGCCGTGACGTTACCATCAGGCGTGCTGTACGAGCATCCTACTATCGCTTCGCTGGCCCTATTGTTGGAGCAGCGTCTGGCCGCCCAGGGTGACGGTGTAACGTCAGTGAACAAAACCACTATCAGGTTATAGGCATGCATATGGTGGCATTCAATGCGTTACTTGATGAGTTGTCGCAGCGCCAGATCCGTGTCTGGCTGGAAGGCGATGAATTGATGGTAGAGGGACCAGAGCAGGCACTGGACAACAGCATAAGGGACAGGCTCAGCCAGCATAAAACGCAACTGAAGCAATTTCTGCAGGATGAGCAACACCCATTGCTGCAACCGGCAGGCAGCTTTCCCTTAAGTCATGCTCAGTTATGTTTCTGGTTTGTCTATTTCATGATGGGGGAAACAGCCAACAACCTGTCACGGCTAATTATACATGGACCGCCTCAGCATGCCTTGCTGGAGCGTTGTATCAGCAACATTGTGGCTGCCAATGACAGCCTGAGAGTTCGCATCGGCAGCCTTATTGCCAGGCAAAAAGTTCAGACCTTTCCACCTTTCTGCTTACCTTTTAATGACTTACGCCATATGGAAGAAGCAGAGCAGGAGGCCTTTGTGCAGCAACTGGTCAGCGACTTTATGCGGCCTTTTGATCTGAGTAAACCGCCGTTGCTGCGAAGTCACCTTGTGCAACTGACAGATAATCAATCTCTGCTGCTGTGCAGTTTTGCCCACATCATTCTTGATGGCGCCGGGTTGTACTTGTTTGAACAACAACTGATGTCAGCATACCGCCAGGCGCTGACTGGACAAGCCAGTGTGCAGAAACGTCCATTGCAGATTGCCACGGCGGTGGCCAGGGAACGCCGCGCCGCACAGTGCAGTTTCGCCAGCCAATCGTCATTCTGGCAGGCTCGTCTGGATGGCTTTTCCCGCACTATCTGGCCGCTGACGCACTTAGCGGACAAAGGGCCGTCAGAGCATTTTGATCGCAACGTCAAACTAACTCAGGACATGATGCAATACCTGCATGAGTTGTCTGTCAGCAGTCGCTGTTCCATACAGATGTTGCTGGTGGCTGTGGTCGCTCATGCGGTGGGGCAGGTCACGCAGCAACCAAGGGTATTGCTTAACTCTGTTCTTGAGAACCGCGTTGCTGATGGCTCGCGCACTTTACTGGCGCCTTGCCTGTATCAGTTGCCTGTGCCATTGCATCTGGGGGGAGAAATAGAAGGGTTACTGGAACAGGTTAAGAAACACAATGTTGAAGCTATGGACAAGCTAGACATTCCTTTTAGCGTGCCCTTGGGGATGGTAGCCCGCCAACGCTGGCGCGGCAAATACAATGGCTGGCTTGCCGGGATGATCATGCGCCTGAGTCGTGCTCTTGCCAAATTGATGCCGGTCGCCAACCTGTATCCAAGTTATTGGGCCGATTATTTGTTCACGCTCAATCCGCCGTTTAACGATCCGACACTGCCGCGCGGTTACCGACGTAAGAAGGTGGCCGATCCCATCATCAACGTCAATATGCTGCAAAGTGTCTACCAGCCACAAAGTGGTGAGGAAAAGCAAATCATCGAAGTATTAACCGACAAACACCGTTTTTTGCCTGCTCAGGCCCTGGATGGCGAATGGGAGGACGAAACCATTAATTTCTATATTGTTGCCGATGGCGTGGAGGGAACCATGTTTCGTATTACCTGTAGTTGCCTCAGCCCATTGGGGATAGATGCCCTGGAACGTCAGCTGAACCAGAGTCTGGCGCTTTTGCTGCGACCTCAATCTTCTTCTAATTCTTGTATAGGTGGTTTATGACGTTTTCCTGTGATGAAGTGCACATTGAAGCCATGATCAATGCGCTGGTCAGGATGGTGCTCGAATTTGTGGTGCTGTTCGTGGTGTATTTCTGGTTATTGGGCCAAAACACCAACCTGGATACCAGTTGGCTATTCTTTGCCACGTTTTATGCTTTGTCTGTGTTTGTGGTGCCGGTGCAGGTGCAATATGAACTGGCAGGAAAATATGCACAGCGCTGGTTAATAGCGGCCAATCCGGCAACTCACACCCATAGCGGGGAGATCAACTTATGGCGGATATTGCTGCCGTACTCTCTGCCACTGGCCATGATTGGGGCAACGGGACTGGCCCTTTTTCAGGTGTGGTTTTTCACTCCGACCTGGCTGGTCATTGCTGTTCTGGCCGCTGCATCATTGCTGACTGTATTGCCGCTGGTGGTCTTGTTAAACCGCAAATACCTTAAGCCCTTGTATCAAAGTACCGTTTCCCCTTCAGCCAATAGCCCGACGTTAAAAGATAACCATGAGGAGTATTATTTTACCCACCACGTGTTTCCCTGGCTTCCGGTCACCCTGATAACCAGTATTTTGATTCTGTACAAAATGTCTGAAGAAAGCCTGTTCAGCGCTGGAAGGCTGGATATCCTGCAGTCTGCCCTTTTTGTCGGAAGTACCTGCTATATCAGTTGTTTATGGATGTGCTATGAGTCAGTTAGTCAAACCAGGGTGGATTTGAAACTGGGCCGTTTTAAAGGTAATAGCGAGGACAGTATTAACAGTACGGAGCTGCTTTTTTTGATTCATTTGCTGGTGGTCGCTGCCATCGGAATTACTTACATATTGGGGTACTGGCTGTGGCCACAAGGTTTCTCTCAGCTTTACCTGATCATCATTGGTGCATTGTTGGTATGTCTGTGCGGCGCCGGTGCCAATATACTGGGTGTTACCTGGGCCTGCAGCACCAGACAAGCTCAGTTAAATGAAGACGCCTGAAGTAGCCTTATGGCTACGCGATTGAATCAACAATGACAGGATATGTGTATTTTCATTCAGACTTTGCACCCATAACGACTGTCCACGTTGATAGTCAGGGTGCAGGTTTTTATTCAGTACAAAACCCAGATACTCGCCCTCAATACAGCGCAGGCTGACTGCTTCAAAGCCAAAGTACGCCTGTACATAGGGGTAGAGCGCTTTGAATATGGCTTCTTTGGCGGAAAATACCCGGGTGACAAAAAGGGCGGTATCCAGCTTCTGCCCGGACAATAAGACCTGTTCCTCTCGGGTCAGTACCTGAGCGGCAATATCATCGGCTGTGTCAGGTGACAAATGTTGTTCAAGATCAATGCCCAGTGCCACGATGCTGGGGGAGGCCGAACAAATACAAAGAGCGTTCTGATCGGTGTGGGTGATGGATCCTCGTATACCCTCTGGCCAGCAAGGACTGCGGTGTGAACCAATGGATATCCAGGTCTGTTGTGTGCCTAACTTTTCAAGACAAGTCCTGGCACATAGTCGCCCAGCCAGGAACTCGGCCTGGCGTTTGGCTACCGCCTGCTGACCAGGTTGTGCTGACGGGGGCAGCATTTGCATCATTTGTGGTTGATAGTCTGCCAACGAAAATTGACAGCGAAATCCGATAACATCTGGCGTCGCCACATGCAGTGGCTGCATATGGCGAATAAAGCGGTTAATCATTTTTTACGGCATTCAGTGGCTGGAGAAGCAAACTGCTGTGCAGCCCATTGGCTGATATCTGTCAGTACGCCATCCACGAAGAAATGTTGTCCCGTCAGTTGAATCAGTGCATAGGTGGCCAGCCCCGGACTTTGCTGATTTAACCAATTGGCTTTGGTCATTGAATGGGTTGCCTGCGGGTAGACTTTGGCCTGATAACACTGAGCTGGCAGCGCCGAAAAAATATCCGCATAAGTGGTTTGACTGTTGTTGATGTCAACATTCAGATCGGCCTGGCCAAAAACCGCCAGGACCGGCAGGTGCAATGCTTTGAGATCCTGTGAAGCATCAGATTGCCAATTGACGCGGACAAAGTCATAGCGTGATTTGTCCAGCAGTTTGTCATCCTTATCGGCATGCTGGCTGAACAGTTGTTGATATTGCGCATAATCGGCGTTTTGTTGCAGGGCCTCGGTCACCAGTGACACGTCTGCCTGTTGGTTTTCCAGGCGTTTTTGCCGATGATACTGGCCTTGCTGCTCCCAGTTTATGGCGGTAGATACCAGTATCATAAACTGCAGCTTGTGCTGGTCAGGTGCCAATTTGGGTAGCACCCAACCGGCCTGGCTGAATCCAATCACGCCTACATGCTCTGCCTGCACTTTGTCCTGATGTTGCTTGAGGGCATCGATGGCGGCCAGCACTTCATTGGCCCGGTCCTGCATGCTCTGTGCTAACCAGTCTCCACTTGAGCCCCCGACACCGGGTTTATCCCAGGCAAAGGCGGCAATGCCCTGCTGTGCCAGCGCCTGCCAATAGGGGCGATAGTAGCCTTGGGCATCGAATGGTAAGGCACCGTCCCCATGTACAAACAGGATAACCGGAAAGGGCCCCTGGCCCTGAGTGGGCAGAATTAGCGTGCCATACAACTCGTCCTGCTTTGAATGGAATCGGACGCGCTCCTGGGTGTAATCCGGCGCCAAACCGCAGGCCGCCATCGCTAACAATAGCGCCAGGCCAAGACAAACACGGCAAATCCTTGTCATGCGTATGCATCCTTGTTCTTGTTGCAGCGAATCTGCCAGCAGCTTATCCAGTTGTACCTGGGCTGACAAGCATATGCCTTAACTATTCCCGCTGTGTCAGCAGCGTATGCCGCCAAGACCGCACCTCTGTGCTGCAATAGCGACAAACGCTGACATAGCCTTGCACATATAGACCACAGCCCACGGGTAACATGGTGCATGACATTATGTTGATAAAGGAGATAAACATGACAAAGACAGTTGCAGGTTGCGCCTGGTTGCTCGCTTTGACGGTCTGGGGAGCGACGGCCCAGGAGACGACCCTCAATCTGGAAGGGTTAAAACAGCAAGCCGGGATCAGGATTGATAACTGGGGGATTGCCCATATTCAGGCACAAAGCCAGGAGGATGCGTTTTTTGTACAGGGTTTCAATGTGGCCCGCGACAGACTCTGGCAACTGGACTTGTGGCGTAGAAAAGGACTGGGAAAGTTGTCTGCCGTGTTTGGTGCTGATTTTGTTGAAATGGACCGCGCCTCCCGACTGTTTCTGTTTCGCGGAGATATTCACCAGGAATGGCAGTACTATGGACAGGACAGTCAAATGATACTACAGCGTTTTGTGCAAGGGATTAACGCCTATATCAGTCTGATTCATAGCGAACAGCAACCCTTGCCCAAAGAGTTTCAATGGCTGGGATACATGCCAGAGCCATGGCAGGCAGAGGATATCCTTAAAATCCGCAGCCATGGACTGTCGCGCAACCTTAGCAGTGAGGTGACCCGGGCGCTGACCCTGAACCAACTCGGTAATGAGGCAGAATCGCTACGGCAAAAATTGACCCCGGCGCATAGTCTGCAAATACCTCAGGGCCGTGATTATCAGCATCTGAGCGCCGAGGTATTACGCGACTACCAATTGGCCACTGGTGCGGTCCGATTCAGTCGCGAGGACGCCACGGACCCAGCCACATTTCGCCGTCAACTGCTAACGCAACTACGTGATGTACAAAGCTTGCCATTACAACGGCATCTGGGCAGCAATGCCTGGGCGCTTGCACCGCAAAAAAGCCATACTGGGCGGGCCATACTGGCCAGCGATCCACACCGGGTGAATACCCTGCCTTCCGGTCGTTATGCGGTGCACATTAAAGCCCCTGGTTTAGATGTGATTGGCGCTGGTGAGCCTTACATCCCTGGTATTTCGGTGGGACACAATGGCCAAATTGCGTTTGGTTTTACGATTTTTTCTGCGGATCAGGAAGACCTTTACCACTATGTTACTGACGAGGCCAAACGCTACCGCTACCGGGGGGGCTGGCGGTCACTTAAGGTAATCCGCGAACAGATAGAGATCAAAGATGCGGATGCGATGGAGGTTGAGCTTGCCTATACCCGCCATGGCCCGGTTATTTATCACGACCAGGCCAACAACCAGCTCTATGCGGTGCGGGCTGCCTGGTTGCAAGCGGGAATGGTGCCTTATCTTGGCAGTTTGCATTATCAACGGGCAGACAACATACAGCAGTATCTGCAGGCCCTGCGACATTTTGCGAATCCGGCAGAGAACCATGTTTATGCCGATGTACAGGGTAACATTGGCAGACGCAGCGCTGGTCGGGTGCCTTTACGGCTAAACTGGGATGGCTTGCTACCGGTGCCGGGGGAAGGGCGTTATGAATGGCTTGGACATATTCCTCATTTCCTGTTGCCCTGGCAGCATAACCCTAAAAAGGGCTGGGTCGCGTCTGCCAATGAGATGAACTTGCCCGCACATTATCCCTTACATCTGGGTTATGAGTGGCCAGGCCCACACCGTTATGATCGATTGGCAGAAAAGCTCTCGGCACCCGGAAAGTTCAGCTTGCAGGACATGGCATCATTGCAAAATGATCAACTGTCATTGCCAGCCAGGCGCATATTGGCATTGTACGATAGTGATGACTTCATCAATGCCGTGGCCAGACAGCGCTGGCAACAGATGCGAGACTGGGATAAGCATTTGAACCCGGACAGTCCTATTGCTGCATTTTTCGAACTGTGGTGGAACCGGCATATGCGCCCCGCCATGATAGGGCAACTGGTTGGGCAGGAATCCTTTGAGCTGCTGGCCGATTTGTCCTCGGTAGGCGATCAGGAACAGTTGCTTGATATGCTTGAACTGGCCGCCAGTGGGCAAGGGCAGATTCCCCCGGCACTGGTCCTGGCGTGGTTGTCTCAGAGTCTGCAATCGGCTCATCAATACATGCTCAATAGCGGACTGGAAAATGTGACTTGGGGGCAGCTGCATGGTGCCGATTTTACCCATCCCATCAGTCCTCTGTTGCCCCCTGAATTGCAGGATTGGGTGAATGTCGGTCCTGTCAGGGCGCTGGGAGGTTCGGGTGATACGGTCAGAGCGAATATGCACGCGGTCAATTATACCGGCAATTTTAATACCGTACTGGGGCCGTCCTGGAGCATGGTGGTGGACGTGGGTCAGTGGGACAATAGCCTGATGATTAACAGTCCGGGCCAATCAGGCAATATCGACAGTCCATTCTACCGGGATCTGTTTGAACCTTGGGCGAGCGGGCAAAAGGTGCCACTGCTCTATTCTGATGCCGCCGTGGCACAGCATACGCAGCAGGTGCTCAGGCTGTTACCGTCTGAGTAGTTTCTAGCTAACAGCCGCCAAAAAATGGCGGCTTTCCCTCATTTTGCCCCCCTTGTGACAAGGCCATGAAGTATTGTCAGCAATAGTCAGTTCATCACTTAACGCTAACGAATGTCAGTCGCATAGCGGCCAGCGAAGGAATTATCGACGTACAATTCCTGACTTTTGTTCAACAAAAATCGGTTTTGTAAGGGATTGTGCGAATTTCAACCTGTGGGATTTTTTTGTTGCTAGGATGGCGTCGCTAGTTTCAAGGGCGGGAATTAAGGTTTGGGCGGAGTGATACAAACCGTCCCGTCGTACCAGATAAAACAGCGAGGGACGCAATGGACACTCAGCGGCAAAGTACACAACCTATCGCCATCGTTGGGATGGCAAGTCATTTCCCCGATGCCACGGATCTTTTTGAATTCTGGCGCAATATTTACTCAAGTAAAGATTCTGTCACTGAAAATCTCGATTTTGAAGGCTATTGGAAAAAAGAAGATTTCTATCGGCCTAATTCCACTGACAAAGACATGACCTACGCCTACAAGGCAGGTTGGATCCCCCCCATTGATTTTGACCCAGTGGAATTCAAGCTTCCACCCAATATGCTGGAGTCTATTTGTACCGCTCAGTTGTTTGCCTTACACGTGGCAAAGCAGGCGCTACTGGATGCCCGTATTATTGGCGATCAACCCATTGAGGTGGACCGCAGCAAGGTCGGGGTGATTCTTGGTGGAGCGGGCAATGGTAATACGTCATTTATGTTGGCGGCCCGCCAGCAAACGCCATTTATCCGCGAAATTCTGGGCAATATGGGCCTGCCCGAAGAACTGGTTGAAGAAGTCGTTCAGCGATTGCTGGATCAATACCTGGAATGGAACGAAGACAGCTTCCCGGGTTTCCTCGGCAATGTGGCCTGCGGAAGAATCAGCAGTTTTTACGACTTTGGTGGCACATCCAATATGGTGGATGCGGCTTGCGCCAGCAGTTTGGCGGCCATGAAAGCCGCCATTGGTGAACTACAATCTGGCAGCTGTGACGTGATGTTGACCGGTGGCGTGAATCTGGAAAACTCGATTTTCTCTTTCCTGTGTTTCAGTCGCACGCCAGCACTGTCACCGACCAACTGTTGCAAACCCTTTGATGCTAAATCTGACGGCATGATGTTGGGGGATGGTGTGGGTTTGTTGGTGCTGAAACGCCTGGAAGACGCACAGCGTGACGGTGACAGGATCTACGCCGTGATTAAGTCTGTGGCGGGTTCCAGTGATGGCCGCGCTAAAAGCATATTTGCCCCGCGCATGGAAGGGCAGGTCCTGGCGGTTAAACGCGCTTATGAGGCGGCGGGCGTTAAACCTGGTGACATTGAGCTGGTGGAAGCACATGGTACCGGTACCTTGTCAGGTGACCAGACAGAACTCAGCAGTTTGCTTTCGGTCTTTGCTGAGCATGATGTGTTACCTCAATCCGTGGCGGTAGGCAGCATAAAATCGCAAATTGGTCATACTCGCTGTGCAGCAGGCGCAGCATCGGCGATTAAAACCGCACTGGGTCTGCATCACAAAATATTGCCGGCCACCATTAATGTTGAACAACCCAATAAGCTGCTGGCCGGGCCTGATTGTCCCATCTATGTTAACACCCTCAATCGCCCTTGGATCCGCCATCAAAAAGCAGGCCCAAGACGGGCAGCCATCAGTGCTTTTGGCTTTGGTGGCACCAATTACCATATGGTGCTTGAAGAATACCAGCATGAGCAATCAGGGCCATATCGGCTGAATAACGCGCCTGACGTGGTGGTATTGCAAGGACGGGATGGTCAGGACGTGCAGGAGCAAGTGCAGAGCTGGCTAACTCGTCTAAACGGCGAAGACGTTGAGGTGGCTTATGATGAGTTGGTCAGACAGTCTCCACAGCTTAATGAGCAGCTTTGTGCCAGGCTGACTTTCGCCACGGAGAACTCTGCGCAGGCCATCAGCGCGTTGACCGCTGCCCAGCAGCAATTGAATGACATCTCAGATAATACCTGGGAGCACCCGCTGGGTGTTTATTTTCATCCCAGTGTTAACAATAAGACAGCTCAGGGCAAAGTGGTGGCGCTGTTTCCCGGACAAGGGTCGCAGTATGTCAATATGGCCCTGCATACTGCCAATGAATTTCCCCTGATGCGGGAAGTGCTGGCAGAGGCGGATGACCATCGCCAGGCGCAGGCACTTGAATCATTATCCCGACTTATCTATCCCGCTCCGGCCTTTACGGCTGAAGAGCGTTCAAATCAGGAACAGAGGCTGAAAAGCACAGACAATGCGCAACCCGCTATTGGTGCTGTCAGTCTGGGCTATTACCGTATTTTGCAGGCACTGGGCTTTAAAGCTGACTTTGCCGCAGGGCACAGCTTTGGCGAACTGACCGCCTTACATGTGGCCGGAGTACTGAGTGATGAGGACTTTCACCGCCTGGCGATGGCCCGCGGCCGTTTGATGAAACATGTGCCTGATGGTGATGAAACGGCTGACCGTGGTGCCATGTTGGCCGCTTCCCTGTCGCCTCAACAGGCAGAGCAATGCCAGCAGAAGTTTGATGGTCTGGTGATTGCCAATCTCAACTCTAATACCCAGGTGGTATTTGGCGGAAGCAGCCAGGTGATTAGTGATGCCCAGCACTTTTTGCAGCAACAGGACGTGCGTTGCTCAGTACTGCCGGTTTCCGCCGCTTTTCATACCGATTTTGTTGCCCATGCCAGTGAACCTTTTGGCGACGTACTGGCTGGCATGCAACTGAAAAAGCCGACGATGCCGGTTTTCTCTAATGTGTCTGCCACGGCCCACGACAAAAATACTGACAAGATCAAGGCTGCACTTACCGAGCAGTTGACCAGCACCGTGCGTTTTAAACAGATGGTTGAAAATCTGTATGCCGCCGGTGGCCGCTACTTTGTTGAGATGGGGCCTAAGGGCGTATTGGGCAAATTGGTGACCGATATTCTGGGTGACCGTGAACACCAGGTCATTTGCCTGGACCCCAGTGAGAAAGCACACGACGGCCAGCAGTTGCGTAAAGCCATCGCCAGAATGGCTGCTCTGGGGTTGATACAGACGCACCAGGATCCGTATCAACTCAGGCCCGCAGCACCAGAAAACAAAGAGAAGCGCCTGACCTATCGTATGAACGGTGGCTATTTCTTCTTTGATGCGACAAAACAACGACGTGAAAAGGCTAAGCGGCCAGATTCCAGTCTGATCGACGCTTTTGTTGCCCAGCATCTGGCGCAGCAACTTCACAGCACAGACTACGAACCTATTGAAGAATCTGAGGCCTTTGCGGCCTACCAGGTACATTCCCCGGCGTCCCGCTATGCAGTGGAAGGGACAGGTCAAACCTATATATATGAAGGACGAGAGGTAATCATGGCGACTCCCACACAAGACAACGCTGACAACCTTGGCCCAATCAGCCAGCAAATCCGTGCTCAGCAGCTAACCAATGAAGTGCATCAGCAATTCCAACAGAATCAGCGCGACTACATTCAGTTTCTTGATTCGCTGGTACATCAGCAATTCAGCTTATTTGACAAGCATCAGGGCAGTAATCATTTCCGCGAGATGATAGACAGCCTCAATCAAAGCTTCAGCCTGCTCGAGCAAAATCAGCGCAGCTATCACGACAATCATCAGCGTTACTTCACCAATCAGGGACAATTGCTGGCAAATGGTGAGCAGCCCCAGTTTGTTCACAATGCCGAAGTCAGTGCTGTTGCATCTGCGCCGCTATCTAACGGTGAGTCGCGCTCTGTCAGCAATAGTCATAGCAATGGACATAGCAATGGCCACGCGCAAGCCAACGGCCATACGAATGGCCAGGCCAATGGCGCTGGCAATGGATATGCACAACCGAAAGTTGCCGCCAATGGCAGTAATGGTCATAGCGTTGCAGTGAATGGAAGCAATGGGCATGCTCACGGCGCGGCGGTGCATGAGCCTAAGGTGCAGCAGCAGACTGCCGCTGTTCAGGTGGAAGCCTCGCAGGCGGAAAATGGTCTTAATGAAACTGACCGTCTGGCTCTGGAGCAATTACGCAAAGTCAGCGCTGAGAGTCTGGCCGCTGAACTGGTTAAGATCATCAGCGATAAAACCGGCTATCCAGAGGACATGATCGGGGGCGATATGGATCTGGAGGCTGACCTTGGCATCGACTCCATTAAACGTATCGAGATTATCGGTGCCATGTTCAAGTCTTTCGAAACCGACTTTAAGTTAATGGAAGACGCTGAAGATTACGCCGATATGGAAACTTTCGATGTTGAGCAATTCAGCTCCATCAATAAGTTGGTGGCCTTCCTGCAAGAGCAGATTGGGGAAATGATCGCGCATCTTGAACAGGGCGGTAGCATTACCGAAGCGCTGGACAGCAAAGCCGACACCACTAAACCTGCCGAGGTGAAAAGCTATAGTCAGGCCGCGCTGAAGGGCGAAGAAACTGAGCGCTGCGAAGTGGCCGAAAATGCCCAACAGGTCAATCAGGAAGTGGCAGACGTCATGACGTCCATCGGCTTTGTTGCCTCATCCGCCGATCTGGATGGAGAAGTGCTGCACCCAAAGTCTGAACCCGCAAGCGCAGCGCCAGTCGCCAGTGCTGAGCCTGCGGGTGCCAGTGTTATTCGTCTCGCAGAGGAACAGGTGCATGAAACTGCACCTGTTCAGGGGCTGGGCCGTTATGAGGTCAAGTTGCAGCCATTGCCATTACCGGACCAGCAACACATACATTTGCCGGAAGGTTTTACCTGGTTGGTTGCTGATAGTGGGCGCACCGCCGCTGAATCATTGATGGATAAGCTGATTGCATCAGGCCATAAAGCCGTGCTGCTGCAACTTGCCGACAAACCGGCGAAAACCAGCCATCCGGCCTATACATTGGCAGCGCGTGACGAAGATAGTCTGCTACAGACCCTGGCTAGCATTCGCGCTGAGCATGGTCAGATCGGCGGACTTATTTGCCTGCAGACTGCCGGTGTAGATGCCAAAGCCATTCGCAATTGCTTTGTGGCCAAAGAATATGCCGTGCAGCAGCAGCTTTTCATGCTGGTCAAAGCGTTGCAAAGCGATTTACTCGACAGTGCCGCTCAGGGCCATGCCAGTTTGCTGGTGGCAGGCCAACTGGATGGCATGCTTGGCTTAGGCGGTGTGCGGGGTTATCCGCTGGTATCTGCCGGTGTCAGTGGTCTGGTCAAGTCTCTGCACCACGAATGGCCGCAGGTACGCTGTCGTTATGTCGATCTTCAGCCCAAGATGGCCGACGAGCAGGCGCTGCATGCGCTATGGCAGGAATTACATGATGTTGACTGCCAGCCATTGGAAGTTGGGCGGGATGGTCAGGGCAGACGTACCACTTTGGTATTGTGTGATGCGCCTTTGGCAGAATCCAAGCCGGCATTAGACGACAAAGATGTGGTGCTGGTGACCGGTGGCGCGCGCGGCATCACGGCCACCTGTGTGCTTGAACTGGCTAAACAAACCGGCGCGGCGTTTATGTTGTTGGGACGCACGGATATCAATGCCCAGCGGCCCGAATGGGCCAAAGACTGCCAGGATGTCGCGCAGTTACGGGCTGCCGCCATTCAGGCTGTTAAACAGCAGGGCGAACTGCCAACCCCGGTCAAAATAGACAAAATGCTGGGTTCAATTCTGCAGGCTGAGGAAGTGCAGCAAACTCTCAATCAGTTGCAGGAACTTGGCTGTCGTGCCAGCTATGTGGCGGTGGATATTCTCGATAAAGAGCGGCTCAAGCAGGCATTGACTGAGGCGCAACAGCAGTTAGGTAAGGTTACAGCTCTAGTGCATGGGGCGGGTAATCTGGCTGACAAAAAGCTGGACAAGAAAACCGCAGAAGACTTCGAGTCGGTATTTGGCACCAAAGTGCGGGGACTGGAAAACCTGGTTCGCGTCCTGACACCTGGTTCACTCAAGTTACTTTGCCTGTTCTCCTCAGTATCCGGCTTCTTTGGTAACGCCGGCCAGACCGATTATGCCATGGCTAATGAGGTGCTGAGTAAGTTTGCCCATGACTGGCAATTTTATTATCCGCAATCCAGGGTTTGTGCCATCAATTGGGGGCCGTGGGATAGCGGCATGGTCAGCGACACCCTCAAACGGGCCTATCAGGAACGCGGTATTTGTATCATTCCCAGTGACGACGGAACACGCCGCTTTGTTGCAGAGCTGGCCGCCAATACCACTCAGGTGTTGATTGGTAATGACAAGTACCAACAGCCCAAAATCAGTGCACCAACCGCCACCAGTCATCAGTCCACCCGATTGGTGTGTCAGCAGCAGCATGGCTTTCTCAGTGACCATGTCATAGAGGGCAAACCCGTACTGCCGGCCACTTTTGCCATGAGCTGGCTGGCGCAAGCTGCACACAGGCTGTTGCCGGGGGCGACGCTGCTGGCGGTGGAAGACTTCCAGGTACTTAAGGGCGTGGTATTTGAGCAACCTGAAGAGTCGTTTGAGGTGCGTGTCACCCCGCAGCAAGCTGCACAGCCGGAAGGTGAATTTTTGCTCCTGGCGGAAATTGGCAGCCTGGCATCCGGGCAGTGGCAACCGCGATATAAAGGCCTGGTACGTTTTGCCGGACAAGCGCTGAATGCCCCCATGCGAGCAGTTGCTGAATTATCCGCACAGCAGCTGGATTTGGGGGAACGTCCGCTATATGGCCGTGAAGGTCATACCGGCTGGTTGTTCCATGGTCCCAGCCTGCAGGGCTTGCAGAAGATTCTCAGTTGTGACGGCCAGGGGATCCGGGCACTGGTTTGCCTGCCTGCGCCAGAGGGCGTGGAGCAAGAGATCTTTGCTCAGGGTCCCATCAATCCTTACCTGGCAGATGTGTTCCTGCAAGGGCCATACTTGTGGCTACTTAAGCAAACGGACAGCGGTGGGTTACCTATGGCGGTGGGGCATTACAGCCAGTTTTCTGCCCCGGCGTTTGGCCAGACGCTGCTGGTGGAGGGGCGCTGCAAGGACAGCAGTGCCAGCCAGGTAAGCTGGGATGTGGATATCTGCGATGAACAGGGCCAATTGCTGGCCAGTTTCACTGAGCTGGTGTTCACCCGTTCAAAATCCCTGCGCAGTAAGCTGCTGCCCGACAACTAGTCGGGCAGTCTTCTGGAACTACGGATATAAGGATGATTTATGCGCCCTATAGCAATTGTTGGAATGGGTTGTCTGTTTCCTGGTGCAGCCAGTCCACAGGAATACTGGCAGAATCTGCTGGCAGAACAGGATGCCACCAGTTTTCTCAGTGACGACCTTCTTGGCGTGCCTTTACAGCACTATGTAGCAGATGAGCCGGGGACGCCGGACAAGATTAATTACCATAAGAATGGGCATATCCGTGGCTTTCGCTTTGATGCGCAGGGCTATCGTTTACCCGCAGATAAGCTGGAAGGGCTGGATAACCTGTTTAAATGGACCTTGTACGCAGCAAACCAGGCGTGGCGGGATGCGCAGCAGCCCGACAGCGCTTCAGGGCGTTGTGGCTTAGTACTGGGTAATATCGGCATGCCGACCCATGCAGGTAAACGTTACCTGAACGGCTTTTATAACAAGGTGCTTGAACCTTATATCCGTGATTTGCTCGGTGATGAAAGGTTCCGTTTTGCTCAGTACTGGCCGGATGGGCAAAAGGATGCAGATAACCTCTCTACCACCAGTTACAACGCCACTATTGCGGCGATGGCAATGGGTTTGCAAGGACCGGTCTACACTCTCGATGCGGCCTGTTCTTCGGCGTTATATGCCATTCAGATGGCTTGTTTCTATCTGAGCAGCCATAAAGCTGATGTGATGCTTTCCGGGGCGGTTTGCCATGCTGACCATATCTATATCGATCATGGTTTTAATATGCTGCATGCGTTTCCTTCGCCTGGGCAGCAATCCATCCCCTTTGACCGTCATTCCGAGGGGCTCAAAGCCGGTGAAGGTGCCGGGGTGGTAGCCCTTAAGCGACTGGAAGACGCTGAGCGTGACGGAGACCGTATCTACGGGGTGATTGAGTCCATCGGTTTGTCTAATGACGCCGGCGCCAAGCATATACTGGTACCTGATACTCAGGGACAAAAACTGGCGCTGTCCCGCGCTTACGCAAACGGCAACAGTCTGGTGGACTATCTGGAGTGCCATGCTACCGGCACGCCGGTAGGGGACCAGGTGGAGTTGAATTCCATTGAGCAGTTTTTTGGTCAGGACCATCCGTTGCCACTGATAGGGGCCAATAAAGGCAATGTCGGGCATATGCTGACAGCGTCGGGTATGGCGAGTTTGATTAAGGTCTTGTTGTCCATGCGCCACGGCCAGATTCCGGCCACCATTGATCTTAAGGAAATGGTCAGCACCAAAGGCGGCAATCTGAATATTGATCGGGTGGTGCGCAAAGCTCAGGCCTGGCCAACCCCTGCCGGGCAGCGCCGCGCTGGTATCAATGCGTTTGGCTTTGGCGGTGTGAATGGACATATGGTGTTGCGGGATGCAGTGAAATGCGAGTCTGCACAGGACAAACAAAGGCTGCAACTTGAAAAAATGGTGATTACCGGTATGTCGGTGGCCATGGCAGAAACGCATAGCGTCAATCAATTCAATACCAGTATCCGCGATGCCAAACAGCATTTTTCCCCCTTGCCGGGTAACCGTTGGTCTGGATTGGAGCAGCGTCAGGATTTGCTTGACGAGTATGGTCTGACAACGCCGCCACTCGGGGCCTACATTGAAAAATTTGAGTTTGACTGCAAGCGCTTCAAGATGCCGCCCAATATGGCTGGTATCCATTTATTGTCGCATTTGTCGCTGATGCAACTGGCGGCCGGGGCCTTTGTGGATGCCGGTTATCAGGTCGATAGCAAAGTACGCAATATTGCGGTGATTGTGGCCGCTGACAGCGATTATCTGTGCTATCGCTATCAGGCCAGGAATGAAGCGGCCTGGCAGGTCAGAGACAGTCTGGCCAAATCTGGCGTGGAATTGTCGGCCGAGCAGGTAGCCACCCTGGAAGGGATCGTTAAAGACAGCCTGTTCCCCGAACCCTATGCTGAAGGAATAACCGGCGGCATAGGCAATGTCGTCGCCAGCCGTATATCGGCCAGCCTGCGTTTGAGTGGCCCGGCATTTACGGTTTGTGCCCAGGAAAATTCAGTATTCCGGGCCCTGGAACTGGCACGTTTTCTACTCAGCCTGGATGGCCTGGAAGCCGTCATTGTCGGTAGTGGCAGCTTTTGTGGCGGCCCGGAAAATGTATTGCTGAGCAATCCGCAGCAACCGGCCAATCAAGGGCGCATGACGCTCAGTTTCGACCATCAGGCGAGCGGCTGGAACGTAGGTGAAGGCGGTGCGGTGGTGGTGCTTAAGTCTGAAACGGGCGCCGCTCAGAGCCAGGATAAGCAGTACGCCAGTATCGAATCTCTGGCCTTTGCAACCGCTGAAGTACAGCAGCAGACTCTGACTTACCCCAGTGCCGAGGGGATCGATCGCTGTGCCCGTCAGGCCCTGTCTGAAGCGGGGATAGAAGCCGCAGATGTCGGCTATCTGGAAGCCCATGCCAGTGGCATCGCAGCAGAAGATCAGGCCGAACTGGCCGCCATTTGTCGGGTCTATACGACGCCACAGAGTAGCAAAACCACGGTGCTGGGGTCAGCCAAAGCTAACTTCGGTCATCTTGGCTGTGCGGCTGGCATGGTGAGTTTGGTTAAATCCGCTTTGTGCCTGAGCCAGGGCTATCTGCCTGCCACACCAAACTGGCAAGGTGCTGAATCCGCAGAGCAGTTGGACAACAGTGGTCTGAAAGTCATTGGCCAGAGTCAGGACTGGGCGGATGCTCTGCAAGGTCAGGGCTATGCTGCGATCAGCAGTATGGGACGCGACCTGACTTATGCCCATGTGGTGTTAAAAGCCCCTCAACCTGAGGCCAGACGCAGTCAATTGAACGAACTGGATTCAGAGAGTCTGCGCAGCGGCTCCTTGTTAAAAGAAATCCACGTTGGCAGGGAAAAAGCGATCGGTGAAATGATCCTGTGTGACGCCAGTCGGCAACGGCTTGGATTGGAACACAAGCGCGAAGCTGGCAGCGTTGCGGTAAGGGAAGTGGCGGATACAGCCTTGGCTGAGGCCGGGAGTGTGGCTTCTTTGCTGCAGTATATGCGCGGGCGAGAAGCCGCGCGAAATCTGTCCACGCATCTGGCTTACCTTCGCACCGAACAGCGTTTTTACCATCAGCTTACCTCACTGGCGCAGGGTAAGATGTTGGCAAGCGGGGGCAGTCGCTTGGCTCGACCTGTGCCTTCTGTCACTCGTCCTGCTGCTGACTTGAGTCTGGTGAATCGCAAGGTGCTGTTTAATCGCGCCGATTTGGAAGAAATGACCGATGGTCGTGTCGCTAAGGTGCTGGGCGAACAATACGCCGAAGCAGATCAGTATCCAATCCGCACCAGAATGCCCTCTCCTCCTTATCTGTTTGTGTCGAGGATCCTGACCCTGACTGCCGAATTCGGCAAGTTGGAGCCTTGTGTTATCGAGTGGGAATACGATCTGGAGCCAACGGATTGGTTTGTCTATCACAATCTGGTCCCGGCCTTTGTTTCACTTGAATCCTCCCATGCCATGATTGTGGCGTTCACCTGCATTGGATGTGATCAACTCTTCAAAGGGGAGTTGAAATACCGGGCGATAGACAGTCAAACCACTATATACAGCGATTTGCCAAAAGCGGGTGAAGTACTGCGCGGTAAAGTGCAGATCCACGGTTTCACCAAGGTAGGTAAAAATGTACTGATCCGCTACGAATACGATGGTTATATAGGGGACCGGCACAGCTTTAAACTGACTGCCACATCGGGTTTCTTCCCGGTCAAAGAAATTGACCAGGCTAAGGCCTTTGATACCTCAAAACTCTTTGCCAAAGCCACGCCACAGCCAAGTTTTGCGCCGTTACTACCTTGTGCAAAGACGCAATTTAGCGACCAGGATTTACAGGCCGTACAGGCTGGCGATCTGGCTGGGTGTTTTGGTGCACATTTCGGTAGCACGCCGGCACCAGGTCTTTATGCCGCTAAAGCGCAAATGTTGGATCGTGTATTGTCCCTTGACCCCAATGGCGGGCCCTGGGGACTGGGGCAGGCGCTGGGTGAGCGGGATATTGATCCCAGTCACTGGGCATTTGCTGCCCACTTTAAAAACGATCCGGTGTTGCCCGGCACCCTGATAGTAGAAGGTGCAGAGCAACTGGTGCGTTTTTATCTTTATTACCTGGGCCTGCATAGCCTCGACTACCTCAAGCCACAGCTTATCTGCGAGCACACTTACAGCGCCAAATTCCGCGGCGAAGTGAAATGTGCAACAGACAAGTTGCAATACCGGTTGTCGGTAAAACACCTGGAATGCAAGTCAACGGCAGATGGCCGAATTGCTTCCCTGGAGATCCTATTCATTGCTGAAACCTTGTATCGCAACAAGGTGATCGGCGTGTGTGACAACCTGGGTGCCAGGTTTGTTGCTGATGCATCCTGACCTATAAGGAGACATTGTCATGGACAAGACCCTGACATCGACTGGTAATTCGGCCGCCTTTGGCTGGCTGGGGCGCCCCCATTCATTGCCGCAATCTGCCAGCCGTAAGGCTGAGTTGCTGGGCAAATTGTCACAACCGCTATATGTGCTGGATATTGAAGGTCATCAGATTCTGGAAGAACAGGGCATGGCCGTTGCTGACGATCCTCAGGCGATTCACTGTCTGGGGATGATCAATCCCTGTCTGCCCGGCATGTTGGGTAGTCGTACTTTTTGTCGTGACTATGGGGTCAAGGCAGCTTATTACGCAGGTGCCATGGCCAACGGTATAAACTCGGTGGAGATGGTGGTCGCCATGGGACGTGCGGGGCTGTTAAGCGCCTTTGGTTCAGGTGGCTTATCTGCACAACGGGTGGCGGCGGCGATTGATGAGATTCAGACGGCGTTACCGGATGGCCCTTATGCCATCAATCTTTTGCACAATCCGGGTAACCCGGATTGGGAAATGCAATGTATTCGCCACTGTCTGGAGAAAGGCGTCAGGGTGGTGGAAGCCTCGGCCTATATCAACTTAAGTGCTGCGATAGTGTATTACCGGGTGGCGGGATTAGAACGTGGAGAAAACGGTCAGATCCAGGTTAATAATCATGTGATTGCCAAAGTGTCACGCCCCGAAGTGGCTCGTCAGTTTCTGCAACCGGCGCCCAGGAAATTGCTGGACAAACTGCTGACAGCCAAGCTTATTTCCGCACAACAATATGAATGGGCGCAAAGCGTGCCGATGGCCGACGATATCACAGTGGAATCAGACTCCGGCGGCCATACCGATCATGGTGTGCTGAGTTGTATTTTCACCGAAATCCGCGCTGAGCGCGATGCGTTACAACGCCGCACCGACTATGCCAGAAAAACCCGAATCGGCGCTGCTGGTGGGTTGGGGACGCCATATGCCGTTTACGCAGCCTTTGCACTGGGTGCTGATTATGTGGTGACAGGTTCTGTCAACCAGGCTTGTGCCGAAGCGGGTACCTCAGATGCGGTGAAAAACTTACTGAAGAAGGCGGGGGTCAGCGATGTGGTGTCTGCTCCTTGTGCCGATATGTTTGAGCTTGGTGCCAAAGTACAAGTGCTGAAGAGTAATTCCATGTACGGGGTGCGGGCACAGAAGCTTTACCAATTATACAAGGCGCATGACGACATTAACGCCCTGTCAGACAAAGATCGCCAGATCCTGGAAAAACAGTATTTTCAACGCCCCATTGAACAGGTGTGGCAGGAAACCTGCGAGTTTTTCCAAAGTCGTGGCATGGAAGAGCAGATCGCCAGTGCACAGAAGCAACCGAAACGCAAAATGGCGCTGATTTTTCAGTGGTATCTCGGCCAGTCATCCAAATGGGCCATAGATGGTCAGGCCGACCGGCAAGTGGATTATCAAATCTGGTGCGGGCCAGCCATGGGTGCCTGCAACAACTGGCTGGCGGGTAGTGAACTGGCCGAGCGCCGTTCCTGTGTAGAGTTAGCCGCCAATTTGATGGTTGGCGCGGCCTACCTGGCCAGATTAAACCAGTTGCGTCAGTTTGGGGGCGAACTCGGCAGCGAATTACAGCAAGTGATACCCCGTCCTCTGTCCGAACTTCAGGCTTTCTGGCTTAGTGCCGGCCAGCCTATTCAATCCGCCGACAACGTGACGACCAATGTGGTAGCCAGGGAGCGGCAAAACATCAACCAAAGAGATCAAGTAACCATGAATAATCCCAATGCAGTGATGAACAAATCAGCAAAGATCAGTCTGGATTTGACCCGTTCGAAGGAATACTACAAAAAAACCTGGGATTTGTTGCCGGGCGGTGCACATTACAATTTTGCCGATCCTGAACGCGCGCTGGTCATTCCTTTTAACAAAGGCAGAGGCGCACGGGTATGGGACCTGGATGGTAATGAACATCTGGATATGTTCTGTAAGTTCGGTGCGTTGTTTGTCGGCCACCACAATCCCACTTATAACCAGGCCCTGATGAAGTACATGGAAAAGGTTACATCGGTGGACACCTGTGACCTGGAACTGGAAGTGTGCGAAACCCTGACTCACCACATTCCTTGCGCTGAGATGGTGCGCTTCAGCCTGAGTGGTACCGAGGCGGTACAAAATGCCTTGCGTCTGGCCAGGGCATATACGGGTAAAAATCGTTTTGTGCGTTTCCATGGTCACTACCATGGCAATGCCGATAATGTGATGGGCGGACGTAAGAAGAAAGACCTGCAATGGCCGACCCCGGAACTGTTTCGCGGCGACATGCTGGACACCCAGGGACGCGCACGGGATATTCTTGAACAGCAGTCTTTTATGCTGCCCTGGAACGACATTGATGCACTGGAAACCGTATTAAGCCAGCACCATGAAGACATTGCCGCAGTGCTGATGGAGCCTATCTGCATGAATGGCGGAGGCATTCTGCCATGCAAAGGCTATCTGGAAAAAAGTAAGGCACTGTGTGAGAAATATAATGTGGTGCTGATCTTTGACGAAATCATCACCGGTGTTCGCTTGGGTCTTGGCGGCGCACAGAAAATCCTTGGCGTGACGCCACATCTGTCAACCTTTGCTAAAGCCCTGGCGGGAGGATCTATGCCTGTGTCGGCTATTGCCGGGCACAAAGACATCATGAATCTGTATACCCGCGGCAAGGTGATTCATGCCGGTACCTTTAACGGCTATCCGCTGGGCTTGGCGGCGATTAAAGCCACTTATGAAATTGTTGAGCAGGATCCCGGTTGCTATGAGCGTATGGGCGGGATCATGGCCAAGATCAGTCAGAGTTTCATTCGCGCAGCCCGGGATGTGGGTATGCCAATGGTTGTCCAAGGTATGCCAACCGCGTTGGTGTATCATTCGCAGGCGCATCTGGTGGACCGCTCAGAAGGCTATACCGACCGGGTCAAATTCTGCGACATCATTATCCGTGAAGTGGCCAAACGCCACGGTTTGCAATTCTCGCCACTGTCACGCCTGTATCCCAATCTGATGATCAATGACGATGATGTGACCTTCTTCGAGTCACGTATTCATGATGCCATGGCCAGTGCCAAGCAGCTCATTGATATCACCTTTGAGGAGGAGGCAAGCGCGTGAGCTCGCCAATAGCCTTGGTTACAGGCGCTGCCGGTGGATTCGGCAGCGCCATCTGTCACAGCTTGCTGGATTGCGGTTTTGTGGTGGTGGCCACCGATGTGAATGGGCAAGCCCTGGAGCATCTGGCAGCGCACCTGCACAGCCCAAACTTAAGCTGTTATCTAATGGACGTCTGTGATGTGCCAAGGATTGAAGCTGTGGCACAGCAAGTCATGCAGCAGTTCGGCCGCCCGGTGGAAATTCTGGTCAACAATGCCGGCATTATTGGTAAGAACTTCTGTCTGCAGGAACAAGGGCCGGCCGAAGCTAAACGCATTATTGATATCAACCTGACCGGTTGTTTCAACTGTACTTCCGTGTTTTCCCGCAATATGGCCAGACAACGTGCCGGGCGTATTATCAATATCGCCTCAGTGGCTGGTATTTGGGGGGCTTCTGGAGGTTCGGCTTATGCCGCATCTAAAGCTGGACTGATTAAAGCATCGGAATCATGGGCCAGGGAGCTTGGGCCGTTGAATATCATTGTCACAGCCATTGCGCCGGGGATCTGCAAAACCAAGATGTTCGGTCAGTTTGTGGAAGAAGAACAGATTCAAAGCAAGGAAGAAATCAAAATCGTCAAATCCATTGTGCCGGTGGGGCGACTGGGAGAGCCTGAAGATGTCGCCGAAGTGGTGCAATTCCTGGCGACCTGCAAAACCAACTATCTTAACGGCACCGTGATTGAAATGGACGGCGGCATGCGTGTCGGCCAGTTATAACCGGGAGGACATATGGATTATCGCAACCAAAGCCAGATGCAAAATATCTTTGTAACCGGCGCCACCGGCGTGTTAGGCGCACGTGTGTTGATGGAAATACTGTTGACGACCCACGCCTGTGTTTATTGTCTCAGTCGCGCTGCTGAGCCCAGCCAGGCGCAGGCGGATATTGAACGCATGTTGGCCGTGTATGACCCGCAGGGCAGCCTGGCAGAACACCTTTGGCGTGTTATCCCGGTAATAGGGGATGTCAGCCAGGCAAACCTGGGGTTAAGCAGTGATGTTTATCAGGAACTGGCGCACAGCATGGATTTAGTGATTCATAGTGCGGCTAATGTCAGCTTGATGGCCAGCTTTGAAAAGTTATCACCGGTTAATCTGGACGGAACGCAGCGGATAGTGGATTTCTGCCTGCAAGGCGGCGCATCACTGCTGTTTGTGTCCAGTTTCAGTGTTATTGGTGATCACTTGTATCACCCGGTGACATTGCTGGAATCACAGTTGGATATTGGCCAGGGATTTGAGGATCTTGGCTATGAACGCAGTAAGTTCAGTGCTGAGCAACTGGTCAGAAAAGCCAGCGAGCAGGGACTGCGATGGAGTATTGTGCGGCCCGGCAATATCTGGGGAGACAGTGAAACAGGTTGCTACCCATTGTTTGAAACCAAGGTTCGCGGCATTTACTACGAAATGATCCGGGCACTGGTGGAAACCGGCTATAGCTATCCCAGTGAGGAAGATTTTGACATTTCGCCGGTGGATTATGTGGCCAGAGCCAGTCTGTATGTTGCCATGAATCCGTCCAGATGCTGCTACCAGACTTACCATCTGACCAACCCCAAGCCGGTGAACTTCAACCAACTGGTGGGATTGATCCGCGGACATGGTTACCGGGTTCGTGAGCTTAGCCAGGAAGACTATTTCGGTGCACTGTATGAGGAGCGAATGGTGCGTGACGGACGCCCTTATCATTCCGCCTTTACTGATCTGTTGACCCTGTTTCTAGCCGATACTGACTTAGAAGAACAGGCGAAATGGGACACTTCGGCGATTGATGCGCTGCTGGCCGATACGGATATTCGCTGCGCGCGATCTGACCAGCGGCTGATGAGCCGTTATCTGGATTATGCGGCCCGGCGCAATTGGATTGCCAGCGTGGATAAACAGGGGCCACTGGCAAGCCTGACCGACGAAGTACACACCAAGGTGTTTATGGACGAGTTGTTTGAGCAGACCCTGGCGGGTTAATCGGAGAATCTCAATGCGCGATCTAGTCTTGATGGGGCCCCCTCCCGGTCCGGCTGGCGCCTGGAGCAAATGCCGTTATCAGTTGTTCAGCAATGATCAGATGATCGGTAGCTTGCTTAGCAGCCGGCGCTTGTGCGGCACTGAAAATGGATTTGAACTGGGCATTTCGGATGAAATGAAGGTGGACATTCATCGCTTATTCGGTGGTTATCACCTGCACAGTGAAGAAGAATTGCAGCTTGATCAACATGGCTTGGCTGGTTACCGACTGACCGCCGAAGAGGATGGCAGGCAGTCGAAGGTGAGTCTGCTGCGTAACCAGCAGGACATCAGTTGGCAAGTACAGAGCAAAGCTGGAGGTGTCGTTGAGCAAATCAGTACGGCGCTGGACAGTTTTGATTGCACGTCAGAAACCGCCGCCTGGCTGTTTCTGTGCGAAGGGCAACCAGTACAGACACTGCGGGTATTGGACCTGGACGATCTGGAGATACGCCAGGTTCGCTACGTTTACGAAGGTAAACAACATGTGCAGTTGGCTGAAGGCTGGTTTGATTGTCATAAGGTGACGTTTGCCAGTGACAACAAAACCGGTTGTATGTATCTGGTGGAAGATAACACTGGCATTTGGCTGGGCAGCGAGTCTGGCCGGGACAATGATGGTGACTACAGGGTTGAATTGGTGGAATACCAAAACCGCAAGGGGTAAAGAAAATGACAAAGGATTTGACACTGGCGCTGTGCCAGGCGGACCCGTTATGGCATGACAGCCGCGGCAATCTGCAGGCCTTTACAAAGCGCTTGGCCGGGTTGCAAGAGGTTGATTTGATTATTCTGCCAGAAATGTTTGCGTCTGGTTTTACCATGGATCCAGGTGCAGTTGCCCAGGCCATGGACGGTGAAGCGGTCACCTGGATGTTACAGACCGCCAGAGATAAGAATGCCATGTTGGTGGGCAGTCTGGTGATTGAGGACGCAGGTGGGTACTACAATCGCATGCTATGGGCGCACCCTGATGGCAGCCTGCAATTTTATGACAAGAAGCACTTGTTCAGTTTTGCCGGTGAACACCAGCATTATCAGCCTGGCGATAAAAAACTGGTGGTGGAGTTTCGCGGTTGGCGATTAGCGGCGTTTGTTTGCTTTGATCTGCGTTTCCCGGTCTGGTGTCGAAATGACAAGGATAATCCCTATGATGTCGCGGTGTTTGTCGCCAGCTGGCCGCAGGTTCGAGCTGCGCATTGGAACGCCTTGCTCAAGGCTCGGGCCATCGAGAACCAGTGCTACGTTGCTGCTGTTAACCGGGTAGGAACGGATGGCAACCAGGTGGCCTACCAGGGCGATTCGCAGGTCATCGACCCGCTCGGGCTGGTGGAATGCAAGGCAGCTTTGCAGGACAGAGTGCTGGTCTGGCAACTGCGCCGTGAAACTGTATTACGTACCCGGGAAACCTTCGCCTTTCTCAGGGAGGCCGACAATGTGGTGTTGTTGTAGACAGACCGCGCTGACCGCAAAGGACATGTTGCCATGCTGACGTCTTTGTATTTTAAGTACAAATGGTATCTGATTTTTACCGTGCCGATGAGCCTATTGCTGGGGATGGCCAGCATGAGCGTGATCGCGATAATCAGTGACGCGCTGGGCAATGGCCTGGACAATATGCAATACGGTCCCGTGGTGTTTTTTTGTGCCATTGGACTGCTGTTCTTACTGGGACTGGGTAACGAACTGCTGCGTGCGCGGTTGTCTGCCCGGGTCAGTTACGACATACAGCAACGTATGATTGCCAGGGTGAGCGCGACGTCTCTTGAGCAGGTGGAGCGGGTTGGTTTACCCAAAGTGATTGCCACTATGACACAGGACCTGACGGTAGCCGTGCGTTACTTTCATGTGTTGCCGGAGCTGTGTGTCAACATTGCCATTGTGCTCTGTGGTGTGGCCTTTATGGCTTACTTGTCTCTGCCGGTGCTTGGGTTAGTGGCGGCTTGTCTGTTATTGACCGGTGTGGTGATTACCTTGCTGGTACTAGGAACGCACAAAGACAGGGTCAGCATTCGTGAGCAGTTGGACACCGTGATGGGGCACTATCAGAGCCTGGTTAAAGGTGCAAAGGAACTGACCTTAAATCGTCATCGACAACGTTATTTCACCGGGCGGTTGACCGGCATTCTGGCAGATATTCGTGGCCGGACTCAGCGGGTTTTGTCCTTACTGGCGTGGATGGAAAGCTGGGGGCAACTGGCGATATTTGCCATTCTGGGAACAATTATTTTTCTGGCCAGCCATCTGGTGCCGGTCAGTGGCGAAATCATTGTTGGCTTTGTGATTACCTTATTGTTTCTGCTTGAACCCATAGAGGTGATCATCTCGCATCTCGATGAACTGGTGCAGGCTAAGGTCGCGTTCGACAAGATCGACAAGCTGAAATTGGCCGAAGCCATACCTCAGGGTCAGACAGATTTACCTTTATTAACCCACAGCCAGGGTAAAACCTTGTCGTTGCACGATGTTGTGTATCGGTATGAGCGGGAAGACGATGGTCAGGTTAAAGCCTTTCAACTGGGCCCTTTGTCATTGCAACTGCAACCTGGTGAGGTCACGTTGATTATCGGCGGTAATGGCACCGGTAAGTCTACCCTGTTGAAGGTTATTTGTGGTTTGTATCCGCCGCAATCCGGGCAATTGCAGATTGCAGGACAACCGGTCTGCGCGCAAAATATGGCGGCTTTCCGTGATCATTTTTCGTTAATTATGCCGGATTTTTGCCTGTTCGAAGATGTATTGGATGCCAACGGACAGCCCTGTGAGGACGCTGAGGTTGCCGCCATGCTGACGCAGCTGAAACTGGACAAAGTGGTCAGTTGTAAAAATGCGGTGCTGGATAAACTGGAACTCAGCCAGGGACAACGCAAGCGCCTGGCGCTGTTGCTGATGTATTTTGAGTCAAGACCGATAGTGTTGCTGGATGAATGGGCAGCGGATCAGGACCCCACTTTCAAGCGGATATTCTACAAGGAAATTTTGCCCAGTCTTAAAGCTCAGGGTAAAACAGTGGTGGTGGTGTCTCACGATGAACGTTACTTTGATTCGGCAGACAAGGTCTACAAACTGGACGAAGGGCGTTTGCAACCGATGCTGACAAAATCCGTTATCAACGCTGACCAAAGCCTGAGTCAGCATACAGCCTGACAGACAAAGGCGTACCGACGCTGGCTTGTATTACCCACACCTGAAATCAACAATTTTGCCGTTGGCAACTTTTCAATATCAGGAGTGGGTGTATGCAAGGTGAACATTTTGACGACGTATTGCACAGGGTGCTGGCGAATGTGGAACAGGACTTTATCAGTGAGCCTGTGATGGCCTTTGTCAGTGCTTTCTTCCTTTTCAACATAGCTATTATGCTGGCAGAGATGCTGCTGGATGCCGGGCAGTCAAAGCCGCGTCGCTGGTGGGATACCGCCGGTAATCTGGCGATCCTGGCAGGCCAGACGTTGATTAACAGTACTATCCTGGGGGTGGCCGCGGTCATTTTTCTGGCCCCCTTTACTTTGCTGCAATGGTATGAAATTCCCAGAACGCTGTGGAGCTGGGTACTGGCCGTACTGATAGCAGATTTTCTGTACTACTGGATGCACAGGGTGGAACACAAGGTGAGGATCCTCTGGGCCTTTCATAGTGTTCATCATTCCTCACAGGACTATAACCTGTCGGTGCCTGGCAGATTAAGCTGGGTACAGGATTTTCAGGAGTGGATCTTCCTGATCCCCATGGTGTTAATGGGCTTTGATCTGTTTCAGACCCTGATCGCATTTGTGCTGGTCAGCCAATATCAGAACTGGATCCATACCAAGCGCATAGGTCGCCTGGGATGGTTGGAATACTTATTTAATACACCATCGGCGCACCGGGTACATCACGGCACTGCCAGGCATCATCTGGACAAGAATTTCGGTGGCATTCTGATTATCTGGGATCGCATGTTTGGTACCTTCCAGACCGAAGACCAGCCGGTAATTTACGGCCTGACAGACAATATTCACAGTAACAATCCTGTGTGGATAAATCTGGTGGAGTACTGGCGTATGGCACAGGATTGTTGCTCTGCCAGAGGCTGGAAAAACAAACTGGCCGTGCTGTTTGCCCCACCAGGGCGCCGACCTGAAGTGCTGACAATCGCTGACAGCAAACTTACAGATTCAAGCATCTAACTGTTTTAATCTGCTTTTTAACTGCTCAGCCCGTGGTCAAGTGTATTGAACACCACGCAATACTATTATGGAGTTAGCATTGTTTGTCAGCCAAGCAAAGGCCCCGTTAACAGCGGCCGCCAGATGCCTTGTCATGGCCATATTGCTGTGCGGGATAAACGCCTGCGTATCGCATCCTGCACATGATGAGCAAAACCACTTGCCCGCTGGTTGGTTAGCGGATAGCTGGCAACATGCGCGGGATGTTACGCCTGTTGCCAGACAAGTGGAAACAACCATCTTCAGCCAGATTCAATCAGCTCAACTGCAGGACTTAATTGATCAGGCACTGAATAACAATTTTGCCCTGGAAGGAAACCGACTGGATGTGCTGGCCTTTGCACTGGCCAGTAAACAGGTGGATGGACAACGCTTGCCGGATATTCAATTGCAGGGACAAGCTGACCGGGAAAAGGCCCTGTATGAAGAGGAACCTTTATATACCAAAGGATATGCCCTTGGTCTGGTGCTGGAATGGGAGCTTGACCTATGGGGACGCTTGCATCAGCAAAGTCTGGCACAGCGGGCTGAGCTGGACGCCATGCGGGCCGATTATCAGGCTGCCAGACAGTCGCTGATTGCTCTGGTAACCCGTACCTACCTGGATATGTGGCAATTGTCGGCATTGCTGGAACTACAGCGCCAGCGGTTGGCTATCTATACCGAGTTGCAGCAGATTGCCGAAGAGCAATATAAAAGTGGTCTCAGCAATTTGCAGGACTGGTCACTGGCAGCCCTGCAAGTACAAGAAACACAGGTTCGTGTTACCGCATTAGAAGAGCAATTCCAGGCCAGCGAAATGCAACTGGCGGTGCTGCTTGGAAAAACGCCCGGTCCGTTGAACTTCTCTGCCACCTTGCCGGATATTCGTTCCCCGGTGTTATCTGTACCGGCCATGGTGCTTGTCCGTCGTCCCGATGTGCAGGCTGCATTTCAGCGCCTGATGGGCAAGGAATACGAAAAAACGGCGCAGTACAGAGCGCTGCTACCGACCATCAGTCTCAGTGCCAATACGGCCAGAAAGGCGGACCGCCTGGGCGGGCTTGGTGGCGCGGAAACGGTATGGGCACTGGTGGGCGGTATCAGCCAGTCCCTGCTGCTGGCTGATTTGGCGGATGCTGGTCCGCTGTCGTTGGCGAGAGCCACAAGCATTCAGGAACAGGCTGAGAAACAGCGCTACCTGCAGGTGGTACTGGATGCCATGCTGGAAGTGGAAAATGCCCTGCTCAGGGAGCATTCTCTGGCCACCCAGGGCCAACAATTGCAACAGGCCGTCAAACTGGCAGATGAACTGTATCAGGATTATCGCGCGCGTTATCAAAGTGGTCTGGTTAACTTATTGGATCTGCTGACTATTCAGGAACAATCACTGGCAGCCAGAGAAGCCCTGCTGGAAAACCAGGCTCAGCATATGCACAACCGAGTGTTGCTGGGATTGGCAATGGGTCTGGGTGAACCAGACTCCGTGGCAAAAGCAAAGGAGAACACGGCCTTATGAAATTAACTGGCTGGTTGAAACAACGGGCCTGGCCCATAGGTATTGTGACGCTGGTGCTGTGTGTCATGTTGGTGGTGCTGGATGAGGTGGAAAAACACCAACTGCAGGTCAGGCAGCAGGCCAGGCCGACAGGAGCTGTGTTGCCGGTAGTCAGTGTCACTCAGGTTAAACCGCGGCAGTTGACGCTGGATGTCAAAGTGCTGGCCAGGCTAAAACCACGCTATCAAAGTCTTATCAGCAGTCAGGTTGATGGCCATATTGTCGGTTTTAGCGAACGTTTGCAGGAAGGCGTTGTTGTTGAAGCCGGTGAGGCACTGCTGCAGCTTGATGACAGCGAATACCAGGCACAGCTTGACCAGGCCAAAATGGAGCATGCTCAGGCCCAGGTCGCGTTCTTAACCGAGCAACGTATGGCCAGGCAGGCGTCCAGAGACTGGCAACGAAGCAATCAAGGCCAACCTGATTCGCCACTGGTTCTCAGACAGCCGCAACTTGAAGCGGCGAAAATGACTGAGCAGGCAGCCCGTACTAATTTAAAGCGCGCTGAAACGCTGTTGTCCTATACCCGTATCGAATCGCCTTACCGTGCGGTGGTGTTAAAGCGGCATGTTAACCCCGGCGAAATGGTTGGCAGTGGCCAGGCATTGGTTGAGATCATGTCCGTGGATGAATTTGAGTTGGTCGTGGCCTTGAATGACAAACAATGGCAGTTGTTGGCTGACGACTGGCAACATCGACAGGCACGGCTGCGCGATCCCATCAGCGGGCAGGTCTGGCAGGCAGGGATCCGTAATGCCGGTTACTTCTATGACAACGACACCCAGTTACGTAATTTATATCTGAGCATGGCCAATCAAGGTGCAGATGGCGGCTTGTTACCCGGGCGATTACTGGAAGTCAGTTTGCCTGGGCAACAAGTGCAGGATGTGCTGCAGATCCCCGAATCGGCCTACACCAGAGATGCGCATATCTGGTTGTTGGGACAGGATAACCGCTTGGAGAAAATGACACCGGAAATCCTGGCCGTGATGGACGATAGCCTGGTGGTAAGGCCGCCAAGTCAATCGCCTGGGACTTTCCGAATTGCGCTGTTTCCCCAGTCTCAATTTACCGTCGGTCTTAAGGTCAACCCAACCGAGCAGGATAGTTTGAACGGCAATGCGGCGCAGGTCGCAGCCCTGTCCGGGGCCATACAATGAAAGGACTGGTACGCTGGTTTGTGGCCAATCCGGTGGCCGCCAATATGCTGATGCTGGTAATACTGGCATTTGGATTACTCAGCGCCTGGACCATGCGCATAGAAGGTTTTCCGCGTATTCCGCCCGATACCGTGGAAGTGAGTGTGGTGCAAATCGGTGCCAGTACTCAACAGGTCCATCAATCCATCACTCAAAGTCTTGAACAGGCCCTGGAAGGTCTGCCAGGTGCCAAACAGATCTCCAGTTTGTCCGGTGACAGTCTGGCCACGGTTTATATACGTCAGCAGGACGGCTACGACCTGGGGCGGTTGTTAGAAGATGTGAAACTGCGCATCGACAATATTACGACCTTGCCGCTGGCGGCTGAACGCCCCCAGGTCAGGCGCGCTGAATTCAGCTATCCGGCCATGATTGTGCAGGTTTATGGTGACGTGGCACAGGAGGAACTGCAAAAAGCCGCCAGGATCATTAAGCAGCGCTTGTTACTGCGCCCGGAAATATCGCAGATAAATCAATGGGGGGAACGCCCCCATGAGATTTCTCTAGAGATCAGCCATCACAAGTTACAGGCCCATGGTTTGCGGTTCGAACAGGTGGCCCAGATGCTGAGCCAGGCTAGTCTTGAATACCGCACCGGGCAGTTGAAAACCGTCGGTGGGCGCATTCAAATTCGTGCTGACCATCTGGCTCGTGATGTGCGTGAGTTTATGCAGTTGCCGTTGTTTACCAGTGCCGAGGGCCATGTGGTGCGTTTGGCCGATGTGGCCGAGATTCGTGACCAACCCGAAGATGACGATCTGCTGGTCACCTTTAACGGCCATCCCGCCATTGGTTTTGAAATCATGATGGGGCAGCAGGACAATCTGTTGGACATTAATAAGGCTGTTCAGCAGGTGGTGGCAGAATCAGAAGACATTCTGTCTCAGCGCATCAAAGCGGATATCTGGGCCAATCAAAGTGAATTTGCTACGCAGCGCCTGAGTTTGCTGCAAAGCAATGCGCTGCAGGGACTGATTCTGGTGTTTTTGATCCTGAGTCTGTTTCTGAATATTAAAGTCGCCTTTTGGGTAGCGGTGGGCATTCCTGTCAGTCTGGCCGGTACCATTGCCATAATGGATCTGTATTTTGGTTACTCGCTGAATGACATTACTACCTTTGGTATGATTATCGTGCTGGGGATCCTGGTGGATGATGCGGTGGTGATTGGTGAGAGCGTGCATCACGGTCGACAGTCAGGTGGCGATCCGCACCAAGCCACGGTTGCCGGAGTGGAAAAAGTGGCGACCGCCACGGTATTTGGCGCATTTACTACCCTGGCAGCGTTTTTTCCCATGACGGTGCTAGAGGACCCTTTTGGCAAAGTCTTCGGCAGCTTTGCGGTGGTGGTAATGATTGCCCTGGTGTTTTCACTACTGGAAAGTAAGCTCATTTTGCCCAGTCACCTGGCTTCCGCCAATTTTGCCAGCAACGAACGGGAAAACATGTTTGCCCGGGGGCTGAAGTTTCTGCAGTTAAAGGCTGAGTGGGGGTTGTCCTATGTGACTGAACACTGGTATCAACCCTTATTGCAACATTGCCTTCGTTATCGTGCCACCACACTGATCCTGTTCACATTGGTGTTGCTGTTTGCGTTTAGTTTGCTGTCAATTGGGGCTATTCGTACCACGTTCTTTCCCGATATTCCCGGCAACATCATCAGCGTGAAACTGGAAACCGACAGTCGCCTCAATCAGCAAGTCACGTTACAAAATGCCCGGCAAATATTGCATCAGGCTGAAAAACTGAATCAGCAGTGGACCAATGAGTTTGGCCTGACAACGCCGCCTTTTGCCAAACTGATGCTGGCCGTTGTTGGACCCTCCAGTGCCGAAATCTATGCAGAGCTGTCTCCCACAAGTGAACGCCCAATGGATACCCTGAGCATGCTGGATAGTTGGCGGGATCTTGCCGGGCAACTGGAAGGAGCGCAGAAAGTGGTGTTTACGGTGGCCGAAGAAACCACTGGTGGTTTTGAGCTTGAGGTGTTTAGCCCGGATCCTGAAGGTGTCAAGGCGGCAGTGCAACAAGTAGTTGACGGGCTGCACCAGGTGCCACATGTTTCGGATGTGGCCAGCGATTTACAGTCCGGTAATGCAGAATTACGCTTGCGACCAACCCAGGCCGGCATGAATCTGGGGGTGGACGTCGCTTTATTGGCGGCACAACTGGGTGATGCCTATGGAGGCCTGGAACTGCAGCGTTTCCAGCGCGGAATGGACGAGGTGAAGGTCTATCTGCGTTATCCGCAAGAGGACAGAGACAGTCTGTCTGACCTGCTGCACCAGCAAATTCAGTTACCTGGCGGACAATGGGTGCCTTTGCTCAGTGTCGCTGAACTGGATGCCGGCTATGTGCCGCGTTGGATGTGGCGACGGGATTTTCAGGATGCAGCTACCGTAACCGCCAATATCGACAAGCGGCACAGCGCTTCTCCTGAAGTGTATGGACAGTTAATGCAAGGGCAACTGGCTGACTGGTTGTCAGCGCATCCGTCAATCAAAGTCATGCCAGCCGGAGAACTTAAGCGCGAAGAGGAAATGGCAGACAAACTCTGGCGCGCCTTGATTCTGGCCTGTTTGCTCATCTATGTGCTACTGGCCATTCCGCTTAAATCCTATTGGCAGCCGTTGATCATCTTGTCAGTGGTGCCCTTTGGTTTTGTGGGAGCGGCCATTGGGCATATGCTGATGGGCCTGCCTTTTAGTGTGTTGTCTTTTTTCGGCATGCTGGCTCTGACCGGTGTGGTGGTTAACGACAGTCTGCTACTGGTGACCAGCTATAACCGCTATTGTGCCGAGGGCAAAGCGAATCCACTGGTGAGTTCTGCAACCGGCAGGGTCAGGGCGGTATTTCTGACCACGGCCACCACCGTCATAGGTTTGGCCCCCATTCTGCTGGAAAGCTCAGAGCAGGCTCAGTATCTTATTCCTGCGGCCGTGTCCCTGGCCTTTGGTGAACTTTTTGCCACCCTGGTGACCCTGATTTTAGTGCCGGTACTGGCCAGCTTTTACCGGGCTTCTCCTGTGAGCACTAAGGTTAAGGAGCCCCTGCCATTGCCTGAGGCGTTTGAGAGAGGTTAAAGGTATGCGTAGCGCGCAGAAAAGATTGATTCTCATTTGGTCATATCTTACTGTGATGTCAGCTTGTCTTGGTTATTTTAAGGCAAGAGGCTGCATCGGATTGTCACCAATGGAAAACAGAGATGAAAGGGACCATTGTCTTAGTTGAAGACGACAAACGCTTGTCGTCGCTGATATGTCAGTTTTTGCAAAGCGAAGGATTTGAAATTTTCCCACTGCATACTGGATTGGGGGCCTGTGAGGAAATTCAGCGTCTCAGTCCGGATTTGGTTATTCTGGATTATATGTTGCCAGAAATGGACGGCATTGAGATCTGCAAGTGTCTGAGGCCAAGGTACAGCTCTCCGGTGTTGATGCTAACCGCCAAAGATGATGATTTTACCGAAGTGACCGCCTTTAACTGTGGTGTGGATGATTATATTGCCAAGCCGCTTCGTCCCCATGTGCTGATGGCCAGAATTTATGCTTTATTGCGCCGGCGCAAAGAGCAAGCCAGCAATGAAAATGTAATTTTTGCCCAGGACCTGCGCATCAATGTCGTTGACAGGGTTATTTACAAAGGGGATTTGGAAATTGACGCCACTGATGCCGAGTTTGATCTGCTGGTAGAACTGGTAAAGTCGGCGGGCAATATTGTAAAACGTGACCAGTTGTTCAATTCATTACGCGGTTTTGAATATAACGGCACCGACCGCTCTGTCGATCAGCGGGTTAGCACATTGCGTAAAAAGCTGGGTGATCAGGATCCGCCACACCAATATATTCGTACGGTTCGGGGACGGGGTTACTTGTTTCCGCGTAACAAATGGTAATTTTTTTCCTGCGTTTTTTCGTAGGGGTAAGCTCGACATTGTTGATTTGCCTGGTATTGATTGGTTTCTTTTTCGAGAATCAATATGAGGATGCCATTGGTCAGGAACATCTGCGCCTGACCAAGGCGCTGACGGGACTGTTATCCACTCGTATGTGTCATGTACCTGAACAGCAGTGGCCGGTTGAGATTGAGCAGTTGGCCGGCGAATATGCCTATACCATTGCGTTGACCGATATGGATAGCCTGCCTGCGGCCAAGCAACTGGCGCTGGTCAGCGATGGAGTGGTGGTATCGGTAGAAAGCGGTTTTATCAAGGATGCCGTGCGGGTTTATTACCCTAATCCCTGTGGCCGGGGCGTGATACGTTATATCCCCAATGTGGATTTCAACTCCTTTTACAATGTGCTGATTGGTGTCACCTTAGGTTTTGTTCTGATCAGTTTTGCCCTGGCGGTGTTAATGCTGGCCTGGCCTATTATCAAGCATATTAACAACATGGTCAGTGCCAGTCTGGCGATTGCCGATGGGCGGTTTGACGCCAAGGCCGACGAAGATGCTCCGGCCCCCCTGGATGAATTGGCCCGCGCCATTAACTTTGTGGCCAATCAGATAAGCCAGTTAATCCAGGAACAGGAAGTGATGATCAGTGCGGCATCCCATGAATTGAATACGCCTGTGATGCGGCTGAACTTTGCATTGGAGCTGGCAGATCGCATTGATGATCCTGAGGCATTGAAGGCACATGTGCGTAGCATGAAACTGGACATCGAGCAGCTTGAGCAACTGGTGGTGGAAATGCTGGCGTATTCAAAATTCAGTTTTTACTCAGCCAAAGTTTACCCAGAGCCTTTACATCTGTTGCCTGTTATTGAACAGGCGCAGGAGCAGGCCAGTCGTTACAGTGACAAATTTGTGATTGAAATGGCATGTGACGCTGGTTTGGTGGTGCTGGCAGAAGAAAAAAGCTTGCTTAAGATCCTGAGTAATTTGCTCACCAATGCCCATAAATATGCCAAAGGTTATGCCAGGATAACAGCCACAGCCTTGGCAGATTGTACCTGTATCACTGTGGATGACGACGGTCCTGGCATTCCTGAATCTGAACGACAGGCGGTTTTGCAACCTTTCTATCGGATTGAAAACAGCCGCAGCCGGGATACTGGCGGAGTGGGGCTGGGATTGGCCATAGTAAATAAGGTTATGGCCTTGCATGGCGGGCGTCTGGAAATCGGCAGTAATGAATTTGGTGGCGCCAGTATCCAGTTGTATTTTCCTCTTCAACCCGTTCAGGGGGCCGCCCGAATGGCAACCCTGGCGCAATAGCTGGCCGAACAGGCCACAGACAAGGAGACAGGTCTATGATTGATAACAGGCAATTCACCCTTAGCGGCACTCAATGCAAGATGCGCGGTGTGATGGTGCTGGTGTTAGCGTTGTTTTCCACGCAGGGAATGGCCCAGTGCCCGGCCATGCAGGCCAGTTATGAGGTTCAGGTTGACGGTGATCTAGTGGGGAGTATGTCTATTGAGCGGCAACAGCAGGATCAGGCATTGCTGCTGGTCAGTCGAACCTATTTACAGGTGCCCTCATGGGGGGGAGATTATGATGTTCGCTCGGTCACGGCCGAGGAACATCAGGCTTCACTTGTTAAAGCCGATACCCGCACCATTGAAGATGGTAAGACGATATGGAAACGCGTGAGCAGGGAAACAGACGAGTATTGGTTAAGTGCATCGCGAGTCGCAACGGCGTCTGAAGCGGAAGAACAGGCACTGATTGATGCCACCAGTGGTGTGCTGACCGGTATGGTGCCAGGATTGGGCGATGCGTTGACGATACTCAGTTTATTTTCCGAACCCGCCAGGCCCAGCAGCAGCGGAATGCGTATTAGTGAAGGGGATATCGACAGCAGCTTGCTGTACCTGCCTTGCTACTGGCTAACAGTGAAACAACAATTACCTGATGAGCTGAGGCTGCTGGATAGTGAAGAAATTTACTTGCGGCATATGCAGTTACAGCAAAGTAATGAGCAAAATATGGAGGTGCAAGGGCAGCAACTCTCTACCCGCTACTACCGTTATCAGAACAAGCAGGGGGAAGATCTGGAGATTTGGCTGGGTGAAACGCCCCAGGGACCGGCCATTGTCCAACTTAAAGGCGAAGAGGACGATACGCCATACCTGATTAAGCTGAAAGAGTGGGGGACGTCCGCCCCGGCGCTTTGATCTGTATGATGGCTTAGGGGGTTATGGGCGATGGAATAAATGGAATCCCTTTACTGTAGTCTGACTGATATGCTGCCAGATATGCAACTGTTGGTAATCAAGGAGTCCTGATGAGACATCGCCCCCTGCTTTTCACTCTGGCCTTATGTGGTGCCTTGCTGAATAAGCCTTTAGTGGCCGCCACGCTGGCCGAATCCATTGATAACGATCTTCCCTCGTTAATGACGCTGTATCGTCATCTGCATCAGTATCCGGAACTCAGTGGCCGTGAAGTTAAAACCGCTGCCATGCTTGCTGGCGAAGCGCGTAAACTGGGTTTTGAAGTGACCGAAGACGTTGGCGGGACCGGGGTGGTGGCAATGATGAACAACGGCCCCGGTCCGGTGGTAATGATTCGGGCCGATATGGATGCCTTACCTGTTATCGAACAAACCGGCCTGACATTTGCCTCCAAAGTAACAGCGACGACGGAGGAGGGGATGGAAACGGGTGTGATGCATGCCTGTGGTCATGACACACATATGGCAGGTTGGCTGGGGACTGCCCGCCAGTTAGTCAAACGCAGGAGTGAATGGTCAGGCACCCTGATGATGATTCTGCAACCGGCTGAAGAGCGTGGCCGGGGAGCCAGGGATATGCTGAATGACGGCTTATTTACACGCTTTGCCAAACCTGACTATGCCCTGGCATTTCACAATTCTTCTGCCGCACCGGCAGGTGAAATTGGTTATACACCAGGTTATACCCTGGCCAATGTGGACAGTGTGAATATTGTGGTTCATGGCGTTGGCGGCCATGGCGCCTACCCGCAAAGTACTAAAGATCCTATCGTGCTGGGCAGCCGAATCGTCGGTGCGTTGCAAACGCTGGTGAGTCGTGAACTGGATCCCCAGGACCCAGCGGTTGTGACGGTCGGCAGTTTTCAGGCTGGCAGTAAACATAACATCATTTCCGATAAAGCCACTTTGCTGTTGACGGTGCGCAGTTATTCAGATCAAACCCGTCAGCAGTTGCTGGACGGTATTGCTCGTATCGCCAAAGGTGAGGCCATCGCAGCAGGTTTGCCAGAAGCCTTGATGCCAGAGGTAACCTGGAAGCAGGAATATACGCCTTCCACCTGGAATGATCCTGAATTTACCCGGAGTACGGCGGCCTTATTGAGTCAGCATTTTGGCAGAGAGCGGGTAAAGGAAGGCAAACCTAGCATGGCAGGGGAGGACTTTGGACGTTACTATCGGGCAGACAACAGTATCAAGAGTATGATTTTCTGGGTGGGGGGCGTGCCAAAAGAACGCTGGGATAAGGCTCAACAGACGGGCGAGAAACTTCCTTCATTGCATAGCCCTTTCTGGGCTCCGCAAGCCGACAAGGTGGTGGCCACTGCGACCGAAGCGCTAACGGTGGCGACGTTGCATCTTTTGGCTAAATAAATGCCAGACCAGGTAAAGGCCAATTCATGTGGATTGGCCCGACAGACTGGTATAATTGTCCGCATACGGATAAAAACTCAGGCATAATGCCAATGTCCTGAGCATTTGGGTTACGGATTTGTCCCATCTTGTTATTCTTTTTGTCATCGTTTTCCTGTGGCTGATGCCTAAGGTCGCAGTCGGCGGCCAGACCCAGGTTTCAGCCCCTGCATGCGATAAGAGCTTGCGGGTGCATCTGGATTTGCACGCGCCGTCCGCTTATTTAAACAGCCAGGCTCAGGTGGAAGGAATGGATGCAGATATGGCGTATCAAATCCTGACCAGAGCCGGATGCAAGGTGAGCTGGCATTTACAACCTATGACCGGGGCAAGAATCATCCGCAGCCTGCAAGATGGCCACTTTGATGTGATGATTCGTGCATCCAACACCCCCGAACGTCAACAGTATGCTTATTTCAGCACCCCCTACCGCCAGGAGGTGGTAGGCGTATTCAGTCTGAAAGAATCTGGTCTTGAGCCATTTTTGACACTGGATTCGGCCTTGGCGCAGAAACTGCGTCTGATTGGGCCGGCCAGCGGCTGGTATGGCGAATATTTCGAACAACTACGCAAACGCTGGCGTGAATCTGGCTTGTATACATCTTATCCAGACGCCGCTAAGGCAACGGAATTGCTGTTTGCCACGCCTTCACGTGGTGAGCTGGTGTTGGTAGATGCGGATATTTTCTTCCACCATCTTGGTCGTGAAAGACATCATCTGGTGCAGTTGATGAAAGACAGATTAATGGTGACTCCGGCACATTTGATGCTAAGAAAAAACGCGGTTGAAGCTGAGGATTTGCTCGCGATTAATCAAGCCATTCAAGATTTGCGTGAGGAAGGTGTGCTAGCTGGGTTGGAAAACCGTTACCGACCTGTACCTTTGCAACAAATGCTGAAAACCCGCAAAGATGACTAAGCTTGTCTCACGCACTCATCATTAAACCTCGAAATTCCATGACAAGTTGACTTAAAAGGCTAACAGGCGCATTTTTGCAGGTGTGTCGGAAATCACTGAGAGTGATGCTGTGGAAAGAATTATCAAGGACATTATTCGTGGGGTCTCCAATACCTACGGGCAAGCATTTTTCGAACAGATCTGTCTGGCGTTAAGCGGGGCTATTCAAGCGGATTATACCTTTATCGCCAAGTTGGATAAGTATCGTAATGAAGCGCAGACCCTGGCGTTAGTGGCCGACAACCAAATAGTAGACAACATTACCTATTCCTTAAAAGGCACCCCTTGTGCTGGCGTGCTGGATACCACGACCTGCTGTTACCCAACCAAAGTTTGCAGTGCTTTTCCTGAGGATCAACTGTTGGTTGATATGCAGATTACGGGTTATCTGGGTACCGCAATTCATGCATCCGATGGTCAGGTGATGGGTATTGTCGTGGCACTGTATAAGCATCCTATTGCAGCGCCAGATACCACTCAAACCCTGTTTGAGCTGTTTTCCGGACGTATTTCCGGTGAAATGGAACGGCTTGAATTTCAGCAAAAGTTGCAAGGTTTGAATGCCACACTGGAGCGACGGGTGGATGAGCGAACCAATGCCTTACAAGAAGCGATCAATAATTTGCAGCAAACCCAGGAGCGCCTGATTGAATCGGAAAAAATGGCTGCACTGGGCAGTCTGGTGGCCGGGTTGGCACACGAGGTTAATACGCCACTTGGCGTGTCTATTACGTCCGCCAGCGTGGTTAACGATAGTCTCAAATCTTTTTGGCCTGCGTTACGAAGTGGAAAATTAAAGCGTTCCGATGTGGATCAGGTTGAACAGCGCTGCACTGAAGCGCTGGGACTGCTGGGGAATAATCTGACCCGTGCCAGAGATTTGGTGGCCAGCTTTAAGCAAACCGCTGCCAGCAAGCAAGAACTCAAAATGGAAGAGGTGGATCTGGTTCAGTATTACCGCAATATTCTGCACTTGCTTTGGCCCAGGATTCAGCAAAAAAACATTGATGTTGAATTCAACGGTCAGGTTGAGCGGCCTGTACTCACTTTTCCCGCCGCCCATGCACAAATATTGACGCACCTAATCAATAACAGCATGACCCATGCCTTTTCGCACAAGCATGGCAGCGCCAAAATCATCATTCAACTGCGCGAAGAACAGGGAATGTTACTGCTGGATTATTGTGATAACGGCAGGGGATTATCAAACCGAGAACGGCAACATCTGTTTGAGCCGTTCTTTACAACAGACAGAAAGGCGGGTAGCACCGGATTGGGGATGTCTATTCTGTTTAATCTGGTTACCCAGAAATTAGCGGGCCAAGTCCGGTTGAAAGACACAGACACAGGTTTCGCCATGGAAATTCGATTGCCGTTGGACTTGGCAACTATTGCAAACGCTTCTTAGAGATTGATAAAGAGGCTATAGCTGCAGCTCCGCCAGCCTGCTGTCAATTTCATCCTGCGTTGCCTGTGCCTGATATTGCAGGCTGCGCAGCTCGGCGGCTAAGCGCCGCAGTTCACGGCGCAGGCGGTCATTGTCGCGCAGCAATTCTTCACGTTCGGCCTTGCTGCTGGTGTCATCCACAATCCTGTCTTTGTTGTCAGCCAACTCTTTTTCTAATGACTGCTGCTTGTCCTCAACCTGTTGTTGGTCGCGTTTTAGGTTTGCCAGCCGCTCTTCTGCCTGGTTGAGCTGCTGACCTAAAAAATAGCCTTGATGGAAATCGGCGAAACCGGCATCTTCACACAACGGATTAAAACTATTGCCGCTACGTCCTAATGTCACGCCGTTCGGATACACACAATACTGCACCACTCCTTTTTTATGGCCTTCCTGATACTGGCCAAAATCACTGGAAAGCTGATGCTTGGCGCAATCGGCCTGATAGTCGCGAAATTCAGACAAGGCTTTGCCGCGACTGCCATCTGTCAGGCCCATGGCATACCAATCGGCCACCATACATTCTTCTTTGCTGATACTGGCGCAGCCAGATAGCAACGAGATGGCAAGCAAAGGCGCTAATAGTTTGGTGGGGGAAGATGTGTGCACTATGGTGTCCTTTATATTTCTTATCAAACAGAGCGATGTATAATGCCAGAGTAGCGACTGACACTGAATGGAATCTTAATCCTGGATGAGTCCCCGCCAACTATGCTGTTTTACGCTTGCTGAAGAAAACCGCTGAACTGATTAACCAGAAAATGAGTTGGCAGGAGATGCAGCCGATGATGCTGGAGATTTACCAGCAAAGTTTTAATCAGGTGGAAATCGACGGCATGATTACTTTTTACCAGTCCGATGTTGGTAAAGCCGTGATTGCTAAAATGCCTCAGGTCATGCAAGCCAGTATGCAGGCCATGCAGCGCCAGATGATGGATATCATGCCGCAAATTCAGCAATTGCAGCAGGCAACCATGAGCCAGGTTAAAGCCGGACAATAAAAAAACGCCTCATTTGAGGCGTTTTTTAATCTTGGCTTACTTACTCAGATCCAGTTGATATAAGGCAAAGCCATTTTCATCGGTTTGCACTGGGCTGGTGGGAGTCACGGCCGGTAGATCTCCTGCCAGGGCCTTTACGGCCTCGGTAGGGGAAGTGCGGAACACCACATTCAGGGTTTCACCGCCTTCAATGGCTTTAAACTTCCAGTTACCATCGGCCGATGGGTCGAAGCCGTTGGGGTTTTGCTGGGATTGGCCAATCAGGTAATTGCGCAGCACGCCACGGTTCTCATCCGGACCTTCAAATACTTCACTATCTGTGGGGTTAACTTTAGGGAAGTTGCCGCCACCTGATGCGCGGTAGTTATTGGACACCACCAGAAAATCACCCTGCATATCCACGGGTTCACCGTTATAACGCAGGTTGACGATACGATGAGCGTTGGCATCGGCCAGTTTACCATCCAGGTCATAGCGATTCGGTTGGGTGACATCGATCTCGTAGGTGACACCGTCAATAACATCATAGTTGTAGGTTGGGAAGGCTGTGTTCAACAGATTCTGCTGTGCGCCGCTGGTAGGATCAATTTGGTTAAACTGGCCTGCCGAGCGTTCCAGCCATTCTTTGACGTCTGCCCCTTTTAACTTAACCAAGCGAATGGTGTTAGGGAAAACATACAGGCTGACGGTATCGAGCAGAGCAATCTCGCCTGCCGCCACATTGGTGTAGTCCTCAATACCATTTCGTCCGGCCCGAAACGGTGCCGCCGCTGACAGTACCGGTAAGCCATCCAAAGAGGTGCCTTGAATAAAGCGTTTACCCCAGTCGATTTGCGCATCGGCCACGACCTGAATGGATGGATCGTCCTGCACCAGGGCAAAGAAGCTGTATATAGGGGCAGAAATTTTCGCAAAGGGTTGGCTAATCCAATCAATAGTGGCTTGGTGTTCCACCTCAATGGCACTTAACACTTCATCATCTGCCTCGGCCAGGTCAACAAAGTCTCCTTTGGCTGCACTGCCGGAGCTGATTGGACGTGCTTCTACCTTGGACTGTGCTACTTCCCAACCACCATCTGAGGTGGGTTTTAATACCAAATCAATAATACCCAGATGATTACCGAAGAAGCCTGGCATCACAGCTGGCACACCATTAATGGTGCCAGCCTCATTATCGACGCCTGGTAAGTTGCTATAGGCGGCATCGCCAGGGAAAAGTCGGTGATCATGGCCAAACAGTATGGCATCGATACCGGGCACGCTGGCCAGGTACAAAGAGGTGTTTTCTGCCATATCTTTGTGTGGTGCGCCGGAAAGACCCGAGTGAGGAATAGCAATAATGATATCCGCACCTTCTTCTTTCATCTTAGGCACAAACTTTTTGGCCGTTTCGACGATATCATGGGCGACAACTTTGCCGTCCAGGTTAGCTTTATCCCATTGCATGATTTGTGGCGGTGTCAGCCCCAGGTAACCGATTTTGATGGTCTGCGTATTACCATTGGCATCCACTACCTGCTTTTCCTGAATATGATAAGGGGTAAAGCGATTCTCATCATTGCTGGCATCGTTATCCCCGTCCGCCTTATAAACGTTGGCATTGATGTAAGGGAAGTCTGCGCCCTGAATCGTGGCATTAAGAAAATCCAGGCCGAAATTAAATTCATGGTTACCCAGGTTACCCACATCATAGTCAAGCAGGTTCAGGGCTTTGTAAACCACGTGAGTGCTGCCGGCCAGAATGTCGTCACGGCGCACCAGGGCTTCATAATCGCCCAAAGGGCTGTTTTGGATAAGATCGCCGTTGTCCACCAGCACGCTGTTGTCGACTTCAGCCCGGGCTTGTTTAATCAAGGTGGCAGTATTGGCAAAACCTATGGTTTCAGAGGCGCTCTGGGCAAAGTAATCGTAGTTGGCCAGATACATATGAATATCGGTGGTTTCCATGACCCTTAATGTCACCTGTGCCGGAGCCGGTTTTACCACTGGAGGCGGGGTGGGCTGCGGTGTATCGTAATCATTGTCTGAACAGCCCGCCAGTACGCTGGTGACCATCGCCGCGACCATGCCCACTCTCATTTTTCTTCCTATACCTTTCATGTCTTCCTCAAGTTGAGTTGCGATATCGTTGCACGATTGTAGGGGCGTAATAGCTAAGCAAAATTAACTTCGTATGAAGTTTTTATTAAGAGTTGAGGTGTCGTAAAACTGGCACAATTTTGTGATGAATTCTTAATCACTCCGCAATCTTAGGCACCTAATCTGGTCCGGTGGTATGCAACTTATCTGTCTGTCCAACCGGGTCAGCCGACCCTATGAAAAGGAGTGTTCAAGCTATGCTTTACGCTAGATTCCAATTGAGAGTGTCGCTGTTGCGACTGCTCATGTTACTCGGGGTGATGATCAGCTCCGCCGCTTTTGCTGGCGAGTATGAGTGGAACCAATCTGCACCTGTTAAAACGCCACTTCCTGGCAATGCCAACGGTAAAACGGTGTTATTTGATGTGTCTCATGGGGCCACGGAAGGAAATGCTGACTGGGTTATTGATGGTGCCTTTTCAGATTTCGCCGACGCGCTGGTTGCGCAAGGCTACTTGGTAAAAGAATACCGGGGCGTGGATTTAAACGGCGACGGCCGCATTCAGTTTGTGGATGATTACAATGACGCCAGTAAGGTCGGCTTGAATGAAGCCGTAATCACCTATGACGCTATCAGCGATGCCGATGTATTGGTATTGGCTGAAACCAACCGTCCATTCAGCGTCGAAGAGTACGCAGCACTAAAGCAATTCGTGGACGCGGGTAAGGGCATTTTCTTTATTGCCGATCATTACGATGCAGACCGTAATCTCAATACCTGGGATGCCACCGAGGTGTATAACGGTTACAACCGTTCTGACCTGAGCAAATACAATTTGCACAATCACTATGGCGATTTACGTAACCCTAAATCGGCCAGCGCAGGTTGGTTGGCAGAAAACTTTGGTTTGCGTTTCCGCTTTAATGCGGTGGATTACAAAAGCGGCGTCAGTGGTATTGTGGCTCCTTCGCAAGTGGAAGGGCTGACCCAGGGGGTTGCTCCGATCCTGATGGCAGCCGGTGCCACCCTGGCCATTACTGACCATACGCGTGCCAAGGGCCTGGTGTATTTCTCTGCCCAGGACAATCCGGTGAAATGGACCCATGCTAAAGATGCAGGCCTGTATTTCGGCGGGGAAGCGGAAGGACCCTATGTTGCCATCTCCAAACCCAGTATGGGTAAAGCGGCTTTTATCGGTGATTCATCGCCCATTGAAGATGCGACGCCCAAGTATCGCCGTCAGGACAGCGGTGCCACCAAGAAAACCTATCCCGGTTGGACTGATCCTGGTCATGCCTCAGTGCTGGCGGTGAATATTGTTAACTGGCTGGCCAATCAGGAAAACTACATTGGTTTTGGCAGTGCCGCGCACCCAGCTGGGGTATTGACCGCCATACCGTTGGCCGATACGGAGAAAACCGATCCCAATAACGGCCAGCCCTGGAGCCAACCCGGCAGTGGTTATAACCCCTGGGACGAAGCAACCTTTGATAACGGCGCTTACGCTGCACCTTGTCCGGTTGGCGGCTGTGATTCTAATGGTAACCCGGATCCTGGTACCATATTGTCTGTTTCCCAGGCCCTTGCCGCTACAGATGGCACAGCATTAACTGTGCGCGGTGTGGTCAGCCAGGAGATTAACGGTATCTATGGCCTGGAACTAGTGGACAGCAACAACAGCGCCACTGGTATTTATGTCAAGCTGGAAGCGGCGCAGCGCGATGATTTTAACCCGCAACTGAACCCGGCTATTCTAGGGCAGACGCTGCTGGTAACAGGTACGCGTGGTGCCTATATGAGTCAGCCTGGCATTCGTAATGTGACCGACATTCAAATTGCCTCCGCTGCACTGTCTGTCAGCCAGGCGCTGGCGCAGCCGCAAGGCACTGAAGTGACAGTGGAAGGTGTGGTGGTGTCTGAATTAAATGGTATCTATGCGCTGCTACTGGGTGACAGTGCCAGCCCCAGCCAGACCATTAACGTCAAATTGGAAGCCAGCCAACGTAATGATTTCAGCCCACAGTTAAATCCGGCCATTATTGGCAAGACCTTGCGTATCACCGGAAAGCGTGACACTTATATGTCGGGTCCCAGCATTGAGTATGTCACCGACATCCAAATCGTTGGCGACAGCGGCGGCAATAACGGTGGCGGAGATACCGGCGGCGGAGATACCGGCGGTGCCTTAACTGTCAGTCAGGCTCTGGCGCAGCCCAATGGTACCGATGTGGTGGTAGCCGGTGTGGTCAAAGCTGAATTGAACGGCATTTATGCTTTGCTGCTGGCCGACAGCAGCAACCAAAGCATCACTATAAATGTGAAGCTGGAGTCCAGCCAGCGCAGTCAGTTCAGCCCCAATCTGAATCCGGCAATCTTGGGTAAGACGCTGCGTATCACCGGCAGACGTGATACTTATATGTCGGGCCCCAGTATTGAGTATGTGACCCTGATTGAGCAGATTGGTAACTAATATCGGCACAAAAACGGCAGGCTTGGCCTGCCGTTTTTATCTTTATCCTGCTATAAACCGGTAGAAGAGCGCTTATGCTTTCAGCGGATTATTTCGCCGGACTGAGGCGCAACAGTTCACCATTGGGCTGGTCGGTGAGCAAATAAATTGCCCCATCCGGCCCTTGTTCCACATCCCGCACGCGCTGGCCTATGTCCAGTCTTTCTTCATGGCTGACTTTTTCGCCTTCCAGTTCCAAACGGACTAGCTGACTAAATTTTAATGAGCCTACTAACAGATTTCCTTGCCAGTGGCTGAATGAGTTACCGGTATAAAAGGTCATGCCGCTAGGTGCGATGGAGGGGACCCAATAATACAGCGGCTGCTCCAGCCCGTCTTTAACGGTGGAGCCAATTTTACCGCCGCCATATTCCTCACCATAGGTGATCACCGGCCAGCCGTAATTTTTCCCCGCCCTGGCAATGTTGATTTCATCACCGCCCTGCGGGCCATGTTCATGGGTCCAAAGCTCACCGGTAACTGGGTTAAGGGCCGCTCCCTGAAGGTTGCGGTGGCCAAAAGACCAAACCTCTGGCATCGCATAACCCTTATCTATATAAGGGTTATCCGCCGGTACGCTTCCGTCGGTCTGAATTCGCACCACCTTACCTAAATGCGTGTCGAGTGTTTGCGCATCATCGCGTCTGGAGCCGCGGTCCCCCAAAGTGACAAACAAATTGCCCTGGCGGTCGAATATCAAACGGCTACCAAAATGGTATGCACTGTCAATTTTGGGATTGGCGCTGAAAATAACCTTAACATTGGTCAGTTTATCCTCTCCCAGGGTCGCGCTGGCAACAGCCGTACTGCTGTCCTTACCATTCTCAGACGGCTCGCTGAAACTTAGGTAAATGGTTTGATTATGACGAAACTCAGGATCTATCTGTACATCCAGCAAACCACCCTGACCGTAAGCGCGTACCTTAGGCACCCCCTGAATGGGTTGGCTGACCTTGCCATCCAGTCCAACGTAGCGCAAATTACCACTGCGTTCGGTAACCAGCAGCCTGCCATCTGGCAGGAATGTCATGCCCCAGGGGTGGGCCAGACCATCAGTGACTTTTTCCACCTTGATAGCGTGCTTTTCACTATTGATTTGTGTCGCCGCCATACCGACCTGGCTAAGCAACAGGGCAGCCACACAGGCCGCCAAAAGGCTTTTTTTCATGAGATTCCTTAAAGGCGATTATCGCGTCATCAGATACTAGCCAGATTTTTAACCTGGTACACAGCCCGCAGGTTAAAAGTGAAAAAATGCAGGCTGAGTTACCAGGTCCCTAGCATTGGCTTTTGTATGCCCGTATATGCGTGATACAAAATTGGCATAGGCTGTTCAGCATTTCAAATGTGTCTGCAGCTATGCTATCAGTGAGCTCACTAAGCAGATTGGATAACTCCCGCCAATATGCCAGATTAGCCTTGATTATCTGTTGCTCTATTTGTCTGACCTCTGTTGCCAACATGGCTGGGTCGTTAAAACGGCCGTCTATGTCGACCACTTTTAACGACGCTGCAATACTGCGCTTGAGCGTATCTGTGCGGCTGGCGTCGGGGATCACCAGCTTGCTTAAATATAAGTGTTGGTCTGTGCGTTTGACCACTCCAGGCAGAAACTCAGCCAGATCGGCGAGCTGTGCGGGTAATTTCGCAGCATCCGCCACCTGCAACTCATTGGCCAGGCTGATGCTAAGACCACTTTGGCTGGTGAAGTGCAAGGGTATGCTGTAAAGCCAGTTTGCTGAGGTATCGACAAAGCCGTACAGCAAGACACTCAATACAGGATCATCCAGATTGTATTGGGCAAAGACTTCCCTGCCTGCCGGACCGGCTGGGTAGTGACTGGAGAAAAGACGTTTGTGGCTGTTGAACTGGAATCGTGGGGCACCGGTTTGATGATTGGTCAGTTCTGCAATAGGAATAAATACACGCTGCTCGGTATCACAAGGATTGCCGGTCCACTGTGATATTTGCTGTGCTGCGACGCCTAGCACTCTGGATGCAAAGAAGCTCTCCAGCAGAACTTTATTATCCAGCTCTGCTTGCGTGTCAGCATAATAATGTTGGAATTTGTCCTGGTCGCTTCGGGCACTGACCAGCTTTTGGAATACTGCCTTATGGCCTGCCAAAGCAAATAGCGGGTAGCTATCACGCCAGTCCTTAAGCTTATGACAGGTGTTGTATAGTGCCACCAATAGCTGCATTACCCTGACTGCGGAAGGGTTCAGCATCTTGGTCCTGGGCTGCATTTGTAGGTTTAGATGCTTGTCTACCGAAAATTGGTAATCCGAAGCAATAGGCATGGCGGTAAAGGGGATGGCCATACATTGCCCAGCCAATTCGCTGGCATTCTTGAGCCTGACAGACAAGTTGCCGCCGTCTACTATCAATTGCAAGTCAGGGTGTAACTCTGCCCCGCGGTGTTGTAATTCCGCGACCAGCTCTGTGAGTATGCTTTGTGCCGCCGGGTTGTTGCCAAGAACCTCAACCTGGTGAGCGGTATTGGGCACTGAGCTGGCCAGCTTATCTGCATTCACATTTAGCGGATTGAGTGTCGCCGTTGCAGGGTTTGCATCAGACGGGGTTAGTGCCTGTTGCAGGGCTTTAGCCTGACTTTCTGGTAACAACTGCTGGCAAACGTTTATCACCTGCTGTATTTCAACTGCGCTGGCTTTGAATCTGGTTCCGGCAACAATATCCCTGGTTAATTGCTGCAAATAGCCCAGCGCCTGCTGCCCATCACCACTCTGACTGGCTGCCTGGGCTAGCAGCAGGGTAGCTGTCAGATGGTATTGGCTAAGTCCGAGTAAAGGAGGGGCAAATTCCTGCACCGTTGCGGTGTCGTTCTGCGCCATGGCAAGCTGCAACAGCGCAAATCGCTGACCGGCAGATTCTGGCGAGCCATCCAGTTGTAGCGACCGCTTCAGGCAATCCAATGCATCCTCCGGCTTGCCCATTAGTTTGGCATTGGCTGCCATTTGCTCCAGGCAGTATTTTTGCTCAAGGGTAGCCTTTGTAAGCTGCAGGGCCTGCTGAAACTTTAAATAGCCGAGCTGGAAACTGGCTTGATGGGTCAGGCATTGAGCTTCCAATACCAGGCTTTGATAACAGGGATGTGGGTTTTTCTGCTGGTGCTTTTTCAGTAGTTGCAGGGCTTTTTTATATTTTCCCTGACCAACCAAGGATCTGGCACTGTCCAGTTTATCTTGCATATTGGTTACCCCAGAACAATGCTTTGTTGCCTGATAATAGTGCGTAAACCCAATATGTTGACCCAGACGCAGTGACGTTGGCAAGTTTGCTGTCGGGCTAAACAGGCCGTCAAATGCCAGGGCCGATAACAAAAACGCCTCATATGAGGCGTTTTTGTTAACCAAAGGCCAGAATCAAGCGATTCTGCTGCCCCATAAATCGTATTCGTCCGAGTGCTCGATCATCACCCGCACCAGATCGCCAGCCTTGAGTTCGGTATCGCCATTCAAATACACCACACCGTCAATTTCCGGGGCATCGGCGTAGGTTCGGCCGATGGCGCCTTCTTCGTCCACCTCATCAATCAGTACGTCCATTTCGGTGCCGATACGTTTAGTCAGCTTGGCAGTACTGATGGCCTGCTGTTTTTGCATAAAGCGCTCATAGCGTTCTTGTTTCAGTTCTTCTGAGACAGGATCAGGCAGATCGTTTGCGGCAGCACCCTCGACGTCGGAATACTTAAAGCAGCCAACCCGGTCAAGCTGTGCCTCATCCAGGAAGTCCAGCAGCATCTGAAAGTCTTCTTCGGTTTCACCCGGGAAACCAACAATAAAGGTGGAACGTATTACCAGCTCAGGACAGATTTCGCGCCAGGCCTTGATGCGCTCTTTGGTGCGCTCAGCCGCAGCCGGGCGTTTCATCAGCTTAAGAATACGCGGGCTGGCGTGTTGCAGCGGGATATCCAGATAAGGCAGAATTTTCCCAGCGGCCATCAGTGGGATCACTTTGTCCACCGAGGGGTAAGGATACACATAATGCAAACGTACCCAGATACCCATCTCGGCCAGTTTTTCGCACAGCTCGGTCATACCGGTTTTAACCGGCATACCGTTCCAGAAGCCGGTACGGTTTTTCACATCCACACCATAAGCACTGGTATCCTGGGAAATCACCAACAACTCTTTCACGCCAGCCGCCTGTAAACGCTTGGCTTCATCCAGCACTTCGCCCACAGGACGACTGACTAAATCGCCACGCATGGACGGGATAATGCAGAAGGTACAACGGTGATTACAGCCTTCGGAAATTTTCAGGTAAGCAAAGTGACGGGGGGTCAGCTTGACACCGTGATCCGGCACCAGATTAACAAAAGGATTGTGCTCGGGTTTGGGCAGGTAGTCATGTACCTGCTCCACCACGGTTTCATAAGCATGCGGGCCGGTAATGGCCAGCACATTGGGATGCACTTCGCGGATTTCATCTTCTTTGACACCCAGACAGCCGGTCACAATGACCTTGCCGTTTTCGGCCAGCGCTTCACCTATGGTATCCAGAGATTCCTGTACGGCAGAGTCGATAAAGCCACAGGTGTTGACGATAACCAAGTCGGCATCGTTGTAGGTATTCACCACATCATAGCCTTCGGTGCGCAGTTGGGTCAGGATTCGCTCGGAGTCCACCAGGTTCTTAGGGCAACCCAGGGAAATAAAACCGATCCGGTTACCGCCGCTGATCTCGACTTCCTGTCCCTGTTTGGCTTGTTCGGCCAAGACTTTTTTTGGGGTATCCAGTGTCGTGGTCTGGTTCGGGGTATAGGTCTCTACGGTCATATTGTCTCGCTGGCTAGAAGGCTAGGGTAACGGCCCGCTGAGTGGGCCGCAAAAAGTCGGCGGATTATACACAAAGCCTTGGGCAATGGCAGTAGGGTAGCTTAAAAAATGCACAGTTTCTGTGTTGTTTTACCTGAAATCTTATGGTGCCCCGGCGGGCGCCAGCGTCTGAAGTGGCACATCAATATAGCTTTGACTATGCCATTGCAATTGCAGCGGCTGTTTGCCATCTTCCGCGGTTTCCAGGCTGACATCCTGGCCCGTGCCCATATTGACCTGAGCAGAGGCATTCTTGTTCACATTCAATACCACCAATAAACGGCTGCCTTTCGCCAGCTTTCGGCCGGTCATACGGGTCTGTGAGAAAGGAATATGGGCTGGCTTGCCTGGGGTTAGCAATTGCCTGTGTTGTCTGTCCTTGGCATAGCTGGCCCGGCCGATACTGTAGCTTAAGTGAAATAAACGACCATCCGGCATTTGCTGATAGAAGGTCAGGCCATAGTCAACATCATGCTTGTTGATGGTCACTACCAGTTCCCCGGAAAAACTACCGGCTATTTGCATGTCCTGAGTAAAAGGTGGGCTGACAAACAGCAAGCCGGTTTGGTCATCCAACTGGTCGCGAATAATCGGCCAGGGGTAAGCATCGGTGTTATTGCTGCTGGTGCGGTCGGCCAGATCCACTTGTTGTTGTAAGGTCTGCTGCGTTGCTTGTTGTTCACTGAGCAGGAAACCTTTATCTGTTTGCTGGTTAGACAGGTAATAGCGCGTTGAGGATTCATGCAAGGCCGCCAATGAAGACGCATAACGCCAGCTGTTATCCCCCATTAATTGGTAGGTAATCTTATCCTTCAGCAGGGCTGGGCGTGGAGCGGCCTTCATCACATAATCAAACCAGCCAAAGGTTAGTTTGTTCCTGTCAATATGGGCAACCTTGTCCAGGGAGTAGCCTCGCAGCGGGTCGCTGAGCGAGAAGGTATGGTCATATGGGCCAATCAGCCAATAATGTTCGGCATCCGGACGATATTTAAGATGTTCATGGTAGTAATACAGCGCCGAAAAATTGCCATCATCGTAATAGCCATTTAAGGACAGGACCGGAATGTTGATATTGGCAAAATCCTCGCCGTGAGGCTGCATGGCCTGCCAATATTCGTCATAGCCCGGGTGAGCAAGCCATTTATGTAACCAGGGGTTAGCCTGACCGGCCAGTTTGTCCAGCTCGGCAAACGCCTTACCGCTTGAGTACCACTGGTTCATCAAGCTCCGCCATTTGCCCGGATCTGCATATTGGCTGTTATCCAGCCTTTTGTTGTTGGTGACATAAAAGGGCCATTGGTAGTTGGCGGTGATATACACGTTATTTTCATAGGGCAGTCCCTGGGCCGGGTTATTCGGTACAAAGGGCACGATGGTCTTTAACCCGCTGGGCATGTATTTGGCGGCGGCCCACTGGGTAAAACCCAGATAACTGCCACCGTACATGCCCACTTGCTGGTCACTCCATGGCTGCCGGGTAACCCAGCTAATTACGGCCGCTGCGTCCTGTCCGTCAAACTGGTAAGGCACAATGCTGTTCGGGCTTAAGCCTTTACCACGGCTATCCACAATCAGGCCCACATAGCCATAAGTCACGGCGGTGGCGGCCTCGCGCAGATTGGCCATTTCGTCACTGTAGATGCTCATTTGCATGGCCGTGGGCATCGCTTTCTTCCACTGTCTGCTACGCACCAGTATCGCTGAAACCTTGGCATCCCCTGTGTCTATCAGTAAATTGTCCTGCACCCAAAAACGGCGCTTGTATTCGTCTTTCAGCCAGGTTTTAGCTTGGGGCAGCAGAGCTTGATAAACATAGAAGTCCTGTAGCTCGGTGGCCAGGGCCCTGGCTGTGCGAGAATGCGGCGATACCGTTTCAGTCTGCATGTTTTGCAGTAAATACAGCAGTCGGCTCAGCCCCATATCCAGGTCATAACCGCTTAGTCTGCTGATATGGATAAACTCGTTATCTGATAATGCTGCGACATGCTGTTTGAATACGTTGTGCCAATGGTCGTGCTCTTTTGGATGTTGCCTGGCAGCCAGATAGACTTGGTAGGCGAAGGCAGACCAGGCAGGCTGACCGGTAGCCAGTGCATCAATATCCGCGCTTAAACGCTGGCCACTTAACAACCTGAGCTTTTGTTGTTCTTCAGTGCTCAGCGAACCTTTCTGCCCGCTAAGTAACTCTGTGGCAAGTTGCTGCTGCCACTGAATAAAGGCTGGGCTGTTAAGCACCTGTGCCAACTGTTGTTTGTTCTGTACCTCCAAGTGTTGTTGGGGAGCGGCGTTTAATATCGGGCAGATGTGCAGTAGCACCAGTAACAGCCAGTATGGCAAATAAATGTGATGACGTTGCATGTGGTTCCTTATTGATGGGATGACTACAGCATGCCGAGCAGCCGTTCAGACTGCATGATAAAAAGGTGATTTAAGGTGACTAAAAGTGACTTGGCGCCAGTGCGGTGATACCTTTCCTCGCCAATAACAAGGATACACTCGCCCTGTGACAGACAATGCGTTGGAAGATTGGACAATTTGAATTTTGTGACAGCAAGCAACAACTGATTGACGACGGCCAGGTTGTGCAGTTAGAGCCAATGCTGGCAGAAGTACTGGGGTATTTTTGCCGCCATCCCGGCGAAATTATTTCCCGTGATAGTTTGATTGAACAGGTATGGCGCGGGCGCATTGTGACCGATAATGCTGTCAATCGGGTCATTGCAAAATTACGCAAGGTGTTGGGGGACTCATCAACCCAGCCTAAGTTTATCCTGACCTTACCCAAAAAAGGTTATCGGCTGATTATTGAGCCAGTGGCAATGGACAATAGTCCCATGCCGGTTGTTGAGCGGTCCGTTGCAGAACCGCCTTCATCCCGTCAGCGCTCGTATCTATGGCTGTTTTTACCGCTGTTTCTGCTTGTCCTGTTGGGGGGGATTTATATCGACCTGACGCCTGATGCTCAGGTCGTGCAGGTGGAAGCGATCACCCATGAAGGTGGGCAGGAATACTTTCCGGCAGTGTCAGCCGATGGGCGGTATCTGGCTTTTTCTGAACGTCGACCAACTGCCATGACCTTGCAGCTTAGTGATCTTCAGCAGCAAAAAACCGTCAGACTCAGCAGTGAGAACGGCTGGAGCGGGCCGGCCGATTGGTCACATGATGGTTCACAACTGGTGTATCTGCATACCGACAATACTGATTGTCAATATATCCTGGTCACACTAGATGGCTTGGAAATCAAGGACCAGAATGTCATCTACCGCTGCCCCGCTGGCAGCTTTGGCAAAATGTTGTTTAGCCATCAGCCAGGCCAAATGTTGCTGGCTGAGCGGGCAAACAGTGATGCTCCCTATCTTTTATACAGCCTGAACAGCCTAACAGGTGACAAGCAGTTATTGCCCCAGCCAACCCCTGTTCTGGCTGGAAACAGCCAGTTTGATTTGCATCCCAAACAGGATTGGTTGCTTATTTCCAGCCCGGATGGCGAGTTGCAGGAAAGTTTTTACAAACTGGATCTGAATACCGGTGGACTCAGTTTGCTATTTAGTCTGGATGCCTATGTATGCTGCGCTGTCTGGGATCATAATGGACAAAGCATTGTGATGATGAGTGCTCCGCCGTCCAATCAACTTCTACGATTTAGTCTGGATGGTGCTAAACAGCAGGTTGTTTATAGCGCCACCCATAGTATTGCCACGCCGATGCGACATCCCAATGGCGCGGATTACTTGTATTCGGGCGGGCAAATCAACCGGGATATTGTGATTCGTGGATTGGCTGACGACAGTCCCCTGACAACCTTAGCTGACAGCAGTCTGGATGATAGTCTGCCACGTTTGTCACAAGACGGTCGGTATCTGGCCTATGTCACCTTAACGGGCGGTAAGCAACAAGTATGGCTTGTAGAGCTTGCCTCCGGTCAGCGTCGCAGATTAAGCCATTTCGACAGGCCTGAGTTTTTAACGCAAATGGCCTGGTCCGCAGATGGCAGGCGGTTGGCGCTGGCAACACTGAACAGCCTGTTTGTTATCGAGGTGGCAAGCGCTAAAACGCACAAGCTTGCACTTCCTGCGGCGCGCATTAGTGCCATATCCTTTGTTGATAACAGTATCCTGGCCTTTAGTCAGCAACAACAGGGGCGCTGGCAACGTTTCCACTACTTGTTTACCAACCAGGTCGTTGAGCCACAAGACAGCCAGACCTGGGCTAAAGCCTATCACGCCACGGATCCCGCAGATAACTTGTGGCAGGACCAACAGCAGCGCTGGTTCCATGGTGACGAAGCGTCAATTCAACCTTTACCTGTCAGTAATATTGGCCTGTACCGCGCAAAGAAAGTAGGGTACAGCCTGTTCTATCTGACGCGAACGGCTGATGAATACCAGGTGATTCAGTACCAACTCAAAAGTGACCAGCAACAAGTGCTGATCAGCAGTCCTGACTCGGCCGGGATACCCGACTTTGATGTGGTTGGTCAGCATTTGGTGCTGTCTTTGCCACAAGGGCACAATGTTGATATTTATCAGGTAAAGACCCGTCCTTGATGTGGTTGAATATTTACGCGGTAGTGATTGTTGGGCGTCAATGCCAGTAAAATTGATTACACTGGCCAAAATGCAGATAGATGGATATGACAGGATGCTGCGCATTGCCCTGATTTTAATGTTGGTTGCGACGATATCGCCCATCGTTGCAGAACCTTTGTCACCTTGTGATAAGGTCGAAGGGCGGCCCTGTATCGCACTGGTGCTGGGTGGTGGTGGCGCACGCGGTGGTGCACACCTTGGTGTGATTCGCGAGCTGGAAGCCCGGCAGATCCCTATTGATCTAGTAGTGGGCACCAGTATTGGTGCTTTTGTCGGTGGCTTGTATGCGTCGGGTAAAAGTCCGGATGAGATTGAAGCCATATTGCGCGATCTGAACTGGGGCGAAGGTTTTCGTGACCGGGTGTACCGGGACGAAATGCCGATGCGCCGCAAGCAGCAACGTGATGACTTTCCTATCCATCTTGAATTAGGGGTTGGGCCGGATGGCGTCAAACTGCCCAGAGGCGTATTAGCCGGACAGGCCATGGCAGACCTGGTAGAGCAGGCCTTTGGCGTCCAGTCTGATTTGATTCATTTTGATCGCATGCCCATACCGTTTCGGGCTGTAGCCACTGATTTAACCAATCGCGATGAAGTCGTGTTGGAAAAAGGCAGTTTGCTGGCGGCTGTACAGGCATCCATGTCGCTGCCCGGCGTATTAAGGCCGATGAAACTGGATGGCAAACTGCTGGTGGACGGTGGTGTGGCCAATAACTTACCTGTTAGTGTCGCCAAAGCACTGGGAGCCGATCGGGTTATTGCGGTGGATATTGACGGGCCGCTAAAAAATGCTGAACAACTGGATTCAGCCTTTGCCATTACTGAGCAACTGACCAGTTTTCTGGTACGTCAGGGCGTGCTCAGGCAACTCAGTCTGCTAAGCGAACAGGATGTGCATTTGCGCCCGGACGTCGAGGATATCAGTACCTTGGATTTCGCCAGCCTCGGCCAGGCTATCACAGCCGGTATACGTGTTACCCAACTGCATGGGCAAGAGTTACAAGATTTCAGTCAGGAATTGCACAGCTATCAGCGATGGCAGACCGGGCACAGGCTGACCCAGGTACCGGATCTGCATATCAACCGCCTGATCCTCGATAATCAGAGCCTACTAAATGATGAAGTACTGCTTGAGCGCTTGGGCTACAGGGACGTACAAGGCCTGGATTCAAAGCAGCTTAGGGAAGGCATCCGCAGTATGTATGGCCTGGATACCCTGGAAAGGGTGTCCTATCAGCTTTATCACACCGATGAGAATGAAACCACCATGGTGCTTAAGGCGGAAGAGAAAAGCTGGGGACCCGGTTATCTGAACTTTCGCTTCTGGCTGGAAGATGATTTTCGCAGTAACCGTCACGTGCAGCTTGGGGCTTCTTACACCCTGACAAACTTGTCCAAGCTAGGTGCCGAGTGGCATTCAGAGCTGGCCCTTGGTACCGACAAATTACTCAGCTCCGAGCTGTACTGGCCGCTGTTTTCCAGCCAAACCTTTGTTAGCACAAAACTGCTAAGAGAGACCAGTTTGCTGGTGGTGGAAGACAGTCGTGGTTTGTCGTTGGGGGATTTTTATAACGAAGAAACCTTGCTAAGCCTGGTAGCGGGCTGGAATTTATCTGACCATGCGACCTTGAGTGGTGGCTGGATAGATAAAAAGGGCAGTTATCGTCTGCCGTCCGGTCTGGCCGATGAATTTGGTTTTAACCGCCTGCACTACAACCGCCAGGGCCCACAACTGCGTTTTATCTGGGATCGCCTCGACAATAGCGCCTTTCCTACCCGTGGTTTTAAGATTGTGGCGCAGCAACAGTGGTTAAACGACAGCTTTGCCAATCAGCACTCAGACAGTATTAATCAGTCCTGGGAACTGGTGGCGGCACGACAATGGCAGGCGCACTTATTCAAGACCCGCTGGCGTTTTGAAGAGTATCGTTCTAACGGCGGTGATATTGCCCTGGAGCAATATTCCCTGGGCGGCTTATTTAACCTGTCCGGATACCCTAAGAACTACTTGTTCGGCCCTAAAATTCAGTTTGGCAGTTTGATATACATGCATAAGTTGCATGAAGATAAGTTTGGCTTCTTTAATTCACCGCTGTACTTAGGCGTGTCGCTGGAGCGCGGCAGGGTCGAAGATAACTGGCTGCAACCCGATATCAACAATCTTGCGCCCTGGATTTGGGCCGGCAGCATTTTTGCCGGTTGGGACAGCCCCATCGGCCCGGTATTTCTGGGCTATGGTCAGGCCGAAGCGGCTTATCAGGATAAGGCCTATCAAGTGTATTTATCCCTGGGGCAAAGTTACTAACCCAATGGCGTAAATTGGCGTGGCATTGTGAATAATTCCACTGGCATTCAAGTATTTTCAGCCATACTATGAGGGTTGATCCTGTATTTTTTGGTTGTAGTGTGCGGTCGAGCCGATGGAAAAAGAAGAGTTAAACCATTACGAAGCACTCAATGTGCTGATTATCGACGACCAGCCCATGGTTCACGATACCCTTAAATCCACGCTTTATGACCTTGGTATTCGTAATATCAAGTTTGCTGAAAATGCTTATTATGGTTTGCGGCTTTGCGAACAGACCCGCTTCCATGTGGTCATTTGTGCCTTTAACGTCAAAAGTGACAAAGACGGTTTCCATCTGCTGGAAGAACTTAAATTCAAAGGTCACGTCAGCAAGCGCACCGTGCTTATCTTTCTTAGTGCAGAAACCGATGAGAGCCTGGTTAACAGCATAGTGGAATTACAACCCGACGATTTTTGGGTCAAGCCCTTGTCGCCAGCGCAGGTGAATAAACGCCTGCCGCATGTGCTGGAAGTGAAAAAGAAACTGTATAACGTCAATGAAGCCATTGATAACCGGGATTTCTCCAAGGCTATTTACTTTGTTGAACGTCATCTGCTGAATCCTGAACTGGCAAAATATCATATGCAACTTCGGCGCATAAAAGGGGAATGCTTACTGGCCATTACCGAGTTCGCCGAGGCAGAGCGCTACTTTGGTGAATTGCTGGAACAAACTAAGATGTCCTGGGTGTATCTTGGCTACGTCAAGGCGTTGCTGAAACAAGACAAAATGGATGAAATCCAGGAATTGTTGACGCAGATGACCGACAAAGCCGATACCCGCTTTGCCACCTATGATTTGCTGGCACAGTATTTTATCGACCATCAGGATTATGAACGCGCCTATGAAGAAATTAAAAAGGCGGCGGCGCTGTCACCACGCAATATTGAACGTAATAAGAAGCTTTGGGATCTGGCCCGTCTGACCCATGACCATGAAGGACAGTACAAAGCCACTCAGGCCATGGCCAAATATGCCAAAAACTCGGTGCATGATTCGCCCATGTTGATGCTCAACGTAATCCGCTCAGGGATTGATCTGGCCTGTACCTTAAGTGGTGAAGCATCGATGCGGGTGTTGCGACAGGCCGAGCGATATGTCACGGAAATGGAAAAAGGCTACCCTGATATCGGCCAGTTCAAAGAACAGCTAGTGGTGGTCAGGGCGCGACTGCATACAGCTAAAGACGAACGTCAACGGGCAGAACGCCTGATTGATGCCCATGTGTCTATTCGCCCCACGCCGTCGGTTGAGGACAATCTGGATAAGGTCAAAGTCTTTCACGAGCTGGGCCGACGTGAAGAAGCGGTATCGCTGCTGGATGCGGTGCGTAAACAGATTTCTGGCGACAGCCTGGCCAGCCAGGTCGTAGGTAAATATATCGAACAGGAAACCAGCGAGCGCAGCGAAATCCATTTCACCCCCAAGCAGCTTAACGCCATGGCTGTGGAGCTGTTTAAACGCAATAAGATGGTACCGGCCTTACAATCGCTGGAGCAGGCACTACAACTGACGCCGAAAAATGTACGGGTGTCGCTGAGTATTCTCAAAGTGCTGCTGGCCATTCATCAGCAGGAAGGGCTGGATGAAGATCAGAAGGAACTGGCACAGCGCACCTTTGAAATTCTGGCGAAAAGTACCCTGGATGAAAAACAACAGGGCATTTTCAGCGACTTTAAACAGGAATTAGGCACTGTGGTAGGCATCGCCCACTAATGGTCTTACAGTAAGCTGTTTATTGACGTCGACACTTTGGAAAAGCTGATTTTACCACAGAGGCACAGAGAACACAGAGCTCTGGACTCATGACAGCTCTCTGTGCCTCTGTGGTTGTTGAAATTTATTGCGTTGAATTGTTTTGTCCATTTTGCGGCAGGGATAGCAGCCAGTTACAGACTTTCTTATGTACCCGCTGTTCGGTCAGCATGCCAATATGGCTCATGGCATACAGCTTTATCTGCCGGGCTTTGGGTTGCATGGCGTTAGCCAGTGGGTAAACCACCAAATCATTGTAAGAGCCCAACGTCATCAAAGGTATATCTGGTGCCAGACTGGCCAGATTGGGTAGTGCTTTAAGGCCCGGACTGTTGGGGTGAAACAGTTGTTTCAGCCAGGGCAGGGCAAAATCGCCGACAATGGCAGTACCTTTATGCGGTGTGCCCAGGGTAGAAATGGAAGCCAGATATTTTTCGTCCTCCGGGTGTGCTTTCAGCAGCATACGGATCACCAGTCCCCCCATGGAATGAGCAACCAAATGCACTTTCTCGTCAGGTCCTGTTATACGTTGCAGGATCCTATGCAGGCGTTGCACATAACGTTCCACCGGAGTGTAGGGCTTGCCAAGGTTAATGCTGTAAGTACGAAATCCGGCATTTTCCAGATACTCCCTGAATCCCCAGAAGCAGTTGCCATTCATATGCAAACCATGGATGAGTAAGACTTTCTGCCCCGGCTCGGCATATAAAGGTTTCAGGCCATGTCTGTTTTTGCTGACTAAATACCAGCTCAGCATAACCAGGGTACGGATGATTTGCACAAACATCAGTACACTACCAACGAACCCCAATGCAGCATAAGATTTGCCGGTGAGTTTGTAGTAACGGCTGACCTGCCATTGCAACAATATGTAAGACGAACCGTAAAAGGCCAGTATCAGGGCCAGTAAAATCAACAAGTAAAGCAACCAGGCATCCATGTTCCAACCGTCACTGCGCACCAGGCTTTGGTAGATAAACGCATTGAATCAAATCGGCGCTAAACTGGCAATTCTAATCACTCTGTGAACATAATGTAGAAGCCTGGGGTGAATTGTGAAGAACATGGCCGACACCGTTGTTTTCCATATTGCTGTTTTAACTATTGCCACCCTGGCATTTTATCTGTTTATTTTTCTTCTCCCCAAACAGCCCAGAAAACACCAACATAAAGCGCTGATTTGTTTTCAGTATGCCTTTGTACTGAGTTTTGTTGCCTTTGTAGGCTATACGTTGAGATATCTGCAGTGGCAGGCGTTGTCGGTTGGCATGGTGAATTTTTTCCTGCTCGCAGCCTTCTATCTGTTTTATCAGGGAGTCAGGTTACGATTTAATGCGTCGTTGAATCGTCGCGGTGGCTTGTTGGTGGTTTTGCACTTGCTGCTGTTTCCGGCATTGGCATTGTGGCTGTGGTATGCCGGAGATCCTGGGCACTTACGCGATATCTCTGCCTTTATCAATCACAGTGTGCCGCTGTTACTGGCGCAGCGTTTCTTGTTTGTACGCCGTCAGGCACACAACGGAGGAGACCGCTTAATTCAGCTCACCCTACTGATGATTTGGATGTTGGTGCTGGTTGCCATGCCCTTTTATGACCTAATGGTTAATCCGGTAGGGGGTATATTACCTGTGGTCACGTTGTTGGCGTTAACGCTGGAGTGCCTGCTGTTTGCTGGTGTCGCCATGAGTTATATTCATGACCTGTTTGATAAGCTTAAAGAGCAGGCCTATACCGATAATCTGACCGGTCTTAAGAATCGCCGCTTCTTTAAACGTATTGTGGCCAGTGTCTTTTCATCTGCCAGCCGTTACCAGTTCAATGTTTGTGTGATTCTGGCCGATATCGACGATTTCAAAAAGCTGAATGACGAGTTTGGTCATAGTGAAGGAGATCAGGCTATTAAAGCTGTAGCCCAGGTGCTTAAGGAGACTGTCAGAGCCGAGGACGTGCTGGTTCGTTTTGGTGGGGAAGAGTTTCTGATTCTGGCACCCAATACCAGTATGGAGATGGCATCGTTGATGGCGCAGCGGATGCGTGTTCAGGTGGCAGAGCGCTGTGTATCCAAGTCTGTCAGAACCATAACCTTAAGTATTGGTGTCAGCCAGGTATATAGTCTGGAAGACCTGGAAGCAGCAATAGTTCGCGCCGATTCCGCTATGTATCAGGCCAAAAAACTTGGTAAAAACCGGGTGGAAATCGCCCAGATATCTGAACAACAAATAGTGAATAAGCCATTACTGCAACCATCCAGATAACACCAGCGTGCTTTGGCGTTATCTGGTTGTTTTTCAAGTTTCAATGCGCTTTAGTTTTCCATGCCAAATGGCAAACTATGGTAACTGCAGGTCAGGTTGCTTTGCTGTTGAGCGTGATTGAAATGCGTATCTTCACTGGGCATCAGTACGATGGCAATATCTCCTTGTTGCCAGCGAAGCGGCTCTGTGGCGCCGCAAGCCTGACGCACTGTGTTGCGCCATACACCATCCTCGTTGGCTTCAAATGGCTGTGGCTGAGCCAGGGTAAAGTCCAAGCTTTGGGTTTTATCGTTATAGCCGACTTTATCGCCATGAGTCAGATAGTGGCTCATACCCACCACCTGGCGTTTTGAGCCTTGCAATTTATAAATACTGTGGGCCAGGTCCACAATAAACACACCACCTTGGCCTATGACCTGCATAGCAAGATCGTTGTTCTGCCAACCGACCAGCAAGGCCGTGGTTTCATCGACACCAAAACCGAAGCGGCTGCTTGTTTGTGCCGCCAATAAGGTTAGCCTGGCTTCTCTGTCACGCTCTGAAAAATGTGTGTCCAGAATACCTAGCTGGAAAAGCCCGGTTCCGCCCAGCGCTCGGTAGGTCAGATCGCCGCCCATCAGGCCGTTTATGCAAGGACTGTGACTGGCGCAGGACTCGGGTGGTGGTGCCGCGGCAAATGCACCTCGTTTAAATGCCGTTTCTGATGTACCGCTGCTGATCATCGGCACGGGTCTGCCTGAGAATACGCTGCCTGATTGCACCGCCGTGCCGGCGCTGGTGCCACCGACCACCATCAGGTTAGCGGCAAGTCGTTGTTTTATCACTGTCAGTTCCGGGCTATCTGCACCATTTGGCAGGGTCAGAGCCGCCAGGGTACGGCTTTGATCGCCACCATTGAAAAACACCCCCTGTACCTGACTTAACTGTTCCAGCATCAGCTCGGGATGCTGGCAAAAGTGCTGTTGCTGCTGGGTACGCTCAGGGTAAATGGCTTCGCGGTTGTAACTGCCATTGTGTGCGCGCACGGTGCTTAGCTGTTTACAGCCGGGTAACCCCAGAGCTTCCAGTGCCCGGGCCTGTTGGTAGCTTTGGTCCAGTGGTAACCACAAGACATCGGCACCGGCCTGGGTAAATACCGAAGTATAAAAATCTGCGGATTCAAAGGGATCGCGACTGGACGCTGTTATAACAGCTATTTTGGCCTTGCCGTGCGTGGCTGATGGGCTTCTGCTTTGGGCCATGGCGACAAAATGCTGGTAAATGCTCAGGGCGGATTGATTACTGTTGTTGGCCAGATCCACCCGTTCTTTTTTGCGTTGGCCGTGGCTGTCTGTTTGCGCCACTTCCAGATAATCCAGCATGGCATCAAACAAGATGGCGGGAATCTCATCATAGAAAATGGCGCCGTTGATATGCTGGAACTGGGTGCGGTCAAAGGCATCGCGAAGTTGTGTTCGGGTCAGCAGTTTATCCTGCTGGCGTGAATAAATATGCTGTATTACCCGGCTGAAATCCTGCCGATAATTTTCGCTTTGCTGCAAAAAGGGCGGGGCAGCATACAGGGCGGTTAGCCGATTTGGTGAAAATTGATACAGGTTCTGCTGCTTGTCCTGTTCATCAAACCGGGCAGTCAGACAATTTTTCTGGCTCAGGCTGGAGCAGGTTTTCAGGCCGCCACCCACCAGCATAAGCTGATGTTGTTTTGCATTTAACTTGATGCTTTCCTGTGTTTTAGTCTCTTTTTCGCTGCCATTGGCGGCATGTACCTCGATGTTGCTTAATGCAAACAAAAGTATTAAAGAGGCGAATCTTTTAGCAGATATGCTCATTTTATTTAGTTAAATTTTTGTTGACATGATTTTACGCTACGGGTATCTCTAATTGGGTGTCAAATATTAATTGTTCCTTCAGACGACCGTCTGATACTGAATAAATATTGACGACTTATTAGCCAAAACCAGAAGATTTCATGTTAAAAAAAGCGGTCAACCTGACCACCTACTATTACAAGAGCTTCTACCTGTCAGAGTGGTTTGACGAGTAGAAACTGCCTTTCGCGTTATCGCTGAGTGTTGCTTCAGGCAGCACTGCATCTGCATTTAAAAAACATAACGATTAATTTCCGGTCGCATTGGACTGCCCTTGAGGCGTTCATGCGCCCGGTATGCGACAGGTATTCGAACATGAAATTCAGCAAATTAACCATGGCGCTGGCCTTCAGCTTTTCGGGTTATGCACTGGCTCAGCAGGCCAGTCATCTGCCTACCCTGCAGGATGGAAGTGATCTGGAGAAAATTCAGGTCACAGGTACTCACATCAAAGGGGTGGATATGGAAGGGGCGCAGCCACTGACCATTATCAGCGCCGAGGATATTCGCAAATCCGGCGCCACCACGGTGTTTGAGTTGATGAGTACCTTGACTCAGACCCGTGGCGGCGAAGGATCTTTTTCCACCTCACAAAGTGGTGCGACGTCAACCTCGACCCCCGCTGGACAAGCTGCCGCTTCACTGCGTGGCTTAGGGCCTTCTGCCACACTGACACTGATTAATGGTCGGCGTATTGCGGCCAGTTCTTTTGCTTCTGGTACGCAGAACTTCGTCGATATCAACAGCATTCCCCTGGCGGCTATCGAACGCATCGAGGTATTGGCAACCGGCGCTTCTGCAACCTATGGTGCTGATGCGGTGGCCGGGGTGATTAACTACATCCTTAAAAAAGATTTTCAGGGGGCAGAGTTCAATGCCGTTTACGGTAATAGCACTGCCAGTTCTGATGAAGGTAGCTTGAACCTGAATATCATTTGGGGCGACAAGCTGGCCGGCGGCGATTTGATGCTGTTTATGGACTATTATGACCGCAAGGATTTTAGAGCCACCGACCGACAGTCAACTCGAATGCCAGTGCTGCAAAGCAGCTATTCCTATTTGTCTAAAACCCCGAATATCTACTACAACTCATCCAATGTGACGGATGCCGACGGCAATTATCTGGAAATTGCCAATCCGAATTGCGCCACCCCTTTGGTGAAGACGGAATTCGGTGAAGACATTTGTGCCTATTATGGTAACGAAGATGACTGGCTGGAAACGCCGCTGGAAAGCCTGTCTGCAGGTTTCACCTATCAAAAGAGTCTGGGCGGACTGGATTGGAAAACCGACTTCTTTTATACCCGCACCAAGTCCACGTCTTATTCCAGCCCATCGCCTATTAACAGAATTGATGATTCTGAAGGGCCTTTTACTGAAGAAACAGCCATTGATATTTTTCCTGATGCCATTCGCAACCAGCTTATGGATGACATTTATTTTCAGCGTTTTGATACCCAAGCTGGCCGTGAAATCTGGGGCTTTATGTTCGATGGGCGCTTTGCCACCCCCCGGACCGTAGAGATTGAAAGCGATGCGTTTCGCCTGGTAACAAGTTTGTCTGGCACCCTTGGACGTTGGGACTGGGAATCGGCCCTGACGCTGTCAGAATCTGAGTCTGATCAGGTGGCGGTAGCGGGTGTGTATAACCGGTACAAATATCATGCAGCCCTGGCCGGTGAGCTTTGCTCAGACGGCAGCCTGGCCAGTTACGATGGGGAAAATCTAAACTGTAACAGCGGCGATTTGCTTGGCCTTTATAACCCGTTTCTAAGTGGTGATGCCAGCAATGACAGCATATTGGCCACAGCTCAGGAACAGCCTACCCGCAAAGGTGAAAGTCGGGTTTATGGCTGGGATCTGCGTTTCTCCGGCGACCTGGTTGAATTTAACGACGATATGATTCGTTCGGCTTTTGGCGTGGAAGTGCGGCAGGAAGAAATTACCGATGTACCGTCGCAGAATGCCAGGGCCCGATTCGATAAGGGTTATCTGGTGGATGTGTTTGGTTTTGGTTCCAGTTTATCCGAGGCGAAAAGAACCCAATGGGGCGCTTTTGCTGAGTTACATATCCCGTTAACGGAGCAACTGGAAATGCAACTGGCGGGTCGTTACGACCATTATGATGATTTTGGTGGCGATCTGAATCCAAAAGTAGCGCTAACCTACCGGCCGGGCGAAGACTGGGTGCTGCGGGCATCCTGGGCAACGTCTTTCCGGGCTCCTTCACTCACTCAGGCGGGGGTGAAACTGCGCACCACCCGTGCATCCTTTGATTGCTCGGCGAACCAGGCGGTGGCCGACCTTTATTGTGAAGGCTTTGGGGATTTGCGTGGTCATAATGTACTGGAATTGGGGAATCCTAAATTGCAGGCCGAAGAGTCAGAATCGCTCAGCCTGGGATTCGGCTATAGTCCTACCCGCAATACCAGCCTGACCCTGGACTATTGGCGTTTTGATCACGAGAAGCTGGTGGACACGGATATGACAGGGGTACTGAATCGTGCCATCGCTGATGCATCGCTGCGTCATTGCGGTCTGGTGCCGGAAGGACAAATGGGGATTTCCTACGATCCACAAATGTGTGATGTAACCGACAGTCAGGGCCTGACCATTGAACAGCAGGGGGCGAACCTCAGGGAAATACTGGATGCCTGGGTGGATTATGCCGACCCACGCTATGCCGAGTTGGAACTGTATCGCGACCATGTACTGCTGCTGGAAAATACCGGTACGCAAACCGTGTCCGGACTGGATTTGACCTTTGACCATCGCCTCGAATTTGCATCCGGTGCATTGAGCTTCAGCCTGGATGCCACCCATTACATCAGTTATGAACGCAATAAGCCGGGCTCAGATGACATTGAAGAGCTGGCTGGTACCTGGCGTTATCCAAAGAATATCGTTACCGCACGTGTATTCTGGGATCAGGATAACTGGTACGCAGGTCTGACGGCTTACTACACAGGCGCTTATGAGGATGATATCGAACGTTTGCGGGGCCGGGAACTGGATGAATTGGACGCCTTGGGCGAGTTAGACGCCGATGGCAAGCGCGATGTCAGTGCCTGGACCACAGTCAGGGCAACCTTAGGTTATGAGTTTGATAACGCCAGTATCAGCCTGTCGGTAGACAATTTGTTTGACCGTGAACCGCCCAAAGCTTACGGCTCGGCCAGAGGCTTTGATTCGATTAATCATAATGCCTACGGCACCCTTTACAAGGTATCGTTAGCCTACCGTTTCTAAGTTTAGTGTGGGGAGGGTTGCCTCCCCAAAATTCTTCACTTATCAGGCCAACGTTTACGGCCAGGATATGCTATGCAACAAGATAACGATCAAGCCAAGGGGCTTTCCAGTCGCATGCCGGATGCCTTTGTCATCCTGTTTTTTGTGGTGGCCCTGGCCACATTACTGACTCATCTGCTGCCTGCTGGTTACTTTGAATTAGAAGAAGTGACGCAAAACATCAATGGCCAAACCCAGGTTCGCCAGCTTATCAGGCCGGACAGTTTTCGCTTTGCTCAAGATTCGCAGGGGCAGGCCGGGCTGTTTGATGCAAAGGGCAGCCAGGGCTTTTTGAATTATGCCTTTGAAGGCATGGTGTCGGGGGATAAATGGGGGGCTGCTGTCGGGGTGGTGGCCTTTATTCTGATTGTGGGTGGCGCCTTTGGCATCATTATGCAAACCGGCGCGGTGAATAACGGCATCCTCGCCCTGATCAACCGTACCAGACGCGCCGACAGGCTGATCCTGCCACTGATGTTTTTACTGTTTTCCCTGGGCGGCGCCGTATTTGGTATGGGCGAAGAGGCTATCGCCTTTTGTATTGTGCTGACCCCGCTGGTGATTGCCATGGGCTATAACGCCATTACCGCCGTGCTTATTACCTATATTGCCACGCAAATTGGCTTTGCCACCTCCTGGATGAACCCCTTTAGTGTAGCGATTGCGCAGGGTATTGCCGATGTACCGCTGATGTCCGGCAGTGGTTACCGGATGGTCCTGTGGGCGGTGTTTACCTTATGCGGTATGTTGTTTACGTTGCGCTATGCAGCGAGGGTGAAGGCTAACCCTGCAGCCAGTCTCAGTCAAAGCGCAGACAACTATTTTCGTGCCCAGCAGCAAGCGCAGCTAAGCAATCATTTCAGCAAGGCCGATGCAGCTATACTGCTGAGCCTGCTGGCCGGGATTCTATGGGTATTGTGGGGCGTTACTTTCCATCAATATTATATTCCGCAGATTGCCAGTCAGTTTTTTGCCATGGGTATTGCCGCAGCTTTTATTGCGGTGCTGGCCGGGCGCATGACATTGAATCAGGCCTCTCAGGCGTTTCAGCAAGGCGCCAAAGATCTGCTGCCTGCCGCCCTGATTGTTGGCATGGCCAAGGGCATTGTGCTGATTCTTGGTGGCGATAATGCCACCACCCCCTCGGTGCTGAACACGCTGTTGCACTATGTTGGCAGCGGCATGTCCAGCGTATCTGAAAGCGTTTCCGCGCTGTTTATGCTGGGCTTTCAGTCGTTGTTTAACTTCTTTATTGCCTCTGGTTCGGGCCAGGCGGCCCTGACCATGCCACTAATGGCGCCGCTGTCTGATTTGGTCGGCGTATCAAGGCAAACGGCAGTACTGGCATTTCAGTTAGGAGACGGGCTGACCAACATCATTATTCCCACCTCGGCCTCCCTGATTGGTTGCCTTGGTGTGGCCAGAATTGACTGGGCGGTATGGGCACGCTTTGCCTGGAAACCCATGCTGGCGCTGATGGCCATGGCCGCGTCAGCTATGTTGATTGCAGTAACGATAGGATATCAATGAACAATTTAACCCTAATTAAGAATGCCCATGTGTTTGCCCCACAAGATATGGGCAGACAAGACGTACTTTTTGCTGGCCAGCAGATTCTGGCGGTGGGTCATCATCTTGATTTGCAAGGTGATACACTTCATGTCGTCGATGGCAGCGGCAAACTACTGTTGCCAGGACTGGTGGACAGCCTGGTGCATATTACCGGTGGTGGTGGGGAAGGTGGATTTCATACCCGGACGCCGCAGATGAACCTGACCGATGCCACCCTGGGCGGTGTGACAACCCTGATTGGTGCGCTTGGTACCGATGCCACCACCCGCACCCTGACCGATTTGCTTGCCAAAGCCGGCGCGCTTTGCACTGAAGGTTTGAGCGTGTACTGTTACACCGGCTCTTATCAGATACCGGCACGAACTATCACGGGCAATATCACCGACGATATTGTGCTGATTGACAAGTTTATTGGTATTGGCGAGGTAGCTATTGCCGATCACCGTTCATCACAGCCTTGTGCCAAGGAACTGATGCGTCTTGCCTCTGAGGCCAGAATTGGCGGTATGCTCAGTGGTAAGGCCGGTATTGTCAGTATTCATGTGGGAGAGGGAGCCAGCCGGTTGGCGCTATTGGAACAGGTTGTCAGAGAGTCAGATATTCCGGCCTCACAGTTTTATCCCACCCATATTAACCGCAATCTGGATTTATTAGAGGCGGGTATGGCCTGGGCTGCGCAGGGCGGCTTTGTGGATATGACCACCAGTACCAATGCACAGTTTATTGCCGAAGGGGAAATTCCGGCCGCCAAAGCGTTGGCAATGTGTTTGCAGCGGGGCGTGCCGGTCAGCCAGTTAACCATGAGTTCGGACGGTAATGCCAGTTTACCCCTGTTTGATGCGCATGGCCGTTTGATTGGGTTGGAAGTCGGGCAGGTTGCCAGTTTATACCAGGCGATGGTCGAAGCCGTTCAGCAATATAATGTCCCACTTACGCAAGCCCTTACTTCGGTCACGCTAACCCCGGCACGGATCCTGGGATTGACTGGCAAAGGCCGGATTGCCTCCGGTGCAGATGCCGATCTGCTGCTAGTCGATGACGATACCCTGGCTATCGACAGTGTATATGCCAAAGGGCGACAGATGGTGGCGGAAGGTGTCCCCCTGGTTAAAGGTACCTTTGAATAACTAACATGACATGCCGGTACATCGGCATGTCACATTTCCTGCCTGTCGTTGCAAAGCTGTCATTAAACTGTCACCGGTGACAAATCCTGATAAATTTCTACAATCTTTGCAGAATTGTTAATCACCCTGACCCCTTCAGCCTTACTTATCCCTTTAAGTAATTTTACTTAATAAGTATAACTTTTTGATTTTTAACATATATGTACAAGAAGTTATGAATTTTTATGACGTCTTCCTGTTTTTATACCAAAGCACAAAATTGAATACGTTTCCGACAGCCGAATCCACTGCGGGTTCATTTGGATGCTTCAATGCAACACACTTTGAAAGGAAAGACGATGAAAACAAAACTGACTCTGTTGTCAGTCGCCATTCTGGCGTCGATTCAGGCAACTGCCGCCCCAGCTGATTCCCTGGTACTCACCGGCGTGATAGATGGCCCTCTGTCCGGTGGCATTCCCAAGGCCGTAGAGCTTTATGTGGCCAAAGATATTGCCGACCTTAGCCAGTGTGGTGTGGGGTTTGCCAATAACGGTGGCGGCACCGACGGCGAAGAGTTTACCTTCCCCGCTCAGTCGGTAAGCGCCGGAACCTTCCTGTATGTCGCGTCTGAAACTTCAGGCTTTACCAGTTTCTTCGGTTTTGCACCGGATTTCACCTCAGGTGCGGCGTCTATCAATGGTGATGATGCCATTGAAGTGTTCTGTGACAACGTCGTGGTGGATACCTTTGGCGACCCAAGCGTAGATGGTAGCGGACAAGCATGGGATTATCTGGACGGTTGGGCTTACCGTAGCGCCAATACCGGTCCGGATGGCACAAATTTCAATGTTTCCAGTTGGACTTTCAGTGGCACCAATGCGCTGGATGGTACCAGCAGTAATGCCACAGCCGGTGCGCCTTTCCCGGCTAAATCTTACGGCCCGCAGACTGATCCGGGTGACGGCGGCAACAACGGCGGTAACGATGATGGCATCGATGGCAGCGTATGTTTTAACTGCCCTGACCTGGATAAAATTGCTGATGCCAGTCAGTTCAGTGACGGCCAATACTATGCACAAGTGTTCACGGCGCTAAACAATAATGCCGGTGCCGGACAAGTCAAAGCGGTACTAAGCGACACCATCAGTGCTAATCATCGTGTCCTGAGCTACGGCGAAGTCTGGACAGCCCTGACCGCAACCGATCAGGACCCGCAGAACAGCAACAATGTGACCTTAATCTATAAAGGCACGTCCATTGCCAAATCCAGCAATGGCAGCGGCAGCCAGAGCAGTAACCCTGACAACTGGAACCGTGAACACGTCTGGCCTAACAGCCACGGTTTTGGCAGCCAGTCGTTTGAAGCCTATACCGATATCCATCATTTACGCCCCAGCGACATTTCCGTCAATTCATCCCGTGGCAATCTGGACTTCGATGACAGCGATGCCCCCTTAAGTGAAGCTCCACAAAACCGAATTGACAGTGATTCATTTGAGCCCCGCGATGCGGTGAAAGGCGATGTGGCCCGAATGATGTTCTATATGGATACCCGTTATGAAGGTGCCGACACAACACCTGATTTACAACTGGTGGACCGCCTGACCGGGCCTGGTGAAGCGGCACTTGGCAAACTCTGCCGTCTGATTGAATGGCACAATGCTGATCCGGTAGACAGCACAGAGCAAATGCGCAATGACGCCATCTATGAGTTCCAGGGCAACAGGAATCCCTTTATCGATCACCCCGAGTGGGTGGACGTGCTGTATGAAGCCAACGATTGCGACGGCAACGACAATGGCGGTGGTGACAATGGTGGTGAGCCGCAGGAGCCGGGTGACGCCAGTCTGATTTTCTCCGAATACATTGAAGGGGCGGGTGGTAATAACAAGGCCATTGAGCTATTCAATGCCACAGGTGCCAGCCTGAATCTGTCTGGTTACCAGGTACTGCTGTATGCCAATGGCTCTACCTCGGCCGGCAACCGCCTGGATCTGCAAGGCACACTGCCATCTGGTGGTGTTTATGTGATTGCCAACTCCGGCTCCAATGCGGATATTCTGGCAGTGGCCGATACCACCGCATCAGTGACCTTCTTTAACGGTAATGACGTACTGGAACTGCGCAAGAATGGTGAACTGGTTGACAGCTTTGGCCAAGTGGGTAACAGCAATAACTTCGCAGTTGATGTGACACTGGTGCGCAAGCCTGAGATTATCAGTGGCGATACCGATTCCTCGGATGCCTTTGATTACAACCAGGAGTGGATCAGCCTGGGCACCAATGTATTCACCAATCTGGGTAGCCATAATGGTGATACAGGTGGCGATCCTGGTGGTGATCCGGATGCTGAACTGGGCCAATGTGGTGATGAAGCCACCTTGATCAGTGCCATTCAGGGTAATGGTGCTGCCTCACCTGTGCAGGACCAAAGCAAAGTTATCGAAGGCGTGGTGACCAATTCTGTGGCCAATCTGCGTGGTTACTTTGTGCAGGAAGAGCGTAGTCAGTGGGACAACGATGCCAACAGCTCTGAAGGGATTTTTGTTTATCAGGGCAGCGACAGCAATTTGCCTGCAGTGGGTGACGTGGTCAGGGTTAAAGGTAAGGTCACTGAATATTTTACTAAGACGCAACTTACGGCAGAAGGCCAGCCATTAACTTGTGGCTCGGCAGCGGTTGAACCTGTCACCATCAGCTTGCCGTTTGAGCATGCCGGTGTACCAGAATCCCTGGAAGGTATGTTGGTGAATTTCAGCCATGTTCTGAGTGTTACCGACAACTATAACCTGGGTCGCTACGGCGATGTGGGGCTGGGCAATGGCCGTAACTACATTCCCACCAATTTGCATGTCCCAGGCTCGCCTGAAGCAATTGCACTGGCCGAGCGTAACCGTTTAAACAGCATTATTCTGGACGACACTATCAGTGCTCAGAACCCGGATCCTGTGGTTTATCCAACGGGTAATCTGTCTGCCAATAATACTTTGCGTACCGGCGACACTGTCACTGCATTGTTAGGAAACCTGGATTACAGCTTCAGTGCTTATCGCATTATTCCTGCCGAGGCACCTACCTTTGTGCAGAGTAATGCCAGAACACCGGCACCTGAGCTGAGCCGTGGTAACGTCACGGTAGCCAGCCTGAACGTGCTGAACTTCTTCAACGGTAATGGCCAGGGCGGCGGATTCCCCACCGCACGGGGCGCTGATGATCTGAACGAGTATCAACGTCAACTGGACAAACTGGTCTTGGCGCTGGCAGCCATGGATGCCGATATTGTCGGTCTGATGGAGATTGAAAACGACGGTTACGGTGAGCTCAGCGCTATCGCCCAGTTAACCGAGGCCCTTAACCAACATCTGGGTGAAGAGCGCTATGCCTACGTAAACCCCGGTGTCAGCAAAATCGGCACGGACGAGATTGCGGTAGGTTTGTTGTATAAACCTCAGGCGGTCAGTCTGCAAGGTGCCAGCCGTATCAACAACCAAAGTGTATTCAGCCGTCCGCCTCTGGCACAACGTTTTGCGGCCACAGACAATGGCGCAGAGCTGACAGTGGTAGTGAATCACTTCAAGTCCAAGGGCTGTGGCGGTGCCAGTGGTGCCGATAGTGACCAGGGCGATGGTCAAAGCTGTTACAACGCTACCCGTGTCGCTCAGGCTCAGGCGCTGATCAATTGGTTAGCCACTGATGCCGAGTTAAGCAGTAACGACAATCAATTGGTGATTGGTGACTTGAACGCCTACGCCAAGGAAGACCCGATTCGTGCCTTTACAGGCAATGGCTTTACCAACCTGGTTGAAACCCATGTGGGTGCAGAAGCCTATTCCTACGCCTTTGGCGGTGAGATGGGGTATCTGGACCATGCTATCGCCAGCGATGCATTGGCGGCACAAGTGCAGGGGGTCACCGAATGGCATATCAATGCCGATGAGCCACGTGCGCTTGACTACGATACCCAATACAACCATCCGCAGTTCTATGCAGCCAACCCCTATCGTGTGTCTGACCACGATCCGGTGCTGGTTAGCTTTAATCTGCAAGGTGTGGCTGTGACCGGCGACTTTGATGGTGACGGCGATGTGGATCGCAACGACATCAGCGCCCTGATGCGTGCCATCGCTAGCAGACAGGAAATTGATATGGCCTTCGACCTGAATGAAGACGGTGTAGTGAATACCCGTGACGTACAAATGATGAGCCGTCTGTGCACTCGCACTGGCTGTGCCACTGAATAATTTAAGGAGAAAATCATGAAAAAAATTATCGCGTTATTTGGCCTGTTGCTGGCCGCCAATAGCCAGGCTGCCGTACTGAGCCTTAGCACTGACCAGACAAGTTATCAGGTAGGGGATACAGTCACACTGAATATTATCGGTAGCGACTTTGCCGAAGTTAGTGCCTTTGACTTTGACCTGCTGTTTGATACTACGGCCCTGACCGGAGGCTCTTTGACCGGCACAGACCTGAACACGGGAATGAATTGGTTTTTAAATGAGAACTTCAGCGCCTCTGGGCTGACCCTGGCATTTACCGCTTTTGATGATTTTTTTGCGCCGGAAGCGGTAGGTACGGGCAATGCGCTGCTGGCCAGCGTCAGTTTTGTGGCCCAGACTGCCGGTCAGTTCAGCCTGATGTTTGACAGCCTGACGGCATCATTCTCGGACGCGAACTTCACGCCCCTGAACGTGGATTTTAACGGCCTGACCGTTAATGTGACTGATGCCAACGCCGTGCCTGAGCCTGGCTCTTTGGCACTGGCCGCTTTGGCTTTGTTTGGCTTAATGGGCGCCCGTCGCCGCGCCTGAACCTGTTCCTAACTGCCATGCCCTTGGCAGTCTGTCCAAGCCCCGCTTTGCGGGGCTTTTTTCTATAGAGTCGCAGATTTTCTGCACGTCCTTTATCTATAGCGCGAGAATCCCGCTGTTCGCGTCTGGCCATGTCGGCGAAGGCTTGCGTGACGCAGAAAGGCAGGCATAGACTAGTGCGCTAATACCAAGCAGCATTAAGGAAACGTTATGCACAAGTATTTGTTGCGCAAAGCCGATATCGATGCTTTTGAGGGGTTGCAAAAGGTACATTTTCTGAATGCCAATGCGGTTCGCACCAATAAATCCCTGGGCGATTTAACGGGTCTCACTGGTTTTGGTTTTCATCTGATCGAAATTGCACCTGGTCGTGATTCTACGGAATACCATAAACACTATTACGAGGATGAATGTGTCTATGTCCTTCAGGGGCAAGGTATTGCCAGAATTGGTGAGCAATATCATGACATTGGCCCCGGTGATTTTATTGGCTACCGCAAAGGCGGCCTGGCGCACAGTCTGCACAACAATGGCAATGACATGCTCCGTTGCATTGTGGTGGGGGAGCGCCGTGAACACGATATGGCGGATTATCCGGATAAACAAAAGCGCATTTATCGCAATCAGGGTCAATCCTGGGATCTGGTGGATATTGAGGCTATTGTTCATCCGCAGGCCGGGCGCAAAATTTAGCCTTAGGCTGCTACCTGGCAAATGTTGCGGTGACATCATTGGCAGATCTATCGGTTAGCCCGCGAGTTTCGCATGCTCGCGTATTTAAGCTATGCCAAGCTATTGATATCAAAGCTCTAACTGAGTACTGTCTGGAGCTGGCTGCGGATGAAGTGTAGCAGGGACTAAACAGGGCGTCGGAGACACTCCGACCCATTACCAAGAGACTGGGTTATGGCATACGATTTTGGCGCCAACACACTGGGGATTAAAAACCCCTTTAAATTCGAAGGCTTCGTTAAACTGATGGGCGGTGTGCTTATCTGTGCACTGGCGGTGGTACCGCTGCTCGGCATTAGTGAGGCCCTCAAGCAGGACATGGTCAAGGCCTGGGTTAATGCGGGTCTTGGCTTGATACTGCTGATTTGGGGGCTGCAACAGTCTGGTATCGGCTTATTCCAGATGTTTAAGTATTTTGTCGGGCGCTCGGTGCCCACTTCCCTGGCGCAAAATTTTAATCCCAGTGAACGGGAAAATGCGCAACAGGAAAAAGCAGTGACCGAATACCAGGCAGAAGAGTTGGAATCCATGCTGATGGGACGAAAAAACTCCACCTTTAAGGAGCCGATAGGTTGGACGGCCAGACTCATTCACACCCTGTTACCCAGATTGATTTTCACCCCTTACCCGATTCGTAATTTTGTTCAGGAACTGGGCAGTCTGGTGGTGACATCAGTGATGGCACTGGTGGTTTTTGCCGTTGCCTACTTTGTTTCAGTGTCTGGTCTGGTGGGGGATGCCGGGGCGATGATTACCCCCATACTATCGGTGATGTTGCTGTTGTATCTGATTATGGCCTGGCGGGCCATGGCCTCGTCATTGGTGTCGGTTCGCAACCGTCAGTTGCACAGTAAAAATGCCGCCGGTATCGCCAAATTACTGGTGATTGCCATAGTGATACCAGTAGCGCTGGGCTATTTGTATGCCCAGTTTAGTCCAACAACCCGCGAAGAACTGGCGCTGTGGTTTGACAATGTGCTGGTGTTTAGTGCCTGGGGTAATCTGGCTTTGCTGTTTGTTATCAGTCTGGCGGTGATTGCCGCATCAGCCATGATGATCCGCGAGCGTTTCACTCTGGCTCAGCCCAAGACCGAAGTGGCGGAATTTCGAGAGAATCTGCAGGAGTCGGTGCATCCCAATGAGATTTTTATCAATATCGAAAATATTGTACTGGCCAATCGCCGCTACAAGGAAATTCCCAATCGCATTTATCAGGGCTTTGAACCTGTGCTGCAGGAACAAAGCCAGGGCAAGGGCAACTTTCGCGGCCAGTTGTTAATTGAAACACAGCCCGAAGTGCATGAAATGGAATACAGCAATGTATTTAAGCAGTTTCGCATGCTGTCCACTCTGGTCGGGCAGGCCCTGGTTGTCGTGGCTGCCCTGCTGTTCTACTTTATGATTGGCGGTGCTTACGAGGTTTACGCCTTTGCCAGCGAACGTTTGACCAATCTGGACAGGCTGGCCGACAGCCAAATGATGGCGGTGCTGGCGGAGTTTGGCCCGCTGGCGTCATCGCTGCTGGTACTGTTCTTCAGTTGGCAAACGGTGCTGGCCGGAGGGCGTATTCTCGAGCGAGGCACGCATTTATTCTGGTCGGAAATGCAGTTTTCCAGCCTGCTGATGTGGATGAAAACCGAAGGCACTTATACAGAGAGCAAAATTTCTACCGGTATGGCCATACATGATTCCACCCGCTCAGAGAATGTGGTGGTGCGCAGCTCCATTACCCCCTGGATCATTACCTCCAGAATCACCACCTCTACTTTTGCTACCAGCGGCACCCGTAATCTGGAAATGCCCCGTTATGTACTCAGCCTGTCAAAAAATACCGACGAGCTGGACACCATCGTCAAAGAAATCAAAGGCTTTCTACGCGGTCGCGAGGCTATCGCATCGATTACCAATGAAAAAGATCTGCATAACGCCGAAACGATTTTCCAGGTTAATCAGGCGTCTCGCGCCCCGATGTTGGATACCGATAAGCAACAAAAGCTGGAAGAAGCCGGGGCGTTCAGACGTATCGAAGAAGACCCGTCCGCGGCCGATGACAGTCAGGACCAACAAAAATCTTAACAGGGCGCTATGTCGCCCTTTGTTTATATATAACCGACAAGGAGTTGATGCATGAAGCTGGAATCCCTGGCCTTGCACCATGGCTATGAATCTGAAGCCACCACCAAGGCGGCTGCCGTACCTATTTATCAGACCACCTCTTATACCTTTGACAGTACTCAGCATGGTGCGGATCTGTTTGATTTAAAAGTACAGGGCAATATTTATACCCGTATTATGAATCCAACCACGGCCGTGCTGGAACAGCGTGTGGCAGCCATGGAAGGGGGCATTGGTGGTTTAGCCCTGGCCTCAGGCATGGCGGCGATTACTTATGCGATTCAGTGTTTGTGTGAGGTGGGCAGCAATATTGTCAGCACCAGCCAACTCTACGGTGGTACCTACAATCTGTTTGCCCATACCTTCCCGCGTCAGGGTATCGAAGTGCGTATGTGCTCTCACGACGACTACCAGGCCTTTGAAGACGCCATTGATGAAAACACCAAAGCGCTGTTTTGTGAGTCTATCGGTAACCCGGCCGGTAACGTGGTGGACATACAGAAACTGGCTGAAATCGGCCTTCGTCATGGCGTACCGCTGATTGTGGACAACACCGTGGCCACGCCTTATTTGTGCCGTCCTATTGAGCAGGGAGCCGCTATTGTGGTGCATTCTCTGACCAAGTACATTGGCGGGCACGGTGTGGCCGTGGGCGGTATTATTGTCGATTCTGGTCAGTTTGACTGGGCGGCCAATAAAGCGCGTTTCCCGCTATTGAACCAACCCGACCCTTCTTACCACGGTGTGGTGTATACCGAAGCGCTGGGACCAGCGGCTTATATTGGTCGCTGTCGCGTGGTGCCGCTGCGTAATACCGGAGCGGCCATTTCGCCTTTCAATGCCTTCCAAATCCTGCAGGGGCTGGAAACCCTGGGCCTGCGTATGGATCGTCATTGTGACAACGCCCTGCAACTGGCGCGCTATCTGTCTGATCACCCGCAGGTGTCCTGGGTTAACTATGCCGGTTTAGCTGACAGCCCCTATCAGGCAAGCTGTCAGAAAATCACTGGTGGTAAGGCCTCCGGCATTCTGAGCTTTGGCATCAAAGGCGGGAAAGAAGCGGGCGGGCGTTTTATCGACGCGCTGCAAATGATTTTGCGCCTGGTCAATATTGGCGATGCCAAATCTCTGGCCTGTCACCCAGCCTCTACCACCCATCGCCAGTTAAATGACGAGGAACTGAAAAAAGCCGGCGTCAGTGCGGATCTTATCCGTATCTCGGTAGGTATCGAGCATATCGACGATATTATTGCTGATGTGGCTCAGGCGCTGGATGCGGTAGGTAAATAGCAGTGAGTTGTGCGCAGAATCCGTCTGGCCGTTATTTGGAAGTTGATAGCAGCCGGATTTATTTTGAGCTGGCAGGCAACCCGCAGGGGAAAGCCTTGCTGATATTGCACGGCGGTTTGGGATCGAGCCGGGAAATGGCCTGCCTGCAGGCCCATATTCCCGCTGACTACCAACTGATCAGCATGGACTTTCGCGGCCATGGTCGTTCCACCCTGGGGCAACAACCGCTGAGCTATGCCCGTTATCAACAGGATGCCGAAGCCTTACTCAACCACCTGGGTGTTGAGCAATATTCCGTGCTGGGCTTTAGTGACGGCGGTATTGTGGCCTATCGTCTGGCTGCAAGCCATCCCGGCAGGGTCACGCGATTAATTGCTATCGGCGCGCAGTGGCGGCTTTTGCCAGAGCAGGTAGTAGTGTTTTAGCTCAAATTGTCGGTTGATGATATAGCCTGGGACCTTAAGTCCCAGACTTTTACCTTGGTATAAGAGCCACGATGTTAAATGGTGGCTTTTGTTGTTACCCTGCCAATTCTGCAGGGTAAAGGCAGTGATGGATATCATCGCATGGCTGAAAACTCTGAATAACGCGCCAGATTTGCTTCGGTTATCAGAGTATTGGGGTAGGTTTTAGTCATATCATAGTGAGGGTTGATTCAGCGATTTTTTGTTATCCGGATTATTTACTACAAATTTAAATACCTTACCGTCTGCACTAAACTGGGCCTCATTTCCGTAGCTGAGCGTAAATGAAGGAGAGATTTCTCTTTCATACTTCTCGGTTTGATATTTAATGTTGGTGTACAAATTGAGTGATTGCTCTTCCGCTTCTGTCAGTGTCAAATCCAGACTGTAACTTCCTTCAACGACAATGCTGGCCTGCTTGTTGGCTTTAACAATTAATGCCGGTGAACCAATCAGCTTGTCGTTGTCATATATTTTTGCCTGAATATGATACTCAGCTGCCTGCAGTAGATTAGGAGATGAAAAAAGTATTAAGAAGCCGGTTAATTTATGCATATTCTGCCTTAAAAGTGATAATTAATACCCAGTGAAGCCGACTTCCAGCTCCTGGAAAAAGCAGCCATAGGCTCGAAGTCAGGAAGAACCTGATAGTCAATAAAAAGATCAACACTGTCATTTACCTGGCAGCTAATGCCTACACCATAACTCAGGCCATTTTCCGATATGTTATGCTTGGAAGGAAATTCCCCAGTAATATTTCCCTCACTATCAATGATTTGGCCTGTACCCTTAATCTCTAATTCAGATCTGCTATAGCCAATCAAGCCATATAGCTTAATGTCATCTATTATGGGGTAGGAAAGCTTAACCAATGCGGATGTCTGAACGTTAATGTCTTCTTTATATCTTCCATAAGGGGACTCAGGCGTACCGTAAAAGCTGGAGTAACCGGATGTACCCTTTGCAAGACGCGCTTCTAAAGACAAATATTGATTATAGGTATAACCGACCAGTAATCCTGCCGTATTAAAATCACGGCCGGTTATTGAAATATCCTGTTTGCTATATAATGCACCGGTATACCAATTATTCTCGGCACTGACAAAAACGCTAGATAATAATGTAAAGCTTAGGAGTGTAGTGCGGAATGTTTTTTTCATTTCTAAGTCCTTTTATTCAGGCAAACTGCTGTCAGTTTGGTTTGCAGAAGCCAGCTATACTCTCTTTAGTTGAGGGATAGCAGTTCTGAAGGTAAACCAATGAAAACAGTCCTTGTTTTAATTTCAACTTTCTCGGCATGCAACGAGCCAAAAAACACAGCGAGTATCTCACGCGGGCATGGTGGTGGCAAGGACCCAGCTAATTCACCTCAGTAACAAATTATTTCATCTTTTGCGGCGATTTAATGTGTTGGTCAGGCCTTGTTACATGCTAAACCAGCTTGATTATTTGGCGAAATAAAACACACCTTATCTTCAGGCTGGATAATGTACTTCACCGGCTTAAACGCTGTGCCAACACGATTTTAAATGGTCTGATAACCGTCATAAATTAATCAGTGCCAGTTTATCTTCCAGATTGGTCAACATCGCACTGACACTAAGTTCACCATGCAGGCCGTCGAGCAGGGTCATAAAGTAGCAGTCCATCAGCAGGTTGGCGGCAATAGCATGATACTGAGTGCGGGAGAACAACTTATGTTTAAAGTCCTCCAGCTCTGCTTCCAGCTCATCCCACTGCCAGATTAATTCCCTGAACAATTCGCGGCTGAATTCCCGTTGCCCAAGGTAAAAATCATATAGATAGCTTGCGTAATGTCGCAGCCTGTCTTTAGGGTTAGCTTTTACATCCGTTTCCCCGGCTTTTGCCAGCGTGGCATCCAGCTTGTCCTGCAGGCCTTCTTTTAATAAATCCAACTTAGTGGGGAAGTGAGAGAATACCGTTCCGGTCGCAACCTGCGCGGCATTGGCAATCTGCCGGGTACTGGTTGGTGCATAGCCTTGCTCAGCAAAAAGTTGCCAGGCGGCAGTCATTATTTGCTTACGGGTTTGCTGCTTCTTGTCCATCTTTCCTTCCAGTCTGGCACCGCAGGTTTTGCATATTCTAGTTGAAAAATGAGCGCGCTCAAAATACATTAATGAGCGCGCTCATTTTTAAAGGTTAAGTGATGAAGGATTTCTGTATTCGTATTCTTGGGTATGTGTTGTTTCTGCCCTTCCTGTTCTTCTACAGCTATATTCTCGGCCCGGTTTTAAAGGCCGTATTGGTGCCTGGAGGACTGATGTTGTTGTTTTTGATCCAGGGCTGGAAAGATGGCGTAAAGCCATACCTTGCTTGTATTCAAGAACAAAAATCCCGCGCAAATGCTTTGATACAAACTAAGCGTTGAGTCGCGATGAGGTAAACAGCAGAATGCGTAGTATGAAGAATAATAAATTGTTAATTGCGGCTGGTAGCGCCAGCCTGCTTGCGGCTATTACTCATTTGCTGGTCATTGTGGGTGGGCCTGACTGGTACCGCTTCTTTGGTGCAGGTGAACAAATGGCGCAGATGGCGGCGCAAGGTAGCAGTTACCCTGCCTTGTTAACCCTGGCTATCAGTGCGGTATTGGGTGTTTGGGGAGCCTATGCGTTTAGCGCCGCTGGACGGATTCGTCCACTCCCCCTGTTGCGTACGGCGATGTGTTTAATCAGCTTTGTGTATTTGTTTCGCGGACTTTATGGTCTGTTTATTGTGGTGGTGGATGATTATAAGTTCTTCGAGCAGGTGTTAGAACGACCGGTATTTATGCTGGTGAGTTCGTCGATTTGTCTGGCGATCGGCTGCTTGTACAGTGTTGGCCTGATAAAACAGTGGCCTTACTTGCGCTCAACATAGAGGTTTTTTGAGAATGGATATTCATAAGGACTGGGCGATGATTCGCCGGATCTTCGCCCAGAGTTTCAGTTCATCTTCTCACTATGCTATTGCCAGTGTAGGGGAGGACGGCTTACCCCACGTTACGCCAATAGGCTCATTGATGCTCACCGAGCCAGGTAAGGGCCTGTTCTTTGAAAAGTTTACCCGCCAGCTACCTGTTAATATCCGTTACAACGCCAATATCTGCGTGCTGGCGGTAAACAGTGGCCGCTGGTTTTGGCTGAAATCGTTGCTCAAAGGCCGTTTTGACAACTGGCCGGCGTTAAGGCTGAAAGGGGTAGCCGGAGAGCGCAGAGACGCCACGGAAGACGAATGTCAGCGTTGGTTTAAACGGGTAAACGCCATGTCTTTTACTAAGGGCTATGACCTGATGTGGAAAGACCTGTGTCAGGTTAGGGAACTGTATTTTCATACCGTGGAGCCAGTGAAAATTGGCGCCATGACTAAAGGATTGCTGTAACCCCCTATGCCGGATTTGCTTAACCTTCCAAGCGATGCAGTGATTCGCGATGAGATGCAAACGCCTTGGTTTGCAGACTGCCACAGTGTCATGATTGCTTATCAGGGCCAGTCGGCGCTGAGCTTGTTTTTACAAATGGCCGCACAGACTCCCGCCTGGATAGATGGCTTGATGTGGGTGCGTAATAAACTGGTATCCATGTTTGGTTTGAAAGACTTAGGTCTGTTGGGCGCTCTGGATAGCCAGCGCATCGACACGGACTATCAGATTGGTGAGCGGGTGGGGATCTTCACCCTGGCAGCCAATCGTTTTCATGAGGTACTGCTGTGCGACAACGACAAGCATCTGCAAGTGACTTTGTCTATTTATGTGCAAGCAATGGGTGCGCAAGCAATGGGCCATCAGGCCAGGTTGTACGCCACGACAGTAGTGCATACCCATAATTTGCTGGGCCGACTCTATATGTTGCCGGTAACGCCTGTGCATCGGCTGATTGTGCCCCGCTCATTGAAAACCCTGGCTCAATCGCTTGATAGCATGTAACCACCAATATTCCGTTAATTGGTTTGAGCTTGATACTGCTGCAGGCCAGCCGCCAGCCCAGTCAGAGAAATCCCTGATCTGCTACCCTATCACATAGCTGCATCAGAGTTGGCCAGCGCAAAATGAGGTTGTTACATCCACTCAGTGGGCATGGAACACAATGCAACGATGAGTTGAATCTGTATTCCATGCTTTGATAAGTCTATGCCTGCCTTTAAGGATTGCGGATATTGTCCCGCACCCAAATTCCGGCTTCCTTGAGGCTATTCACTGTCCAATTGCCACTGGAACAGGTGCCGGTTTTCCATACAGCACCACTTCTGAAATCATCCGAATAATTCCAGTTGGTCCAACTGATTTTCTTTTGCTTCATTAAATCCAGGTACAACTGGGCACTGACAAAGTCATTCTGGCCGTCGCCTGTATAGGTTTGTGAACCCCATTCTGTGACAAATACCGGCAGATGGTCTGCTGCATAAGCCAGCGCATCGCGATAAACCTGCTGATGCGAAGCCGCATAGAAATGGAAGCCATACATAATATTGGGCTGCATGATGGGGTTGTTGATAATATCCTGTGGCGAGCCACCGTCAGACACCCCCATTGACGCCCAGCCGTGAGTACCTACCAATACCACCGCATCTGCATCTATCTGGCGGATCAGCGGGATCATCTGCTCAGCGTAGGATTTAATCGCGGCCCAGGACACATTATTGGGTTCGTTGGCAATATCGTAGATCACATTAATCTTATTCTGATGTGTAGTGACCACATCAGTGAAAAATTGCTGCGCCAGTTGTAAATTGGCGTTGGGATCGCCCGGCGTCAATTGATGCCAGTCCACCAGCGCATACATTCCTCTGGCCGTTACTTCGTCAATAATGGTATTCACCTGTGCGGTGAAGGCGGCCGGGTTGCTGGCATAACCGCCTTCCTGCACATAGAGCGAGATTCTGACGATATCCGCCTGCCAGTCCTGAGCCAGGGCATCCAGCGAAGCAGGGGTTACGCAGTTATTCCAGCCATACCACTGCAAGCCATGTGTGCTCATGCCTCGCAGCTGTACCACTTGATTGTTTTCACCACATAGCTGGTTGCCACAGACATGTAACTGGCCATGGCGCTGTACTGGAGTGTCGACAGGGTCCGGGGGATTGCTGGTGTCACATTGCTGCACAAACCGCCATACACCCCATTGGGCGTCTGGATCGGGTTGCTGCCCCTGCGTCCACCAGGCTGCCTGGTATTCGACATCGTTGAATACTGCCTTGTCGCCACCCAGGTAAATGGCCTGGGCTTGCCATAGATCACTGGTACATGGGCTGGCATAGCTAACGCCGGAATAAAGCAGTGCGGTCAAAACGAAAGTAAGACAGTAACGATACATAGTGAGTCCTTCCTCTGAAATTGGACAACGTATTCAGCCGCGGCATCTGTGTCATTCAGATCAGTTCAGGGTAAAGCTGAATAGCATCCTAAGTGTTATTGATATGTAAATTTCCCAATTTATAACTTGCAAAGTAACATTAAAGAACAACGACTTATTGTTGTTACTATATGTTTAATAACATTATTTTCATCTTCTCATTCTTCTTTTTAATTTGTAAATTACATTTACAAACAGTATTTCTTGTTCAAATATAACACGTGGTGGTTAATTATCCACCAATCACGGTGTGGTTCATCAAACCATGTTTGAACCATGCGTTTGACACTGTCTTCACTCTCATTGTTTAGGAATTAATAATGAACAGGATATTGAAAGGACTGATGTTTGCCGGGGCAGCTATCTGCGCGAACCTGCAAGCTGCCGATCAACTAGCCCCCTCTGTTGCGCCTCCTGGCGGCTTAATTGCCCAGGAAGTCCCGATGTTTGTCTCATTTGGCTTTGATGATAACGGCTTTAGTGGTGATCCTGCCGCCGGCAATGGCGTAGGCGGTATGAAATGGGCGATTGAGCTATTTAAAAACCGTACCAACCCGCCCGGCGTTGGTAACCCGGGCACCTTTGACGGTATGCCCGCTCGCGTAACGTTTTTCCTGACATGTGGCTATGCCACCAACATTACGGTGGAAAGTCCCTACTATGTGAAAAAGATCTGGCGCGAAGCCTATACAGACGGGCATGAGATTGGCAATCACACAATGACCCATGCCACTGGCGGGCGCACCCGCAGTGAGGCCGGCTGGCAACAGCAGATAAACGACTGTCAGCAATTTCTCTCCGCGCCTTTCGATGCCAATGAACAGCCAGGGGCGATTAACCCCAATTCGGGAATAGGTGTACCGGTTAACCAGATAAAAGGTTTCCGTACGCCCTTTTTGGAGTTTAACGACAATACATTTAAAGCCATGCAGCAAGCGGGCTTCACTTATGACAGCAGTATCGAAGAAGGCTGGCAGTTTGGGCAAAATGGTGGCCAGCACAATTGGCCATATACATTGGACTTTGGTAGCCCTGGTAACGAAGTGAAAGTGGGCTGGGGGAATTCAGAGCCTATCAGTACTTACCCAGGGTTTTGGGAGATCCCCGTTTACCCTTTTATTGTTCCTGATGATGCCAGCGCAGCGGCGTATGGCATCAATTATTCACTACGTGACAAGGCCGCGGCGGCAGTGTCCTGGTTTGATGTGAACACTGGCAAGATTACCGGCTTTGATTATAACCTGATGTATTTCTATCCGTTTAACAAGCAAGAGTTGCTGGCGGTATTCAAGCATACCCTGGATGTGCGGCTGGCAGGTAACAGGGCACCGATGATGATTGGTGCACACACCGATTACTACAATGACAGCAACAGTCCTGACGCTGCCATGCGTAGGGAAGTGATTGCAGAATTTGTCGATTATGCCATGAGTAAACCCGAAGTCAGGTTTGTGCGCTATGACCAACTACTGGACTGGATGCGCACCCCGGTTGCGTTAGATCCAAATGGACCAGTGTATTACCAGGTGTCGGCCGAAGTAGTTGCTCACGAAGTACCTGGTAATCAATGCACTGAGCCGGCCTGGAGTGCGTCATCGGTGTATGTGGGCGGCAGCAGAGTCTCTCACAGTAATGCTATCTGGCAAGCCAAATGGTGGACTCAAGGTGATGAACCAGGCGCTGCCAGTTGGGGCCCATGGAACCATATTGAAGCATGCAATGGTACAGTGATTGAGTATTACGGCAGTGTTTCGCCTGCCTCAGCTGTGGCGGTGGAAGAAGGCCAGACGCAAATTTTCAGCTTTGTGCCCGACTCAGGCTATGAGGTGGACTATGTGGAGGTCAATGGGATAATCCAGCCGCATCCAGGTTCATCCAATAGCTTTACCCTGGGACCGGTGAATGCCGATGCCAATCTGAAAGTACGCTTTAAGCAAACAACTCCCTGAACCTTTTAGCGAACCGTCCCCGGCCTGGCCGGGGATGTGTTGCGGGTTATTGCGGGTAAATTATCAGAATTTTACCCGGGGCAATGTGGTCAGTATCCAGATTGTTCCAACGTTTTAACTGGTTGGTCTTAACCCCATGACGGCGGGCTATTTTCCATAAGCTGTCGCCGCTTTGCACCTGATATTGCAGTTCATTGGTGGCCAGCGTCTGGCTACTGCTACCTGCCGGAATTGGCAGCAGCAAGGTGCGGCCTGCGCGAATATGATTGGATTTTAACTGGTTCAGAAATTTTATGTCCTGGATATCCAGTTTGTAGCGCTGGGCAATCACACTCAGACTGTCACCCGGCTGAATTTGGTACCTCAGCCAGTTGACATTCTGCATGGGCGGCAGGTTGTCCAGTTGCTGTGCAAACAAGCGCTCTTTATCGGCCGGGATCAGCAGATGGTTGGCACCTTTGGCCATTGCCGGAAATCGCTTGTGACCGGGATTCAGAGCCGTTAATTGCTGATTGGAGATACCTGTCAGGGTTGCCACCAGGCTCAGATCCAGCGGGTACTCTAAGGCCACTTTACTCAGTGCTTTTTGATTGGCAATAGCGGGGAAATGCATACCGTAGTCTTCGGAATGTTTTAGCAGGGCCGCAGCGGCCAGTAATTTAGGCACGTAGCGGCGGGTTTCCTGGGGTAAGTCCAGGGCAAAAAAGTCGGTGGATTTGCCCCTGGCTTTATTACGTTCAATAGCCCGGGCCACTCTGCCTTCACCGGCATTATAGGCTGCCAGGGCGTGTAACCAGTTGCCATCAAAACGGCCATGCAGGTATTCAAAGAAGCTCAGTGCCGCATCCGTAGCTTGCACTACATCCAAACGGCCGTCATACCACCAGTCAATCTCAATACCATGATGTTTGGCCAGTAGCGGCGTCAGTTGCCACAGGCCGCAGGCATGGGCGGCAGAACAAGCCTTGATATTAAAGTCACTCTCAAATAAAGGGATCAGCGCCAATTCAAGGGGCAGGTCGCGCGCTTCTACCTGTTCCACTATATAGAGTAAAAAGGGCGCGGCACGGTCACTGATCACCTGCATATAGTTGGGGTGCTGCAGATACCAATCTATGCGCTCGCGCACTTTGGGGTGTTTAGACACCGGCATTTGCAGTTGCATACGGATTCGTTGCCACACATCGTCCACTTGCTCTGGCGTCAGTGCAACTGGAGCAGGCTCAGGTTTTTCAACAACAGCTGGCGCTGTATAAACTTCTGTGTCAGGTTGATTCACACTGACGGGCACCTCTGGTGCTTCTGTGCTCTGGCAACCCAGCAGCAACCAACTCGAACCCATAAAAATAGCTAAGCGTTTGATTAACAACAAAATCCATTACCGCTTTAAAATCGCAAAGGCGGGACTATAGCATGGTCGTCACGTTAAACTGAACAGGCAAAATAAAAGTGCAATACATGCTTACAACTGCTTGGTAACGCTGGCAATATGGCCGCGGGTAAGATCAAGTAAAATAACAATAAAGGGAAATCAGATGCTAAATCGCTTTTTAGGCCTTATGGGTCTTTTGCCACTGACACTATCAGCCCAGTCGTTGCTGATCGAAAACGCCACTGTACTGTCACCAGAAAAAAAACAGCCACTGACGTCTGCTTATGTGCGGGTGGAAAATGGCAGGGTTACACAGGTGTCATCCGCGCCGATTCAGGCAAAGCCGGGCGAAATCAGGCTGGATGCGAGCAATCAGTTTCTTATCCCCGGCCTGATGGACAGCCATGTGCATGTATCACAAATGCCGGGCCTGTTGCCAGATGGTGAGCCTAAGACCCTGCAGCAACAGTTTGAAATCCAGCAGCCGCGTAGCTATTTGTATTTCGGCGTAACCCAATTGCTGGACCCTTCGCAATCCGCTGCCCAACTCGCCACTTTTAAGCGTCAGCCACAACACCCTGATATCTATCACTGCGGCGCAACACCCATTTTGGGCGGTTACCCTACGGTGTTTACCGGCCCTGAGCAGGCCAGCAAAATATTCAGTTATATGATTATTCAGGCCGATGTGCAGCAACCTATTCCAGCAGGATTAAATCCAGCCGAGCATACTCCTGAAGCCGTGGTTGCAAAAATGGCTGAAGACGGTGCCAGCTGCGTAAAAGTGTTTATTGAAGACGGTTTTGGAACGCGTAGCGACTGGCCGAATATCAGCGCGGAGTTGCTGGCCAGAGTGAAGCAGGCCGCCAGACAATATAATCTGCCGGTGATGGCACATGCTAACGCCATTGATATGCAAAAAATCGCCGTAGATGCAGAGCTGGATATCATGGCCCATGGTATGTGGAACTGGAACCAGTATCGGGCAGCACAGGATATACCCGATGCTATTCGTCAGATATTGGATAAGGTTTTGCAAAGTGGCATGACGTACCAGGCGACCTTTAATGTGATGGACGGTCTGACCAACATTATGTTGCCCAACGCCTTGGCCGATAGTCACTACACTAAGGTGGTACCGGGCGATATCCTGACCTGGTATCACAGTGAACCTGCCCAATGGTTTAAACAGGAACTGTTAAGGGATTTTGAGGGATTACCGGCAGAGCGGATTGCGCTGATTCAACAGCAGACTATTTCGCAGGGCGAAAGGGTGATTCAGTACCTTTATAGCAAAGGCCATCCCATGGTGTTGGCGTCGGACACGCCGTCTTCGCCCACCTATGTGGCCCAGCCTGGGTTGTCCACCTTTAATGAACTCAAGCATATGCATCAGGTGGGGATCAGCCTCAAAGATATTCTTGCCGCCGCGACCATCAACAATGCCCGCGCTTTTGGCCTTAGCCAGGACTATGGCAGCATTGAAGCAGGCAAGGTGGCCAATCTGTTATTGTTAAATGCCAATCCACTTGAGAATATCCAGGCCTACGACAGTCTGGACAAGATTATTTTGCACGGCGAAGTCATCGACAGGCAAAGCCTGGCCGCTGCGCAATAATCGAATTTGATTAAAAACAGGAGTGAAGTGTGCGACCTATTGCATTAGTAACCGGCGCCAGCCGGGGCATTGGCGCAGCAACGGCAAGGTTACTGGCCAAGCAGGGCTATGATCTGTGTTTGAACTACCGTCAGCAAGCCGCTGCGGCTGAAGCGCTGGCGGCAGAACTGCAGGGTAGCGGTGCTCGCGTGCTCACTGTACAAGCTGATGTGGCCGATGAAGATCAGGTGGTGGCCATGTTCCAGCGTATCGACCAGGAAATGGGGCCGCTCTATGCCCTGGTCAATAATGTGGGGGTGTTAAAGCGCCAAAGCCGGCTGGTGGATATGGATGCCGCACGTATTAATCATATTCTGACCACTAATGTGACCAGCGCCTTTATTTGTAGCCGTGAAGCGGTGAAACGCATGTCCAGGGAGTTTGGTGGTTTGGGCGGCGTTATTGTCAATGTTTCATCGGCGGCGTCTAAATACGGCTCGCCCAATGAATATATTGATTACGCTGCCAGTAAAGGTGCGATGGATACCCTGACCCTAGGCCTGGCTGGCGAAGTGGCCGGGCAGGGCATTCGGGTTAATGCAGTACGCCCCGGTTTTATCGACACCGATATTCATGCTGATGGCGGTGAGCCGGGCCGCATTGAACGGGTCAAAAGTGCGATTCCACTCAGACGTGGAGGCCATCCCGATGAAGTGGCCAATGTAATTGCCTTTTTAATTAGCGACCAGGCTTCGTATATGACAGGTAGCTTGTTGGATGTGGCGGGTGGCCGCTAATGCCAGTTTGATATAGGCCACGAAAATCACGAAATGCTTAAGAGTTAACCGCTGAGCTCACAGAGTATTCGCAGAAAAATGTTGAGTCCTCTTAACGGTCACTGCGGCTGGCGGTAAAACATTTATCCAGACTACCTGGTCATCTTTGCTGACTATGTAGAAGTGGCATTCTTTAAGGAAAAATATGAGTTCTTCTATATGTATTAGTCTGGTGCAAATGGCGAGTCTGCGCGGACAGTTGGAAGCTAATCTGCAAACCCATTTGCGGGCTATTGCTTTATCGGCACAGCACCAGGCCGATGTCGTGATGTTTCCCGAATTATCTTTAACCGGCTATGAGTTGGATCTGGCCGCTGAGCTGGCCATTAACGAGCAGCATCAAATTGTTCAGACCCTGTCTGACGCCGCGATTCAACACAATGTATTAGTTATTGCGGGTTGTCCGATGCCAGCACAGCAGGGCAAAGCCCATATTGGTGCATTATTGTGTTTTGCCGACGGGCGGGTACTGAGCTACCAAAAACAATATCTACACCAGGGCGAAGCACAGTTTTGTGCACCGGGCTCACAACCCTGCCATTTTGAGGTTAAAGGCCACAATCTGGCACTGGCGATTTGTGCCGATTTTGCCGACCCGCGCCATGCTCAGCAGGCCAGACAAACCAACATCGACATTTATCTGGCCAGTGCGTTGATTACGGCAGGTGGCTACGCCGCTGACAGCGAGATCCTCGCCGGTATCGGACAACAAGGGCAATGTCAGGTGCTGCTGGCCAACTATATTGGGCAAACCGGCGGCTGGCAGGCTTGTGGGCAAAGCGCCATCTGGAACAGCCAGGGGAAACAGGTTTTTGCCGCCGATGATAGTGCGTGTCTGGTGTTATGTGATCTCGACGCAAGACAAAGCTCAATAAGGCAAATGCCGTTGTATTGAATTACTGAGAGCATAAGACCTGTTTTCCGGCTCAGCTGGTCTTGGAACCTGGGGGTGTGAGGTCGATTTTAGGGGCACGAAAGCCCATGGCGACCCAGGCCCAAAGTAGTTTCCAAAGGAACTTACCTGAATGGCGAGCATAACTGGGAATATTATCGTTAAACTTGAGCTCGTCCGGGCGATCCGCCAGCATAACCCGCATCTGCAGTGCTGGCCGTTGGTCTGGTAACAAGCGGTTTTTGTATAAGCTTAACCAGTGTCCTTTGTTGAACTCCAGAAACATTGGGGTATGGCAGCAAGTCGCCAGTACCCGTCTGGTTGGTGCCAGCGGGCTTAATTTGTACTCAGATAACTGTTCCCGGCCCCGACTAAATACCACCCTGTCTTTTCGATACAGTACATAGTCGCTGCTGCCGTCAGCGTCCAGAACCGGAGGTGCCTCGGGATGGCGCTCAAAATGTTCTCCAGCCAGTTTGCAGCTGTTGCAATAGCAGGCCGCCGCGAGAATGGGACTGCCTATCAACTCTAGTTTGACCTGACCACATTGGCAGGAGGACAGCAGATTGTTGCGATACATAGTTTGGTTCCTTTAATGGGTGAAACAAGGGAGACGCTCCGTCTGTCAGAGAGCCTTTGTCTGGCTAATCGTTTGAGCACGGCATAAATCGACGGATTTATTTGCGCAGGCAAGCGGGGTACAGTGACAAGCTGTTGAAGAATAAAAAGAGAAGCTATGAAAACCTGTACATCACTGCTGTTCGCGGCTGGTCTGCTATTGTCAGCCCATGGCGCTGAGGCGCAAAAAATTGCTCTGGTGGGGTTCAACCTGCTGGATATGGAGAACCTCAAGGTGGTCAGGGACCAGACTTTGGTGATGGAAGGCTCCCAAATACTGGCATTAGGGGCGCGCCAATCGCTTAAACTGGACAGTAACACCACCAGGGTCGACTTAAGCGGCAAGTACCTTTTACCAGGACTTATCGATGCGCATACGCACCATGGCACCGAGCCTGAAGGGGGAGACAATCCACAGCTCACCAAATCCCGCCTGCAGGCGCTGTTAAGAGGTGGCGTAACCACAGTGCGGGATATGGGCGGCGATATTCGTGTGCTGCGCCACTGGCAGCGCCTGGCGCAATTGGACGAGATCCAATCGCCGGATATTTATTACTCAGTGATTATTGGTGGCGTCGGCTTTTTTAGCGATCCACGCACTCAGGCATCCGCTAAAGGTGCCATACCAGGGCAAGTGGATTGGATGCGCGCGGTGGATGACAACACCGATTTTGACGCGCTGATGCAACGCACGCTGGGCACAGGTGCCACCGGCATTAAAATTTATGCTCAGGTACCGGCCCATCTGATCAGAAAGTTAAGCGGCGCGGCCAAACGCCATGGCGTTAAAGTCTGGTCTCATGCCTATATCGGCCCGGATAAGCCCAGTGACGTAATAGAGGCTGGGGTGGAAACCATTTCTCATACCCCGGATTTATCGGCACAAATCATTCCACACTATGAAAACTGGCGACGTAAAGATCTACCGATAGATAATAATACCCTGGCTGCATCCTTGGCACCGGCCAGTTATACCGACCTGCTGAATACCCTGCGCGACAAAGGCACCATCCTGGATGCCACTATCAGCGTATTTGAGCAGCTAAAAGACCGTAATAACAACAGCGCCAGCGTCTACCAACATACCGCCATGCTGACCAGGCTGGCCCACCAGGCCGGTGTGACCATTGCCGCGGGTACGGATTTTCAGGCGGATAAAGCCGGATTGCCTTATCCGATGCTGCACCACGAGTTACAACTGCTGGTGGATGATGCCGGTATGACACCGCTGCAAGCTTTGCAGGCGGCCACATTGAATGGTGCCAAAGTGCTGGGAATGCAGGACAATATTGGCAGCATAGGCAAAGGGAAAATGGCGAATATATTGGTGCTGAATCAGGACCCCAGCCAGAACATCCAGCACAGCCGGGATATTTATGCAGTGATCAAACATGGCCACTTTGTCTATCGCGGTGATGATGCGCGCTTACCTTTTGTCAGCGCCCGCAAGGCTGCTGGCATGCTGTATATGTCAGGGCAGATTGGCAACTTCCCTGGCACCCTGACGCTGGCGGGTGAGGGCATCGACATGCAGATGCATCAGACCATGCAAAATATTGGCGCGGTGCTTAAAGAACATAATCTGGGATTTAACGACGTGGTGAAATGCACCCTGATGCTGGCAGATATTGGCGATTGGGCCAAGGCGTCTGAGGTGTATAAAAGCTACTTTCAATCTGCTTTACCGGCGCGTAGTGCCTTTGCTGCAGCCGGGCTGGCATTAAATGCCAAAGTGGAAGTGGAATGCCTGGCCGCGCTCTGATGGGCAGAAACACAGCTATCCAGGCAAGCATAAAAAAGCCCCGCAACAATGCGGGGCAAACTGACGATTGGGAAGTGTCAGAACAAGATAGCTGCGTATTTTGGCTATTCAGATTGCATAAAGCCCAGCAACTGCAACAGGCTGGTAAAAAGGTTGAAAATAGCAACATACAAAGAGACGGTGGCCATAATGTAGTTGGTCTCACCGCCATGCAGAATATTGCTGGTTTCGTACAGGATAAGGCCCGACATAAGCAGCACAAACATTGCTGACACGGCCAGTGACAAGGCCGGAATGTCAAACAGCATCGCCCCTAAACCTGCCAGGAAGGCCACCAATATGCCCACAAATAATGCACTGCCGAGGAACGAGAAGTTCTTGCGGGTGGTCAGCACATAAGCCGACAGCCCGGCAAAAATAGCCCCGGTAGCCAGCAGTGCCTGCCCCACAACGGCGGGGGCGCCAGCCCAGTAGCTGCCAAGCAACGGGCCCAGGGTGTACCCCATAAAACCGGTAAGGGCGAACACACTGACCAGTCCCCAACCGCTGTTACGGGTTTTTACGGTTAAAAACAACAGACCAAAATAACCCACCAGAGTCACCAGCAAGCCTGGATGAGCAAGATTGTTGACCATACTGAAGATTGCCACGCCGGCGCTGAACAGTACGGTGAGAGAGAGCAGTGCATAGGTATTGCGTAATACCTTGTGCGTAACGGATTGGCTACTCTGAGCCGATTGTAAAATGGCGGTATTCTGATTCATGTTTATCTCCTGATGTTAAGCATTAATGGCCGGGCTGCTGGTCAGGTCCGCCACTGCCAGGTGGGTGGCGCGGCGGTCAAACTGACGGGCACGTGACAGTTTTCGTTTCAAAACCATACTCGTTCTTACCACTGCCTGAGCGATTGCCTGGGGAATCGATGCGCGTCTTTCGATAACCAGAACGCTGGGCATGCCATCCATCTCCACTTTAAGCTGGCATTGCTTGTCGTTTCCGCCTTTGGGGCCATTCATATCGGTGATGGACACCTGGACCCGGCGTATTCTCCCCGACAGTTTGGACAACCCCTTGACGATCCTGTTGCTGAGGGAGCGGCGAAGCCGCTTGCTCAGATTTAGGTTTGACGCATTGATGATAAGCTGCATAGTCACCTCCAGAAGTGTTTACACCTTAATGCCCATTGTCTGGTGCCGGATTGGTGGGCTTTATCGGCGCGGTATTGGGCGCGCCGCAGCTCCACTTGATCACTATTGCACCAAACAAGGCAGACAGCACAGAGCCAGCCAGCACACCGAGCTTAACGCTGGCGTGGTAAGCTGGCGGGCTGGTTTCAAATGCCAGAGAACCGATAAATAAGCTCATGGTAAAACCAATACCGCACAGCATGCTGACCGCGTACATTTGTTTCCAGTTCACGCCTTTGGGCAGTCTGGCTAAGCCTAGCTTCACGGCCAGGTAGCAAGCCGCAAAAATGCCCAATTGCTTACCCAGGAACAGACCAGCCACAATGCCGATAATCACATTCATCTGCAGGGTGGCCGGATCGGTGCCGATCAGCGAAACACCAGCATTGGCAAAGGCAAAAACCGGCAGAATAAACAGCACGACCCAAGGCTGAAGTTTATGCTCCAGGTGATACAACATTTTGTGGCCGTCTTCATCCTTGCCATCTAGCGGAATAAACCAGGCAGCGGCAAAGGCTGCCAAGGTGGCATGCACCCCGGATTTAAGTACCGCAGCCCAGACCACGATGCCGACCAGCAGATACAGGCCGTAGCTGCGGATGCCAAGGCGGTTAAAGGCGAACAGAATCGCCAGGCCACACAGACCGATAATTAAAGAGATTTCGGCCAGCTCGCCCGAATAGAACAGGGCAATAATGATAATGGCGCCAATATCGTCAAATATGGCCACCGACAGCAGGAATAGTCTCAGGGTGACCGGCAGTGAACGCCCAAACAGGCTGAAAACACCCAGCGCAAAGGCAATATCCGTGGCGGCCGGAATAGCCCAGCCTCTTATTGCTTCTGCCTGCTGATAATTGAAAAAGGCATAAATCAGTGCAGGTACCAGGATCCCGGCAACGGCCCCCATGGCGGGTAGCATTACCTGATCTTTGGAAGATAAATGACCGGCGAAGATTTCACGTTTCACTTCCAGGCCGATCACAAAGAAGAATACCGCCATCAGACCGTCGTTAATCCAAAGCAGTAACGGCTTGTTGATGATAAAGCCACCAATGCTGACAACAATAGGTACGTCTAACCAGCGCTGATAGGCCCCGGCCAGCGGGCTGTTAGCAATAATCATGGCAAGCAGTGCCGCTACAATCAGCAGTACGCCACCCAATGTGCCTTGTTGCACCATGTGTCTTAACTGGGACATAGTTGTCTCCGTTTGTTCAACCTTGAGTTATAGAGCAGTTTCAATAACAAATAAATTCGAATATATTTGAATTTTAATCAGTTAAAACCTGATAACCAATGCAGCTTAACTACCATCATCTTCACTATTTTTATGTTATTGCCCGCGAAGGCAGCATTTCCCGTGCCGCACACTGCCTGAACGTCACGCCACAGACGGTCAGCGGCCAGCTCACCACCTTTGAGCATCAATTGGGTGGGCTGCTGTTTGAGCGCAAGGGCAAACGATTGGTACTCAATGCCAGGGGCAAAACCGCATATCAGTATGCGGAGGAGATCTTTAGCCTGGGCGAAGAGTTACAGGGCCAGTTGCGCTTAAAAAGCCCAGGCACCCTGAATCGCATTACATTGGCAGTCACCGATGTTATTCCTAAAATTCTGGCATTCGATCTGGTGAAACCCTTATTCGCGGCGCTGGACAGTACGCGGCTGATTTACCGGGAAGGGGAGCTGGACAGTCTGCTGGCCCAACTGGCGCTAAACCGGGTTGACCTGATATTGTCAGACCGGCCGCTGCCACCTGGTGCCAATGTTAAAGCCTTTAGCCATTTTCTGGGGGAGAGCCCGCTGTGTTTCTTTGCTAAGGCACAGAGCTCTTATGCCCGGCAACCATTCCCTGCCTGCCTGGAAGGCGCACCTTTACTGCTATCCGGTGACAAATCCACCATGCGTGTCAGCGTTATGGCATACCTTGAGAACCAGGGCATCAGACCAAAAGTACTGGCCGAAATCGACGACAGTGCGGTACTGAAATTGTTAGGCCAGCAAGGTTATGGGGTGTTTTGTGCCCCGGCTTGCATTGCCGGGCATGTTTGCGAGCAGCATCAGGTTAGCCAGATTGGGGTGGCAGGGAATATTACCGAGCGCTATTACCTGATTACCCCGGAGCGTAAAATTCAAAGTCCACAAGCTCAGCAGATCGCTTTATCGGCCGCTCGCTTTTTTGCTGTTTAACTTGGTTATCGCCGCACGCGATGCCGGACAGATGTCCGACATACATAATCGTGGCAAATTAGCTGTCGGCCTGGCGCAGTTCCGTCACACTTTGATAGCCGATACCCCAATTGTCGGTATTAACCTCTTCAATTAGCACAAAGGTGGTGCTGGGGTTTTTATTTAGCACTTTGACCAGCAATTCAGTGGTACCCGCAATAAGCTGACGCTTTTGCTCGGCGCTGACACCTTCATCGGTCACTTTGATATTTACATAGGGCATAGTGATTCCTTGTTTTAAATTGGTGTTTCAAAAGGATTGTCGGCATATTGTTTGGCCACAATCCGCCAGTTACCGCCTTCTTTTAGCAGGCCCAGATAATCGATAAAGCGGGCACCCAACAGCGGGCAACTAACCTTGGCCATGGCTTGTTCACCACAGCGCTCGATGGCCAGAACCTGATAGTCAAAGCTATGGCCCAGTTTCTCAGGAACAGGGCGATTCGCGACCAAATCCAGCCATTGCTGTTTGCTGCGCCGGATTCCGGGGGCATATAATCTGGCATCCGGGTCAAAAATACTGTCCAACAGCGCGATATCAGCGCGATGCAGGCCATCGAAGTACTGCATCAGCAGCGCTTCGATGGCCTGTAAGTCAGAGGCTTGCTGGCCTTTCATTATCAGGCAGCCTGTTGTTCAGCAGCCACCGATGCCTGATAACTGGGCAGGGCTCTGATTTTGTCAATCATGGCGCGGCTGCGTGGACCCACCTCAATACTTACCGGGAAGTATTGGCCCCAGCTTTCATATACAGCCAGCAAGATATCCGCCGGTGAGTATGTGTGGCCGCCCAGGTACGGCTGGTTGGCCAGCTTATCTTCCACTCTTTGCCACAGCTTGTTGATTTGCTCGGCGGCCGCATTGAATGCCAGTGTTTTGGCATCGCCATCCGGCAATGTACCGCCAATAAAAAACAGTTTGCCGTAAGCCGGGTGTACGGTGGCATTGGCAAACATCAGGTTTTCAATGCTTTGCTGGCGTGCGTTGGGCTCAGTGGGCAGCAGATCATTAGCATGTTTGTTGAGCAGATACAGAATAATGGCCGCACCTTCGGTCAGTATTTGCTTGTCCACTCCCAGCGCCGGTACCGCACCAAGCGGATTGACATCCAGATAGTCGGCCAGTTTGGTTTTGCTAACCAGCTCCACTGGCTGGCCGAGTTCGCGCAGCATCACTTGTGTACCTAAAGAACAAGCGCCCTGAGAAAAATACAATGTATACATAACAATCTCCTTGGTTGATGGTTCCAATATCCGGGAACAAGGCTACTTTAGCGCTGGGTATTGATTTGATATATGGCTACAATGTGATAACTCTTTTTCCTATATGGAAACAATGTGGATAAGCTAAAAGCCATGCAGTTGTTTGTGCGGGTGGTGGAACTGGGCAGTTTTTCCCGTGCAGCAGAGCAAAGTGATGCCAGTAAATCAATGATTAGCAAGCAGATTAGCGCGCTGGAAGGCAGCTTGGGCGCCCGGCTGTTGCAACGTTCCACCCGGCGTTTGCAACTGACCCAGCTTGGAGAAGAGTATCTGCAGCGTTGCCGTGAGATATTGCGGCAGGTGGAAGACACCGAGGCCCATATCCAGGCGCAGCAGCAATTACCCATGGGCCGCCTCAGGATCAATGCGGCGATGGCGCTGGGATTAACCGCATTGGCCCCGGCTTTTGCCGAATTTATACGGCGCTATCCGCAGATTGAGCTGGATATTGAATTAAGCGATCAGGCGCAGGATCTGCTCGAGCATAATTTTGACCTTGGCCTGCGGGTGGCTAGCTCATCCTTTGATTCCAATTATGTGGGCAAGGCTATTACCCAGTTCAGCTACAGTATTTGTGCCGCCCCGGCTTATTTACAAACCCAGGGGCCTATTCATCAACCGGATGATCTTCGACATCATCAGTGTTTTGAATACAGCTACTTTCGGCATAAAAATCTTTGGCCGGTAGGGCCACAAGGGGTGCCGATAGGTGGGCGGCTGAAAGCCAACAGCTCGGTGTTTTTGCTGGATATGGTTAAGCAGGGGATGGGCGTGGGTTTTATCCCCCGCTTTATCAGTTACCCGGCTCTGCAACGTGGTGAGGTGGTGGAAGTGCTGGCCAGTGAAGCCAAACCACTGATGACCCTGTATGCCTTATATCCGGTCAGGCATTTTGTACCGCCGCGACTAAGCTGCTTTATCGAATTTTTGCAGGATTGGTTTGCCGAGCATCCGTATCTTTAGTAACGAGCCCGCTTTGACAGCGGGCGAATACCGATCATACCAGTACGGTCTGGCTCTGCCCCTGGTGCATTTTGCTTAACGCTTTAGTGCTGGCGAATGTCAGCAACACAATCAGCAGTACCAGCATAAGCATGGCGCCATAGGGGATGGGCAAGAGCGAGGCCTGTGACGAGAACACCGGAATGTCACTGGCATCAGCCAGGGTGACCCTGGCATTGCAACCGCTGCAAGGCGCAAAATCCCCATTTTGCGCGGCCAGCGCAATACGGCTGGCAAAATAGGTTTGCAACTTTTGATGATGCTGCTGAACTTCCTGCATAAATGCCTGATGCCTAAGCTGACCATTACCTGCAAGGTCGATCAGCGCTGCATGCAACAAGGTGGCCGGTGACAGGTGCTTTAACCACCCGGCCTGTTGGTTTTGTTTGTGTAATACCTTCACAAAGGCATCATCAAAAGGTTGCATAGCCTGCTCCACAGCGAGAATTTTCGCTATTTTGCTGGTGGCATAGTCGTTTGTGGCTGTGCCGGTTTTAGCCAATTCCGGGTGGTCCTGAAAGAAATTCGCCAGGGTTTGGGCCGCCTGTTGATTAACTTTATCGGTGTGGCTGCGCATCTGGTCCACATATACCAGGCGTGAGGGTGACGGATTCAGGGTCATAATTAGGATATTTAGCACGGCGGGCACAACAATCACCAATCCCAGCCAGGCAGTAACAAGCCGCGCGGCATTGTTAGCGGCGTTTTTGCCCAAGCTGATAACCCAGGCCGTCAGCGCCAGCCAAAAACCTGTATAAAGCAATACCAGCAGACTGAAGATCAGCAGGCTGATAAAGGTTATACCCGGGCTGAATAGCCAAAGACAAAGGTTGCTGATCAATAAGAACGGCACCATCACAGCCCCAGCGCGCACCAGAATCTGTGCGGCCACCAGGGTAGCAGGAGATATGCCCTGCAACATCATAATACGCAACTGGCCCGACTGTTTCTCTTCAGATAGCGCATTAAAACAGGCGCCAATCAGCAGCAGTGGTAGCAAGTAGATAATCACAAAAGCCAGGTCTAACTGACCCAGTAGCAATGCCAGCGGATGGGTATAGTCATACTGGTGCAGCACATGCTGTTTCTCTGTTACCAGCATGCGAAAGAAGTATGGCTGAATATCCGCCTGGCCGATGGCTATGGCCGCTGTGGGCAGTGGGGCTTTAGTGGCATAATTTACCATCAGGTAGAAGGCCTGCCCGCGCAGGTCATGCTTATCATCCCACCAGTTTAGCGGCCCTTGTCTGGCCTGGCGTTCGGCCAGGCCCTGGCGGATGGTGTTATTGGCTGTCTGTTGTTCCTGCTGAGCGGCCGTCACGGCTAAAGCCTGATTCTGACTAAAGCGGTAGCCATTATAAAAAGCCAGTACAGCGAATAAGCTGCTGGCCGCGAAAAGCAGCAACAGCAGTTTTTCCCGTCTGAGATTAAGGAGTTCATATTTCACAACCAGGCGTTTCATTACAGCATCTCCTTTTGTAAACGACGGGCAGCAAAGCACAAGGCGATAAGCAGCAACAGCGCCCAGGTAGCAAGGCTTAATAGCGGTGTCAGATAATGCCCTAAAAGTGGCCCAATCCTGGGGTAGCTAAAAGAAAATGCCGGGATCTGCTCCCACAGTGATTGCCCGGCCTGAAACGCCCCCTGGGATTGCTTAGCATGGTCGCGCTGGTAATTATTCAGGGTGGCCTGCATGACTCGTCGGTGTTGCTCCGCAGCATCTTCAAACAGCTGATGATGGCGTAAATCAGTAGCCGATGCCGCCATGGACACTGACTGTAAGGCAATAAAAGGGCTAAGTACGGCGGCAGACTGGTAGGCGTCGGTCTGTTTATTCAGCAATACGGCGCGCTGGCCATACAAGCGGTCAAATACCTGATCAGAATACTGTTCACCAAACTGCAATTGCGCGCCGGACCAGTCGAATGGCAACTCATCAGTGCTGCTGACGCCATGGGCCTGCAAGGTGTTTTGTTTAAACTCTTGTATGGCCTGCAGGCGCTGTGGCGTGTAAATCTCTGATTCCAGTTTGGCGGCGAATTCACGGCCCGACTGAATTGGAAATTGGTCGGTGGCGCTGGTCATTGCCAGTCGCGGTAACAGCAAACTACTGACTGCCCAGATCGCCAGCAGCCAAACCAGTGCCTGACGGGGAGTGCGCATCCAACTGGATAGCAGTAATGTCAGTGCGCACCAGATAAACAAATAGAGGCTGTAACCCGAGATAAACAGCAGTGTTCTGCCGCCTTGCCCCTGGCTGGCTGTCACCTGGCTATACAAAGCAAAGAGCAGCACCGGGGCGGCGAACAGCATAGTGGTCAGGTACAAGGTTCCGCCTTTAGCCATCATCAGTTTGGCGGTTGATACCCCACTGGCCAGCAGTTGGCGCAGGGTGCCCTGTTGCCTTTCCGCCGCCAGCAGGGCATGCCCCATCAGAATTATCAGCAGGGGCATCAGCATCTGTACAACAAAGGCCGGGCTTAACTGCCCAAACCGCTGCATGGCAATGCTGTCCTGAGAAGGGCGAAACAAGCTGTCATTCTGTTTATGCGCTTCCAGGCGCAGTACCTTGCCCTGGTATTCACTTAAACCGGGATCCAGCACGCTCAGGTGGCTGCTGGGTTTGATTACATAAACGCCGTAATGGGCCGCAGAGTGGGGACCCTTTTCGCCCTGGTGCAACCAGCGATGGCGTTCTGCATTGGTGACATCCTGATACAGACTCTGTTGTTCGCGGCTGGTATACCAGCCGCTGGCCAGTGCCGCCAACAGCAGTATCAGCAGGGTAATACCTACCCAGCCAAGCTGACCCTGGCGCGCAGACTCAAGCCATTCCTTTTTAAGCATCTCTACTAACATAGGGCTTCTCTGCGAATATGTTGCAGGTAGAGGGATTCAAGCTGCACATCTTGCATATCCTGTCCCTGCAGGCGGTGTACCAGTTGTCCCTGATTTAAGATGGCCACCGAATGGGCGTCTTCCTGAGCGCGGAATAAATCATGGGTCGCCATTAAAATGGCTACGCCTTGCCCGGCCAGTTGCCCGAGCAGTTGGCTGAATTCATAGCTGGCCGACGGGTCCAGGCCCGAGGTAGGTTCATCCAGAATCAGTGCTGTCGCCTGTTTCGCCAGGGCAATGGCAATCCCCACTTTCTGCCGCATACCTTTTGAATAGGTTGATATCGCCTTATCGATGGCATGGGCGGGGAGCTGCACTTTTTCCAGCAGGGCACGATACTCATTTTGTGACAGACTGATACCGGCGATTTGGCTCATATAGCTAACATTTTCCAGGCCGGTTAAACGCGGATACAAGGCCACTTGTTCCGGAATATAGGCAAGCTGCTGCCTGGCCCTGACAACATCGTGCTGAACGTTAATGCCGCCAATGCTGACTGTGCCACTGTCGGGCTGTAAAAAGCCCAGCAGGCAATTAATGGTGGTGGTTTTTCCGGCACCGTTTGGCCCCAGTAAAGCCAGAATCTCGCCCGCATTGACGGTAAAGGAAATGCCTTTTAGTGCCTGGTAGTCAGCAAAGGCCTTTTTCAGTTCACAAACCTCAATCACGGCTTGCGTTGTTTCCTTGAGCATATTTTCCTCCTTAGAAGCTGTACGTCATAGACGCAATCCAGGTGCGGCCTTTACCCGGTGTGACGCCCCAATCCACGCCTTTGGCACCGGCTGATAACCAGTATTCTTTATCAAACAGATTCTCAATTTTTAATCTGAAGATGGTGTTCAGGGCGCTAAGTTCGTACTTCACCCCTAAGTCTGCCCGGGTGTAAGCGGGGAGCGACAAGCTGTTCAGCACATTTTGCTGGCGCTCTCCCACATGGAAAATACCCAGTTGCGCATACAGTCCCGCCAAGGCCTGAACCTGATAGTCGAGGAATAAATTAGCCTGGAATTTGGGCACATTGGCCGGGCGATTGCCATTGATCAGTGGCTGCCCAACCAGCTTGTCCAAGGAAGCGTCCATCAGGGTCACGGAGCTGACCACAGACAGGGCATCAGACACCTTGCCATTGATGTTCAGCTCAATACCGCGGTGCGACTGCGCGCCATCTTGCACAAAATAGTTGCTCACACGATTGTGGTATTCGAGCATTTTCTCTATCTCAAATACGGCCAGGGTGTAGGTAGCACTTTGGGTCTGAAACTTAACTCCGGCTTCCAGCTGTTCACTTTCCTGTGGTCCAAGGGATTCCCCTTCGTTAATGGCACCGCTGCCGATAACCGCAACACCACCTTCTCCCGCGCCTTCTGAATAGCTGGCATAGAAGGCCAGATTGTCGCTCGGGTTGTAATTCAGACCAATCAAAGGAGTGGTAAAACGTTGATTGTCTAGTGTTTCCTGCACGCTGTCTGGGGCATGTTGCAGCTTTTCATAACGAATATGACGCAGGCCCAAGGTGGCATAGAAGGTGTCGCTGATGTACAAGGTGTCGGTTATAAACAGTGAGTTTTCTTTGGTGTCGGTAATAGTGGCATCAGGATAATCAGGGTATTGAGGACGGCTGGTATGGACAGGATTAAATAGATTACCAACCGGGTTTGGCAGTTCAAACCAGCGGCCATCGGCAGACTGATAGTCGCGCAGGCTCACTCCGGCCACCAGATTATGGGCGATGTCGCCGGTCTGGAATTCACCACTTAAAAAACTCACCGCCGCGTAGGAGCGGTATTTCTCGTCCGGTGTCACATGGATAGCGGCAGACAAAACATTGCCAGCTATATCCACCTGGTAAATATCCGGGAAGATAGTAAAGCGGTTGTTGTCTGAATAGGCGAATTGATTAACCCATTGCCAACTGTCGGTTAGCCAGTAATCCACCCGGGTTGCCAGATTATAGGACTGAGTTTCATAGCGGCCCCATGGCTGGCCAAGCAGTATGTCACTGGTGTCTACATAGGGGGGCAGAATACTGAGATCACTGTTATTGGGGTCCTGTGCCAGACCAATCAGCGGCTGGGAGACGACCTTTTTGTCCTGAAAGTCGGCGTCGAAGCGCACAAACAGCTTGTCGCTGGCGGCCCAGTCAAGGGCGGCACTTAAAAAGTAGCGTTTTAAGTCATCGCCGCCGCTAAAATCGCCGGTATCTTCGGCGGCCGCGTTAAATCGGTAGCCCCAGGTCTTTTCGGCATCCAGTGGTCCGCCGCTGTCCAGATGCAGATATTTGCCATTGCGACTACGCACTTCGCCTGTGACTTCCAAAAATTGCTTCTGTGTGGGGCGCTTGGTTACGTAATTCACGGTACCCCCCGGATTGTTGACACCGGAAATCAACCCAGAGGGACCTTTGATCACGTCCAGACGCTGGATGTTTTCCAGCGCAACATCCTGAAACGGCGCCAGGGCCAGGCCGTCGCGGCGCAAACCGTTGGTCCAGTCGAGCTGAAAGCCGCGCAGGCTAACAAAGTCAAACACCGTACCTATGGCGGTGTTTTGCACCGACGCGTCATTGGCCAGCACATCGCCTAAGGTTTTTGCCCGCTGGTTGGCAATAAGCGCATCGGAAAAAGACTGAATAGAGATAGGCAGTAATTGCGTATCTTTGGTGCCAAGTGCGGCGGCGTTTACGTCGCGGGTGTCGTAAAGTGCCGAGCGGGTGCCGGTAACATTGAGCTTTTCAATCTCTTCCTGGCCGGAATTGGCGTAACTGGTGTGGCTGAATAGCGCGGATAAAACAACGAGACTTAGGGAGGAACGTTTTACATTCACTGACTGATACCTTTCCTGGTGCCGACAAGCTTACTTCTGGCGACGGTGCGAGTTTATTAGCCACAGTATGCTAGGCTTACTGTGGCTTTTTGGATATGTGATAACATAACTAATTTATCTAAAGTAAGCTCTCAAGTAAATGAAAAATCAGAATAAATTCCATTTGTGAACTAGGGGCTCGTATGACCCAATGATTAGGCTTTGAGCGCTTCCCAATGTTTAGTCGGTAGGCAAGGCGAACCTATATGGTTCGCCCTGTTCGTAGTGCGCGTCGGCCTTTTTAATACAGCCTTTGATTATATTTAAAAGGTCGACAGGGCCTAATCACCTTACCAAACATAGGTTGCACTTAAGGTCATGCGCCGTCCGGAGGTGTAGTAACATTTTTTATTGTTACAGGTGCTAAGCTCATGCTGGTCAAATAAGTTCCGCACGTTTAACGCCAGGCTCCACTGGGCTAGATCATATTTAAGGCTGCCATCGACCAGGGTATAGCCCGGTACGGTTTTAGGTGCGTTTTCGCCGGTACCGTTATTTTCACCGTTGTAGCGTGCACCTAAACCAAGCTGAAAACCACTGTCAAAATAGTAATCAGCCCAAACCGACAGACTATGCTCAGAAACCGCGTTACTTTGTTTACCGATTTCCGCTGGGTTTATACTGTCAACCACTTCCGCTTTAGGGATCCATGTATAGCTGGCCATCAGGTTGGTGTTTTCGGATGGTTGCCAAAACACTTCCAGCTCTGCACCTTGTACATTCACTTCCCCTTTTTGTTCGGGATGCGGCTGATCGTCCCAGACCCATTGGGTATAGTCTTTACGGGTAATATCGAACGCGGCTAAGCTGTAGCGCCCACTATTGTCTAACGGCGTGTAGCGGACACCCGCTTCTATTTGCTGGCCTCTTTCGGGGGGAAAGGGTTTTAACTGCGCCGGGTCAATAGTGCCCGTTGGCGCAAAGGACTCAGAGTAACTCACATAGGGCGCTAAACCATTGGCGGCTTTATACACCACACCAACACGTGAAGATTGCCCGTAGCTTTTCTGGCGTTCAATAAAACTGCCATTTAACTGATATGAATTGGTCTCGGTTTCATCATATCGGGTGGCGAGGTTTACCACCCAATGCTCACCAATGCTGATTTGATCCTGGATATAAACACCGGTTTGTTTGACATCCGATAACCCTGTGATGTTACTAGGCACATCTGTAAATGCCAGTTTGTTTTGAGGGTTTAAAATATCCAGCGGTGCAAATGTTGCACCCCAGGCGGCATCGACTTCAAAGTCTGTTTTCTGATAATCAACACCGACCATAATTTGGTGTTTTACAGTAGAAAAATCAAAGTCCTTGCTAATGTATGTGTCAATGTTTTTGGATGTGACGTCTTCTTTACTGGCCAGGCCTGTTAGCTTAACAAAACGGAAGTTATCTTTATCCGCAGGGTCATCTGCATTTTGGATGATCCAGCCTGATTTATAGACCGTTCTGAAGTCCATATCGAACTTAGCGTAGCGTGCTTTTTGTGAAACCATCCAGCCGCTATCAAACTGATGCTTGGCATCGTAACCGATTAACCACTGCTCCTGCTTAATGCCATTGAAATCTGTTGAGCCACCAAATAACGGTAGTTCAGTCTGACCGTTAGGGTTAGGCAGCAGGGAGCCGGCTAACAAGACTTCGTTGGTGTCTGTCCCTGAGTCTATATCAAACCACTGGCCATAAAGAGTGACATGGGTCTGTGTTGTCGGGCTCCAGGTAACAGAAGGAGCGAAGTAGTGCCTTTTATCATCCAGCGGTGTGTTTTCTAACTCACTATTTTTAGTCAGGGCAGTCACGCGATATAGCCATTCGCCGCGTTGATCGATGGGGCCGGAAAAATCCACCGCAAGCTGCTTATGGCTGTTGTTGCCAATTTCGGCCACAATTTCCTTCTGGCTAAAGGTAGTGGGGCGTTTACTTACCAGGTTGATGACCCCGCCCGGACCATTAACCCCATACATGACAGATGACGGACCTTTTAATACCTCTAAACGCTCCAGACTGTATGAGTCAACCTGCCACATCCCCCAGTTGCCGTTATTGCGCATTTGCAGGCCGTCTAAATAGACCCCGGGTTTATAAGCGTCAAAGCCGCGTATATAAATCCAATCCCATTGTGGCTGGTCTCCCCATGGAGCAGCATTCACACCTGGCGAATAGGCCAGGGCCTCGGTGATACGGCTGGCACCTTGAATCTCCATTTTATCCGCCGTGATCACATTGATTGTTTGTGGGATATCTTCAATGGCGACCCCCATTTTGGTGGCGGTGCTGGTGCGCTTGGCGATATAGCCTTCCACCGGCCCTTCGGCCAATTCCAATCCTGAGGCCAGTACATTGACAGAAGGCAGGGCCACAGAATCTGTAGGGACTAAAATATACCCGTTGGCAGTAAGGTCGGCCCGATATGGGCTATCAGCCAGTAGCTGTTCAAAGCCCTGCGCTACGCTGTAATGCCCCGACAGGCCAGGTGATGTGAGACCTTGTAATGTGGCGGTTTGAAAGGACAGCTTAACGCCGGAAACAGCCGCAAATTCAGTCAGCACATCACTTAATAAACCTGCACCAATGGCATAATGCTTCGACTGTTGCTGACTATTTGTGTAACCAGCCTGCGTATTATCGGCATAGGTGGGCTGGCTCATCATTGCCATTGCGATGCCCAGTGCAACAGGGGTTAAGGCTGATTTTGTTCGGGGTTTTAGATGCATTTCAATATGACTCATTTTGTTATAACTAACCTACTTACCGAGCTAATTGAAATTAAGTATCACTATTATTTGAAAAAATTACTCTGCTGCCGACGTCACATTCTCAGTCACAAACCCCAACCTGGTGACGCCCTGTTGCTGAGCCAATGCCATAACTTTCACCACCGATTTATAGGCAATATCGCCATCGGCATAAAGCTCAATGGTGGGTTGCGGCTCGGCTTGTGCTATCTGCGCAAATTTCTCAGCCAACTGCTGGTGGCTCAGCAGTTGTTTATCCCACCACAGTGAACCATCTAGCTTTAAATCCAAAGCAATCGACACCGGCGGCGCAGGGGCTGATTCAACCTGCGCTTCTGGTAGGTTTACCTCTATAGATTGGGTGATAACCGGCACGGCTATCATAAATATGATCAGCAGCACTAACATGACGTCCACTAAGGGGGTCATGTTAATTTCAGCCATAGACTCGTGCGGATCGCGACTGCTGTTAAATGCCATATTACCGCCCTTTAATGCTGCTGGTTTCGGGTACCGAACCCATCAGCAGGTAGCCGTTAAGTTGTTGGGCAAAGCCATTGAGCCTGCTGGCCAGTTTACGGTTACTTCTGGTCAGTGCGTTGTAGGCCAGCACAGCAGGAATAGCGACCAGCAGACCAAATGCCGTCATCACTAATGCTTCCCCGACCGGGCCGGCAAGCTGATCGATACCCGCTTTACCTGTTGCGCCAATTTTGATCAATGCATGGTAAATGCCCCAAACTGTGCCAAATAAGCCGACAAAGGGGGCGGTTGCGCCAATTGACGCCAGCGCGGTCAGGCCTTTTTGGGCCTGCTCACTGCTTTGTTCAAGTGATGTTTGCAAGCTGGTAGAAATCCAGTCAGCCAGGGGCAAGCTATGGGTCAGGCTTAGGCTATTGTCCTGGTGTTGCGACTTTGCCAGCACACCGGCATGCACCAAGCTAAAGAAAGGATCGTGCGGTAACTTATTGTCTAATCTGGCCAGACCTTGCTGAATATCTGATGCTGCCCAAAATTCTGGCAACTTCGCCGATAATTTAAGTAACCTGACTTGTGTTATCCACTTACTGATTAAGATTGACCAGGTCATTACCGACATAATCAGCAGCACTGCGGCGACAGACTTAATCACAAAGTCACTTTGCTGCCACAGTGAAGCAATACCATAAGGGTTTTCCATACAAGGTTCCTGTTTAGTTATCTAGGTTGTCAGTTAAAGAAAAATAGACGGGCTGAACATACCAAAAAGCGATGGCCTGCCCCTTTTTACGTGCTGGTTGATAACGCCACTTAGCCACCGCTGCGCGGGCTGCCTGGTCAAGGCGGGTAAAACCACTGCTTTGTTTAATGCGCATTTCGCCTACCTGCCCATTCGCCAGAATGTAAATGTCGAGTAGCACTGTGCCTTCTTCTTTTAACCTTCTGGAGATTCTTGGGTAAGGCGGGGCAGGGTTTTGTCCCAGGCTGGCATCAACGCGCGGTGGCACAACATCTTCCTCTGGCGCAACAGCGGATGTCATGCTTGGCGGGGGCGATGTTGTGTCTGGTTTGGCAGCCTGGTTAGTTGGTTGCGGCTGCGGTGGAGCAGGAAGTGACAGCTCTGGGGGCTTAGCCATTTTCGCTGGCTTCTTTGCATGAGTTGGCGCCGGTACATCCAATCTGGGACTTTCTTCAGCTTTGGCTATTTCATTGGGCTTTTCAGGCAAGCTGTCTTTTTTGGCGTGCACCTTAGTCGCCTCGGCTGTATCTGGTTTCGAACTTTTAGGCGCATCTGCTGCTTGTGGTACCGGCTTTACTGGCTCTTGCCGCATCGGTTCCATGGGCTTTTGTTCTTCAACCGCAGGTGGCGTCTGAACTACATTGGTGTTTTCAGCCTGCACAGGTACAGCGCGGGCGATCAACATCCCTTGCAATACTTTTTTGGGCGGTAATGGCTCAGGGCTGAATTCAACAAAAATGCACAAAACCAGAATTAAATGAACAACCAATACCATCACAGGAATGGTTATTCCTGAGCGATTTAATTTCAAAGGACTACCTCAAAAGCGACAGCACTGCGCTGTCTTGCCTGGCGTGATTATCTGATTACCGCACCAGATAGAAAAAAGTATCAGCAAAGATGTCTTGCCGATTTGCAATGACAATTTAGCTATTACGCCGATGACTTGGGCACTATCGTCAGCCACCACTTAGTGCGGTAGACAATGTCAATGGGCAAGGTGTCCAGCAAAAGGGCCAAGGTGCCGTTAAGGTCGTAGATGTCAAAAGTGCCTGACACTTGTATGTGCCTGATTAATTTATCAATGCTGACGATACGATGATGGTAGCGCCCCAGCTCTTCAATTAAGCGGTAAAGGGGCACAGAGGTAGCAACAAAAAGCCCTTTGCGCCACATCGCACTCAGAAGCGCCTTGTTTATCATGGGACGATGATCATGCTGGTTAAACAATAATGACTCACCTGCATTCAGCACTAACTCGAAATGACGGCTTGTGATTAAAACCGCGTCCTGACTTACCTCAACCTCTGTTCCCAGCTCGGTCGTTTTTACATTAAAGGCTGTGCCAAGTGCTTCAATAACCCCATGTTCAGTTGTCACGCGAAAAGGGGGCGAGCCGGTTGAGGCCTTTTTGCCTGTGGTAACAAATATCTCGCCAGTCAATAAGTTCACTGTTCGTTCTTGCCTGGTCAGAGTGGTAGTAATTTTGGTTCGGGTATTTAACTCAATAATAGTGCCGTCAGCTAAGCTAACGGTTTTTGACTCGCCGACCTCTGTTTGATGATCTGCCATGATGCTGTGATGCAAGCCTGAGCGAACACTCAAATAGCCTGTCACTGGCGCGACAAAAACCAGGCTTAACAGCTTTAACATGCGCCGACGGTTTTGCCGATTTAAGTGCAAAACAGCCTGACTATTTACCGATTCGGGTAAGTGCTCAATATGGGTTAAGAAATGCTTGGCTTGTTGCCACGCATCACGATGGGCCTGGTCTTGTGCCAGCCACAGGTTTAATCGCTTAACATCGTATTCTGAAACATCATCAGATTGCATTAGTACCAGCCAGTCTGCCACTTGCTCGATAATGCGGCTTTCCTTTCCTGATTTTAGCGTCATGCGCTAATCCAGAGTAAGGCAGGCGATAAAGGCCTTTTTCATATGACGTTTAACGGTGATTTCAGCGATATCAAATTGAGCGGCCAGCTCCTTGTATTTGTAGCCATCAAGCTGAGCGAGCAAAAAAATCTTGCGTGTTAGTTCGGGTAATAAACACAATGCCTTGTCCAGGCGCATTAAGGTTTCTACAACGATATGCTTATGTTCCGGTCCAGATACGGCGTGTTCTTCAACTTGTGATATCGCGGCTAAGTAGGCTTGCTCAACGTCTTTACGGCGCCAATGATCAATCACAATACCTTTGGCAATATGGGTCAGCAAGGCACGGGGCTTACCTTCGTACACACCAGCATTGTTTTTATTGGTCAAGAGGCGGATAAAGGTATCTTGCGTGATATCTGCGGCTAGTTCAGAGCAGCCTACTTTTTTGCACAGCCAGCCTGCCAGCCATGACCGGTTATCTAAATACAGACCATCAAAATTTTGCCGAACCACAGACATTGCTACAACCGTAATGCAAATCATTCTAATAACGTCGGCATTATTGATCAAAGGTGTAGTTGGCATCAAGGCCGACTTGATGCCAACTACATCCGTAAAGCAGGCTGCACGATGCCTGGCTTTGTGTTTATAGCGGCCAGGGCTCGGCCCAGGCGGGCAGTTGCATCAGCTTGTTCAGCCAGTTCACAATATTAGGGTAATCCTGCATCGGCATCTGTGATTCCTGCCAGTAGCGGGCCATGGAAGCGAGCTGAAAATCGGCAATGGTCAGTCGCCCGCAGGCCACATGGTCCTTACCTTGCAGATGCTGATTCAACACCGCCGCGTATTTATGAAAGAGCGGTAGCCCCGCCTCAATAGCCTGCTGGTCTGGTTGGCCAAAGTTAAAGGTACTTTTTACGATATATTCAAAGTAAAAATTGCCTATGGCTTCCATCCAATGGCAGTCATTCCAGGACAACCACTTAATCACATCCACCTGTTCAGCGGCATGGTTGGCTGGCCACATATCCGAACCGGCCTTTTGGCATAAATACACCATAATGGCCGAGGCTTCCCACAGCACAGTCTCGCCATCCACCAGGGTTGGCGCCTTCATATTGGGATTCAGCTTGGCATATTTGTCGGTTTTCAGGCTACCGTCGGTGGGATCGAGCTGAATAAACTCGGCTTGCACGCCCAAATGTTTGCATAGGGCCAGCACCCGCAGCGGTGCCTGAGCTTTAATCCAGTAAATTTGCATAGTTCACTCTCTTGTTGGGTTAATTTGCCAATAGTCGTTTGGCTGGGGAGGATTTCGACAGGAGTTGGACCGTCCTAACGAAATAGGTTGCAGCATTGCATTGGCCTGTGACCACCAAAATCAGGATAGAGAGGTTCACCGAGTAAAAGAGGTGTTGATAGAAGCTCAGAAGCTCAAGTTGCCGCAGTTACTGGCACGGAAGGTATCAGTTTAAACTTAGGGAACAATACCTATGAAGTTAACTATGAAAAATATCACGGCAACCCCAGAGAACCGGTGTTTATCTATCCAGAGCATACCAATTTTCTGGGGCTGACATTAACTGCAAAGATGGAAGGTTAGCAGGATGTGGTATATATCCTGGTGTTGGAAGACCGCACCGGTACTGACACCCGTTGTGTTGACGGTAACACCGATAACGCACTTATCGGTTTGTATAAGAAGTACAACAACTGATAGTGGAGAGCTTCGGCTCTCCTTCTTGCTGTATTTTGTATTGCCCTGGTTTCGCTGCCTTTCGCTATTTTGCACATCGCGTTAGTTTTGTGTGCTATGCCAAGCATTTCAGCCTGATTATCCTTGTTGCAAAGGCAATGACTTTGAGCTGCTTGTGGCTTGGCGTGCAAACAAACTCGTTAGTACCTGTGACGTTGCCGCCATTCCCGATTTCATAAATTTCCATCTTCCCGATTCCGGGAATTTCCCCTGTTAAATACCAGGCTGATTTTAATATTCCTTTAAATATCAATTTTTTGTGCTTTGGTATGGCGCTTGCGTCTTGCATTAGTTAAGCAGCTAAACAGGTAAGGACCGATGCAATGGATGTAAAAGTGAGCCCGGTGAAGGCCATGTACAGCAAGCGCTATATTTTGCCAGCTGTCACCTTGGTATTTTCTGTTTTCAGTGTCTGGCTTTATTCCCAGCCGTCGGCAAGCAGTCAGGTCGAGGTCGGGCAGTTATGGTTAGGTCAGGTCAATCAGGGGGCGTTGGCATTAGAAGTCACAGGTTTTGGTGTCTTAGAGTCCAAAGTACAGCGCTTTTTAACCGCCGCCAATGAGGCCGTGATTGAAGAGATCCTGCTAAAGCCCGGCGCGGTGGTCACACCCGACAGTGTGATCCTGACGATGTCCAATCCAGGTATCGGCCAGGCGCTGGTGCAGGCTGAGTTGGCGCTAAAGGCTGAAAAGGGCAAACTAAAACAACTGGTCCTGACTCAGGAGCGGGAAATGCTCGACGCTAACAATCAGCAGGCCGAGCTTAGACTGGATCTGGACGTGGTTAAGGCCCGCTTTGAAGCAGAAACCAAGCTGGCCAATTCCGGAATAGTGACCCAACTGACCCTGCTGGAAACGCAGGCCCAAGTCAATAAATTGTCCGGGCGGCTGGCCAACAGCCAACAGCGTCTGGCGCAATTAACGCGTCTGCATCAACAGAGCCTGCAGATCCAAAAAGAGCAAATCGATGAAAAGCAAAGCCTGCTGGCCTTAGCCAAGGATCGTATGGCCCGATTGCAGGTAAAAGCCGGTATTGACGGGGTGTTACAGGCTCTGCCGGTTGAGCTTGGACAAAGTGTCAGTGTCGGCAGTCAATTGGCGCTGGTGGGCGGAACCGATGAGTTAATTGCCGTGGTGCAGGTGCCACAGCGGGATGTACAGGGCATGATGCCGGGCATGCAGGCCAGTATTGATACCCGCGGTGGGGTGGCCGAAGGTGAGGTTCGGCTTATCGATCCTGTGGTTAAAGAGGGTAACGTCGAAGTGGAGATCGCCCTGACCGGTACCTTACCGGATAATGCCCGCCCGTCATTGAATGTGGAAGCCAGAATACGCCTGGGCACGCTGCCAGATGCGCTGTATATCAAGGCACCGGTAAACGTTGCCCAACATTCCCGGCATCAGGTGTTTAAAGTGGATGATGAACGTCACACCGCCGAACTTACCTGGCTGGAGTTTGGTGCCAAGAGCGGCCAGTTTATTGAGATCAAAGCGGGCGCGGCGCGTGACCAGCGCTTTATCTTAAGCGACATGCGTCAATACGCCGAGCAGTCGCACATTTCCCTGAATTAAGCATACAAAACCAATAAGGACATCAAGATGAGCCAAGCAAACCAAGCACAAATTTGCCTGCAACTGGCCAATATCACTAAGGTATTCCGTACCCAGGAACTGGAAACCCACGCCCTGCGCGGTGTCGATCTGACCATCTACCAGGGCGATTTTATTTCCATATCCGGCCCGTCTGGTTGCGGCAAGTCATCCTTGCTGGCGATTATGGGCTTGCTGGATACCGCCAGCAGTGGCAGCTACCTGATTGACAACCGGGACGTCAGCCAGCTTGGGGTCGATGCCAGGGCCGAGATCAGAAACCGCAAGGTCGGCTTTATTTTTCAGTCTTTTAACCTTATCGATGAAATCAGCGTGTATGAGAATGTCGCACTGCCGCTGCGCTACCGTGAGGCGGATGCGTCCGGCAAAATGTTGCGCGAAGCCGAAATAGACCAGGCGGTACGCCATGCGCTGCAACAAGTGGATATGGCCCATCGGGGCGGACATAAGCCTAACCAACTGTCGGGTGGGCAGCAGCAGCGCGTGGCCATTGCCCGGGCTTTGGTCGGTTCACCCGCCATCTTATTGGTGGACGAACCGACCGGCAATCTGGACTCAAAAAACGGCGATGCGGTGATGGCCCTGCTCAAAGATCTGAACCGGGCTGGCACCACCATTTGTATGGTGACCCACGATGCCCGCTATGCCGAATTTGCCCATACCCGTTATTACTTACTTGACGGTGAAATGGTATCTGAACACGCTTTGGCGGAGGCGAGTTAATGAAGTTACAACATGAAATTCGCCATGCTCTGGCTGGGTTACAAAATACGCCGATGTTTGTGTTTACCCTGGTGTTCACCCTGGCACTGACCTTAGGCGCGCTGATTGCTGCGTTTAACCTTAACCAGTTGATCCTGTTTAAGCCGCTGCCTTATATACAGGCGGCGCAGCTGTACATATTGGATCAAACCGAAGTGCGCCAGGGCAAGGTCGTCAAATCCGGTGTCCAGCATATCGATTCACAAGTGCAAATGTACCGCAGCAGCCAGGACTTTCTGCACTCAGCCCTGGTACTGCGCAGCCGTGGCATTCTGGCCAGTGTGCCCAGTGAACCAAGGTTACAAACCTTATATACCACAGCCGAATTCTTTGATTTGTTAACCGTGCCCTTGGCTCTTGGCACGGGGCTGTCTGCCAGCCCGGAAATGAAAGATGCCCGGCCAGAAGCCGTGCTCAGCTATGCCACCTGGCAAAGCTATTTTGCCGCAGACCCTGATATCATCGGCCAGAGCATTCAGTTTGATCACCAGCAATTTAAGGTGGTTGGTGTGCTCGATAAAGGTTTTAAAGAGCCGCAGCCCTTTGCCGAAACGGCCAGTGACATTTACCTACCGGCGGCTTACAGCCAGTTAAGCCAGCCTAACGGCACCTCATCCACCTCTAATTTGCTGAGCCTGGTAAAGCTTACGCCGGGACAGAATACGACCCAAGTCAACGCGCAGCTTTCGGCCATTTTTAAGGATTTTTTGCAGTCGCCGCAAGCGCAGTTGTACCGGGACGTGGAATTGCTGCCACGTCTGACCCGGCTAAGCGATGCGGTTAAAGGTGACAGTGCCCGGATTACGCTGATGATCCTGGTGGGCGCCGTGGTGTTGCTGCTGATTGCCTTTGTGAATGTGCTCAATCTGTACCTGTCGCATATCAATAAAAAGCAGCAAATTCTGGCTATTTGCGCCTGCCTTGGGGCCAAACCTAAAGCGCTGTTTAAACGCCTGTTTGTTGAAAGCCTGCTACTGACCCTGGTAGCCAGCCTGTTTGCCCTGATCATTGCCGCCTGGTTGTTGGTGCTGACCAAAGAGCTGGCGCAAGGCACGCTGCCGCGTTTAAATGAGCTGGGGCTGGATATCCCGACCGTGCTTTTCAGTTGCGCTATTGCCGTGCTGTTAGCCGGGGCGCTGGCCTTTTTTGGCCGTTTTACGGTCAACTATGACGGCCTTAAACAACAGTTAAATGCCAGTGGTAAAGGCACCAGCGCGCAGGTATCGCGCCGGGTCATGTGCAGCCTGATTGCATCACAGATTGCCTTGACCGGCTTGCTGATCATGATGACATCCCTGGTGCTGCAAATGAGTCTGCAAACCGCTAACCATCCATTGGGTATCGATATTGAGAATGTTATCAGTGTTGAGGTGGACCCCGGCAAAAACTACCCCAGTGCCACCCAGATCCGTACGCTTGCCACGCAAATTAAGCAGCATTTTGCTCAGTTGCCTCAGGTTGAACTCGTGGCCAATTCCCGCCATTCACCACTCAGATTCGGCCATAGTGGCACCCTTATTTACGATAGTCATCAGCAGCGCGTCGGCGGCTTTTTATATAACCGCGTAGATGAAGACTTTGTTGGATTAGTGAAGTTGCCAATGTTGCATGGCCGCAACTTTAACCGCGAAGAAGTGGCCGACCAGGCCAAGGTGGCGCTGCTGAGTCAATCCATGGCTCGGGCCATTTTTAACCGCACCGATGTAGTAGGCGAGCGTATTTACCGTGCCAAAGGGCAAGCCTTCAAGGTGGTGGGGGTGGTGGAGGATTATTTTAGTGTTTCCAATATCGACCCATATTTTTATATGCCCCTGGATGCCAGTGACATCAACCTGATGCTGAAGATCAAACCCGGCATGAGCCTGACCAAACTGGAGATCCTGCAACAGCTGCGCACGATTGACCCGAGTCTGAGAATACAGGAATACCTGCAACTGCAACGCACCGCCGCTGAACTGGTATATCAATATAGCTTGGCAGCCTGGCTGGCCGGGGGGTTAAGCCTGTTTGCCCTGCTGCTGGCCTGTACCGGCATTTATGGGGTAATCAGCTATGCCACCCAGATGCGACGCTATGAACTGGGCGTGCGTATGGCACTGGGGGCCAAGCGTAAGCGTATTGTCAATATGGTGCTCAAGGATGCGATTCAGCCGATTGTTATTGGCCTGGTGAGCAGTTTTTTGCTGGCCGTGCTGCTGTACGGCATGGCCAAAAGCCAGATTGCCCAGTTAGGGCAGCCGGATGTGCTGCAGATATCCGGCGCCTTAGGGCTGTTGCTGCTGTTTTCTTTACTGGCTTGTTTTATCCCTGCCAACAGTATTGTCAGGCAGGATCCTATAAAAGCGCTCCGAAATGAGTAACTTGTAAAGGGCTCTGGGCTGTTCCGTGTTAGTATTTTACTTTGCGCAGCAGCCTGTATTTTTATCGCGACCAAGCATGCAAAACCCCAAGACCATCCTTTTTATTGATGATTGTGCTGACATCAGGCTAAGTGCCCGATTCTTGCTAACCAATCATGGTTTCGACGTGGTTGAAGCCGACAGCCCAACCAGCGGGCTGGACATGCTTAACCATCAGCCCGTCGACCTGGTGCTGCTGGATATGAACTACTCCCGCGACACCACATCGGGAGAAGAGGGGCTGTATTGTCTGCGTAAAATTCGTGCCTTGCACAACCACTTGCCGGTAGTTGCCATAACTGCCTGGGCAGCGGTGGATCTGGTGGTGAAAGCCTTAAAAAGCGGGGCGCGGGATTTTATTGAAAAGCCCTGGGACAACCAGCGGCTGCTGCAAGTGATCAAGCAATCCCTGCAATTACAGCAGCTTGAACAGCATTGTTGCCCGCCAGCAAGGGAGCAGACTCAGGCGGTTAAGCTGGTGGCAAACTCCCAGGCCATGCAGTTACTGAAAAGCCGCCTGGATGAGGTGGCCCAAAAGCCGGTGACGTTGCTGCTCACCGGTGAAAACGGTACGGGTAAAAGCAGCCTGGCGCACTATATTCACCAGGCATATCAGCAGCAACATCGCGGCGGCGCTTTGGTGAGCGTCAATATGGGCGCTATTCCGGAAAACCTGTTTGAAAGTGAAATGTTCGGCCATACCAAAGGGGCGTTTACCGGTGCGGATCGGGCCAGGGTAGGGCGTTTCGAACTGGCAGAGCATGGCACCCTGTTTTTGGATGAAGTGGCCGAGATCCCGCTGCCGTCCCAGGCTAAATTGCTGCGGGTGCTGGAGTCGGGCCAGTATGAACGGGTGGGTTCCAGCGCCACCCAAACTGCCAGCGTGCGCCTGATCAGTGCCAGTAACGGCAATTTTAAACAGCTGATTAGCGAGGGGCGCTTTCGCCAGGATCTGTACTTCAGGTTAAATACCATTGAGCTGCATGTGCCGCCACTTCGCGAGCGTCGCGAAGATATTCCCGAGCTGGCCGCACAACTGCTTGAACAATTTTGTCAGCGCTATAAAAAGCCCGGCATCAGTTTGCTGCCCTGTGCGCTGGAGCTGCTGATGGCGTACCCATTTCCCGGTAATTTACGTGAATTAAGCCATATCCTTGAGCGCGTGGTGCTGTTGTGTGAGCAAACCGATATCAGTGCAGCGCTGCTGGCCGCTAACGGTATGGCGTCTGCCATTGCTGCTCCGGTGGCGTCTGCCGCGGGCGCTGAATTGCCACTGATGACCTTCGAGCAGGCCGAACGTGAGCTGCTGGATAAGGCTCTGAGGCAGTGCAAGGGCCAAACCCAGCAAGCCGCAGAGCTGTTGGGCATCAGCAAAAGTGCCATTTACCGTCGCTTAGAAAAATACCATATCGTCGCCAAAGATTACCTCTAGCATGCACAGGGCCAGAACATGTTGACAGTGAATAGCCTTGAGCGGCTGATTGGCATATTTTTGCTGATGGTGAACCTGCTTATTTTAGGCCTGAGTGTGGCCTGCTTATGGCTGTTACATAGCTCTGGGCTGATGTTGGCCACCTTGTTGGTGTTATTGCTGCCAGCTCAGTTGCTGGTGTCATTGTGGCTGAACAAAAAGCTGCTCTGCCCATACGCTCGCATACTGGATGCGCTGGAGTCGATGAAGGTGGATGATTATTCCCTGCAGGTGCGGCCGGTGTATTGCCGTGGCGTGGTCGGCAGGGTATTTGATGAAATCGGTGCGTTTTCTGCGGCGCTGAGGCAAAAAAAACGCCTGTTCGACGCGAAAAACTTACTGGTCCACAGTTTAATCAAGCAGTTGGACAGCCCGGTGCTGCTGCTGGATGAAGAGCGAAAACTGGTACACGGCAATCAGGCCCTGTCGCGCTGGCTGGGTAAAGACTGGCGACTGGTGCGACTGAGCAAGGCAAAATCGCTGGGGTTAGTGCAAAGCGCGTCGGGCTGGTTAATTGCCGATAAGCAGCAGGCCAGGCAATTTAATATTCGCTCCAGCTTTTATAAGGACGAAACCGGTGAGCACCAGTTATTAATTTTTACCGATATCAGCCATGAGCTGCGGGAAATGCAAATTCACTCCTGGCAGCAGATTGTCAGGGTGCTAAGCCATGAGATTAAAAACTCCTTAACCCCGATTAAATCACTGGCGCAAACCCTGGCCGAATTCAGCACCCATCAGGTGCAAAAAGACATGCTTGAAGTGATTAATCAGCGTAGTCAGAAGCTTACCGAATTTGTTGGTCGCTACAGCCAGTTAAGCCGCCAATATGCTATCCATCCGCAGCATATAGACCTGGCCGGCATGCTCGGCTCGGTAATCGCCATGTACAGCGACATTACCTTCAAGCTGCAACTGGACAGCACCCAGGTGGTTGCCGACCCTATACTGCTGGAACAAGTGCTGATTAACTTAATTACCAATGCACGCCAGGCCATTGCCGAGAGCACGGGGGAAGGTGTGATTAAAGTCCATTGCCACAGCGCATCTAACTCGGTGCTTATCAGCCTGAGTGATAACGGTGTGGGTATTCAGAACCTGGATAATGTATTTGTACCTTTTTACACCACCAAGCAGGGCGGGCAGGGCATTGGTTTATTGCTGTCCCGCCAGATTATTGAGCAGCATGGCGGCCAGCTGACGCTGGAAAATAACGCTGATGGCGTCGGCGCTGTTGCTTTGATTCGTTTGCCTGTGGGGTGTTGAATCTTTTTTACCACGAAAAACACGAACGGCACGAAAAGATTTCTCGCTGTGACGCTAAGTTCGCAATGATACTTTCAAATACTCTTTGTTCTTCGTGCCTCTGTGGTTATTTCCGATTTTTTTGGAAAGAATTTTCACCACAGAGTCACAGAGGGCACGGAGAAGAGCTTGGGCTATTTGGATGTCTCTGCGGTGAGAGGTTTTGTGTTTTTTCGTGTGGTTAAATGGTCACCTGTAAAAGACTTATATGCATGACCTCCTTGTCTTTTATGACGCGCCGTCCTTGGAGCCAGTCCTATTCTAGTGTCCTGCCTGTTGCCCCGCCGGCCAGCTTTACGCTGGTCCGAAGGAAAAGCCACAAGGAATTGGCTTTCAAAGCGTGCCCGCTGGATTGTTTGTTGTAGATTGGGCAACAAACAGGGGATTTTGCAGCTCTGACTCAGCAACTTCCCTGTTCTTTATGACACGCCGTCCGTGGCGCGCCAGTCCCATTTACAACAAGCTTCCTGCCTGTTGCCTTTCAGGCCAGCTAAAGCTGTTCAATCTGGTTCCATACCAGATTGTCTTTACTGCAAAGAAACGAGACGCAAAGACCAAATTTTCAGGAAAAATTTGGGACAGCTTTATGCTGGTCCGCAGGAAAAGCTACAGGGAGGTAGCTTTCAAACACGCCTGCTGGATTCCCAACAACGACCGGGAATTTTTAAGCGGGAAGCAAAGCGGCTTGGGCCGCTTAAGGGGAGCATAGGTCTATTTAACAATTAATTGGTTCATGGACAACCAACTTTTGGCTGTCGCAAGTGCGAGGATTTCGGCGCATATGTCACTTTGTGATAACGGCATGACGAATGGAATTTAATATAAGTGGGCATAATCAATCGGCAGCTCTCCGTACTATCCAACATAATGAAGGGTCTGTATATAAGTACAGTGTTGGGTGCTGAGCCTTATAACAGCAATAGTACGGAACACGTCCGCTTTTCCCCGGCACCATCTTGGTGCAGCCTAAAAAACTCATACTAGGCAAAGGCTTACAAGCATGCTAAAA
>NZ_BAAAEI010000006.1:818982-909341 GCF_039522935.1 Bowmanella denitrificans | reverse complement strand
CCGTCTATTAAACTGTTATGAGGCCTAGAGACTTGATTGATACATCACAAAATGGAGGTTAGTACATGCACGATTATGCAATATTTGGCCATGATCGCGCCGGTATAGGTCGTTGGCTAGGTTTGATTGCCATATTGATTGCTGGTGGCGTAGCACAGCTTGCGAACCTCCTATCAAGTATGACCGGGTGGGAGGCTTTTACAAAAGGCTCAGTAACAGTCGGCGTAGTATATTTTGGTTTGCATTGGGTTTTTAATAAGTGGATTTGGAAAATTCATTTTTTCAATATTCCCGACTTAAATGGTGTGTGGAAGGTTGAAGGCCGGACCTTGGACGAACAAGGCAATAATAAATATGAATGGCCTGCTGAGTTAGATATTGAGCAAAATTGGAAACAAATATCTATAAATATCAAAACTAGCAAGAGCCAAAGCGAAAGCTACACAGCAACCCTCTTGAAGAGGAGCGGAGTCCGAGGAGGGTGGGTGCTAAGTTATAGCTACAAGAACGAGCCAAATCTGGATCAGTCACACGAATTAGCTTCACACAAAGGATTTTGCGAAATTGAATTTAGTAAGGATCTGATGTCAGCCGAGGGTACTTACTTCAATAGTGGCGGAAGAAAAACCTACGGTTTGATGAGTCTTAGAAGAGGGTAAGAATGATCGATTTCGATGCGAGGCTTAAGAAGCTTAAAGACAGACGTCAAGGTACTAGAGAATTGGTTCTCTTGGAGAAAGGTTTTCATTCTTGGGATACTGGAGATTACCGGATCAGAGAGTCTTATGAAAAGCTATCTGAGAGTCCTGGAGTTCGTTATGCGATTGGGGCTATGTCGGCCGTAGATCCGCAGTCCACTCAGGTTTCCATCAATGAAGGAAATCGCGTTTCCGATACGCTAATAAGTATGCTTAAAACTGAAGGAATCGGCACCACCAAAAGAATTCAGGGATCTGTGGCTTTAGACATACATATCGAAGGCCATTCAGATGTGGATATGCTCATAATTTGTGAAGATACCGTTCTTGTGCAAACGCCAAAACTAGATGGAACTGCTTGTTACGCATCTGATAACCGCCCCATGGTGGAAATAGTCGCAGAAATAAGGAATAAATCTGAGCAGAAATTGACAACGAGATATTATGAAGCAGAAGTTGATTGCACGAGCAGCAAATCAATTTCACTTGTGGGTGGAAGCCTAAAGCGTAAAGTGGATATCGTTCCAAGCTGCTGGTATCACACACATGACTATCAGCGCAGCCGTCAAGAGCGAGATGTCGGCATAAATATATATCATAAAAAAGAGCATCGCCTGTTAGGCAACTTCCCGTTTAAACATATTGCACGAGTTAATGATAAAGATGCTCAATACTCTGGAAATCTTAAAAAGGTTATTCGATTACTGAAAAACTTAGTCGCAGATATGCCCGATTATAAAAAAGGAAAAGCCAAAGCGCTGACGAGCTATGACCTAGCTGGGATAGCTTATCATATGGATCAAAGATTAAATATGCCTAGCTATATGTCGCTCGCACTCGTCGAGCAGACAAGAGATTTTCTGAGTTTGCTTAATGCATCTGAAGCTTACAGGAATACTCTTGCAGTTCCAGATGACACAAGAAAGATATTTGACGAAAAGGCAAAAACAGAGGCTTTGGAAATAATAACTAAGGAGGTAGAGGATTTAGCCTTTTCAATTTTCAGAGAGCTACGACCTTATTCACAAGTGTACGACGGCAGCGTTATTAAATCTAAAGTCATATAACGTGCCAAGCCACTCATAACAAGTTGCTGTACTCGGACCCAGCTACGCGCCGCAAGCTTGTGGTTTGCTGCGCAAACTTTACCACAAGCTTACTCTGCTCCACTGGGCCGGTAAGCAAGGCGTTAGCTGAATATAAGAACTGGCTCTGATGAAGGATTAGGATGAGAACGCCAAAGAAAAGGAAAGAGAAGTTATCCATATACCTAGCCAAGCCTGGTATTGAATGCGACGCTTCAAAGGCAGTTAATCTTGAGAACTCTAAACCCCCTATTGAGATGGAAGTGCAGGGTCTTGAGGCGACTCTTTATGTAAAAAAAGAGCCCCCGAAGCCGCCACCTCCATGGACAAAGCTCTTCACAGATCATCAGGATCTACCAGAGGATATATTTGGAGGTAGAAAATCTGTCGGGGCTGCGCTGGCGGTTAGGCTGGATGAAAACCTATTCGTATTGACTTTTGGGACTGGTTTTCATCTTCTTAAGAATGAAGCTATAGAAAGAGATTTCGGGCTACGTGTAACACTAAATTCCGTAGATCCAGACAAGTTAAGAAGCCTCGATAAGGCTAGCTATGATCACAACCCCCTTAATTCGCGAACGCAGAGTTCAATAGATTTGGGTGTATTTGATCTAGATGTTGACTCTGAAATGGACATGCTTTACGCGGTAACCGGTGCATCTACGGTTCCAATATTTGGTTCCCATGTGACAGGGAGAGATGCGCTCACTCTAGTATTAGAAGTGAATCTAAACGGGTTGAAAGAAATTCTTTCAGAGTGCTTGCTAAGGTACAAATCATCTCTACCTAAGGATTTTGAGTGGGTTGAAAATATTCAACGAGTTAAGGATAAAGAGCTGCATGAGGTATTAGACCTAGAGCTTGATGATATTCTCGGCAAAGGTGAATTTAAGAATATGTGGCTTGGAGAGCCGGAAATTATCGATTGGGAATCACAAGTTGGCTATTCGTTCGATTTGTACCAAAAGACACCTAGGCACGTTGTCTTAAAAATTGATGATTTAGTGAAATATTTTGGTGAAAAAGGCATACCATTGACATCAGAAAGCCTTAAAGATCAAAGTATTCATATTAACGATAGCGAGTACAACTCTATTAAGAAATGGTCCGCATACAGATGTTTATATGCAGAGGTTTCTACAGAAAATGAGCAATACATTTTACGAAATGGCCAGTGGTATATTGTAAATACAGACTTCGTTGCTAGTGTAGACAAGTACTTGGAGGGCTTTGATGTCTACGACTTTAAATTTCCGACGTACTCACACGACAGGGAGGAAGACTATAATGCATTTGTGGCCTCATCATTTGAAAACATTGAATTAATGGATAAGAATTTTGTAAAAATTGGCGGGCCACATGACAAACTAGAATTTTGCGATTTAATTAAAGACTCCAGTGAATTTATTCATGTTAAGTACTACAGAAGTTCTGCCACGTTAAGCCACCTGTTTTCACAGGGATTTGTTGCTTCTGAGGCGTTTATTGGCGATGCTGATTTCAGGAGGCGATTAAATGATAAACTCCCAAAATCCTCAAAATTGTCGTGCACTGACTCTAGACCAGATCCAAGTAAATATAAAATAGTCTATGCAGTTGCCACGAATCGAGATATTCCCAAAGAGCTACCGTTTTTTTCAAAAGTGACTTTAAAAAATGCACTGAAAACGTTAAAAACACTAAATTTCAGTGTCTCCATTTCAGCAATAGAGGTTGATCCAGTCCTTGAAATAAAGAAAAAGGGAAAGCCTGCCAAGGAAAAGAAGCTAGCATGATTCTAGTCCGCCAGCTAACAAACGCGTCAATAAGGACGCTCGCAAGCTCGCGCCTATTACGCGGGCTACATGGACTCCCCCGTTTGTCAAACAACAGCTACACTAATCTTGATGTGTGGTATGGGACTGCCGCTCCCGGCCTGTTAGTGGCCTTGACTGACGTGGAATTTAGCGGGCTGTAGAAGTCAATTACATAGGTAACGGTCATGTCCATAAACATAGTTGAAATTGGACTTGGTCAGTTCTCCACTATGGTTGCCAGATAAGCGTGGCAGAACCCCGGGAAAGGGAAGTCCATATCATTCGTTAACTACTGAGGCTAAATGCGAGCCATTTTTATACAAATCATCATGGCTGTAGGGTTAATATTTGTCGGCTCCTATATTTTTGAAATATCTTTCATTGGGGTTGCTATTTTTCTTACTGCTATCTTTTTTGTCAGCGGTATCGTAACTGAGGGTGAATACATACCCGGACAAATGTTCAATTCTGATGGGGAAGAGCTTCATCCTTTTACGCTATTGGCTAGTTTAGCGTTTATTTTCATTATTTTAATTGCGATTGGTTGTCTTTTTCCGTCCCTGTATAATTATGGCGCGTATGATAGATAACAAGTTAATGCAGCGGAAAAACACATATGAAATATGTAAATTCACTTCCCGAAGATGTAACAGAAGAAGGGATTTTCTTCGTAGAAAAATACAAGCGGACAATGCTTGGCTTCATTGCTCCGGCTTTTAGCTACTTTTTGGTGCCAACCGCGCTCCAGTATGAATTGGTAGCTTTAGTCACTCTTTTCTATTTATATGTTGTCTTCATTTCAAAGACTTCTCGTATCTTATGGCAGTTCGCCAGGAGTACCTGGTTTAAGGTTTTCGGTTCACTAATATTTGGGTTAGTAGCCGTTGTATTTTTTAGGTTCTTCGATATAAATCATTGGCTTATTCATGAGGTGGGTTACATACCTGATGGAGAAGTTAAGCAATATTTTGCAGCCGTTTTCTTTGTTCCACTTGTTGCAGCATACTTTGACTCATTTAAGAAAGTAGAGTTGGCCTATTACAAATCAAAAGGATATGACTATAAAGGTCGGGTCGGGGATATTTTCAGTGGCTTCTAACAGAATCATCATAATGGGAATGGACTTCCTTTGTTTTTTTGGAGAAACAAAACTTTGTTTACCTATCTGAGAAGCCTATTTTCAAACGACTTACTTATCGAATTAAGTGAAAATAAAACCTCGATTAAAGTGTTTTCATCAGACGTTCAATATGAGGACGAACCGCTGATAGCTATCGAAAAAGGGGCTAAAGGAGAAGTTATCAAAGCGATAGGAATTGCGGCCAAGCGCCTGCAATCGAATAGCACCAGTGTTCATAATCCTTTCAAACATCCCAGATTATTGGTTGCTGACTTTTTTCTTGCAGAGAAAATACTCCAATATGGTGTGAAGCAAGTTCATCAGTCAAGGATACGACCTGCACCAAGGATTATCATGCATCAGTTGGAGAAGACTGAAGGCGGACTTACCAGTATCGAAGATCGGGTGTTAAGAGAGCTTGCCTTGGGTGCAGGGGCAAGAGAAGTTTTGGTGCATATGGGTGACAGAATAAACGTACTTACAGATAGTTTTGATACAGTAAAAGCACGTTCAGTGGCAGCTAAATAATATAGAGAGAGTTTTTGTTGATTGAGCGTGCGGTAGTTTGCCTTGGTTTTTAGGGATAGCTAAGTATGACAAGCAGATTAGTACATGATACAAGCGCAATTGACGAGCTTAGGGAGGTGTATTGTCAGAGATACTTTGAACGCAGGTATCAAGGCTGGTGCAATAATTACGACAAACAATATGACCCTTTTTCTGAATGGTGGATGTTAGCTGGAGGGGAAACTTTCTGCCGTGTTACACATGCCAACTCTGATCGCACTATTCCAGGTCTCAGCACAATCGAAAATTATCTTGCAAAAGAAGCTAGGTTTTGTGAGATCAATAATTTCATCTATTCGGATAAAGGGAGTGGTATCGCGTTAATCAAGGATGTAATAGCGCGAAAACGTCGTGAAGGATTTGAGGCTATATACTGTTTGGTTGATACTCACTCAAAATATAGACAAGCGTTCAATTTGAATACGTCGGAGTTTGGATTTAAGTCGACGGGATTACACAGCATCTTTCCGGACATTCTTTATCGTATATCACAAAGATCTGTGGTTTGGGAGTTGCTGAAACTTAAGTTGGATAATGAACAGTCTGCGGCTGAGTTATATTCGCAGCTAGAAGCAGAAGGTGAAATCAAAAGGGGCTAAGCGCCTGACACCTAACCCCTCACACTTCACTATTTCACTTCTTCCCCGGCAGCCTGGCGGTCAGCATGGTAGCTGGAGCGCACCATTGGGCCGCAGGCGGCGTGGCTGAAGCCTAGCTCGTAGGCGGTGTCGCGCAGGGCGTCAAATTCACTGGGGTGCACGTAGCGTTTAACCGGGAAATGGTGGCGGCTGGGTTGCAGGTATTGGCCCAGGGTCAGCATATCGACGTTATGCTCACGCAGATCTTTCAGAACCTCGGCCATTTCCTGCTGGTCTTCACCCATGCCCATCATCAGGCCGGACTTGGTCATAATTTCCGGGTGCTGCTCCTTAAATTTGCGCAGCAGTTCCAGTGACCATTTGTAGTTAGCGCCGGGGCGGCATTCACGGTACAAGCGTGGAATGGTTTCCAGGTTGTGGTTAAACACATCGGGTACGCCGCTTTTAAAGATTTCCAGCGCGGTATCCATACGGCCACGGAAGTCCGGCACCAGTACTTCAATCTTAGTGCTGGGGCTGTGTTTGCGGATGGCGTTAATACAGTCAACAAAGTGCTGGGCGCCACCGTCACGCAAATCGTCGCGGTCTACCGACGTGATCACCACGTATTTCAGCTTCATTTCGGCAATCGTGGTGGCCAGCTTTTCCGGCTCTTCGGCACTGGGTGGCAGTGGTTTACCATGGGCTACGTCGCAAAACGGGCAGCGGCGGGTACAAATGTCGCCAAGGATCATAAAGGTGGCGGTACCGTGGGTAAAACACTCAGACAGATTCGGGCAACTGGCTTCTTCACAGACCGAGTGCAGGTTGTTCTTGCGCATAATGTTTTTTATGCGGTCGATACCTTCGGTGCTGGAAGGCAACTTGATTTTGATCCAGTCGGGCTTACGCAGCATCTGCTCCCGCTCGGTGGGGATGATGGTGACAGGGATATGTTTCATTTTGTCTTCGTCGCGCAGTTTTACTCCTGCTTCGACACGTACTGCTTTAGTCATCAAAACCTTCCCGATAGTCTGTCTGTTCAATCTTGATTAGCCGGCAAAATGCCTGGCTTAACAACTTACCTGCCTCTGGCAGATTGTCCGGCCCGCCGAGTTGCGCGCAGTGTATCATTTCCAGCCCGGCATAGCCGCATGGATTTATACGCTGAAACGGCCCCAGATCCATATTGATATTCAGCGCCAGGCCGTGAAATGAGCAGCCCTTGCGAATGCGCAGGCCCACGGAGCAAATTTTACGCCCGTCTACATATACCCCTGGGGCATCGGCCTTGGGGTAGGCGTTTACACCATAAGGTTTTAGCAATTCCACCACGGATTGTTCCAGCGCAGTGACCAGATCGCGCACGCCGATTTTCAGGCGTTTGAGATTCAGTAGCACATACATCATTTGCTGGCCGGGGCCGTGATAGGTAACCTGGCCGCCACGGTCTACTTTTACCACCGGAATATCGCCGGGAGCCAATAGATGTTCTTCCTTACCGGCCTGGCCCTGGGTAAACACCGCGTTGTGTTCAACCAGCCAGATTTCATCCTGCTGCTCGACACCGCGTTGGTCGGTAAAGTTTTGCATGGCATGCCAGATGGGCGCGTAGTCCTGGCGCCCCAACTGACGAATAATCAGGCTTGGCGTACTCACGATCTAGAGTACCATCCGTACCAGTTCCAGTTTGCCCAGTTCGATATACACCGACTCCATATGCTCCTTGCTGGTCACACGTACATCAATGGACACCGAATGGTAATTGCCCTTAGTGCTGGGGCGGATGCTGGGATTATAGTCATCCGGTGCCAGTAGCTGCAGGCAGGCCACCACATCCTCAGGCAGGCGCTCATGGGCAACACCCAGCACTTTAAAGGTTTGATAGCAGGGGAACTCCAGCAGTTCATCAAAACGGGTTTCCATTTAAGGCTCCAATCAAATCGCAATGGCCTGTAAATGGCGACGCCGGGCCTGGTTATCAAGCCCGGTTTTGCTGTTACAGGGATAGTGGGCGAAGTATACCTAAAAGGCGCGAATTGGCCCAGCCCAGCCAGAGGACATAGTAGGCAGATTGTCAGCTTTGCTTGTCAGTGAAAATGCCTTAATAACCACAGAGGCACGGAGAACACAGAGTTTTTGGGGCAGGGGTAACTGATTATTACCGCTTTGTTCCCTCTGTGTTCTCTGTGGCTCTGTGGTTAGATCATAAAGTCTATCAACAGCGGTGGCAGAGATAGTTGTCTGGCATAAAGTGTTCGCTGCTGGCTTCCTGGATATAGGGCTAGTATGCCTGGCGCGGGATTGTCAGCTTTGCTTGTCAGTGGAAATGCCTTGATAACCACAGAGGCACAGAGCACACCGAGTTTTTGGGGCTAGGGTAACTGATTACTACCACTTTGGTTCTCTGTGGCTCTGTGGTTAGATCACAAGGGCTATCAGCAGCGGTGGCAGAGATAGTTGTCTGGCATAAAGTGTTCGCTGCTGGCTTCCTGGATATAAGGCCGGTAGCTGGCCGGGTAGGGCGCCTGTAAAAACGCCCCGGCGGTAGGGTAGGGAAACAGTTCATCCAATCTGGCCACCCGTTGCTGGTCAATACGCCGTTGCACATGGCTGCGATTGAGCATTGAGGGGCTGGCAAGGCCCGCCGATGAGGCAATATCCACCGCCGCATGCACGGTCTCTTTATGAAAACGGGCCACCCGGTGGCCCTTATCCTGCACATCCAGGCCCTTAATCAGTTTAGGATTTTGCGTGGTAATGCCGGTCGGGCAGCGGTTGCTATTGCATTCCAGCGAATGTACGCAGCCCAGCGCCAGCATCATACCGCGGGCGCTGTTGCAAAGGTCGGCCCCCAGGGCCAGATTGCGTACCAGGTGAAAGGCGGAAAAGACCTTGCCCGAGGCAATAATGCGGATATCTTCGCGCAGGTTAAAGCCAATCAGGCAATCTTCCACAAAGGCAATGGCATCGCGTAGCGGCATGCCCACCGAATTACTGTATTCCAGCGGCGCCGCACCTGTGCCCCCTTCGCCGCCGTCCAGGGTAATAAAATCTGGTTGAATGCCGGTTTCTACCATGGCCTTGCACAGGCCGATAAATTCACTTTGACGGCCAATACACAGCTTAAAGCCGATGGGTTTACCGCCGGATTTTTGCCGCAGCAGGCGGATAAAATGCATCATCTCAATGGGGGTGGAAAAGGCCGAATGGGCAGAGGGTGAAATCACATCGGTATGGGCCTGAACATGGCGAATCCGGGCAATCTCATCGGTGTTTTTACTGGCCGGTAAAATACCGCCATGGCCGGGTTTAGCGCCCTGACTGAGCTTGATTTCAATCATCTTAACCACGTCCTGAGCGGCCTTTTCGGCAAAAGTGTCGGCGCAGAATTTGCCTTCACTATCACGGCACCCAAAATAGCCGGTACCAATTTGCCAGACCAAGTCGCCACCATGCTCCAGATGATAATCAGAAATGCCGCCTTCGCCGGTGTTGTGGTAGAAGCTGCCCATCTTTGCGCCCTTATTCAGAGCGCGGATGGCATTGTTACTCAGCGCGCCAAAGCTCATGGCAGAGACATTTAAAATGCTGGCCGAATAGGGCTTCTGGCAGTCTTTGCCGCCAATCTTTACTCTGGGCGAGCAGTCCAGCTCATGGATATTGCGCGCTGCAATGGAATGGCTGATCCATTCATAGCCAGACTCATAGGTATTGATTTTTGTGCCGTAGGGCAGGGTGTCCAGGTCGCCCTTGGCGCGCTGATAGACAATGCTGCGAAACATGCGATTAATCGGCGTGCCGTCCAAATCAGATTCAATCAGATATTGGCGGGCAAAGGGGCGCAGGCTTTCCATCATCCAGCGGCCGCGGCCAATCAGCGGGAAATTGCGGCGGATACTGTGCTCGGTTTGCAGCATATCCTGAAGGCCGATGGCAAAGGTCAGTGCCAGGGGCACCAGCAACCAGACAACCCAGCCCCAGCTTTGCGCCAGTAGCAGCAGGGCAATCGCCATTAACAAATGTGAGACAATAAAGGCACTACGCATGGTCTTTCCGGGTATTGCTTTTTTGCCCAGCTTAAACGGCAAAGCCTTGGTGTGCCAAGGGTTTATGAGTTATTTAGATTGATGCAGAACAATAAAAAGCCCGCGAAAGCGGGCTTTTAGAAAAATAGCTACAGATTACTCTGCCAGCGCGTCGCTATGTACACCGCGCATAGCACGGCCGGATGGGTCAGCGTTATTGGTAAAGCTGGCATCCCAGGCCAGGGCTTCCACCGTGGAGCAGGCAATAGACTTGCCGCTGGGCACGCAACGTGCCGCGCTTTCCTGCGGGAAGAAGCTTTCAAAGATAGTGCGGAACAAATAGCCTTCTTTGGTATCCGGGGTGTTAACCGGGAAGCGGAAGGCGGCGGTTTTCATCTGCTGGTCGGTGACCTGGCTGGCGGCATAGTCTTTTACCGAATCAATCCAGGAATAGCCTACACCGTCACTGAACTGCTCTTTCTGACGCCACAATACTTCGGCTGGCAGATATTCGCCGTTATCAAACGCAGCACGCAGCACATGTTTTTCCATTTTGCCGTTGCCGCACATCTTGTCCTTGGGATTCAGGCGCATGGCCACATCCATAAATTCCTTATCCAGGAACGGCACCCGTGCTTCCACACCCCAGGCCGAGGTGGACTTATTGGCGCGCAGGCAGTCAAACATATGCAGGCGATCCAGCTTACGTACGGTTTCCTCGTGGAATTCCTTGGCGTTTGGCGCTTTATGGAAGTACAGATAACCGCCGAAGATCTCATCCGAGCCTTCACCAGACAGCACCATCTTAATGCCCATGGCCTTGATCTTACGCGACATCAGGCTCATTGGCGTGGCGGCACGAATGGTGGTGACATCGTAGGTTTCCAGGTGATAGATGACATCCTTGATGGCATCCAGACCTTCCTGAATAGTGAAATGAATTTCATGGTGCACGGTGCCAATCATATCGGCCACCTTGCGGGCCGCGATCAGATCCGGTGCCCCTTCCAGGCCTACGGCAAAGGAGTGCAAACGTGGCCACCAGGCCTGGGTTTGATCGTTATCTTCCACCCGTTTGGCGGCATATTTGGCGGCAATGGCCGACACCAGTGAGGAGTCCAGCCCGCCTGACAGCAATACCGCATAGGGCACGTCAGACATCAGGTGGCATTTCACCGATTTTTCAAAGGCAATTTTCAGGTCTTCCAGGCTGGTGTGGTTGTCTTTGACATTGTCATAGTCCATCCAGTCGCGCTGATAATACTTGGTCAGCTCGCCGGATTTACTCCACAGATAATGGCCAGGAGGGAATTCCTTAATGGTTTTGCACACCGGCGACAGGGCTTTTAGCTCTGACGCCACATAGAAGTTGCCGTGCTCATCAAAGCCGGTATACAGCGGAATAATACCAATATGATCGCGGGCAATCAGGTAAGCATCTTCGGCTTCGTCATACAGGATAAAGGCAAACATACCCTGCAGGTCGTCAATAAAGTTCACACCCTTTTGCTGGTACAAGGGCAGGATGACTTCACAGTCAGACTTGGTTTTAAACGCATAGGGCGTTGCCAACCCGGCTTCCAACTGCTTGTGGTTATAAATTTCACCGTTTACGGCCAGGATCTGCTGATTATTATTCGAGATGAGCGGTTGTGCACCATTATCAAGGTCAACGATGGCCAGACGTTCGTGGCAGAGGATGGCATTATTATTATTCCAAATCCCTGACCAGTCCGGGCCGCGATGGCGCAATAACTTGGAAAGCTCCAGTGACTTGGAGCGTAGCTCGGTGACATCCGTCTTGATGTCGAGAATACCGAATATACCGCACATAAAAAGAGGTCTCTCCTGGTTAAACAGATTGGCGCCGACTCCTGCTGGAGCGGCTGATATCAGGCAATTCCCTGGCCTGGGCGGCAACATCCACGTTGCCGGTTTTGTTACTAAAACGTGAAAAAACAGGGCGTTAGTAAAAAACTTTTGCCGAAAGCCGCTTTTTTGTGAAATAAAGCTTTCGACACCCCGACTCTGCCAGTATGAGCAAAAAATGCAAGATGATTCTGTAATAAACTTACTAATTTAGGCATATGCTTGCTGGCGTGAGGCGTGAGGCGTGAGGCGTGAGGCGTGAGGCGTGAGGCGTGAGGCGTGAGGCGTGAGGCGTGAGGCGGAGCCGGTCGCTTATCGGGCAACCGGCTTGTTGCGGGTTTAGTGGGTGACTTGTGTAAGTTGTTGATTTGCCACTTTGATAAATTTCAGCGTCATGCGGTCTGATTCACCAATGGCCAGGTATTTGTCCTGGTCTTGCTCTTTCAGCGCCAGGGTAGGGGGTAACGTCCAGACGCCTTTAGGGTAATTTTGCTCGTCTTTGGGATTAGCGTTAACCTCGGAACTGTCGACCAGTTTAAAGCCATGGGCTTCTATCATGGCGATGACCTGGGATTGTTTAAAGCGGCCATTCTTTGCGGCAGTTTCGGCATCCAACGTTGATGACTCGTTCAGCCTGTGCTGCACAACGGCTAAGGTGCCGCCTGGTTTGAGGATTTGCCAGCTTTGCTGCAAACCGGGTTCCATACGCCCCTGGTTTTGCCAGTTGTGCAGGGTACGCACGATCAGCAGTACATCGACGGAGTTTTCCTCAACCGGCAGACCTTCCGGCATGGGTAACCAACTGGCACTGGCACGATTGCCATACAGCTCAGGCTGTTGCGCAACCTGTTCAGGATAAGCGGCCAGCTTAGCGGCCCAATCTGGCCATTTACCGTAGTAAGCCGGATGATGCTGTAAACCAACATAGTTACCTTGGTCTTTTAGCAGTGGCGCCAGAATATGGGTATACCAACCGGCGCCGGGGGCGACTTCCGCCACACGATCGGTTGCCTTGATATTAAAAAAGCGCAGTACTTGTTCCGGATGCCGGTACTGATCTCTTGCTATCTCGCTTTCACTGCGGTGCGGGTTGCTATTCACCGCTGTCCATATGGCATCTTTGGCCATGTCAGCGCTAAGCGCAATCTGACTTGTCAGAGCAAGCAGGGCGACGCTTGTGAGTTTCAACAGTGCGTGGGGTTTCATCATTGTCAGTTCCTTTGTATCGTTTTTTTTGCCTAATTTTCCGCCAGCACTATTAAGTAATAATCAAACACATGTCAATAAGTGTTTACCTGCTGGGGGTATTTAACCGCCAAGCAGCAACTTGCCGCTGGCATCACACACCTTAACCTGCACATCGATGCCCTGGCGGACACTCTGAGTAACCACGCAGAAGTCTTCAAACTGGCCGAGCGCCCGTTCAAGGTGAGGAATATTGGCGCTCTCATTACCCAGGTTGAGTTGCACCTGTAGCTGACCAATCCGCCAGCGCCCATCCTGGCGCTCCATGGTGCCCTGTACTTGTGCTTTAACCTCGCCAGGCTCTTCCTTAAATTTACGAATAGCAAACATCAGACTCGCGGCCAGACAATTGGCGACCGAGGCGGCCAGCAAACGTGAAGGGTTGGGTCCTTGTCCCTGGCCCAGTGGCTGGGGTTCATCGCTGATAATCTGGCCAAACTCAGCAAAGTCCACCTCGAATTTGTAGCCTTCCAATAACTGCAATTGCACACTGAATGTTTGCGATTCCGCCATAATAAGGCTCCTTTTCTGATCCAAAACAAAATTACTGTGGTTCTGAGCACTATAGTAGTGGTAGTGAAGCTGATATTAAACGGGGGAGGGGGTATGTGGGGAGCAAGAGTAAGGCCGGGGATAGTTGTTGGGCTATTAATGGCGCTGGGCTCAGTTGCCGCCGTGGCCAGTGAGCCTCAAGCGCAGAGAGCTCAGATGGAAGCGGAAGCCATGCAACGCATCCGGCTATTTGCCACTGAACTCAAAACTACCTTAAGCCAAGCTATTGAGCAGGGTGGGCTTAGCCAGGGGATTAATGTTTGTCGTGAAATGGCACCGCACATTGCCAAACGTTACTCCACAGACGGTTGGCATATCGGCCGCACCAGTCATAAGGTGCGTAACCCGGATAATCAGCCGGACAATTGGGAAGCTGAACAGATCCGCTACTTTCAACAGGCTCTGGCTGCTGGGGAAAAAGCCTCGTCATTAATCGCCATACAACTGGATAAGCAGCAGTTCAGGCTGGCCAAACCCATAGTAACCGAAGGCCTTTGCTTATCCTGCCATGGTAGCCAGTTAGGGAATGACGTTAAGGCCGCTTTGCAAAGTCATTACCCGGCGGATCTGGCCACGGGCTTCAGCCCAGGTGAGCTGAGGGGGATTTTTACCCTTAAGAAAGTGCTGCCTTAATTCGCTTGAGGAGAGATTTGAGCGCACTAGTCTGTAAGGTTGAGGTTTTCACTTGCAGATTTGCCAAAGCCAACTTTACTTGTAACAGCCGTTACCAGATGTATTGATTAAAACGATTGGGGCCAGCCAATAAATCAATTTTTAAAGATTAAATTATCTAGGTAACTTTTAACTTCGATTGTGGCGATAGTGACGCCATCCAACTTAGCAAAGTGAAGAGGAAACCTGACATGGAGAAAACGCATCCCAACAGTGCCGGAAAGTGCCCGGTAATGCACGGCGGTATGACCTCATCTGGTGCCACTAATATGGACTGGTGGCCAAATGCGCTGAATCTCGACATCCTGCATCAGCATGACAGTAAAACCAATCCGATGGATGCAGACTTCAACTATGCCGAGGCTTTTAAAAAGCTGGATCTGGCTGCTGTTAAAGCCGATTTGACCGCCTTAATGACCGACAGCCAGGACTGGTGGCCGGCAGATTGGGGTCACTATGGCGGTTTGATGATTCGGATGGCCTGGCACTCGGCGGGTTCCTATCGCATTGCTGATGGACGTGGCGGTGGTGGTACCGGCAACCAGCGCTTTGCCCCCCTGAACAGTTGGCCGGATAACGGCAATCTGGACAAAGCTCGCCGCCTGCTGTGGCCGATTAAAAGAAAGTACGGCAACAAGCTGTCCTGGGCCGATTTAATGATTCTGGCCGGTAATGTGGCCTACGAGTCCATGGGCTTTAAAACCTTTGGCTTTGCCGGCGGCCGGGAAGATATCTGGCACCCGGAAAAAGACACCTACTGGGGCTCGGAAAAACAATGGCTGGCACCGTCGGATGGTGAAAACAGCCGTTACAGTGGTGAGCGCGATCTGGAAAACCCGCTGGCCGCGGTGATGATGGGGCTGATTTACGTCAATCCTGAAGGGGTGGATGGTCATCCTGATCCGCTCAAAACCGCCGAGGATATGCGCGTGACTTTTGCCCGCATGGCCATGAACGATGAAGAAACCGTAGCCCTGACGGCGGGCGGCCATACTGTAGGTAAAGCCCATGGCAACGGTGATGCGGCCAAATTGGGGCCCGCACCGGAAGGGGCAGATATAGAAGAACAGGGCTTTGGCTGGATGAACCATAAGTCACGCGGCATTGGCCGGGATACGGTGACCAGCGGTATTGAAGGGGCCTGGACTACCCATCCAACCCAATGGGACAACGGCTATTTTGAAATGTTATTCAAGCATGAGTGGGAACTGACTAAAAGCCCGGCCGGTGCCTGGCAGTGGCAGCCGGTTGATATTCGTGACGAAGACAAACCAGTGGATGTGGAAGATGCTTCCATCCGCTGTCTGCCGATGATGACCGATGCCGATATGGCGCTAAAGATGGATCCGGAGTATCGCAAGATCTCCGAGAAATTCCGCGCTGATCCAGCCTATTTCAATGAGGTGTTTGCCCGCGCCTGGTTTAAGCTGACGCACCGGGATCTTGGCCCGAAAAGCCGTTATCTGGGCCCGGAAGTGCCAAGCGAGGATTTAATCTGGCAGGACCCCATTCCAGCTGTGGATTATCACCTGGATGAAAGCGAAATTGCCGAGCTGAAAACCCGCGTTCTGGCCAGCGGTCTGACGGTAAGTGAACTGGTCAGCACCGCCTGGGACAGCGCCCGTACGTTCCGCGGTTCGGACTATCGTGGTGGCGCCAACGGTGGTCGTATTCGTCTGGCACCACAAAAAGACTGGCAGGGTAATGAGCCTGAGCGGCTGCAAAAAGTGTTGGCAGTGCTGGCGGAAATCCAGGCCGGACTAAGCAAAAAAGTCAGTATTGCCGATCTGATTGTATTGGGCGGCAGTGCCGCAGTCGAAAAAGCCGCACGCGATGCCGGTGTTAATATCAGTGTGCCTTTTGCCCCTGGCCGTGGTGATGCCAGTGCTGAAATGACCGATGAAGAGGCTTTTGCTGTGCTGGAGCCTATTCACGATGCGTTTCGCAACTGGCTGAAACAAGACTACCGCGTACAACCGGAAGAGCTGATGCTGGATCGCGCGCAGTTAATGGGCCTGTCAGCCAAAGAGATGACAGTGCTGCTGGGCGGTATGCGGGTACTGGGAACTAACCATGGTGGCAGCCGTCACGGCGTATTTACCGACAAGGTTGGCCAGCTCAGCAATGACTTCTTTGTCAACCTGACCGACATGAATTACCGCTGGGTACCCACAGGGCGGAATCTGTATGAACTTCGTGAGCGGCAAAGTGGTGCAGTGAAATGGACCGCAACCCGGGTGGATTTGGTGTTTGGCTCTAATTCCATCTTACATTCATACGCAGAGGTTTATGCCCAGGACGACAATCAGGAGAAGTTCGTACGCGACTTTGTCAGCGCCTGGACCAAAGTGATGAATGCCGACAGGTTCGACCTTCGCTAGTCAATAATCAGCGAGCCAATAAAAAAGCGCCGAACGGTCGGCGCTTTCTAACAGGTGCCGTCTACAGCGACGGCATTGTTATTTGTGGGTCATAAAAGCGTTGTGGCTGATGCAGGCATCTAGCAATCAGCGTTAACAGGGTTGCAGCGAAAATCCGCCTCAGCGTCCTGCGGCAAGGTGACATGATAATCGGTGCGGTAAAAATTGCCGGGTTTATAAAAGTCCGTTGAGATAACCTGTGCACCGCTGCTAAAGGCTGCCCGGGCGCGGCTTTGGTCGTTGACCTTTGCCTCATAGGTTTCAATGTCCGAGCGGGTACGCACTAAGTAGCCTTGTTTAACCAATGCCTGAATATCCTCTTGTCTGACGATAGCGTTGTCCATTAACACAAAAGCGGAATAGGTGCGGCCGGGGCTAGAGCGTAAAAATGCCACCCTGCCTTCAAGGTTGGGGCGGGATGCGGCGTAATAGCCAAGGTCGCTGGTATCGCCAGCTGCGATCAGCATAAACACAAATTTCCCTTTGCTGTTTGCCAGTGTTGGCCAGTTATGTGCGCGGACCGCCGCCTCCAGCGTATGATAGCTGCCGCGGACATCATCCGGGGTGATAACACGCTCGCGCCCCAGAACCTGAATAATGTCATGGTCCATGCTGGCATACGCCGCCTGGTCAAAGCGCAGAACTTCGGTGGCGCCAGGAAACCCATCCAAGCCCTTACCTTTGGCTTCCAGCATAACAAAAATGGGGGCATGCGAGGGGTTGGCATCGGACCATTGTTTCATTTCCTGCAAGCAACGGGTAAATAAGTTGCAGCTACTGCGAAAATCAAGATCCGCCATGTGCAACACTTTTAAGCCCGGCTTTTGCAGATCCGTCTTGTCATGGGGCAAGAGTGAGTCTTGTTGTAGCCCTTGCGCGGTAAGCATGGCGTACCCGGCTGGATGCATAAAACGGCCTCCTTCAGGGTCCCGGTGCAAGTCTATTTCTAATCCCCTGACACCATGGTTAAGTTGGTCAGTCAGCGAGGTAAAGCCGTAGTTAAATCCTTCAGCAAAGTTCATCGGATTGGGATGTTCTTCCTTAAACACGGCGATTTGCTCGGGGCTCATATTGCGCATAAAGCCAGCTATTTTGCTATCTGCCGTCTTGGCCAAGGCTGCCAGCAGCTTGGGCTCGACAAAACCGGAGTAACTGTTGTGGGTGCCCAGTACCTGGATCTGATTCAGCTTAAGTTGTTGTTTTGCAGGCGACTGTTGGGTGTGAGTACAGGCGCTTAATGCTATTACAGTGAAGGCTAAAGTTAACTTTTTCATGCTCTGGTTCCTTTATTCAGAAGAATTCGGCGCGAAAGCGCACACCATAAAAACGCGGGTTGCCGCGAATTGCGGTGGAGGTGCCAAACAACTTGCCTGCGTTGCCAATATCGCGCACCCACTGTTCATCCAGTGCATTTTCTGCAAAGAGTTCTATTTTGTAGCCGCGGGTGTCATCTTCCAGGCCAATACGAACGTCTAACAAGCCAAAACCGTCCTGCCGCTCATTTGCCAGGTTGTCGTTGTTAAAGAAGTAGTCTGAACGATAGGCATATTGGGTATTGGCAAACCAGCGCCAACTGCCGCTCAGCGTGGCCGATGCATCCAGTCCCACACTGAAGGTGTTTTTGGGGGCCAAACGGAATCGGTTGCCTGACAAATCAACCGGCTCGCCATTGAGGGTATCGAAGAAATTGACGTATTCGGTATCAATGTAGGCGTAGTTGACAAAGCCGCCCAGCCAGTCGGTGAACTCGGCACTGATCAGGCCTTCGAGTCCCCAGGCTTTAGCCTTACCGGCGTTTGCTGCGCCTTCGGTGATATCCAGGCTGACAGTTTGGAAATCGTCGTATTGGTAGCTGTATAAGGCGAGATCAAAGTACAGGTTGCTGGTCTGTCCTTTGGCGCCTATCTCGTAGGACGTCAGCGTTTCATTGCCAATCTCTTTAGTGCTGAAGCTGACGCTATCCGCCGTAGGATTTTGGATGCTGATATCCGGGTAGCCGGCACGCTTGCCAATAGACATCCCGGCATACAGATTGACCGCCTCGTTCAGCCGATAGGTTAGGGCAACACGTGGTGACAGCATATTGAAGTCGGCATCTGTACTGTGCATTTCCCCAAAACTGTTGCCCAGAAAGCCATTGGGCAAGACAAAAGAGCCCACGCCGTCCAAAGTAAAGGCGTCACCGGATCTTGCCAGTGTGGCCCGGTCCCAGGTGTAACGCAGGCCGGCGTCCAAGATCCAGTGAGCATTCAGATCCATATTCAGATTGGCAAACACCGACTGACTATGGCGTTTGTTTTCGGTGTAACTACGTGACACATTGGCTTCGTTGAGCGGCACGGAGACGCCGGGCGCGACCGGCAGTTCGGGGAGTGGGGTTAACACATTGGGAAAACCGCCCAGTAAGTGCTGCTCGTTAATAACAAAATCAAAACCACTGCTGGCTTCATCCCGATAGTAGCTGGCACCCAATGTAATGGTGGCCGATTGGCTGTCATAGGCAAGACGCAGCTCCTGGCTGATGGCTTTCTGCCGGTCATACTCTATACCTGCAAAGGCATGGTAAGTGGTGCCATCAATATCAAAGGCATTATCAAACCAAAGTTGCCGGTGGCCGGAAATAGACGACAGTCGCCAGTCCTGATTGATATCCCAGTCAACCAGCAGGGTGTAACCGTTCTGACGGCGGGCCTGATCTTTTAGCTGTTTGTTTTGCCCGGCATGAGTGAAGGGCGAGGTATCGCCGCCTGGAGATGCGGCAATGATAGACTTGGTGGACACACCATAGTCTTTGTCATTTTGATGATCGTATATAAAGTCCAGGTGAATGCTGTCACTGGGCTGCCAGCGCATTGAAAAACGTGCGGCGGCCATATCGTCGTCATTAAGTTTTCGCTCTGGTTCACCAAGGTTAAACACATAGCCATCGCGTTTGCGGCGACTGCCCGCCACACGAATCCCCAGTTCATCGTTAACGACCAGGTTGTAGGCCCCGGTCAGACTATATAGGTTGTAGTTACCCAGTTTGCTTTCAACAAAACCACTGTTTTCCTGCGTATCGGCTTTGCGGGTATGGATGGCTATAGCACCGGTAGAGGCCCCGCGACCAAACAGTGTGCCCTGTGGGCCTTTGACCACTTCCACCCGTTCTATGTCATACAGTTCCTTCACCGCACCGCGGGAACGAGAGGAGTCCACACCGTTGTAAAATATGGAGATAGTGGGTTCGGCTGCCGCGCCGGTGCCGGCCGCTTCAACACCGCGGATCACAAAGCTGGCGGAGCTGTCGGTTTGCTGCTGGCTGATAAAGCCCGGTGTCAGTGCCGCTATGCGTTCAAAGTCAGTCAGGTTCATCTTTTCCAGCTCTTTGTTGCTGAAGGCCGACAATGCCACCGGCACCTCGGTGATAACCTGATTTTGTTGTTGCACGGTGACCACAATTTCTTCGATGCGATGCTCGGTTGTTTGTGGACTTTGGGCATACACCACGTGGGGCAGAGACATTGAAACTAACAATGCCAGGGGGCGTATACTCGGTTGAGAGCAGTTCATAAGGCGATCCTTTGTGTAAAATTGCACAGGGATAGTGAAATGCAGCGATGACAGTTCAGTTAAAGCGAGATTGATGTCGGATTTATGGATGTCTATTAGTTGTAGGTTATTGTTTATTAATGTTTTTTCTCTTTGATGGCGAAGTGACAATTCAGATTGTTTTATCTGTTGCTGATAAGAATTTGAGGTATATCCACCGCAATTCGATGTGCAAAGCGGCCACTGCGGATGTCTCGTTTCGACTCAAACAAATATGGTTCGGCCAGCGCTTCCCCTAACACCGCGCAGAGGGTTTCGCGAATACGATTGCGGTTTTGGTCTAGTTTTTTGGGCGTGAGACCGTTTTGTTCAAGATCGTTAATCGCACGGCTATGTCCTTGATGTGCGCGCATAAAATTGGCCAAGGCAGCACCAGTCGGTAAGTCAGCTTTGTTGGTGGCCGGGTTTAACAACCATCCTTCATCCAGGTTTTGCCAACGCTGCTGCGCATACCAGCGGTAATACAACAGGGGCGTCTTTGCCATTGGGATCACCAATCCATGTATTTGCACCTGCTGAGGCAAAAAAACGAGTTCTGCCGGCGCACAAGCGATAGACATGGCCTGTTCGGCCGAGCATTCTGGTTGGTTTAAGGCGCATAGCAGCCAATCAAATTGAATGGTGGTCAAACTGTAAAAGCGGCTATCCAACAGACAGGCCTGCAACTGCGAATCCTTTAAGGAATTGCTGGCGAGCTCTATGCTAAGCCATTGATATTGCTGTGCAGACAGTGCTGAGATCCTGGCCAGACTGACCTGCATTGTGTTGCGATTAAGCAAAGGGCCAATGCGCAGCTGCCAGTCCCGCTGGCGTGCGCTTAACGGCTGCGGAAACAACAGCAAAAATATCAACAGTAGGACAGCTAACAAGCCCTGAAGCTGCAGCCATTTAACTGTGTCTAATTGCCAACTTAGTTTGAACTGCATCTGGTGATGTGCGGGGCCAGAATCCCATTGCAAGTTGAGCGTATCCGGCCCGCCCTGAGGTAGGGGGTTATTGGTTTGCCAGTCCAACAACGTCAATTGTCCGCTTAAAAAGTGACCGGCCACAGCTTGAGTTTGCCACTGCGAGATGTGTTGATTAATTTGTTCGACAATAAACCGGCGGTTATTGAGATCATGAATACTTGATTGCAGCGCATCGTTCACGTGCATCGTTAGCGATTCCTGCAGATAGGTGTTCAACTGCTGCCTGACACTTAATAAGGCGGTGTAATAGCTGCACGGCAAAGACAACACAACCAGCGCACACCATATCGCCAGCCGTCTGTGGTACTTAGCACTGAGCATAAATGGTTGCCTGTTTTGCGTAGTTTTTTATCACCTCAGCATACACAGTGTTGGCCCGCACAAACTCACACAGGATCTCCGGGGTATCGCTGATTTTTTTGCTGGCAAACCAACTGCTGCTGGCAACCTCCCAAGCTTGCTGTGAATGGTATAGCGGATAATCGTGCAGATGAGCCTGCAACTGGCTCGGCAGTTGAGCCGACGCCATAATCATATCCACATGACCTTCGGCAAAAGCCTGTAACAGCGTATCGGGGGTGGGGAGTATGACCAATTGTTCGTCTGACAACTGGATTCCGGCATCAGCCAGGGATTTCAGTGGTATCAGATAATAAGGGTGGCTTTCGGTATTACTGGTGACGCCAATCCGTTTATGCTGGAAAAACGCAGGAGTAAGTTGTGGTGGTGCGCTTTTACTCCACCAAAAAATAGGTTGTAACGGATATTCAATAATTTCCTGATACAGCTCGTCAATGTCGTTGAGCAACCCCTTAAGATTATGATGACGATTGAGTAAAAAGTCATATTCCTGCGCTAACAATGACTTAGCGGTAATTTGTCCTGCAGGTGGCCAACTGATCTCAATGTATTGATAACCTTGTTTCGCCATAATGTCAGAGTGACACAATTGCCTGGCCAGATCGATGGACAGATTGGACACCACATTGCGGATCCTTAGGGTGTGGTCAGCGGTTGGCGCTTGTAACTGGCAGCGGTAGGTATACAGATTATTAATGTCTGGGGGCGTTAGTTTATGGACAGAAAGTAACAACGACATTGCCAGGTAAAGTGCGAAAGCAAACATAAGCAGAGCAAGGTTAACAGTGGGGGTTCGGATAACAGCGAGTGACATTATGGCTCTGGCGAAAAAGCAGTAGGCAGAGGCTATTAAAAAATTATGACAGATTAATTAAACGCCTTACCAGAGTGGTCGCTAATGCGATTGGGTGAATAGCGGGTACTAACCGTTCTGACTCTCGGAGGGATAGTCAGCTACGCTGATCCAGTTGTTTTGATAAAGAAGGCGTAAGTCTGTTAAGGGAGAATCAGCCTTATCTTGCCAAGCGCAAGTTGTATAGACGTTGGTGATTCAACAAACCGGCCATCAATATGGCAATAAACATCCAAAGACACACAACCCATACCGTATAAAACCCCGGCAGATTGCCCATCACTCGCCCAGACTGCACAGATTATCGGCAAACGATCTTTTTTCTGTCATCTGGGCATTGCAAAGCCAGGTAAAATAAGTAAACTTTGCAGCCTCTTCAGTCGGCGTGTAGCGCAGCTTGGTAGCGCACTGTCATGGGGTGTCAGGGGTCGGAGGTTCAAATCCTCTCACGCCGACCATTTTCTCTCTTTCTGATACCCAATTAATTCTTAAATTTTCCGCAGCTTTCAACGAACCTACGACATAAGCGCGCTAGCGGTTACCGTCGGAGTTCACCAATGCTTCTGGAACGCATTGGAACATCGGAGGGATGACGATGGCCCGAAGGGCGGAGGGCAGGACGCCCGGAGTACAAATTCGTCAGGAGCGAATTTGAACAGCTTTAGCTGGCCCAAAGGGCGAAGGGCAGGACGCCCGGAGTAATTCCTCTAACGCCGACCATTTTCTCTCTTTCTGATACCCAATTAATTCTTAAATTTTTCACAGCTTTCAACGAACCTACGACATAAGCGCGCTAGCGGTTACCGTCGGAGTTCACCAATGCTTCTGGAACGCATTGGAACAGCTTTAGCTGGCCCGAAGGCAACAGGCAGGATACCCGAATGGGACTGGTACGCCATGGGAGCATGTCATAAAGGGCAAGGAGGTCATGTTATTCAAACCTTGTCACGACAGTCTTAGCTGTGGATACTAAAACGCAAATTGGCTAAACAATGCCATAGACATAGTTGTAATCACACATGGACAGTTCTCCTCAACAGTTGCCCTTAAGTTTGGCAAAACTCCGGGAAAAGGGGAGTCCATATCATTTGTTATGCGATTCAGAAAGGATACTTCATGAGTTTGTTTAATGATCCCATAAAATGGGCTGAGTCCGCGGCCAAGTCCAAAGTTCGTCTGATGCTGTCTATCGCTTTGCATTTTGTTTTGGTGTTAGGGGGATTGTGGGTTCTTTATGACTCTATACCGCTAAAACCTCAGCTTAATGGGCTTTCTTATATCGAATTTATAAGCTCAAGTAGCCCAATTTTCTTTATGGGGGCACTTCTTCCAAGTATGTATTTGTATTCAATGTATCGAATGACAAAAACTATCAAAGAGAAAAGTGGCGTTGACACAAAAATCACATAACAACCCAATAAAATCACTTCGTTCGCTGGGCCGCATAAGCGCAGGACGGTTTCGCCATTATGCCCTGCGTGCCTGCGCCCGTTATTGAAAGTTATTTACCGGTTTAAATAAAAAAAACTTCTTGGCGAATTTTTATGATTCATTTCAAAATTTTAAATTCGGTAGAAATGATGCCGACACATCCCAAGCTAAATATCGCTCTGAAGGAAACGAGTCCCACCTCAAAGTTTTAGAAGACAAGATAGATTTAAGGGACGGTAAAGCAGGCGGGAAAGTCAGTGCACCAACTAACAGCCCAGATTGTGGGCACCGAATCAGTAAAAAGAGAACTCATTAATCCTTTGGCCGGACCAGCAACGGGTGCCGCACCCTGATACAACATTTTTGGTTGGCGAAAATGACACTGGCAAATCCAATCTGATTGCAGATTCTGATAGAAGAGTGACGGGTGGCAGGGCGATACAAGGTATGAAGGTGTCACAACGTCGGCTTTTTTAAATTCAAGGACAGCAGTGTATCTGGCAAGATTTTCAAAAAAGCTGGCCAGTTTAGTGTTGCTGAACTCACAGGCAAAGGGGTTAACCTTGTTCAGATGAACGGTTGGAGTGCGCGGTGATGAATAAGTTTGAATGTGTTTGGTCAGATTTTTACTTTAGCGGTGAGCCCAGTGTAACAGGGCTTGATATGGATATTTATATTCATCATGAACTTGCTGAAGATGAAAAAATCACTATTTTGACCTGCAGCCAGGGTAAAACCCGGGTGAGTATTGCCCCTCAAATGGCAGCGCAGTTGTGCTTGGAGCATACATCCGCAGTGAATGACCTAGGCTCATTCAGAACGCGCCTGTCAGAGGCAGGTATTGAGGTGCACAGTCCGGACCGGGTGTATTTTTCTGAACAGCCTGCCACGGTCAATGTGGCTGGTAGCAATATTGTGATTCGCCGTCTGAGTGAGGCAGATACACAGCTTTATGCAGAATTTAAACAGGACATTGATGATGACGAGTGGGACAACGCCTGGGTAGAGTTGGACCATTGGCAGGTTTTTGGATTGTTTTTGCACGATAAACTTGTCTCGGCCTGTAGCCTGTATCCATGGCGGCAAAGCCATATTGCCGATTTGGGCGTGATTACGGCACCTGCTTTTCGGGGGCAGGGCATGGCTAAAAAACTCGTTAATTATGCTCATGGGGAAATTGCAAAACACGGCTACATTCTGCAGTATCGAACGCAAGTGGATAACGAGCCATCGATAAAGCTGGCGGAGTCACTTGGTTTGAGGTTTTACGGTACCTGGGAATCGGTTATTGATAGCTGAACGAGCGAATGTCGGCGGTTAAGGAGTGCAATGAACAATACAAACAATACAGCTAAGCTGCCGCCAACGATTCGCCTGATTGTGGCGCTTGCCGCTGTTCCATCGTTATTACTGGCGGTGATGATTGTGATCAGTGCCTTTGATCAAGGCATCACCAGCATTGGCGTATTTGAGGTGCTTTACTCGCTTGTGGGTGTGCTTGCTTTGTATATTGCCATAACAGGTAAGCGATTGTTTTAGCATTATTAGTTGCATACCAGGTGGTGGCGGCATCGCCGGGCCTAGGTGTTTTACCACCTGGGCCCGGGGGCTGCAGACATTGCCAGCCGAGCGCTTAGGGATAAAAATTACAAACGCTTCAACTGAATATAAATCTTGTCGTAATACAGGGTGGTTTTACCTTCAAAGCCGGAGTCTGTACCGACAAACAACCAAATGCTGCCGTCCTGGTTGGTGGTAAACTCAATACAGCTGTCTTTGTTGCTGGCCAGCACTTTTTCTACATACTTGCTGCCCTCGCAGTTGGCGCCGCTGGCGGCAATATCGCCAATAATTTTAGCGTTTTTGCCGTTATTGTTTTGCGCGCCTTTGTCCAGGTTCAGGTAGTAGTCGGCCTGTTTGGGCTCTTGCTCACCAAAACCAAATTTCATCCACACTGCTTCGCCAGGGGCGCCGCCTATTCCCATGCAACCTTCACCGGCATTGGTTAGCAGGTTCACGCTGATATTGGCCTGATAACGGCTGCTGGGCTCCAGGCCGGTGAATTTACCTTTAATATACATAAACAAATCGTCACTGCGATTATGGCCTGACAGCATAAACCCTTGCTTCTGGCTGTCGGTAGGCAACGCCTTAAGACCGGAGCTGAGTTCGTGGGTATCGGGATCATCCGGTGGATAATCGGAAAAGCCAGCGCTCCAGCCATGGTCGTTTTGTTCAAAGTCAAAGCTAAAAGCCGGATCTTCCTTATTGCCGTCGCTGCTCAAGTCCAGCTCACAGCCGCCTAGCAGCAGGCCTAAAGCCAGTACTGCGGTGATCTTGTTATACATAGGGTCTCCCGTTGGTGAATAACGTAAAAAAACTCAACTGCCCATATGCTATGTAAGGGGGAACTCGCTGACTGTATCAGTTGTTAATCGGCTGCCGTCAATTTGTAAAAGCTTGCTGGTATTCGCCGCACTTTGTTTTTCCCTTGTTACCGGCACTTGGGGTAAAGTCGGCTTTTTTATAAAAGGAATATCAATGAAGCATTGGTTGCTGTTGTTATGCTGCTTGTCGTCACTATGTCAGGCCGATGGTGCCGTATGGCGGGTGTCAAAAGCCGGGAGCCAACTGTATTTGGGCGGCACCCTGCATTTATTGAGTAAGACCGACTATCCGCTGCCTGACGGTTTTGACCAGGCCTATCAAAACGCCGCTAAAGTGGTGTTGGAAACCGATATCCGTTTGATGCAGGAACCGGCCTTTATGCAGCAGATCATGGCGCTGATGACTTTACCGGCCGGACAGAGTTTGGCAGACAAATTGTCCCCTGCCACATTCACCAAACTGCATGATTATTTACAGGCCCACGGCATGCAGGCAAAACCGCTGATGGGTTATAAAGCCGCCATGCTGGCGCTGATCCTGACCAAACTGGAAATGCAAAAGCTGGGGCTGGATCAGCTTGGCGTCGATTCCCATTATCTGCTTAAGGCATCTGAAGATGGCAAGGCACTGGGCTTTTTGGAAACACCGGAGCAGCAGATGGGGTATCTGGCCGACATGGGCGCGGGGCAGGAAGACGAACTGGTGCTGTATACCCTGGAAGACATGCAAAGCCTGCCGGATATGCTGACCAAGCTGCGCCATGCCTGGCGTGAAGCGGATATTAAAGCGCTTGAGAAAGAGGGCATACAGCCTATGCTGGAAAGTCACCCGGCCTTATACACCAGCCTGCTGAAAACCCGTAACGATAACTGGCTACCGCAACTGGTTAAGATGTTACAGGATAAAGAAGTGGAACTGGTACTGGTGGGAGCATTGCATCTGGTGGGCCCGGATGGTTTGCTGGCACAACTGGCAGCGCAGGGATACCAGCTCGAAAAACTCTGAAGGCTATTGTTAACTAACGAAAAAGCCTGAACCTAGTTAACCACTTCACTGGTCAGTGGCTGCTTTAGGGTAAAAGTGTCTGAGTGCTTTCGCTTTAGCCAAAATACCGTTAGTCTGGGTGTACAAGAACTATCCAGGTGACGGCCATGGCCAGTAAAACAGCACAACGGATTTTGTTTACCAGTCTGGAATTGTTCAATACCCATGGCGAGTCTGCGGTGACCAGCGTAGATATCGCCATGGAGTTGGATATCAGTCCGGGCAATCTTTATTACCATTTTAAAGGCAAGGAAGTGATTGTCCTGGCCTTGTTTGAGTTATACCGGGAGCAAATGCACCCCCTGCTTATTGCTCCGCAGCAGACACTGGAGCTGGACGAGTTTTTCTACTTCTTGCATTTGCTGCTGGACGTCAATCTGACCTTTCGCTTTCTGTACCGTAATCCGGTTGATTTACTGGAAAAATACCCTGGATTGGTTAAGCCATTTCGTTTGCTGCTTAAGCAGCAAGACCAGCGTTTAGAAGACTGTTTGAATCAGTTTATTGGGCAGGGGCTGCTTAGTCTTGAACCTTCCGACGTGCCGCTGATGTTGCAGCAACTGGGGTTGGTATTCAGCCAGGCCGGCAACTATGCTCTGTTAAAAGCGCAGGAGCTGGACGCTCAGGCTTTTGAGCAGCAGTGTATGCGCAATATGTTGTTTCTACTTAGACCTTATATGCAGATCGAACCGGGCGCATGGCAAGATTTTCAGCAGACCGTGCGTAGCGGGCAACGGGAACAGAACAGGGAGCATGCAGAGTGACGCGAAAGATTAGTTTTCTTGATCGGGCGTTTTGGATAACAGAATCCGACAGTAACCCTAAACATGTAGCCTGTCTGCAATTGCTTGAATTACCCGCAGGGGCCGGCGAAGACTATCTGCCTAATCTGGCCGAACAGTTTCGTCGTTTTGATAAGCCGTCCAGCCCTTTTAATACCATAGTTGAACAGATGCTGGGTTTTCCGCTGCGACTGGTGACCGTGCGGGAGCTGGATATGCAGTATCATGTGCAACTGCATATTATCGATGATGTGGGTGACAAGGCAGGTTTAAACCGCTTTATTGCCAAATTACATGAGCCTCGTCTGGACAGAGACAAACCTCTTTGGCAGTACCATCTGATTCAAAGCCGGCAGGGCGGGCATTTCGCCATTTATGTGAAAATTCACCATATGTATGGTGATGGTGCCGCGTTGATCCGCTGGTTTCAGGCCGGTTACCGGGAACAACCTGATATCGATGGCTTTACTCCGGTTTGGGCGCTGCCGCAACCTTTTCGCCAGCGCCGTCCCAAGCACTGGCTGTCTGGACTGATATCCAGTGCCTGGCATTTTCTGCGCACCGTGGTGGACCTGTTTTGGATCCTGTTTCGTTTGCTTGTAAAGCTGGTGCGTATTAATGATCACTACATGCCTATTCCGTTTTCCGGCACGCGCACGGTGCTGACCGGCCAGGTCAAGCCAGGCAGGGTAGTGGCGGTGGCGGATTTGGACTTTACCCGTGTGCAGGCGCTGTCGAAGCGCATGCGTGCGTCGGCCAATGAAATTTTACTCTGTTGTTTCGATATCGGCGTGCATCGTTTTTTAAAGGACTACGGCCACCATAGTTTTAAAAAGGCGCTGTATACCAATATGCCGATTAACCTGCGCAAGCCGGGTGAGCAGACCGGTGGCAATAAGATAGCTATAGTGCCGGTCAAACTGGCGCACGGTGAAATGGACCCCTACCTGCGTTTGCGGCAGATTATTGAAAACCACCGCATCGTTAAAAATGCGGCGAAACGCTCAGAGCCAGGCGCTTTTAGCTACTACACCATATTGATTCAGGCGGTGGCGCTGGTGGTGGAGTTGCTGCATTTGTCGGATTGGTTTAAGCCCATCGCCAATATCCTTATTTCCAATGTGCCAGGGCCAAGCCAGACCCGCTATCTGCGCGATGCCAAACTGCTGGCGGCTTACCCTATTTCCACTATTACGCCGGGGGGCGGGGTGAATATCACCCTGCTGACCTATGGCCAGACCGCCAATATTGGTCTGGTGTGTTGCAACACCCATATCAGCTCGCTGGACAACATGGCTCATTATTTTGTGGAAGCCTTTGAAATGCTGGATAAATGTGCCGACGACCCAAGCCTGAATATTGAAGATATTGGTGAGTGGGTGGATGATGAGGTAAAGTCCATTGTCGACGATGAGCTGAAACATGCTCAGGACGAAGCCCTAGATAAAGAACTTGCCCGCGAACCAATGGTGCACTAATGAAGTTGTTGAATGGTATTTTTCCTTTACTGGTTTTAAGTGGTTGTGCATCGGTGGAATCGGTGCCTGGCGCAGATGCTGTCGTGTTGCTGGAAAAGCATCAGCTTGCTGACTGTCAGCGCCTGGGCAGTGCCAATGCGCAGGTGCTGGATAAAATCGCCTTTGTCGAGCGAGACCAGGAAAAAATGGCCGCTGAACTGTTAAAACTGGGCCAGAATGAAGCGGTAAAACTGGGTGGTAACGCCCTGACGGTGGACAGTGACATTCAACATGGCAGCCGCCGTTTTGTGGTATATCGCTGTCAGTGGTGAAACAAAAACACTAACTGCCCGTTCTGCACTTGCACTTCTTTGCCGAGGCGGGCAAACAGCCGTTCATCGGGCAGGTGTTCATCCAACTGATAATCCAGTTCGCCACTGGTCACCAGATCCAGCAACTGCTTTTCAATTTGCCCTTTGTGGTAATCCAGTACTCTTTGCTTGCCACCGCTAACATAAAGGTCCAGATAGGCGGCGGCTTCTTTATACAAGCCACCACTGAATACATCCAACGAAGCATTGACCCAACCTGAAATAGAGTCTGGCAGCAGGCGGGCCAGAATATCTCTGCTACTTTTAATCACCAGATAGTCATCCTGCAGCAGTTGGATTGTATTCAGGCTGACCTGCATGGGGCGAATAGTGGCACTTTGCTTAAGAAAGTGCGGTTTTCCCTGCACCGTGGCCATTATATGTGCCTGGTAAATTCTGACCCCGCGCATCTCCACCTTGAATTCGCACAGTAACGCCATCTGCATTTTGTTGTCTGGCAGGCTGAGCTCCACACTCAACACGTTCAACAGGCCATTGCCGCCAGGGATCGCCAGGTTTAACTGAATTGGCAGATTGGGCACCAGCAGGGCACTGACTTCGTCCACCGACATACTGAACTGACGCAGTCTGCCGAAGCGTACCAACCAAGCGTAAAGCCAGTACTTGGCACGTTGCAGGAGCTTGTCAGATGTCAGCACAGCATTTCCTCTCTGGGCATTGTTGCAACTTACTGTTATCAAAGAAAAAATACTATATAAAACTAGCATTTGGCGGTTTTATCAACAATAGTTGATAGGCATAAACAAACAGCCTTCCGTTCAAGGCTATTCAGGATGGCTGACAACAACAGGGGTAGCAAGCAGATATGTTCATTCCAAGTATTCTTCTAAAACAACTATATAACAGAGGCAGTTTAACCAATATGGGCAGCGGAGTGCGTTTCTCCCTGAAAAACCGCCTTAAGGATGCCATAGTCCAGGAAGTTAGCGAGATACGCATAGGCGGTAAGGAAGTACCCAGGGATAAGATTTTTCTGCAACTGGCTGATGGGCAGACCTTACCGCTGGCCGAATTTAACAGCATGGGCAGCCATGACTTTCCGCTCAAGAGTTCGTTGTTTGTACATATCGAGCAATGCCAGCCACTGCCACAGCAAAAACACAAAATACTGGTGAGTTTTAAAGCCTCCCCCTTTGGTACATTGAAACTGGAAGTGGAAGATGTGGTGACCGAAAACAAGGTGGACCATAACAAAGTTCCCCGCTCGGACACTGATGATTACGGCGAGGAGATTATTCAGGCTCGCCAGCGCTTTTTTGAACAATTCAGTGATGCCAAAATCAATCATGTGGGCAAGTACAGCATCGACCCCCATAGCCTGCAGGGCAATATTGAACATTTTATCGGTGTGGCGCAGGTGCCTATCGGCATTGCCGGGCCATTTCGTATTAATGGCGAACACGCTCAGGGCGACTTTATGGTGCCATTGGCCACAACCGAAGGCACGTTAGTGGCCTCGTATAACCGTGGCATGAAGCTGTTTAATATGAGTGGTGGAGTGAAAAGTACCGTGGTGGACGATGCCATGCAGCGAGCACCGGTATTTGTGTTTGATGACGCCAGAGGAGCACGGGATTTTGTGCAGTGGATCAGGGAAAATCTCGACAGTATTCGTCATGAAGCCGAAGCCACCTCATCGGTTGCCAAGTTGACTTACATTGACCATTTTCTGTCGAATAAATTTGCTTTCCTGCGCTTTAACTTCCGCACTGGTGACGCAGCCGGACAGAATATGGTCGGCAGAGCTACTTTTGCCGCCTGTGGTTGGATCCTCGATCACTATAAAGGCATTCGCAATTTTTATCTGGAGTCCAACTTCGCTACCGACAAGAAAGCCTCGCAAATTAATATTATGCGCACCCGGGGTAAGCGGGTGGTCAGTGAAATCACCTTAAAACGTGAACATTTACTGCAGGTGATGCGGGTTGAGCCCAAACAAATTGATTACCATGGTCGGGTGGCGGGTGTCGGCTCATTTCTGTCTGGGGTAAATAACACCGGCTTGCATTCCCCCAATGGCATCACTGCCATGTTTATTGCCACCGGGCAGGATGTGGCCAACGTATCTGAATCATCGGCCGGTATTCTCTACAGTGAGCTCACTGATGACGGTGATCTGTATCTGTCGCTGACCATTCCGTCGTTGATTGTGGCGACTTATGGCGGTGGCACCGGTATCGGCACACAAAGGGAATGTCTGGAATTAATGGATTGCTACGGCCGTGACCGGGTGTACAAGTTTGCCGAAATTGTCGGGGCGGTGGCGCTGGCCGGTGAAATCTCCCTGGCATCGGCGATTTCCTCGGCCGATTGGGTATCATCCCACGAGCAGTATGGTCGCAACCGGTAACCTGCTGCGATTCAGGCACAAAATGCGGGCAGCCGACCTCCAGGCTGCCCTTTCATCTTGCTGTCGCATTATGCATAAATAATGGACAAATCGTTATTAAAACCCCCTAACTTTCGGTGCGGGTGCTGAGAAATCTTTGGTAGACTCACTGGTACGATCAGTAATAACGCAGGTGGTCCGATGGCGCAGATAAGACATTTTGATTTTATTGTAGTTGGCGCAGGGTCTGCCGGTGCCGCGCTGGCAGCCAGATTGTCGGAAAATCCGGCCTGGCAGGTTTGCTTGCTGGAAGCCGGCAAGCCAGACACCAACCCCCTAATTCATATTCCTTTTGGCCTGGCACTGCTTAGCCGGTTTCGCTCTATCAACTGGAATTACACCACAGCGCCACAAAAGGAATTGCATAACCGCAGTCTTTACTGGCCAAGGGGCAAAACCCTGGGCGGTTCTAGCTCGGTTAATGCTATGTGCTACATTCGCGGTGCCATGCAAGATTACGACAATTGGCAGGCGCAGGGAGCGGATGGCTGGGACTGGCAGTCGGTACTGCCGTATTTTAAAAAAGCCGAAGACCAGGCCATGGGCGAAGATGATTTCCACGCGGTGGGCGGCCCCTTGTCGGTGAGTAACCTGCGCCATGTCAGCAGGCTGTCGCAGGATTTTGTGGCGGCCGGTCAGGCGGCTGGTTTTGAACATCTGGCGGATTTTAACCGGGATCAGCGCCAGGGCGTGGGGTTTTATCAGGTGACGCAGCGCGAAGGGCAGCGCTGTTCTGCAGCCAAAGCCTATTTAAGCCAGGCGAAATCTCGCCGTAATCTGCATATTGTTACCTCGGGCCAGGTTAATCGCTTACTTATTGAGAATGGTCGGGCGCTAGGAGTGGAATTTGTGCAGCAGGGCCAGGTTCAGCATTGGCTTGCAGATAAAGAAGTGCTGCTCAGTGCCGGTGCGATTAACTCACCACAGATTTTAATGTTGTCTGGTATTGGGCCCGCAGCACATCTGGCATCAAAGGGAATTAACGTTCTGCATGATTTACCCGGCGTGGGCGAAAACCTGCAGGACCATTTGGATGCCATAGTGCAATGCAAGAGCAGAAAAGTGGCTGGCTACGGCGTCGCACCAGGCGCGGTGCCCGGTTATACCCAGGGAGTGTGGCAATATCTGATGCGGCGCAGTGGCATGGGTTCGAGCAATATTGCTGAAGCGGGCGGCTTTGTCAGCAGCAGTTTGTCCAAGGGGATACCCGATCTGCAGTTTCACTTTATTCCAGCCATATTGCAGGATCACGGTCGCAGCCTGGTGTGGGGCTACGGCTATGGGTTACACGTTTGTTATCTGTATCCTAAAAGTCGCGGCACGATTCGTTTGCAGTCGGCCGACCCCGCGCAATCACCATTGATGGACCCCAACTATCTGAGCCATGAAGATGATCGGCAGGCGATGTTGGACGGTGTTCGGCTGGCGCGCGAAATATTGTCACAACCTGCTTTTAGTCAGTACCAGCCAAAAGAATGGTTGCCTGGTGCAGACAAACAAACAGACCAGGATTTGCTGGAATTTATCCGTGCTAAGGCGGAAACCATTTATCACCCGGTAGGCACTTGTAAGATGGGGCTGGCTGATGATGCTATGGCGGTTGTGTGCCCGGCACTTAAGGTCAGGGGATTAAGTGGCCTGCGCGTGGTGGACGCGTCTGTTATGCCAAGTCTGATAGGTGGTAATACGAATGCGCCGGCCATCATGATTGCCGAAAAGGCCGCCGATTTGGTTAAAGCGGAACATCAACCAGGCTAGTCCCGCTGATCTCAACCTGATGCACATAGGCTAGAATTTGAATTTTGCTCGGCAAAGAGTACAATCCTGCCAAACAGGTCTGACCACTAAAAGGAAACAGAATGCCAGGTAACCCATCCTCTGTCACCCGCAGCGTGACCACGCGCAGCGGAGATCGTATTGCCATTGTGGCAGGTCTTCGCACTCCCTTTGCAAAAATGGCCACTTACTTCCACGGCGTACCGGCTGTGGATTTGGGTAAAATGGTGGTCAATGAAATGCTGGTTCGCAATAACCTGGACCCCAAGCTGGTGGAACAACTGGTGTATGGCCAGGTCGTGCAAATGCCGGAAGCACCCAATATTGCCCGGGAAATTGTACTGGGAACGGGCATGAACGTGCATACCGATGCCTACAGTGTATCCCGTGCATGTGCCACCAGTTTTCAGGCGGCAGTAAATATTGCTGAATCTATGATGGCAGGCACCATTGAAGTGGGTATTGCCGGTGGGGCAGATTCCACCTCGGTATCTCCCATTGGGGTATCCAAAAATCTGGCCCGTGCACTGGTCGACCTACAAAAAACCAAAACCCTCGGGCAGAAGTGGAATGTGATTAAGCGCCTCGGCTTTAAAGACCTGTTGCCCGTGCCGCCTGCGGTGGCCGAATATTCCACCGGCCTGTCCATGGGCGATACGGCGGAACAAATGGCTAAGAGTCATCAAATCAGCCGGGAAGACCAGGATGCGCTGGCGCACCGCTCGCATAGCAATGCAGCAAAAAGCTGGCAGGAAGGCAAACTTAGCGGTGAGGTGATGACCGCCTATGCCGAACCATACAAAGGGGCGCTGGAGCAGGACAACAACATCCGCTTTGATTCCAAACTGGAAGGGTATGCCAAGTTGCGTCCGGTATTTGACCGTAAATACGGTACGGTAACAGCCGCCAATGCCACGCCTTTAACCGACGGTGCCTCTGCGGTACTAATGATGACCGAAAGTCGTGCCAAGGCCCTCGGCTACACGCCGCTTGGCTATATTCGCAGTTACGCCTTTGCTGCCATTGATGTCTGGGAAGACATGCTGATGGGCCCGTCTTATGCTACCCCCATAGCGCTGGACAGAGCGGGTATGACGCTAAGTGATTTAACCCTGATTGAAATGCATGAAGCTTTCGCTGCACAGACCCTGGCCAATCTGAAAATGTTTGCCAGTGCTGACTTCGCCAAACAGAAGTTAGGTCGCGATAAGGCGATAGGCGAGATGGATATGGATAAGTTTAATGTGATGGGCAGTTCCATTGCCTATGGTCATCCATTTGCTGCCACCGGCACACGTATGATCACCCAGATGCTGAATGAGCTGAATCGCCGAGGTGGTGGAACCGGGCTGGTTACCGCTTGTGCCGCCGGTGGTTTGGGCGCCGCCATGATCCTGGAAACAGAATAAGGAGAACAATATGACAGAATTGACCAGCGCATTTTCCCTGAGTCGCAGGGATGACGGTATCGCTATTCTGACCATGGATGTGCCAGGCGAGAGCATGAATACCCTCAAGACGGAGTTTGCCGAGCAAATTGCCGCGCAGTTGGATGAGATTGAGAAAGATACCACCATCAAAGGCTTGGTATTAGCCAGTGGTAAACCCAGCTCGTTTGTGGCGGGTGCAGATATCAGTATGCTGGCCGCCTGCCAATCTGCAGATGACGCAGAAGCTTTGTCCCGTGCCGGGCAGCAAATGTTTAAGCGTATCGAAGATATGAAGATTCCGGTGGTGGCGGCGATTCATGGCCCGGCTCTGGGCGGTGGACTTGAATTGGCACTGTGCTGTCACTACCGGATTTGTAGTCTGGATGACAAAACCGTGATGGGTTTGCCGGAAGTGCAGTTAGGCTTATTGCCCGGTAGTGGCGGTACGCAGCGTCTGCCAAAACTGATTGGTATCCAAAAAGCCATGACGATGATGCTGACGGGCAAGCAACTACGCGCCAAGCAAGCCAAGAAAGACGGTCTGGTAGACGACGCTGTGCCCTTGTCTATTCTGCTTGATGTGGCCGTTCAATTTGCTAAAAAGCACAAGCCCAAGCGCCAGCCACCCAAATTGAACCTGGTAGGGCAGGCCCTGGAGCGTACGCCCTTTGGTCGTAATTTCCTGTTTAACCAGGCGCGCAAGCAGACCCGCAGTAAAACCCGCGGTAACTATCCGGCACCAGAGCGCATTATCGATTGTATTGAAGCGGGGGCCAATGCCAGTCGTGGCTATGAACTGGAGGCCCGCCATTTTGGTCATCTGGTGATGACGCCGGAGTCAAAACAGCTACGCAATATCTTCTTCGCTACCACTGAAATGAAAAAAGAAACCGGTGTAGAAGGGGTTAAACCAGCCAAAGTGCAGAAAGCCGCGGTATTGGGCGGTGGCCTGATGGGTGGTGGTATCGCTTTTGTGACCAGCAGTAAAGCCGGTCTGCCGGTACGGATCAAAGATATTCGCAGCGAAGGGATCGCCAACGCCATGAAATACAGCTATGACCTGCTGATCAAGAAGGTTAAGCGCCGTTTTATGCGTAAATCCGAGATGCAGAAACAGCTTTCGCTGCTGACCGGCAGTACGGATTATTCCGGCTTTGCCGATGTGGATGTGGTGATTGAGGCGGTGTTTGAGGATCTTAAGCTTAAACAACAGATGGTGGCGGACATAGAAACCAATGCTAAAAAAGACACGATCTTTGCCACCAACACATCATCCATTCCAATTGGACAGATAGCCGAACAGGCAGCACGTCCGGAACAGGTAATTGGCCTGCACTATTTCTCACCGGTGGATAAAATGCCGCTGGCCGAGGTCATTCCCCATGCTGGCACATCTGCTGATACTATTTCTACCACAGTGGATTTGGCCCGCAAACAGGGTAAAACCCCGATAGTGGTGAAAGACGGTGCAGGATTTTATGTTAACCGTATTTTGGCCCCCTATATGAATGAAGCGGCCTGTGTGCTGCTGGCCGGCGAGCCGATTGAGCAAATAGATCAGGCGTTGCTGAATTTTGGTTTTCCGGTTGGCCCCATGAAGTTGCTGGATGAGGTGGGCATTGATATCGGTGCTAAAATTGCGCCCATTCTGGTGGCTGAACTGGGTGAGCGTTTCCGTGCCCCGGATGCTTTCGACAAACTGCTGGCAGATGATCGCAAAGGCAAGAAAAACAAGCGTGGACTGTACAAGTACAGCGGTAAAAAACCTGGCAAAGAGGTGGATGACAGCGTTTATTCTTTGCTGGGGATCAGCCCGTCGCAGAAATTCAGCCATGACCAAATTGCCGAGCGCTGCGCACTGCTGATGCTGAATGAAGCGGCACTTTGTCTGGCCGAGCAGGTTATTCGTAGCCCCAGGGACGGTGATATCGGCGCTATCTTTGGTATTGGCTTCCCGCCATTCCTCGGTGGCCCATTCCGCTATATGGACAGCCTGGGCATCAACCATGTGGTGGCCAGATTGGAACATTACCAGGGATTGTACGGGGATAAATTCAGCCCCGCGCCATTACTTAAAGAAATGGCAGAGCAACAAAAATCCTTTTATGCCTGATAGAAGAAGCCCGCAAATGCGGGCTTTTTAATTTATGCACTAATTATTCAGCAGTAATAAAGAACTCAAAATTATTATTTATGCGATAGAACGGAATAATTAATCATATTGTCATATTTCTCGGCTAGTGCAGATTGAAATTTATCCAGCTTGATTTTCAATCGCTTTGGTTAGCGTGGTGTAAAATCTGTTTTTATTTTGTTGCTCAGTCTTTTCAAAGCCACGTTTTTACTGCTGTTCGTCGGTTCTGCTGTTGACCAGCTTAAGGCTTGCTGCTTATTATCCGCGCCCCCTGAAAAGGGAACGAAAGAGTAAATAAAACTGCGTAAGCAGTGAAAAAATATTCACCCTCAAGTGGTAAAGTGGGAAGCACAATCAATGTATTTAAACTCTAAAGTATCCAATGCCGTGCGTTATGCGCTGACGGCCACAACATTTTTTGGATTTTCGGCACATTCCGTTGCCCAGGATAATACTGACCAAGCCGTTGCTGTTGAGAAAATTCAGGTAACTGGCTCCCGGATTCTTCGTGAAGGCGCCATTGCGCCTTCCCCTGTTACTGTTATTTCTGGCGCGGATCTGGTTGAAACCGGTGCCATGAACATTGGTGAAGTGCTTAACGAACTGCCTTCACTGGCGGCCACCTTTTCACTGGGTAACTCCGGTCGCTCTATCGGCACCGCTGGCCTGAGCATTCTGGATCTACGTGGCATGGGCACCTCTCGTACCCTGGTACTGGTTGATGGTCGTCGCCATGTGGCCAGCAGCGCCGGTAGCGCATCGGTTGACACTAACACCATCCCCACCGCCTGGTTAGACTCGGTAGAAATTATTACCGGCGGTGCCTCTGCCGTATATGGTGCAGATGCGGTAACCGGTGTGGTGAATTTCCGTCTGAAGAAAAACATCACCGGAGTGGACTTCTCTGCCACTAAAGGTAAAGGTGAAGAAGGTCCCTATAAGAACGACAAAGTGTCGTTGTCTTTTGGTCAGGACTTTGCCGATGGTCGCGGTAATATCGCCTTTGCTGCCGAATACGCCAGCCAGGACGGTATGAACGCCAATGATCGCGATCAAACCCGCACCCCCTATATGTCGGTGCGTAACCCCGCCAGTAAAGATGCCCGTGATGAAAATGGCGTATTTGTGCATGACGGTATCGCCGACAACATTACTTTGTATAACACCGGCTGGCTGGATAACCTGCCAGGTGGCAATACCTACGTGGACGGTAATTGGTATGCCTTTGATCCTGACGGTTCGGTGCGTCTGCAGAATGTAGGGCAACTGGACAGCACAGGATACAAGTGCACCGACTGCGAATTTTTGAACCTGACCCGTTATGTTGAGCTGCAGCCGACTTTCGATCGCATGAACCTGAATACCAAAGGGACTTTTGAGGTATCTGAAGCACTAAACCTATTTGCCGAAGCCAAATATGTGCGTACTCGCGGTCAGTCTATCGGCCAACCCGCGTTTTATGATGCAACTAATGCTCCGGTAGTTATTCAGCGTGACAATGCCTTTATTCACCAGAGCCTGGCGACCCTGATGGATGCCAATAACCTGGATAGCATTGAACTGAACCGTTTCCTGGAAGACGCTGGCCGTCGTACCGAAGACAACACCCGTTCCACTAAGCGTTTTGTGTTGGGCGCCGATGGCGTGTTTGGTGATGACTGGGCGTATGAAGCCTATGGCTTGTTTGGTGAAACCCGTCTTAAGCAGTGGAACCGCAATAACCTGGTGCGCGATAACTTTGACAAAGCCACCGACGCTATTCGCCTGAGCAGCGGTGAAATAGTGTGTCGTGACGAAGCGGCCCGCGCCAAAGGCTGTGTGCCTGTCAGTTTGTTCGGTGACGGCAGTATCAGCGAAGAAGGGCGTAACTGGATCAATACCACGTCTTATGGTCACAGCACCATTCGCCAGACAGTGTTTAACGCCAGTGTAAACAATAGCGCCCTGTTTGAACTGCCTGCCGGATTTATGGGTTTCTCCGCCGGTGTTGAATACCGCAAAGAAGAAAGCGAAACCGTACCGGATGCCTTTGCCTCCACGGGTGCGACTTTCTTTAACGCGTTCCAATATTCGAAAGGCGATTTTAACGTCAAGGAAGTGTTTGCGGAAATCTCTGCGCCGCTGTTGACTGACTTGCCCTTTGTGGATGAACTGTTGTTTGACGCCGCGGTGCGTTACGCCGATTACAGCACTATTGGTTCTGCCACCAGTTGGAAGGCCGGTTTGGACTGGACCATTACCTCTGAGCTGCGCATGCGCGCTACCTACTCTGAAGCACTGCGGGCGCCCAATATCGAGGAGTTATATGGTCCACAGGACCAAACTTTCTTCCGTAATATTGACGACCCTTGTGCCCTGGATAATAAGCAAACTGCCACCCGTGTTGCCAACTGTAAAGCACTGGGTATTGCTGAAGACTTTGTTCTCAATGATCCGGGTGCCAGCGTAGAAGGCTTAACTGGCGGTAACCCAAATCTGAATGCAGAGGAGTCGCAAAGCTACACTGTAGGTCTGGTATATCAACCTGAGTTTGTTCAGGGCCTGAGCCTGACCCTGGATTACTGGTCCATTGAAATTGACGATGCCATTGATGCTGTGAAGGCACAGGACATCCTGAATAAGTGTGTGGACTCTGCCAGTGGTTTGAACAACCAGTTCTGTAGCCTGATTAAGCGCGATCCGAACACCAAGCAGTTGGACCTGATCACTACTATCTACCAGAATGTGGCTGCACAAACCGCTAAGGGTGTGGACTTTGAGCTGGGCTATGATGTCGACGTATTCGGTGGCCGCTTAAACTCCAAACTGGTGGGTACTTACCTGGAATCCCGTCGTACCTATTCATTCCAGGACGCCCCTGGTGAATTTGAAGAGGAAGCAGGCACAGAAGGTGATGCCCAGTGGCAGGCTAACCTAAGTCTGAAATACAGCCTTGGTGAGTGGTCAGCTTCCTGGCGCACCCTGTATGTGGATGCGGTATCCCGCTACTCAGAGCAGGACCTGGCTATCAACCCGGATCCGAGCGATAACATGGGCTATGGCAGTTACTTCCTGAGTAACGCCCAGGTTGCCTACCAGTTTGACAACGGCATTAAACTGGCCGTGGGTATCGACAACCTGTTTGACCGCAACCTGCCTAGCTTTACCCGAGGTACAACAGAGTTTACCGGCCTGTATAACAATATTGGCCGCATGTACTTCACTACGGCGTCATACAAGTTCTGATCAGCACTTTATTGAAACGATAAACCGGCTGGTATCAGCCGGTGACGTCAAACTGCTGTAAAGCAGCATTATCCAGATGAAAATCCGATGCTATCTGCCATCGGATTTTTTTTTGCTTGTTCATCGCATTTCGATTTTTAGCAACAGGTCGTTGGGGTGTGAATTTACTTTACTCTTCATCGCCATTACTATTGGCAATCTTATTTATTCGCATTTGTATATGCGGTTTTGTTCACTAAGGCGATTAAGTGTTGAAACCTTCAATTCTGGTCATTGAAGATGATCTTACGTTGAATGCCTATTTGCGTGATCTGCTGGTCAAAGCAGGCTACCAAACTGAGCAGTGCTTTGATGGAGAAACTGGTTTACACAGCGCGAAAAAACAGCAGTGCCAGTTGATTGTACTGGATCGAATGTTGCCCGGATTAGACGGTGTCTCGCTGTTAAAAGCCCTGCGCGAAACCAGCCAGGTTCCGGTCATTATGCTGTCAGCAAAGGGAGCCGAAGAAGAACGGATCTTAGGTTTAACCCATGGGGCAGACGACTACGTCAGCAAGCCGTTTAATTCCCATGAACTACTTTTAAGAATAGAAAGCCTGCTGAGACGCTACCTGAACAATAGCCGTCCAATCCGGCAATGTGAGATAAGCGTTGATGGTTTAACCTTAAATTCCACCAATCAAACAATCCACGTACACAACCAGGAAATAGAGTTTACCGCGATTCAGTTTAAGCTGTTGTGGGAATTAGTTTCTCAGCCTCATGATGTTGTAGCAAAAAATGAATTGTATCAATCAGTTCTGAATAAAAAAATGGCTGCTTATGATCGCAGTTTAGATATGCATCTGAGTCGGGTCAGAAGAAAACTCAATGAAGCAAACTGGCCGGGTGAAAGGCTACAAACTGTGCATGGCAAAGGATATTGCTTCAAATGAAAAGAACGCTGTTTTGGAAGTTTTTTGTGGTTCTGGCGACCGGTACGGTCGCCTTTTTTTACCTGCTGCATATATTAACCATTAAAACCGAAGAGAATATGAGTTTTATTGCAGAAAAGGATAAACAAGAATTACAGTCCTGGGGAGCGCAAGCCGAAGCCTTTATTTTATCCAAACAGTTTGACGCATTAGATGCTTGGCTAGCTGAGATAAAGAACAAAGAAAATACCTGGTTGTCGATAGCCAGTTTTGAAGCCTTACATATTGCCGGTGAGAATTTTGATAAGGATATTGTCGGTAGTTATCATTTTGGTCGAAGTGTTGACTGGAAAATTCATTTGTACTTTGCTGAAAATCCGGTCATGGAATTACCGTTTACAACATTAAATGCCAGTTTGCTGGTAAAACTTCCTGAGCGGATGCGGCCCGGTACATATTGGTCAACCGCCAGATTTGTGATGCAAATTATGCTGCCAATGACGGTGCTGGCCTTGTTATCTTTTGTTTTATATCGTCATATTATGAGCCCTCTGCAGCGTCTCGACAAAGCCACTAAAGAGTTTAGCATGGGCAATTTTGAGGCCAGGGTTGGGAAATATTTAGGCAACCGCGACGATGAGTTGTCCCATCTGGCTGATACCTTCGACCAGATGGCTTGCCGCATCGGCGAGTTGATTGCCAGTCAGCGCCAACTGATTTCGGATTTATCCCACGAACTAAGAACGCCTCTGACTCGTCTGGATATTGCGGTCAGCGGCTTTGACAATGCGAATAGTCAACAACATCTGATGCGTATCGGGCGTGAATCCCAACACATCCGCAAACTGGTTGAAGACACCCTGACACTGGCCTGGCTGGATAACGAAAAACCCATACTCCAGCAGGAACAGCTCGATTTGGTGGACCTGTTGGATGTATTGATTGAAGACGCCAAATTCGAGTTTCCCGACCGTCATATTCATCTGGATTCCCCCGTCAATGCCATGGTGCAAAACAGCAGTCACCGGGCATTATGTCTGGCCATAGAGAATGTCATCCGCAATGCCCTGCGTTATACCCCGCCAGGCAAAGTTGTGCACATTGCGCTGAATCAGGGACAGGATAATTTTTGTATCCTGGTGAGCGATCAGGGGCCGGGCATCCCGGAGCAATATCTGCAAAAGGTGTTTGAGCCTTTCTTCAGAGTGGACGATGCACGTCAGGGTGACAACCATAGTTTTGGACTTGGCCTGGCACTGGCAAAGCGCCATCTGGCCAGTGTCAGAGCAAGCATCCACGCTGAGAACTGGCCCGGGGGCGGATTGCAGGTGGTGATTCGCATTCCTGCTTTATAGAGCTGAGTTTCAACGGAGTCTATATTCAAGAGATGGCCAGCCTTGATAGATCACGACAATATGTAACAAATGTAAAAATGCTACTCTGCAGTCTTATTAATGGTAATAATTCTCATTTTGTTGATGTACCTAAAAATTGAGACGCTCACATGACTGCACATACAACCCCAACTCTTTACTTTAAAACCTCCATACTCAGCGCATTTGTTGCCGCAAGCCTAGGCATGCCCGCCTATGCTCAGGAACAGCAGCAAATTCAAGAAAAGAAAATAGAGAGAATCACGGTGGTGGGCGCCACAACCAACGCGGCGATTACCCCTGAAGAACTGGAAAGCTATCAGGCCAATGACCTGGAAGATATCTTTCGCCATACTCCCTCGGTGACCGTTGGTGGCTCTTTAGGTATTGCTCAGAAGATATTCGTGCGTGGCGTGGAAGATTCCATGGTCAATGTCACCGTGGATGGCGCGCCGCAAACCAGCACCTTGTTTCACCATATAGGCCGTGTGGCCATTGAACCTGAACTGTTGCGCAGTGTGGAAGTTCAGGCTGGCGCAGGGGAGGCCACGTCAGGCAGTGGCGCAGTGGGGGGAGCGATTCGTTTTAAAACCAAAACCGCAGAAGATCTGCTGACGGATGGAGAACGTTTTGGTGGTCTGCTTAAAGCCAGTTATTTTTCTAACGATGGGCATAAAGAAAGTGTGTCTTTGTACGGACGTGTTACCGACGCAGTGAATGTGCTGGCATCTTATGTCAATGTCAGCCGCAATAATATGGATGATGGTGACGGACAGGAGATCCCCGGCACAGCGGCGGATCAGACCCTGGGTTTTGCCAAAGTCCATGCCGATATTACCGAGCATCAGGAACTGACCTTAAGCTATGAACGCCGGAAAGAGGAAGGTCAATTTGGCAAGCAAACCAACTGGGCGCCGCTGGCAAGCGATCCGCTTTTTGCATCCTGGGGTGAGCGCGAGACCCTGGTGTTGAATCATGGTTGGTATGCCAACGCCTTACTGAATCTTGAAACCACCCTTTATCAGACCGAGTCGTCCTTTAAACGTGAGTTATACACCTGGGACGCGTCAATAAAAACCACCGGGTTTGATATTCGCAATAGCAGTGATATTGGTCGTCATGCCCTGACCTATGGCGTGGAGCACAAAAAGGATGAAGTGCACTCCCAGTCATACGCGGATTTTGGCGGTATTTTTGACGAAGACGGCAGGGTAACCGCGCTATATGCCCAGGATCACTGGCAGATCACCGATGCGCTGCTACTCAGTCTTGGTCTTCGTTATGACGCTTATGAGCTTGACCACCAAGGTATTGAAGCCAACTGGATTAAAGTCGATGGAGTTTGGGTAATAGAGACTGATGCCAATGGCGATCCTGTTACCTCCAGCAGCGCGTTTTCAACCAAAAAACAAGACGGGATAAGCAAGAATCTGGGCTTTACCTACAGTTTCACCGACAGCTTAAGGCTGACAGCGGGTTATGCAGAAGCGTTGCGCGGCAGGCAGGTAGCGGATGCCTTTACCGTGGGGGAGCTGACGCCTAATGCAAACCTCAAAGCCGAAGAGGTTGACAACATTGAGCTGGGCCTTGAATACAATGACGGGACCTGGTTATTTGAAGCCTCGGTGTATCGCAGCGTGATCAACGATGTGGTGTTTGATAAGTTTAAAGGCAGCGAGGGGGTCTTTTACGAGAATATCGGCGATCTGGAGAGTAAAGGTCTGGAGCTGGTAGCGGGTTATAAGGCCAATAACTTTGATCTGTTGGTGAGCTATAACCACAATGATGTAGAACTGAATAACAGCGAATTCTTGTGGCCCGATGTTAGCGCTCCCAGCGGCGTTCGTCGGGTAAATTTAAGTGGTCTGCAACTGGCCGCTTATGAATACGGTGGTTTGGGCAATGCGGTTGGAGATTCACTCAATGTGAACGCAAATTACTGGCTGAGTGATGAGATTAAACTGGGCCTGAATATCAACCATGTGGCCAGCCTGAACGATATCGAAGTCTTTCATCGTTCCATGGAACTTGGCTGGGTCACAGAGCTTGAAACTATTAACAAACCAAGTTACCAGGTTGTTGATGTCTATATGAGTTACGAGCCGACAGCAAACTTACGTCTGGATCTGGCAGTACAAAATTTACTGGACGAGTCATATCGCAGCCACGGTAGTGTCGCCGACTATGGCCATATTCCTGGCTACGAGTCCGTGGTGGGAATTAAAGAGGCTGGCCGGGACATTCGTTTAAGTCTGGCCTATCGCTTCTAAATTCCGGTTAGCTCAAAGTAAAAGCGCTGTACTTGTGCAGCGCTTTTATTTGCATGGTGTATTGATGATGTTTTTCAACAAATACGCGGGCGAAATTGCGATTTCCCTAAGAGTGTTGCTGGCCTCGGTTGGTGGTTTTGTGCTGGCGAATCTGAGTGCCATCGCCATTGCCTCTGTGATGACGGCCGATAAGGTAGATGGTATTACCGCTGGTATGATGCTGAGCTTTATTGTCTACGCCATCGCAATACTGTTGGTTTTTTCGGTTAAATCCATCCGCCGTGCCGCTCTGAGCATTCTGCTGCCCTGTGTTTTATTGTTTGTCTGGCTCTTGGCTGTTGAGGGAATGCTGTCGTTATGAAACCCAGATTCAGGCAATCTATGAACTGGTTGCACACCTGGAGTGGCTTCATCTTTGCGTGGCTACTGTATTTTATCTTTATTACCGGTAGCGCTGGCTATTTTGAAAATGAGATTGACCGCTGGATGCAACCTGAGCGGGTGGTGGTACAAAAGCCAATGGATGATGCCGATATTCTGGCCATGGGGACCCGGCAGTTAAGCCAATCAGCAGATGATGCGTCACAATGGTATATCAGTTTCCCTTCATCCAGAGACCCTTATATCGGCATTTCCTGGTTACAACCCGCAGATGCCAGTAAAGGAACCGTCAGGCAGTGGCTGGATCGTCATTTACACCCTGACAGCGGTGATATCATCAAAGCGCGTCAAACCAGTGGCGGAGAAACCCTCTACCGGTTGCACTACACCCTCTACTACATGCCATTACAACTGGGCTATATCCTGACCAGTGCCGCGGCGATGCTGATGCTGATAGCGCTGATTAGCGGTGTGATCATCCACAAGAAAATCTTTCTGGAGTTTTTTACCTTTCGTACGGGTAAGGGGCTGCGCTCCTGGCTGGATATACACAATATTTTCAGCGTGCTACCACTGCCATTTCACCTGATGATCACGTATAGCGGCCTGATGTTGCTGATGACGGTGACAATGGCAAAGGTTATTGATGCCACCTATGGGGAGGGAGAGCAGAAACACCGTCAATTCTATTCGGCAGCGCAGGCTGAGTTAACCACTGAGCAAGTTATCAGTATGTCGGCCGCTCAGTTGTCTCCCGAAGCTGCCCTGACGGATGCAAAGAACAGATATGCTAATCTGCCCGTGAGCTATGTCGGGATTTTGGCACGCGGCACCGAAAATCAGCAGATAGAGGTGTGGTTTGCCAGCCAGCGCAGTATAGAGTTTGCGTCAATGCTCAGCTACCGCGAACAGGATGGGCAGGTGGTGATGAGTCTTTCAGAAGGTAAAGCCGGGGCGGCGGCCAGGGTTTACGATGTGCTAGAACATTTGCATGAAGGGTTGTTTGCCGATATTTATTTGCGCTGGTTGTATTTTATCTGCGGTTTGCTGGGGGCGGGCATGATAGCCACCGGGGCCATCATGTGGCTGAAAAAGCGTTTAGCGAAAGGGCCGGATTCTGCCGGTTGCACATTACGACGCCTGGCCAGCATTAATGCTGGCATGATAGTGGGCATTCCGGTTGCCATTGCCTGTTACTTTGCCAGTAACAGACTGCTGCCCTTTGATATGGCCCTGCGCGCTCAATGGGAGCTACATTGTTTGTTTATTGGTTTGCTGCTGAGCATTGGCTTGGCGGTTTGCAGTGCTACACAGAGCGTCTGGCGGAATCTGTGCTGGCTTGCGGCCGTTATGTTTGGCTTGTTACCCCTGCTCAATGCCCTGACCACCAAGCACAATCTGCTTGTCAGCCTTATCCAGGCTGACTGGCTGATGCTTGGTTTTGACTTGTGCATGCTAGTGTTTTCAGCCGCATTTGTGTTGCTTGCTATCCGTTTATCTAAAACGACTGCTGCCACTCTCTCGGGTGACGACGTCACAAGGCCACTATAGGGCGTGAATCGATATGTTGATTTTAATGCTGTGCGTCCAGGTTTTTCTGGGATTCTACTGTTTGAGCCTAAGTTTAACGCGCCACTACACGCAGGTATTCGGAGCCACCAGACGGGCAACGCTTTTGCGCGTACGGTTTTACCGGTTTAGCGGATATAGCATGCTACTCGTCGCGCTACTGTATTCCGTCTCTATATGGGGGCTGGCACTCGGTCTGGTGTATGGACTGGGTACTGCCACTTTTACAGCGACCATACTGGCATTGCTGCTGACTTATATGCCCAGGCGTCTGACATTCGGCCAGCACCCTGATTAACTTTTCTCCGTCGGTTCAAAAACAGGCGCAATTAACGGCTGAATGACGCTCTGTGCACACGGGTTGTTAATATAATGTAAATTCATAAGTTGTGGTGTTTTTATCGCCAATATGTATAATGCGCCATCCATTACCCATGCCCTGGAGTCGTTATGTTGTTGGCCATTCTGGTTTCTTTGTTGAGTGCCTGGTTTTACTATGTAGAAGCATTCAGAAACGGTTTGAGCGCCAAGCATTGGGGTATGGCTGGGTTACTATTCGGCCCGCTGTTGTTGCCGCTGTTCAGTGTTAAAAAGCAAATGGCGCTGCGCAAGGCGAGGGGATTTGGCTCGGTGTATATTCGCGCCTGACAACCAATAGCAGGTATCAGCCGGTTTAATGCGGCAAACACAAAAACAAAAAAGAGAGCCGCTGCTCTCTTTTTTCTGGAATACCGGCAATACTGCTTCCGGTAACGTCATCCGACAGCCAGTGGACTGTTGAACAACCTCTTATGCATTCTTATACACGTACTGAGCGTGGCTTCCAGGCTTGCAGAGTCTGGGTGGTTTCTGCTTTGCTCTTAACTGGAGCTTTGGCACCCTCGGCGGCTTTGTCAGCGACAGGAGTGGCGGTGGTCAGTGCGATGGCAATGGCATAAGCTTTCAACATGTCTATCTCTCCTATTGGGTTAAGTTTTTCAGTAACAACCAGTTGGCTGTCCCACAGAGGATATAGCGAAAGCTGTGCCAGTTTTTTAAGTTGTTGAATTTTAAGTGTTTTGTGTTGCTTTGTTGGCGTTGGGCGGCAACAGTCAATTTTTTGATTTGGCAATCCAAGGGCTCAACCGATAGATTGCGCCAAGGATTTGACTAATTGGTGTTTTTAGACTTGTTGTCTGGGAAAGTGGCAAAAACATTGCCGGGTGACGGTGAATTACCGCGATTTGCGGCTGCTTAAAGCATCAGGCCGTAAACAACGACTAGCGGCTGTAAACAGCCCCTAGTAGTTATTTTGTTTGATCAGTTTATTCAGGCGACGGTTTTCCTGCAGCAGATTGGTAAAGCGTTCACTGCTGAGCGGCTTGCTATACAGGTAACCCTGTAACATTTCACATTCGTAGCGGCGCAGTATGCTTAGCTGCTGCTCTTCTTCGACACCTTCTGCGACCACCTTTAACCCCAGATTGTGGGCAATAGTGATAATGGCGCTGGTCATGTGCCTGTCTACTGCACTGGTGGCAATATCATCAATAAAGGCTTTGTCTATTTTTAACGTGTTAAGTGGAAAACGCTTCAAATAGGCAAGGGAAGAGTAACCGGTACCAAAGTCATCCAGGGCCAGGTGAATGCCCATCTCCCGTAACCTTTGCATCAGCTCCAGTGATTGCTCAGGACGTTGCATCAGGGTGCCTTCGGTAATTTCGCATTCCAGATGCAAGGGGGATAGGCCGGTCTGGCGCAGTACCTGCTCGATGCGCTGGTCAAGGTCTGGCAATTCAAACTGTCTGGCGGAGATATTTATTGCCACACGGCCACTGAATAAACCTTGTTTTACCCAGCGCTGGGTATCTTCGCAGGCCTTACGCAGGACAATATCGCCAATTTCGATAATTTGGCCGGTTTCCTCGGCCAAAGGAATAAATTGATCGGGGCTGACAATGCCTTTCTCGGGGTGCTCAAAACGAACCAGGGCCTCCATGCTGACCAATTGTCCGGACGCGATATCTACCTTGGGTTGATAATAAACGCTGAACAGATCTTCTTTGATACCGTGTCGGATGAGGTTTTCGATTTGCAACTGACGAACGGCATTCTGATTCATTTCACCGCTGAAAAACTGGTATTTGTTACCCCCGGCATTTTTAGCGAAGTACATCGCAGTATCCGCATTCTTAAGCAGTTCTTGCGGGCTGGCACCGTCTTCTGGATAAAATGCAATCCCCAGGCTGCCACCCAATACAAATTCCTGGCGGCTGATAATAAAAGAGCGAGCCATTTCGTCCAGAATACGTTGGGCTAAATGCGTGATACGGTGGATATCTGTACTGTTCTCAACCAGTACGCTGAACTCGTCGCCGCCCAGTCTGTAGCAAGTCGCGTTGGTACCAGTGATTTTCTGCAGCCTGGCGGCAATTTGCTTAATCAACAAATCACCGGTTTGGTGACCCATTGAATCGTTAATTTTTTTAAAGTTGTCCATGTCCATGCAAAGCAGAGCATGGGGCATACCTTTACGCACCAGGTTCTGATGGCTGGCCTGGAAAAAGGAACGATTAGGCAGGCCTGTCAGCGTATCGGTATTAGCCAGTTGCAACAGCTCTTTCTCGGTGCGCTTGCGCGACGTGATATCGGAAAATACCCCCACGTAGTGGCTTATACTGCCATCGTCACTGTGGATTGCATCGATGTTCAAATCGATTTCATAGCGCTCACCATTTTGTCGCAGAGATTCAATTTCGCCGCTCCAGTTGCCTTTGTGTCGCAAGGTTTTACGGACTTCATCGGTAAACGCGGTGGGATACTGATGAAAGGACAGATAACTGGCCAGGGCTTGTTCGCGAGTTTCGCCGGTATGGTTACAAAATGCCTGATTCACCGAAATAATCCTGAAGGTGGTATCGGTGATAAATACGCCGTCAGAAATAGTTTCAATGGAGCGTTTAAACAGTCTGAGTTGCTCCTCTGCCTGTTTAAGGTGACTGATGTTTTTTAATGTTCCAGTCATCCGTAGCGGGTTCTGATTGGCATCCCATGATACAACTTTGCCGCGATCCAGTATCCACTGCCAGTCGCCCTTGAAGTCTTTAACTCTGTAGGTGGTCTCATAGTATTCGGACTTGCCTTTAAGGTGCTGACTCAGGCAGTCTCTGACCCTGTCCAGGTCGGCTTTATGAATATTGGACTCTAATTGGGTGGCTACCCGATGATTGTCCTGCGGAAAATCCAATACTCCCCAGATATTGGCTCTGGTCACTTCGGCCTGCGCGATATCCCAGTCCCACAATTCGTCACCACTGCTCCAAAGGGTTAGCTTCAGCCGCTCTTCACTGTCTCTGACCCGGCGTTGAGTAACCCGGCGCAACTTGTATTGACGGAACCAGTAACTGAGCAGTAAAAACGCTACCAGGCCGTAGGCCAGCAGGGCTGACTGGTGTAACCAGGTTGGAGCTTTAATATGAATGGCCAGCTCCGCAGGCGGGGACCAAGGCCCATCTAACTCTCTGGCCTGTACGCGGAAATGGTAGTTACCAAAACCCAGATTAGTAAAGGTAGCCTGACGAATATGGTGGTCGGCTTCCAACCACTGATCAGACAACCCCTGCATCTGGTAGCGATAACTGACCGAACGTGGATTAACAGGATTGATAAGTGCAAATGTCAGGGAAAACGGCGATGCTTTGTTTTCCAGTTCAATCGATTCAAGCTGATAAACCGGCCTGGTAAGGGGACTGTCTATTTCACCTACGCCGACCTCTTGGTTAAAGATACTTAGCCCGGTTACTTTGGGGGCTCGCACTGCCAGCTTGCTCACATTGGTCAGGCGATTTGGGTTGAATATGTGGAAACCCTTAGTACCGCCGAATAACACATCACCTTTACGGGTAATAAGTCCTGCCGACTCATTTAATTCATTATAATCCAGCAGGTCTTTAGGGATGTGTTGAACCAATTGACCATTTTGCCTGGATATCTGGTCGATGCCCGCTGTTGTGGCAATCCAGACAGCGTTGTCATCCAGTAACATGGTTAAGACACCATTGTCTGACAGACCATTGTCTCTGCTGTAATGCTGGACAATCTTGTAACTCTGCTTATCCAGTTTATACAGGCCGTTTTTGAAGCTGGAGACCCAAATAAAATCAGGCCCTTCCAGAATGGCGTTGGTGTCACCCAGAGGTAACTTCTCACCATTGATATTGAAGGCTGGCTGACTAAACTGGCCGTTATCCAGGTTGTAAAGGCTGATGCCGTCATTGCTCGCCAGCCAGACATTGTTGTGGCTGTCCACCATATTAGGTTTGATCAATTGCCCCTGCTTGTTGGGTACAGGGATTTGGCTGAAACTGAAATCCGCTATGTTGATACTGGACAAGGTGCCGGTTGTCCAAATCCAGGCGAAGCCCCCTGACAGTTGAATACTATCGACAAGCTGACCGGGTAGCAGATGCTGTAACTGCAATAGCTGCCCTTTATCATTCAGTTTAAATATAAAAATGCCGTCTATGGTTGCCAGCCATATCCGATCCTGCTCGTCGAGGGCCAGATCCCAGATAGAGTGGGGAAAATCAGACAGATAATGTTTGAATCCGGCGGACGTAGGTTCAAACAGGTTCAGGCCGCCAGATTGTGTGGCGATCCAAATGTTGCCATTTTGCGCTTCAGAAAAAGCCCACACCATATTGTCTGAAATAGACACATCACTGTGAGGAATGGCCTGGTAATGTTTAATAAAGGCACTACGTTCATTGTACTGGTAGATTCCGCCGGTGAAACTGCCCAACCAGATGGAATCGTTGCTGTCTTTTAACAGTTTAAACACGTAGCGGTTATCCAGTGACACCAGTGCGTCATTGCGCTGGTCAATATTCAGGCTGGAGTAGCTTGTGGGGTTGACTATGCTCAGGCCTTCAGAGGTGCCCAGCCAGACATCGTTGTCAGCATCCTGCTCAATGCTCTGGACTAAATTGCTGACAATAGCCGGTTGTGAACCCGTGTGCAGGTGACGTAATAACTGTAACTGTTCGTTCAGAATATACACACCTTGCTCTGTAGCAAGCCAATACTGATTGTTAATGACTTTTATATCATGCAGGAAACTGGCATCAATCTGCAGCTCCCATGGATTTTGCCCATCTAATTTGTACAGGCTGTTGGAGTCGACCTGGTAGATCTGGATGCCGTGGCCGTAACTACCGAGCCACAACCTGTCGTCTTTCACCAGGATGCTTTTGGTTTCCGGAAAAATTTCGGTATTCGCCAGTCTGATGCGATGGAAATTTTGTTGTTTTTCATCGTATTCATACAAATGATTCTTGTCTGTAACCCAGAGTTTTCCGTCCAAGCCACGACTTATGGCGACAATCAAATCATCTGCCAATTGAGTATTTTGGCTGTTGAAGCGGGTAAAGTTATCACTATGGGCATTGTAACATGCCAGGCCGCCGTTGGTAGCGACCCATAAGGTGCCTTGCTGATCTACATATAGCTGACGTACGAATTTGTCGGGCAAACTGTTGGGATTGTTGGCGTCCAGATGATATTGCTTAAACTGATAGCCGTCGAAGCGGTTTAGTCCATTGACCGTTGCGAGCCAGATAAAGCCTTGTTTGTCTTCGGCAATATCCAGGATGGTACTCTGACTGAGTCCATCAGACACGGAATAGTTCTTGAATTGAATATTCGACAGATTGGTGGTGGCCCGGCTCCAGGGCGAAAAAAGCAGCCCGAGACAAAATATTGTCCCTAAAAAAGCCAACTTGACCGAATTAAGACGCAAAGGACACCTTTTAGCAGCGCCGCTGCTTTATAGTAATTATGTTTATCGGGTATTTTCTGCTGTCGGCCATCCCTGCCAAAATCATTGGCCAAATCGCTCAGCGATTGACCTGCAACTGGCTACCCTCCTGGCCTGCCAACGTCTTGTTGATTTCGTACGTTAAAATATGTCTGGGTTCAAGTCAAAGGGCTGGAGGTAGAAAAGGCTGACTTTTAACGAATCAGCCGTGCATTTGCCTTAAATTGCGGCAAATTGTCAATATGCACACCCTGCAGTGGCTGTGCCGATTGATCTGATTGGGTGCTGTACAGCAGTACTGAGCCAAACCCATTGCTGGCGTTGAACCCCTGGCAAAAATGCAATACCTGTTCGCGGCTTAAGGCCAGAATCTGTTTGCTGAGTCGCTGTGGCTGGTCAAAGTTAAGGTCTTCATTGCCTATGGCCAGCCACAAACGCTGACTGCGCATGGACAACCCGGTGTCTTTGCTGATCAACTGCTTGGCGATCCCTTGTTTGATGGCTTGCCAGTCTGATTCTGAGATGGACGCGATGCCGGCCAGGCTTTGGTGCAGGAAGTCACGAATTTCGCGCACCAGGGTTGCATTGTCATATTGTGGCGATTGGATATAAAAGCCCATGCCCGGATGCTGGTTATAAGGCATATAGCCACTTCCGACTAAATAGCCCAACTGTTTCTGAGTGCGTAATTGATTGAAAAAGGGCGCGGCCAGCAGTTGTTCGGTCAATATGGTTAGCGCGATACATTCCACGTCGGCACAAGGTGTTTGGAAGTACAACAATACCGCATTGTCATCTGCCTGACAGGGCACCGCTAACTGATAATTGTCTGTCAGTGCTATCACCTGTCTTGGCAATGTACCGATACGCAGTTTTTCGGCCAATTCCCCTTGCTGTAGTGTTTGTGCAAATGCCTGTGTGTCTGACTCAGACCAGTCTCCATGTGCAAAGGCTTCCAGGTGCAGGGCGGCCAGAAGATGAGTATGTTGATTTTGCATCTGGGCAAAATCTGCATCCTCAACCATAGGCAGCATATCTTCCATGGAAAAAGACAGCGGTTGCATCAGCACCGACAAATGGCTGAATAGCCGGTTTACCGGCTTATTGAGCAGACTATTTTGCATAGCCTGGATTTGTCTGGTTTTGGCTTGTTCAAACTCATCACGGGTGTAATCAAATCTAACAATCTGTCTGAGCATCTGCTCAGCCATAGTAAATTGTTGGTGGCTGAAACCGCTGGTATGCAGGGAAAACCCACCCTGATGTGCATAAAAGTGGAAGTGTAATCCAGCAATACTGGCCTGATAAAAATCCTGGTTCAAACGCTCCTGAACCATCGCTGTCCATATGCGTTTATAGGCACACAAATTGGCACCTTGCATGACTGCCTGGCTATCAAAAGACAAATACAACTCGCCTTTGGGTTGTCGAAATTCATCGTCCTGACAAAACCAAAAACTCAGGTTGTTAGTGCTGCACAGCTTAACCGGCAACAGAAAACGCTGATCTACTTCATTAAGTTGCGTGTGCACGCTTAAGTATGGGTTGGGTTCCGGTAAGCGTAATTCGTCAATTTCCTTCGGCTGACGGCACTGCTTAATGAAGTCCGTTGGCAGGGGCGAAATAGAGTAGGGTGTTTGATACCAGCGCGCTGCTCGGTCAGTGACCTGATCGGGCAGGATCAGTTTCAGGCGCATGTTGTCAGGTGTCATTTGTTCCAACATGTGCTTTATCAATTCAGGGGCGAACGTATCCATCAGGTATTCGCCACTCAGCAAATGCTGAGGAGGATAAAAATGTAACTGGGTAGCCAGGTGCGAGGCCATATCCATAGCTTTAGGCTTATCATGAAAATCAAAGGCCATCTGGCCAAACGCCTGACGTTCATCAAAACGCCACTGTGTAATGCCCTGTTGGCGAATAAGTTGCAGGCATGAAAACAACGCTTTAACGACTTCCTGCCAATGAGCAGCCCCTAGCGGAGTCAGTTGCATGCTGACATTGAAGTCTTTGAAATTACTGCCCTGAATTCCCCCGCCAGCACTGAGACTGGTCGCCCAACCCTGGTTTCGTAAATAACATAACAGGCTGCCGGGGCCTTCATCGCCAATTAAATGGCTGATTAGATTCAGGGGTTTGCTCAGGTAATACTGGTGCACATCCTCCAGCGCAAAACTAACGATCAGACGCCTGGCAGTCTTCAGTGGGGTAATATTGAGAATAACCCCCAACTGTTCGGGCAAGTACAAGGGTGGGTAGGCATTGGCCTCGTTTGTTTTGCCATGGGGCAGAGCAGCGAAATATCGCCTGCATAAGTCTTCTTGCTCATCAAGTGTCATATCTGACACCAAACTTAAACTCATATTTCCGGCGCGGTAATATTTCTGATGTAATTGCATCAGCATCTGTTGCAATTGCCCGGCACTGAACTGGCCGAATATTTCCTGATTGCCGACCGAAAATTTGCTGAATGGGTGAGCGGGATTACAGGTCTCTTTGTGCACCTGATACAGGCGTCTGAGGTCGTCTTGTTGCTTCAGCCGGAATTCAGCATCAATAGCGTTTAATTCACTGGAAATGGCTTGCGGATCAAATAACGGCTTGCTGAGCATCGCGCTGAATTGTTCAAGTGCATGGGCAAAACCGCTATTAAACGCATCAAAGTAGAAACTGGATTGTTCTGTACCCGTCCAGGCGTTAACATGTCCGCCGTTTAACGACAGGTAGTCTGCCAGGTGGTTAGCAACAGGGTAGGATTGACTGCCAAGGAACAGCATATGCTCAAGCAAATGTGCCAGTCCCTGACAGTGCGTTGGATCCTGGAAATGGCCCATGGCTATCGCAGCACAGGCAGCAGATTTTCGGCTGTCTGGATCTTGCACCAGCAGTACATTCAGACCATTGTCCAGTTTCAGGTGCCGATAGTGGCATCTATCATAGGTGCTGATGATCACGCGCTGAGCCTGTTAGTTGGTATATAGGGTATCAAATAGGATAACGTGGCAAATTGCAACTGAGGGTGCCTGTCCTTTTTATTTGTTATAGTCGCGTGCCGATATTTTCCAGGTATTTTGGGGAATTAAACTGTCAATGCAAATTTTTGTAATGCGCCATGGTGAGGCGGAAAGTCGTTTTGTTGAAGACGCCAGCCGCAATCTTACCGATTATGGTGTGGCTGAAGCCAAGGGAAGCGGTGGTTGGCTGAAAGAGGTGGCGGGTCATATTGACTTGGTACTTGTCAGTCCTTACGCCAGAGCCATTCAGACGTTGGATGCGGTTAAGACCATGCTACCAGTGGAAGTCACTGAGATTTGCAATGATGTTACCCCCAATGGTCAGGCTGAGCACTTCCATGCATATCTGCAGGCGTTACTCGCCAGTCGACCCACTGTGCAGCGTGTGCTGATTGTTAGTCATATGCCTTTTGTCAGCGCCTTGGTGGATGAACTGAGCGGCCATTTTTATTCGATGCTGTTTGCTACTGCAGGTATCGCGGTGCTGGACTATGAACCGGAAAATGGCCGGGCCTCGCTAGTCAGGCAGCATATACCTTAGAAATGTGTGGCTGCTAGCTCGTCTTGCCGGCAATGAAATTTCGATCTTGCCTTTAGCTTTTACGCATCTCTCCGATAATACTTGTGAGGAGGAGGAGAGATGTCCGGTAAAAGCTTGCCTGCCTATTTACAGCAGGTATTAGAAAATCATTTGGAACAGTCAGATCTGGTCTACGACGATGAGTTGCAGGGCATCTTTGAGCGTTTGGGGCAACTCAATGACAAGGTTGAGCAATTGAAAGCCAATATTCGTCAAAAACGCCTGCAACAGGAAAAGCAGAAGTAAAGGCCAACAGGCTCTGGTTAGCCTGTCAGACTGTCGCCACGCGCAGGGTCGGGCTCCTTGTAATAAAGCGGCTTAACCCTGACCGTTTTGACCATGTTGTCATTTATTTCAATGATCTCCATAGGGTAACCTGCTAAGCGGCAACACACCTGCGTGGAAGGAATGGCCTCGAAATGTTCCAGAATTAAGCCATTAAGGGTTTTAGGCCCTTCGATGGGCAGGTTCCAGTCCATTTCCTTGTTCAGATCCCGAATGTTGGCACTGCCGTCGACCATCACACTGCCATCATCCTCGATGTTCACTTCCTTGCTATGGGTGGGCAGGATGGTAGTGGTAAAGTCGCCGACGATCTCCTCGAGAATATCCTCCAGCGTCACCAGCCCCTGAATATCACCGTATTCATCCACAACCAGACCAATGCGCTCCTTGGCCGACTGAAACTTGTAGAGCAGGGTATGCAGTGGCGTCGTTTCCGGCGTGAAATAAATTTCCCGCACGGCGCGTAACAGATTGGCTTTGGAAAACTCGTCTTTGGCCAGCAGTCGCAGCGCATCCCGAGCATGTATAAAACCTACCGCATCGTCTATGGTGTCACGGTATAACAGCACACGAGTATGCTGGGAATGCATCAGTTGCTTCTGGATGGCTTTCCAGTCGTCATTGATATCGATGCCGACGATTTCGTTACGGGGGATCATAATATCCTCGGCCGTTACTTTCTCCAGATCCAGAATTCCCACCAACATATCCTGGTGTTGTTTGGGGATCATGGCACCGGCTTCATGCACCACGGTGCGCAATTCTTCGCGGCTTAAGCTGTCTTCATCACCGTTTTTGGGGCTGATACGGAACAGCACCAAGAAGGCATTGGTAAAGCCGTTAACAATAAACACCACCGGATAAAGCAGTTTCAGCATTGGCAGTAATATCACCGAGCTGGGGAAGGACACTTTTTCCGGGTAAAGCGCCGCCAGCGTTTTTGGAGTGACTTCGGCGAATACCAGGATCACCAGAGTCAGGGCAAAGGTTGCAATGGCAATACCCACATCACCAAACAAACGCATACCGATAATGGTGGCGATGGCCGAGGCGGCAATATTCACCAGGTTATTACCGATCAGAATCAGACCAATCAGGCGATCCGGTCTTAGCAGCAACTTGTGCACACGAATCGCACCTTTGTGTTCTTCTTTCACCAGGTGCTTGAGCCGATACCGGTTGATGGACATCATGCCGGTTTCGGAACTTGAAAAATAGGCGGATAACAATATGAGGATGGCAAGCAGAATAAACAGCGTGCCGGTAGATATGTCGTCCAAAGATGGGGTTCCTGTGTTGTCTTAACTTTTCCCTGCCGTCTTGTTTGTACAGCAAGGAATCATCCGACGCTCTAGTTTGCCAAACTCGTTTCTACATTCCCAGTAAAACTTCTTTGACAAAGCGACTGCCAAAATAGGCCAGGGTTAATAACATGGCCCCAACCAGGGTTGTAATCACCACCGGGCGACCACGCCAACCAAAGCGATAATGTCCCGCCAGCAGCAGCACAAACACCAGCCAAGCCAGGCTGGACAGGACGGTTTTGTGCACCTGATGCTGGGCGAACATATCATCCAGGAACATAAAACCACTGACCAGGGATAAGGTTAGTAGCACCGTGCCCACTAGCAGCAGCTTGAATAGAATTTGTTCAACAATCAGCAAAGGCGGCAAGGACGAATGCAACAATGAAAGTTGCTTGCGCTTCAGGCGAAAATTAATACAAGCCAGTTGTAAGGCGTACAGCATACTGATCATCAGGCAGCCATAGGCAAATAGAGCCAGGGTGATGTGGGCAATCAGGGCCGGACGCATTTCAATATGCATCAGGTGCGTGTCGGGCACGAGCAGATTGAGCAACACAGTAATGGCAGAAAATCCGTACACCACAGGCAGTAAAATGGCATTGGGTAAGCTAAAGGAGGCGATGGTCATCGAAAGGGTAATCATCCAGGCGACCAATGAGGCCACATTGAGTATGCTCATGTTCTGGCCTGGTTGGTTAAATATGCCTTCGCTCAGTAACCAAAGATGCAGCACCACCCCAAGCGTGCCGAGGAAGGCAGAGAACTTATGCCGCGGCCCTTCGTGATGAAACAACCGGCTGCCAATATGGATTGCCGCAACCAGATAGAGCAAGGTGACCATCAAACCTAACAGGAACATTGTTTTGCCTTACTGATTAGCATCTGTAGTTAAGATTCCTTCCGAAACCAGGCCTCTGAGCCCGGCTGACTTTGCCAAATGGCGCCCAAGTATATCTTTTCGTTGTTGGCTAAACCAGCCTAATGAGAATGAATATCAACAGGTTGCCTTGGATGGGCAGTGCGGATACATGGAAATTGCCCTGCATCGCCTATATAATCCGCGGCACCGGCTAATTGCCTGCATTTTTTATTTCAGACGCCAGTGGTCGGCGTCGAAAAGGATGAGACCTGATATGTTTGAAAATCTTACCGAACGCCTTGGGCAGACCCTGAAAAACATCAGTGGTCGTGGTCGACTCACTGAGGACAATATCAAAGACACCCTGCGTGAAGTCAGGATGGCTTTGCTTGAAGCCGATGTGGCGTTGCCGGTGGTGCGGGAGTTTATCAATCAGGTTAAGGAAAAAGCCGTTGGCATTGAAGTCAGCAAGAGCCTTAATCCTGGCCAGGTGTTTGTTAAAATTGTACGTGGCGAGCTGGAAGCCATTATGGGCCAGGCCAACGAAAAGCTGGCTTTATCGGCACAGCCGCCAGCTGTAGTGATGATGGCAGGCCTGCAAGGGGCGGGTAAAACCACCAGCGTCGGTAAATTAGCGCGTTTCCTGCGGGAGCGGGAAAAGAAAAAAGTGCTGGTGGTGAGTGCCGACGTGTATCGCCCGGCGGCGATTAAGCAGCTGGAAACTCTGGCCAACGAAGTGCAGGTAAGTTTCTATCCATCGGACATCAGCCAGAAACCCATCGATATCGTTAATGGCGCTATCGAGCATGCCAAGAAGCAATTCTATGATGTGTTGTTAGTGGATACGGCTGGCCGTTTGCATGTTGATGAAAGCATGATGGACGAGATTAAGGCCCTGCACCAGGCGGTTAAGCCTGTAGAGACTTTGTTCGTTGTCGATGCCATGACGGGCCAGGACGCTGCAAACACCGCTAAAGCCTTTAATGATGCATTGCCACTGACCGGCGTGATCCTGACCAAGGCGGATGGTGATGCCCGCGGTGGTGCGGCATTGTCGGTACGACATATTACCGGTAAGCCGATCAAATTCCTGGGTATGGGTGAAAAGTCTGATGCACTTGAGCCATTCCACCCGGATCGCGTTGCGTCGCGTATTCTGGGCATGGGCGATGTGTTGAGCCTGATTGAAGAAGTCGAGCGCAAAGTTGATAAAGACAAAGCGCAGAAAATGGCTAAGAAGATCCAGAAAGGGAAAGGATTTGACCTGCAGGATTTCAAAGAACAATTGGAACAGATGCGCAGTATGGGCGGCATGATGTCGATGCTCGACAAACTGCCCGGCATGGGCAATATGTCCGAACAGATCAAGGAAAAAGCCAACGACAAGAGCTTTAACCAACTGGAAGCCATTATCAATTCGATGACCGCCAAAGAGCGTGCCAACCCGGATATCATCAAAGGGTCGCGCAAGCGTCGCATTGCCGCAGGCTCTGGTACACAAATTCAGGATGTAAACCGTTTGCTTAAACAGTTTACCCAGATGCAGAAAATGATGAAGAAAATGTCGGGTGGCGGGATGCAGAAGATGATGCAGCGTATGAAAGGGATGATGCCTCCTGGTGGCCCGGGCGGCATGTTCCCGCGTCGATAATCCGTTATTGGTTGGCGGTGTGAGGCCGTCAACGCCCCCCTTCCGGTTAAGATGTCAGGCGGCCGGACAATGTCTGATTCAGGTTAGATGATTAGACAAAGTACGCACAAAAGCCGCCGTTGCCCCCCAGATATGTTGTTGTTGCCAGTGAATAAAATAAATCGGGTGGGTCAGGCCCTGACGCTCGGCAAGGTGCACCATATGATTGTGTTTATTCATTAAATAGCTGAGCGGCACTTCAAACACCGAGGCCACTTCATTGTGATCTGGTATCAGTTTGCGCGGCGGAGGTAAGATGCCGATGTAAGGCGTAACTTCGTAGCCGCTCACGGTTCGATAACGCTGCAGCTGGCCTACAATCTCAATATTGTCAGTATTGATGCCAATCTCTTCACGGGTTTCACGTAAGGCGGTATCCAGTAGGTCGGCGTCTTCAGGCTCTTGCCTGCCACCGGGAAAGCTAACCTGCCCGGCGTGATGCTTGAGATGGCCTGCACGGCGGGTAAATAGCAAGGTCAGTTCGTCCCGTTCAATAATTGGCATCAGCACGGCTGCCGGCCTGCCGGGTTTACGCAGCGGAAAATCCCGCTCACTGTCGACCTGGCGGGCATGATGAAATCTGTTCAGAAATTCAGCTTTTTTCATATGCCTGTTATTTAGTGGTTATGGTCAGTTGTTGCCAACTGCATTATCAAGGAGCTATGTCAGTACCGGCAGTATTTTATTGACCTTATGCAGGGTTTCCTGGTATTCGTCCTGCGGATCGGAATCCAGCACAATACCACCACCGGCCCAGCAATGTATTTGCTGATTCTCACATATCAGGGTACGGATGCAGATACTGGTGTCCATACGACCCTGGGCGGATAGATACCCAATGCTGCCACAGTATAGATGACGACGTTGGGGTTCGAGTTCTTCAATAATTTGCATGGCACGGATTTTCGGCGCACCGGTAATCGAACCGCCTGGGAAAGCGCCGCGCAGTAGATCCAGTGCCGATGCGTTTGGCTTTAACTGACCTTCCACCGTACTGACCAGATGGTGGACGGCCGGGAAGCTCTCGATATCAAATAATTTAGGCACTTGCACAGAGCCGGGCAGGCAATGCTTGCTTAAGTCATTGCGCAGTAAATCCACAATCATCAGGTTTTCGGCGCGATCTTTGTCAGCCGCACGTAGCTCTTCCGCCAATGCCGCATCCTGTTGTGGGTTGTCACCTCTTGGTCTGGTGCCTTTAATGGGTTTAGTTTGCACCTTGTCCCCATCGACCAGCAAAAATCGCTCGGGTGACAGACTTAGCACCGCCCCTTGTGGTAGACGCAAAAAAGCCGAAAAGGGCGCTTGATTTGTGGCTCTGAGCTTAAGGTAAGCCTGGTATTCATCACCCTGATAGGTGGCGCTGAAACGCTGGGCCAGATTCACCTGATAGCAATCGCCAGCCAGTAGATATTGGTGGATCTGCCCGAGTTTATGCAGATATTGTTGTTTGGACATATTGGCCTGCCATGGGCCGGTCAGCTTAAAAGCTTGCTGCGGAGCGGCTGGCTTTGCCTTTTTCAGCAGTTTATCAGCGCTGGGCGCCGGGTAGTGGGGGTGATAATACACCTTGCTTTGGCCACTGTGGTTATCCTTTACCAGGGCCCAGCTGTAAAAACCCACTGCCATATCGGGTGCCTGAATATCCTTATCTGCTTGCTGGGGCAGGTTTTCGAAACAGCGACCCAGGTCGTAGCTGAAATAGCCGGCGGCACCACAGGCAAAAGGGATATCTTCAGACACAGACGTCAGCGCAAGTTCAGGAAACAACGCCTGATTCAACTTTTCAATTAAACTTAAAGGGTCAGCATGGCTATATTCAATTTCATCCTTGTCTTGGTGCCATATATGGCTGACACCGGCAAAGGTTTGAATATGGGCAATGGGCTCAGCCAGCAGGATATCGTAGCGGCCGTTTTCATGGGGGCTTTGCGCCGAGTCCAGCAGGATAGACCAGGGGCTGGCACTAAATCGGGCGAAAATATCCACAATCGACAAATTTTCAGGTAGCAAAAAAGACTTCACGGGGTACTCGGTAAGACCATTGGCTAAGTATCTGGCCTTGGTCACTGCTGCTAATGCGAGTATCATACTGCAACCACAAGAAAGACCAAGCAGATAGCCGCTTTGACGGTTATCGAATGTGTAAAAATCAGACAACGCGGTGAGGCAATAGCATGGCAGTGATTCGTCAGCAGGATTTTATCGACAGCATCGAAGATGCCCTACAGTTTATCTCTTATTACCACCCTCTGGATTATGTCAAAGCCGTCGAAAAGGCCTATGACAAAGAGCAGAGCCAGGCCGCTAAAGACGCCATGGCGCAGATCCTGATTAACTCACGCATGTCGGCCGAGGGCCACCGTCCTCTGTGTCAGGACACCGGTATTGTCACCTGTTTTGTCAAAATCGGCATGGCCGTGCAGTGGGACAAAACCGATATGACGGTGCAGCAGATGGTGGATGAAGGGACCCGTCGTGCCTATACCAATCCAGATAATCCGCTGCGCGCCTCGATTGTGGCCGACCCGGCCGGCAGCCGTAAAAACACCAAGGATAATACACCCTCGGTAGTGCATATCGATATGGTGACAGGCGATCATATTGAAGTGATGATTGCAGCCAAAGGCGGCGGCAGCGAGAACAAATCTAAGATGGTGATGCTCAACCCCAGCGATGATATTGCCGAGTGGGTGGTGAAAACTCTGCCGACCATGGGGGCGGGCTGGTGTCCGCCAGGGATGTTGGGATTAGGGATTGGCGGTACGGCAGAAAAAGCCGCGGTGCTGGCCAAGGAAAGCCTGATGGATCCTGTGGATATTCATGAACTGATGGAGCGCGGTGCCGAAACCACCGAAGAAAAACTGCGTCTGGATATCTTCAATAAAGTCAATGCGCTGGGTATTGGCGCCCAGGGCCTGGGTGGTTTGACTACAGTGGTGGATATTAAAATTAAATCCGTACCGACCCATGCTGCGTCCAAACCTGTGGTGATGATCCCTAACTGTGCAGCCACCCGTCACGTACATTTCCATCTGGATGGCAGCGGCCCTGCTGAGCTGACGCCTCCAAAACTGGAAGATTGGCCACAAGTGACCTGGGAAGTGGGCGCCAATACCCGTCGGGTCAATCTGGATACCGTTACTAAAGAAGAGATTCAGCAGTGGAAGTCCGGCGAAACCGTGCTGCTATCAGGCAAAATGCTGACCGGTCGCGATGCGGCGCATAAGCGTATTCAGACCATGCTGCAAAACGGCGAAGGCCTGCCTGAAGGGGTGGACCTAACCAACCGCTTTATTTACTACGTGGGCCCGGTAGATGCGGTGGGTGACGAAGTGGTTGGCCCGGCTGGCCCGACGACTGCAACCCGAATGGATAAGTTCACTGATATGATGCTGGAGCAAACTGGCCTTATTGGCATGATTGGTAAAGCCGAGCGCGGGCCTGCTACGGTTGAAAGCATTGCCAAGCACAAGGCGGTTTACTTAATGGCTGTGGGTGGTGCCGCTTATCTGGTGTCTAAAGCCATTAAGAAATCCCGTGTGGTGGCGTTTGAAGATCTGGGCATGGAAGCTATTTACGAGTTTGAAGTGCAAGATATGCCGGTCACCGTGGCGGTGGATAGCCAGGGTAATAACGCCCACCAAACTGGCCCGGCCATCTGGAAAGCCAAGATTGAAGAGCTGGATGCCGCGCTGACTAAGTAAATTAGCCATGGCCGGACTTCAGTTCCGGCCTGATTCTCTGTCCCTGTTCATAAGCTCAGGGTAAATTACAATCCCCGATAATCAGCCCGCTTAGTGCCTTTGCGCGTCAAAAAGCATGCAACAACCTATTACCAGAAAGAACAACACCTGAGACGCGAAGTGCAAAAAACTGCGTGCAAAGTCCTGTTCTCAACAATCTGGCGGCTTTAGGGTAACTTGATGCTGCAAATGATAATGGTTATCATGTGTATGATTTAATCTACACTATAACAGAGGCGCAGCAGCATGAATTCCGTCAGTCATTTATCCAGTAGGGCGCTCAGGCTAAAAGCCGGTACGGCTGATCTGCATAGTCATGTAGACACCAGTATTATGGCCAAGGATCCCTTTGCATCGGTGCAAAGCTACCTGCAGTTTTTGACCTTACAATACCTGTTTTTAAAAGATGTGGAGGCTTTGTACACCCATCCGCAACTGGCTGAGCATCTGGATGATTTGAATGAGCGCAGACGCTTGGATGTTTTGGAACTGGATTTTGCTGACTTTGATCTGTGTTTACCTGACATTGCTGTAAAGCCGTTAATTACAGCAAAAACAGATTTTGCTACGGCGCTGGGCTGGCTTTATGTGGTGGAAGGCTCAAAAGTCGGAGCAGCGATGCTGGGGCGTCAGGTTCAGGCGCGATTACCCGTTTCGGGTGACAAAGGCGCACGTTATCTGGCAGGCCCTGGCGCGGGGCGCGGTAGTGCATGGCGTCATCTGGTACAGGTTATTGACGACGTGGTTTTTTCAGAGACTCAGGAACAGGCCATAATAAAGGGTGCCCGCAACGCATTTAGTCGTTTTCAGCAGTATCAGGCCCAGGTTTACGCTTGATGCAAAAAGTAGATGCCGGGCGCGTCAAAATGGTTGCTTTGAAGATGCTCGGCTGCTTGTTCCTCGCTCTTGGCGGCATTGGCGCAATATTGCCGGTAATGCCTACCACTATTTTTTTGATTCTGGCATTGGCCTGTTTTACCCGCAGCTCGAAAAAGTTTGAACAGAGGCTGCTTAACCACCACAGATACGGTGAAGCTCTGAGGAACTGGCAACAACACCGGGTGGTGCCGGTTAAAGCCAAGTGTTTTGCCGCCATTGGTATGAGCCTGGGGTTACTGATGATGAGCAGCATTGCCCCAATGGTATCTGTATTGTCTGTAGCTGCACTAATGTTGGCGGTATGGGTTTACTTACTGTACTGCCCATCTTCGCCACCAAACTAGGGTGAGAAAGCGATGTTTGCCTTTGAATTAACTGCCGGAGCTGCCCTGAAAAAGCACACTGAGGTCGTGTTCCGCCGTTGTTGGGCTGAAGCCCAACCCACAGTGGGTCGAAATTGATTTCGACAGCAAAGTCCAGATAAACATAAAGAGTCAGAATTGAATCCGACAGCAAAGCTCAGTCTAAGCGCCGTGGGTCGGACTTGAGTCCGACGGGATGTAAGCCGTCAGAACTGAGTGGTCAGTAATCAGTCGGCAGTTAGCAGAAATCCGTTGACAGAACGCTAGCGCGAGTCAGACTGAACTGCCAACTGCCAACTGCCAACTGCCAACTGCCAACTGCCAACTGCCAACTGCCAACTGCCAACTGCCAACTGCCAACTGCCAACTGCCAACTGCCAACTGCCAACTGCCAACTGCCAACTGCCAACTGCCCTAAACCTCACGAATATACCGGGCATGTGACAGATACAGAGCATCTTCCAGTTGTTCCAGGCCGAGTTTGAGTTTTGCGCGGCTTTCAACGACCACGCTGACACAAATAAAATGAATATCGGCTGGTCCTTCCGGAGAAAGGCTGATAGAGAGATTACCAATAGCCTGTTTCAGCTCACGGCGCCGATCATCGTTAATCGCCGGGGCAAACAGCATCAGCTGTTCACTGCTCCAATGACCCAGCAGTTCATTACTGTGAAGTCGCTCGCTGACTTGCTGCATGACTTTTTCCTGCAACTCATCACCCATAGACAGCCCATAATTCATAGTGGCTTGTCGCAATCCGATAATATCGATCATCAGCAAGGTGAGGGGAAAATCGCTTTGTCGAACTTTACTGACCAACAGCCTGTCCAGTGCTCTGCGATTGGGGTAGCGGGTAATACTGTGACGAAGTGATTGCTCTTCACTTAACCGGGACAAGGTTTGTACATCACGCCAGCGACGGATAGAGAAGAAACACAGCGCCAGGATCAGGTAAAAACCGGTGGGTACCAATTCATCCAATTCCCAGGATTCATACTCTCTGGAATAATGGTAAATCAATTCCAGCATATCGATATTGCCCAGCCAGGCAAACACCGCAGCAGTGGTGGCAACAACAAACAGCAAATCCGTATAAAAACGCCGTCGGATCCGTTGCTTTAACTTATCCAGGATCACTGCTACATCCCCTCTGCCGGAGTTGACGTTCCTGTGGCGGCAGCTGTGCTACTTAGCCTCCTGGCCAAATAGGTTGAAACAAAGATGCCGACGTAACTTACGTCGGCATCCAACTCACTTAGTTTTTACGCTGGAACTCACTGGTCGGCAGCCACTTTGGCCAGTCCTGGCCGTCGGCGATATCGAAACCAACTTCGAAAAACATCCTTGTGTCCTGTTCAACACCGCTAAAGTCCCAACTCTCGCGAAATTGATCGCACACCTGATGGTAGCAACCGCGGGTGATGACTTGCGTGCGTTTGCGATAGTTGGCGGTCTCTTCATCCCAACTGTCAACGCCGCCTTTGGCATACAATGCTGGTATGCCCTTTTTGGCCAGGCTGAAATGATCAGAGCGGTAGTAATAGCCGGCTTCAGGGCGATCCTCCTGGGTCAGATAACGGCCCTGGCCCTTTACAGCCTTGTCCAGATAATTTTCCAGTTCAGACTTACCTTTACCCACCACGGCAACGTCTTTGGTACGGCCGAGGATATTCATGGCATCCATGTTCAGGTTAGCGACGGTCTTATTCAATGGGATAACAGGGTGTTCTGCATAGTAAGCTGAACCCAGCAAGCCTTGCTCTTCGGCCGTCACCGCCAGGAAAGTCACAGAACGCTCAGGGGCTTGTTCTAAGGTGGCGAAGGCTTCGGCCATTTCCAATAACGCAGCGGTGCCGGTGGCATTGTCATGGGCGCCATTGTAAATATGGTCACCATTGAGGCTGTCGTCTTTACCCAGATGGTCCCAGTGTGCGGTATAGATAACATGCTCATCCGGGCGCTTGCTGCCGGGCAGGGTGGCGATAACGTTATTGCTGGTAGAACGTTTAAGGGTACTTTTTACGGTGACCGAGGTTTTGAGTCCTAAGGGTTTGGCAAATGGACCCTGCTGTGCTTGGGTTTTCATTTGCGCAAAGTCTAGGCCTGCTTCTGTGAATAATTTTTTCGCAGCTTCCAGGTCAATCCAGCCTTCAACGGCCACGCGTCCAGCGTTACCATCTGCGGATGCCAGACTATATTGTGGACCGCTCCAACTATTCCCTACCACTGACCAACCGTAAGAGGCTGGCTCGGTTTCATGGATAATTAACGCGCCAGCTGCGCCCTGACGACTGGCTTCTTCATATTTGTAAGTCCAGCGCCCATAATAGGTCATGGTCTTACCCTGGAATTTGCCGCTATCTGGGTTTTCGAATCCGGGATCGTTAACCAGGATCACCACGGTTTTGCCTTTAACATCCAAGCCTTGGTAGTCGTTCCAGTCATATTCCGGTGCATTTACCCCATAGCCGACAAACACCAGCTCAGAGTTATGCAAAGAAACCGTTTCTTGTTCGCGTTTGGTGGCGACCACCATATTTTCTTTGTAAGTCAGGGTCTGACTGCCAAGTTGCAGGGAAACATTTGGATCGGCGGTAATTTCCAGCAGATTTACCGGTTGCAGATAGCTGTCACCATTACCGGGTTTAAGGCCAAGACGCTTAAACTCACTGACCAGATAATCCACGGTTTTTTGTTCGCCTAATGTGGTTGGCAAGCGGCCTTCGAATGCATCAGATGCCAGCACTTTGGTATGCTCAGCCAACTCGGCTGCGCTGATACTGTCATAGGCGGCGGGGAAATTCGTTGTTGTTGTCGTGGTAGAAGTGCAGCCAAGCGCCATAAAAAGTGGTGCAATGGCTACAGCCAGTAGGTTTTTTTTCATTATCATCTCGTTTTGCATCACGTAAAATTCGGCCCAAGTATAGGTAAATACAAGGATCAAGACCAGACAGCCTATGTTGGACAATCGACCAAAACTAGCCCATTGTGCGACCAATGCTATAAAAAACAAGCCTACTGCCAGGCGATTTGCCGATTCATTGCCTCAGCTCTGGATGCCAGAGGTGTTTAAGTACGCGCCATTTTCCTGGCTGGCGTCGCTGTTTGCATTGCGTGAGATCATGAATTGGCCAGATTATCAATGGCTTAATCAAGATGCTAAGTTGTCAGTGGCCTTTGTGCCGCAGCACTGCCTTGACCTGCAATCTTTATGTTACGAGTCTTTTATTGCGACTCATAGCAAGGTACCGACTCGCCAGCACAACTGGCATGACTTTTTTAATGCCCTTATCTGGCGACAGTTTCCGTTAAGCAAATCAGCACTGAATCGGTTGCATATGGCAGACATCAAGGCGCACGGCACTTTGCAACGCACCCCCAGACGTAACCGCATTACCCACTTTGATGAATGTGGCGTATTGCTGGTATACAGTGACCCTGTCATTGCCCAGTTATTAAAGGACCATCAATGGCTTGAGGCGTTCTGGCAACATCGTTCAAGCTGGGGAAAACAGGTGCAGGCGCTGATTTTTGGCCATGCTAACTATGAAATGCTATTAAATCCCTACATTGGCCTGACAGGTAAGTGGCTGGGGATTCAGGTGCCAGCATGTTATTTTGACTGGCCGCAATGGGAGCAGTTGAGGTGGGTTGATCAGCACTTGCAGCATCGCTTGGCACAAGAAAACTGTCTTGGAGAGAAAGGTGTATTGTCACCCTTACCGCTGCTCGGCGTGCCTGGATGGTGGTCAGATAATCAACAAGCAGACTTCTACCGCAATAGCGATTACTTCATGCCGAAAAGAAAATAAAAAATCTGTTATTTATTTTGTTGGCGCAAGACTATAGCTGCTGTGATGCTGATCTTCACAAGATTTACCAAACATAATAATAAGCACTGAAGGGAAAAGGAGAACTGTCGTTTATGATTGAAATAAGAGGGTTAGCCAAAAAATTTGTGGTGGAAAACCTCAAAAAGCTCAGCGACCAGGAGAAGCTGGATCCGCGCTTAAAGGGGCGATTTTTTCATTCGGTTGAAGATGTCAGCTTCAATTGTGAAGAAGGACAGGTGTTGGGTTTGCTGGGCCCCAATGGGGCGGGTAAAACCACAACTTTACGTATGTTGTCTACGGCCATTAAACCAACCAGTGGGAGCGTCAGTATCCGGGGCACAGACGTATTAGCTGAGCCTTTGCTGGCCAGACGAAAAATAGGCTTCTTGTCAGGCTCCACCGGTTTGTATGGCAGATTAACCGGCCGGGAAAATATCCAGTATTTCGGGCGTTTGCACGGTGTCAGTGAAAACGACCTGGCACAACGTATCAATGAGCTGGCTGACCTGCTGGATATGCATAGTTTTCTGGACAGGCGCAGTGAGAGCTTTTCGACTGGCATGAAGCAGAAAACCTCCATTGCCAGGGCGGTCATACATCAACCCGAAGTGGTTATTCTGGATGAGCCGACTACCGGGCTGGATATTATGGCTACGCAAACCGTGCTGGATTTTATACGTCGTCTCAAAGCCCAGGGCACGCCGGTGATTTTTTCCACTCACCATCTGGATGAAGTCGACGAGCTGTGTGACAAGGTAACGGTGATTGATCAAGGTCGTACTCGTTTCGATGGCAGTCTGCTTGACTTTAAAGCGCTGTCATCCGGCTCTATGCATGAGTCTTTTCTGGCGACATTAAAAGGAGCTGCATAATGTGGTTAGTATTTAAAAAAGAGTTACTGGAACTGCTGCGCGACCGCAAGACCTTGTTTTTTATGATCGCTCTTCCGCTGTTGTTGTTTCCACTGATTTTCGGTGCGTTTGGCTTTTTTGCCAGTAAAGCGTTTAAGGAGGCCGAAACCAAAGTGCTGAAATATGCCATAGTTGGCGGGGAATACGCCCAGGGGTTAAGCGCCTCGCTGGCTGCCGCCACCGATAAGTTTGAATTAGTGGATGTGCCGCCAGATGCAGACTTGAAGCAATTGATCCGTGATGAAAGCATTGATTTTGCCCTCAAAGTGCCCAGCAACTACGACCAGCCATTGCTGGAAGGGGGCCAGGCGACTCTGATACTGGTCTTAAATGATGCGGGCTTAAATATGGTGCAGTCTCGGGTCAAGGATCTGGTTGATAACCAGGTTGAGTATAAGCGCCGCCAGGCCTTTGATGCCCTGACATTAGATGATGCTCAGCAAACGGCATTGCTTAAACCTGTGGTGATTGAGAAAGATGATGTGGCCGACAGCCGCGAGAACTGGGGGGAAAAAATCGGCGGTTTCCTGCCCTATATACTCTTTATCCTGTGTTTGCAGGGGGCAATGTATCCGGCCACCGATATGGGGGCGGGTGAAAAGGAACGTGGCACCCTGGAAACCTTACTGATTTCACCCACCGAACGACACAAACTGGTACTGGGCAAATTCCTGACCATTGCCTTTGCCGGGGTAACCTGCGCACTGATTACCATACTCAGCATGGCTATTTGGGGTGTTGTCCTGAGCCAGGGCATGGCGATTAAGGTGGTAGGGGAGTTTATGAGCGCCATCAGTGCACTGGACTTTGTGCTGATGTTCCTGATGCTGGCGCCCATTGCAGCCATTTTTGCCGCTTTGCTGCTGAGCTTGTCTATCTATGCACGCAGCTTTAAAGAAGCACAAAGCTATATGGGCAGTCTGATCATGGTGGCCATTCTGCCTATTATTATGGCCATGATGCCGGGGGTTGATCTTAAAGGTGGCTGGGCCTGGGTGCCTATTACCAATGTGGCACTGGCGATTAAAGAACTGATCAAAGGCACCATGGATTATGTATCGCTGTTTGCCATCTTTGGCTCCAGTATGTTGATTGCCGGCGCGCTGATCGCATTTTGTGTGTACTGGTTTAATCAGGAAAAAGTTCTGTTCCGCTGATATCGTTTCGCGGCAGGGACGCCGCGCTACTGTATGGGCAAAGGCCATCTTGGCCTGATAAAAGAAAAAACATTGATAGGCTAATGCGATGACTATGCAGGGTAGAGCTGGCGTGTTCAGTCCTGCAACCAACCGTTGGTAAGCCTTACATCAACAACACCAACAAATTCCCCCTGTTTTTCAGAACACGCCAGTTCCATCTGTGTTCGATTTGTAAATTTTTGAGAAATAAAAGGTTTCCAATATCGACCTGGTCGATGCTTGTAATGTGCCGCTCCGTTATAAATCCCAGTTGTTTGAATTAATGAGAATCGTTACTATTCGCTTCGATTTTTTTGCCGGGCGATTTTGCTGGCACATACTTAAACACACAGGAACACGTGAATTATGGAAACTTCCAGGCTTCAATCTACCGCTACCAAGGCTCATCAATTATCACTCAGTCCCATTATGCTGGCCATTCTGGCCTTGTCTGCGCCGGTGATGGCTGCTGAAGACTTGTCTGCAACTGGCGCCGATAAAAGTCAAAATGCCCTAAATGATCCCGACGGTACCAGTAAAACCCGCGCCCAGGAATATGAACGCATTTATGTTACCGCATCCACAGAAGGCAATTATTCTGACGCCGCCACCAAGTCGGCGACCAAAATGATTTTGTCACTGCGCGAAACACCACAGTCGGTGTCGGTGATCACCCGCCAGTTTCTGGAAGACTGGAACACGGTTAATATCAAGGATATTTTGCAGCACAGTACCGGCGTATACACCAATTTTGGCGCAGGTGAAGAGCGCCCTTCATTTATGGTACGGGGTGGTGAAGCGAATCTGATTCAAATCGATGGCGTACAGCAATTTCCCGGTGGTCGCCGCCCTGACGTAAACGGTGATTCCGTCGCCTTTGAACGGATGGAGATACTGCGTGGTGCCAATGGTTTGATGACAGGGGTGGGCGATCCCACCGCCACCGTCAACCTGGTAAGAAAGCGTGCCGTGAGTCGACATACCGATGCTCATGTGGGGATCAGTGGCGGACGCTGGGGCTATCAGCGTATCGAAGCAGATGTGGCCACTGCGCTAACCGAAGACGGTGATGTGCGAGCCCGCATTGCCGCAGCCCATTACGACAGGGATTCTTACATTGACCGCTACGGTCAGAAGAAAACCTCGGTTTATGCCACGGTGGAAGCGGATTTTGGGGATGCCACTTTAGTACGCGGCGGGATTGAATATGCTGACACTGCGTCCCGCGGCGTGATTAACACCCACGCGGTGCACTATTATTACGCCGATGGCAGTCTGGTCAATCCCAGCCGCAATATGACCGGTATGTCTGCTGACTGGAGCGCCTGGCCGATTAAGGAGAAAACCTACTTTGTTGGTGTCGATCATGCCTTTGACAATGGCTGGCAGTTAAACGCCATTGCCACTTACAACACTATCGATATGCAGGGCGGCGAGCTGTTCTTTGTGTATCCAGAGGATTATATGGATCCCGATGGCAGCAGCCATCTGGGCTTTGGTTACAGTGCCGTGATCAGCAGCAGTGAAGACCAGCAAAAAACCTTTGATGTGACCCTGCAGGGCACATACGAGTTACTGGGACGTGAGCATGACTTAGTCTTGGGCTACAGCTACTTTAACCGCGACAGGACCAGCTTTGGCAACCAAGCCGACCAGACCACGATTTCACTGGAAGGCCTGAATTACAATACCTGGACCGGAGATGTAGCGCGCTACCCCTTTGAAGATTCTGGTCGCAGCAGTTTGAATAAAAACAGCAGCGGCGGTGCCTTTATTGCTACCCGTCTGCACTTTACCGATGAACTGAAGTTGATCACCGGCGCCAGGTTGACCAACTGGCAAACCCGCACACATATGTACGATCCCAACAGCGGTGAATATCGCATGACCCGCAGTGAATATGAGGTTGACCGGGAACTCACCCCTTATGCCGGTCTGGTCTATGAGGTAAATGATAATGTCAGCCTGTACGCCAGCTATACCGACGCCTTCAGACCGCAAAATTACTATGATGCCAACGACGATATTCTCGATCCTGTGACCGGTCGCAGCTATGAAGGTGGCGTAAAGGCTGAGTTTGATTTACTGAACCTGTCAGCCGCTTATTTTGAATCCGAGCAGGACAACGTGGCGGAGCGCGATACGTCATTTCCGCTCGACTATCTGACACCAGGCGGCAATACCCCGTATCGCAGCAGCGGCAAAGGCAATAAAACCCAAGGTTACGAGCTGGAAGTATCAGGCGAGGTGGTACATGGCTGGAACGTGTTTGGTGGCTACGCTTATGCTAAAACCGAAGACAACCAGGGACAGGCGATCAGAACCGAGATCCCGCGCAAATTGTTCAACTTAAACACCACCTATCAACTCCCTGGTGCCTGGCATGATCTGGTATTGGGAGCCGGCATTCACTGGCAGTCCGCCTATTTCGTTAATAGTAAAAAACCAGCAGGTCTTGGCCGGGATGAGAACGGCTATGTGATTACTACTCCCGAGCGCCGTGAGCAGGGAGCGGTTGCTCTGGTCAATCTGATGGCCAGATACAGGCTGACGGAACAGATTAGCCTGTCGCTGAACATCAACAACCTGTTTGATAAAGCGTACTTTAACAGCATCTCGTCCTGGGATGGCAGTGTCGTATGGGGAACACCGAGAAACTGGACCCTTAGCGCCAGATACGACTGGTAACCATTAGTGGAGCAGTCCGCAGGTCAGCCTGCGGGCTGAGTGTAAGGATAATAAGAATGATGTTGTGTGCATTTCTACTCAATCTAAGCGGTTGTGTGTTGTTTTATCTGAGCCTGAACAACCAGCAGTGGCTAGCCAGACCTTTATCGGCTCGTCCCTGGCGCTGGCTTTCCTGGCTGGTGTTGGTGGCGTCTTTTGCCCTGTGGATGTGGGTGATGGACGCTAAGGCCGGATTTTTCGCGGCGCTGGTGTGCACCATGTTGCTGCTGGGCTTGTTGCCCTTTGTCAGTTTGCTTATCCACAAAGGGGAGCAACATGGCAAGGCGTGAGCGTATTCAGCCGCATTGGTGGAGCAAAAGTCTGGCCGGTGTGTTGCTGGGTTTTGTCCTGGCTATAGGGATTACCGGTTTGTTTGCCTGGCTTGGCCCGGGTGGTCTGCATGCCGATAACAAAATACAGTTTAATATGTGGATCAGTGCGCTTATCTGGATGGTGCTGTTCGCCTGCGTTTATTTGTTCAGTACCGGTCTTAAGGCCTGGTTATGGCTGGGCGGTGCCAGCATTGCGGTGTGGAGTTTGTTAGTTGCTACTCAGTTGTTGATGCAAGGAGGCGCCTGATGCGCGGTGATATTCTTAAGACCTATAAAACCCTGCATACCTGGACGGGGTTGATTGGCGGTATGGCACTGTTTATCTGCTTTTTTGCCGGTGCCCTGACCATGTTCAAACCCGAGCTGGATCGCTGGGTTAGTCCGCCAGCGCAGCAACTGCCCTGGGTGGAAGAAAGTCGGTTGTCTCTGCTGGTGGAAAAAGCCATTGCTGAACACCCGCAAGCTGCTAACAGCTTCACTTTGCATGTGCAGCGCAACGAAGGGGTTGAGGCGCCCATGAGCTGGCGGATACGTAGCAAAGACGGTAGCAGCACCTATTGGCTGGCCAGCCTGGATGCGGATAACCGCCTGATAGTGCGCCAGCATGAACCTTCCCAGCTGGCCCATCTGGTGGACATGCTGCATCAGACCGCTGGTATACCCGGTGAAGGCCACCATATGTGGGGCGTGTATGTGATGGGCGCAGTGTGTTTCCTGTATGGACTGGCATTGTTATCCGGGGTTATTTTATTGCTGCCTTCCCTGGTGAAGGATTTCCTGCTGCTCAGGCGGCAAAAAACCAGTAAGCGCTTCTGGCTGGATGCCCACAATGTTATCGGCATTACCAGCTTGCCCTTTCATATCCTGATTGCCTGGACTGTGGTGGTGTTCGCCTTCCATGACCAGATTTATGACGGTCTGGAAGCGCTGGTGTATCAGGGCGAACCTGCGTTTGGCCGTGCCGAAGCTGACCCGGATGCGCCAACCTTTAATACCGCAGAGTTGCTGATGCCGACGCAAATGGCGCCGGTCATCGCTAAATTGTCAGCAAACTTCCAAATATACGAAGCCAGTTATTCCAGAGTGCAGGGTAATGCGCCGTCGGTACGCATTGCTGGCAGTGATGCAGCGCATATGGTACGTGCTCCGTCGTTTGGCTTTGTCAGCTTGCAGCCATACACCGGCGAGGTACTGGATAAGGATTATCTGCCAGGTTATGAAGATGGCTGGCTGGATATGGTAATCGCGGTATTTGCCCTGCATTTTGGCAGCTACGGTGGTGACACCATCCGTTGGGTGTACTTCATGCTGGGCTTATCCGGTGCCTTTATTTTCTATAGCGGTAACCTGCTTTGGATTGAAAGTCGCAGGCGCAAACAGCGCGAAGCCGGACAAGTGGTAGAGCAGCAAAAAAACGCCCGTTTAATGGCCTCGGCCACCGTAGGCGTTTGCTGGGGCTCGGTTGCCGGTGTCGCCTTGGCGATGAGCATAGGTAAGTGGGTAAGTGCCACCGGCGGTGATGCCAACAGCGCCTATCTGTGGGTGTATTATCTGGTGTTTTTAAGTGCGCTGGCCTGGGCCTTTATTTGCGGCCCGGCCAAAGGGGCTGTGCATATACTGGCGCTTTGTGCTCTGGCTTGCCTTAGCATTGTGGTAAGTGCCATGGCTGCCTGGCTGATTGGCCCGCCACATTGGTGGCATGCCGGATTGGCGATGGTGGAGGTGACGGCCCTGCTGTTTAGCCTGATATTTGCCAATATGGCGATAAAGGTGCACCGGCGCGCGCGCTGTGGTCCACAGGACAGTGTCTGGGCTTATGCTGAGCGGCCTGTTGCGACCGAATTACCCGTAGGTATAAAACCCGTATCGGCCAGAAAGCCTTAATTAGCGATATCAGGCGCGCTGATACAGCATCAAGGTATTTAACGTGGGGTCACCTGGCTGACGCAGCATCTGGCCCTGCTGTTTAAAACCAAACTGCTGCATAAATTGCTGCAACTCTGACAATGCGTAAAAATGCCGGCGTTCGTCGGCATTGTATTGCCAACTTTCCATGGTACCCATATTAAACACATCATGGGCCAGCGCCACCACATGCCACATATGGCGGTTATGCACATCATGATCGCGCAGGATCAGGCAGCCGCCTGGTTTAAGCTTGTCCCGCAAGCCACCGATAAACTGTTCACGCAAATCGACAGGGCAATGGTGAAAACCGATATACACGGTAATCAGTTCCAGTGACTGATCTGCTATCTGGTCAAGCGCCGGTGTGTAGTCATTGAGTGCCAGCCAGTCTCCAGCCTGGGTGACTTGACCACGGTCCAGCATATCCGCCAATGAATAGCTGGGGGCCCGCTCACTGATAAAGAGCCGCTGGCCCTGAATATCCAGTACTTCTTCCAGACTGTCGATATAGCGGCCACTGCTGCCGATTTCCAGGTATCCCTCAAAACGCTTATCCGGCAATAAGCTACGGGTTTGCTCGGCCATCACCTGCTTTTGTTTTTGCAGGGCGGGTAAGGCGTAGCGTAAGTCAGCCAGCAGCGGACGGATCTCATCCAATTGCTGCTGTAAAAAGCCATATACCTGTTTGTCACTGCCAAATTCTTGCACCGCCTGATGAATCAATGCCTGCAATTGTTGTTCTGGGTAGAGGTGAAAGACATTTTGTAAAAACGGCAGGAATTCTTCGCGGCGGGTTTTATCGGCGTAGATATAGCGAAAATTACCGACTAATTGCTCGGCCTTGCCCACGCTGCCGGACGCGGTAGCTTTTGCCGATGCCCGGGTGGCCATACCGGCCAGTATCAGGGCCGATAATTCAAGAAACTGGCGCCGGTTCAACCGCATGTTAATATCCCTTGCTGGAAGCTGCATAAATCATATCAGAAGGACCGCCGCATGGGCACTGTGCTGAAAAAACTTCTCAAGCTGCCATTAAAGTTGCTGAAATGGGGCGGAATCGCAATTTTATTGCTGGGCATTGCTACCACAGTGGTGATCTGGTCAAGTGGTGACAGCCATTTTCTGCCTGGGCCGGGCCAACCCCTGGTCACCGATGTGACCCAGTTAAATCCGGTGGCGGTCACCAAAGTGACGACGCCACGCACCATCGAAGACATTGTCAGCGCGCTGCAGGACAGTCAGGGGCCGGTGTCCATCGGTGGCGGCCGCTTTAGTCAGGGCGGGCAGGTCAGTTATCCCGACAGTCTGCATCTGGATATGCGCCAGTTTAAGCAGGTGCTGAATCTGGATGTGCAAGCCAAGGAAGTGACCGTACAGCCGGGTATTACCTGGCGTGACTTGCAGGACGTCATCGACCCGCATGATTTGTCCATACGTATTATGCAAACCTACGCCAATTTCACTGTGGGTGGTTCAATCAGCGTCAATGCCCATGGCCGCTATATTGGCGAAGGGCCGCTGGCCCATTCGGTTAAGGCTTTAAAGGTGGTGCTGGCCGATGGTTCATTGATCAGCGCGTCCAGAGAGCAAAATCCTGATGTGTTTTTTGGTGTGATAGGCGGTTATGGCGGCTTGGGGGTGCTGGTGGAAGCCACCTTGTGGCTGACCGACAACAGCCGGGTTGAGCGCCAGGATCAGAAAATGCCTCTGGCCGATTATAAGGACTATTTCTTTGCCACACTGCGTGATGATGCCAATCTGGTTTTTCATAACGCCGATATTTATCCACCGGACTTTACCAGGGTGCGGGCGGTCAACTGGCTGAAAACCGACAAGCCGCTGACCGTCAATGAGCGGCTTATTCCCAAGCAGGATAACTACTACTGGACACCTAAGCTGGCAGGCATTGTGGCGGATTACGACAGTGGCAAGTGGCTGCGGGAGAATCTGATTGATCCCCTGGTGTATGCATCAGACAAAGTCGAGTGGCGTAATTACGAAGCCAGTTATTCGGTGATGGAACTGGAGCCGCAGGACAGGCAGGATGTCACCTATGCGCTGCGGGAGTACTTTGTGCCGGTGCAAGAGTTTGATCGCTTCGCCGCCAAAATGGCCGAGATTTTTCAGCGCCACCAGGCCAATATCATCAATGTCTCTATCCGTCATGCCAAGGCCGATCCTGGCAGCCTGCTGGCCTGGGCCAGAACCGAAACCTTTGCCTTTGTGGTGTATTACCAGCAAGGTACCGACCGCGAGGCGATGAAAAAGGTGAAGGCCTGGAGCCGCGAAATGATTGATGCGGTGGTATCTGTGGGGGGCAGTTACTATTTGCCTTATCAGGTGTTTGCTGACGAAAGTCAGTTTCTGGCGGCGTATCCGCGCGCGCCGGAGTATTTCGCCCTGAAGCAGCGGCTCGACCCGCACTATCGCTTTCGCAACAGTTTGTGGCGACAGCATTATCCGGGCGAGGCAATTCGCGGCAATCAGCAAGCCAAGTTTGCCCAGTATCAGCGCGGCGAGGAGCAAACCTTGCTGACTATTCCCGAATGGTACCTGGTGTTTAATCCCCAAGAGTACGCCGCGTTTTTGGCATCCGGTCAGCATCCCAGCGAGTTTCCCTTTTTGGACAGCATCGACCGTTACTGGACGCTGTACGATAGGGTGGTGGCCATGACAAAGGACAGGTATCCGCACAACGATGAATATCTGACCATGCTGCAGGTTATCGGCGTTAGCACCACAGTGGAATATCTGGTCAAATGGGCCTATGAGCAAAGCATTGGCCGTTTCAGCCAGTGGACCGCCAGCGCGCCGACCCCGGAAGAAGCGGTAATCGCCAGCGCTCATCAGGCCTACAGTGAACTCATTTTTGACAAGGCCTGGTACGAGTTTGACTTTGCTTACTGGATAGACAAAGTCTGGCAGGATACCGATTTTTGGGGCGAGAATTTTATTCGCAAACTGGAACGTAAGCTGGCCTTTACCCTGGAGTTTGGTTTTAAGCAGGGCTATGCGGCGTTAATTGGCTACGCGGCGGCCGCTACCTACGAACCGGCCGAAGGGCTGGTATATTTGTCCGCCTATGTGCCGGAACATGCTCAGTTGCCAGATAAGGTTAAGATTCTATACCAACAGAATGATGCCGCTATTTTGAGCCTGCCAAGGTGGGGGGATTTTAGCCGCCTGATGCCAAGCCTAGCCGCTGCTGGGGTGCGCTTTATTGATATTTCCGGCAATAAACGTATTAGTGTGTCGGTGCTCATGAACGGCGAACTGCCGCTTGAACATGGCAAACTGATGTTCAGCCTGCCAATGGTGGCCACGGCCGATACTCGGCAAGCCTATTTGTGGGTTCAGGTTGAACAACTGCATGCGCTGCTGAATGAACTGGCGCAAAAGCAGATCCGGCTTGAACACATTTATGATTTCTAGATGGCACCTGTTGGGCGGCGGAAATTCGGTAGGCAAAGCCATGTAAATGCGGCATGCTAGTTATCTGTAGTATCTGCTATCGTGTGAAGGTGTGACGCAACACATTCAAACCCTGGTGAGTGGCATTGTTGACCAGTTATTGGACGCCGTCTGTGTGGTTGACGAGCAGGGCCGTTTTTTGTTTTTAAGCGCAGCCTGTGAAGATATTCTTGGCTACAACCAGCAGGAATTACTGGGTCGTCCTATGCTTGAGCTGGTTCATCCTGACGACCGTCAACGTACTTTGGATGCCGCGGGTGAGATTATGAATGGTCAACCCAAGCGTCATTTTGAAAACCGCTATATCCGCAAGGACGGCCGCGTCATTGATATTATGTGGTCTGCCCGCTGGTTGGAGCATGAACGGGTGCGCGTTGCGGTGGCTCGGGATATCACTGTGATTAAACGGGCTGAGCGGGTTAAGGCGGCAGTCTATAAGATTACTGAAACCGCTTACGGTGTGCAGGACCTGCAATCCATTTATCACAGTATTCATAAGGTGATTGCTGGTTTATTGGAACAATGTGAGTTTTCCCTGGCGTTATTAGATACCGCCAATCATCAGTTAAAGTTGGTGTATGCCGGCGATGAACAGGGACCACAAGATGCTTCCCTGCTTAAACTGGATCCGGCCGTGTATCAGGTGGTAGCCAGTGGTGAACCACTAGGACGGCATCGACAACAACAAACGGGCGGTTCCATTCCTGCAGACTGTGACTGGATAGCCCTGCCACTGCGGGCCCAGGGCCAGGTGTTGGGAGCGTTAATCGTCAGTTGTCATAACCATCTGCTGGGAAGGGATGAACAGCAATTACTGCAATTTGTTTGTACCCAGGTTGCTGCCACTATTGCCCGTAAACAGGCCGAGGAGAAACTGGTTTATCTGGCCAGTCACGATATTCTTACCAATCTGCCCAACCGTATGCTGTTTATGGACAGGTTTGATATGGCTTTAAAACAAGCGTCCCGCGCACAGTCAAGGCTCGGTTTATTGTTTTTTGACCTGGACAAGTTCAAACAGGTCAATGATGCCTTTGGCCATGATGTGGGCGATATGTTGCTGGTGGAAACCTCGCGCCGACTGGAGCAGGCGGTAAGAAGCTCTGATACAGTGGGGCGTATGGGCGGCGATGAATTTACCCTATTGCTAAGCTTTATCAAAGATCAAAGTGATGTGGAGCTGGTGGTAGAGAAGATCCTGGAAGCCATGCAAACGCCATTCATATTAGGTGAGTTACAACTGCACATGTCTGCCAGTATTGGCATGGCTATTTATCCTGATCATGGTGATTGTAAAGAAACCTTATTGCGGGTGGCTGACAGCCGCATGTATCAGGCCAAAAAAGCCCGTACGTGACCCAATTTATAAGGCATCCTTCCAGCGCTGTTTAGCTACGTGCAGTTTCAGCAGCTCCAGGCATTCATCCACTACCAGCAGCATCTCCTGATCCAATGCTTGCTCCTGCTGGTTACTGGCGCCCAGACCATGTTGGAGCAACTGGTCAATTTTTTCCGGGGTAACATCAAGCAGCAGATTCGCCAAGGTTTCAATCACGATGCCCGAAACGGCGTTTTCCAGCATTTTTTCCACGCCACTGCCCAGCACTGGTACCAGGCGTAAACGGCCAACCTGGGGATTATCCCGTACCGCCTTGGTCACGCTTTCCTGCACGTGCTGGCGAACGACTTCACCGCTTTGTTCATCGGCCAGGGTATGGCCCGAATGCACCAGCAATGCGGCCAGCCATTGGCACAACACTGGACGGCGGGCTGCCAGTACCTGTGTAATGATATCGTCCAGCAGCGGTGAACCGTGACGCAGGTCCTGCTGGGCATCGGATAACACTTTTATCACTACCCGGTCGCTGACTTCCTCGACAAACACCTGGTAATAGAAGGCAAAGAAACGATACAAGGCGGTATCTTTGATATCGATGATTTTGTACTTTTGCAGCCGGTACAAAATGGAAAATATCCGCAAAAAGCGTAGAAACCTGGCGCCCCCGACCGGAATACAACCAACCAGATCGTACCAATGAATAAAAGGGTAAAAATACCAGCGCAGATAGTCTTTGCGATAAATCGCCACCGCCCAGCGCAATACAAACTCACTAAGGAAGATACCAACAAACACCAGATCGATAAGAATAAAGTTGGCATGCACCGGTTTGTACCAGTCCAACAGGGCCGGGGACACCTGATTCAGGGACTGGCGGACCAGCTCGGTTGCATATAAAGAGTCGAACAGAATCAGGGTAAGATTGAGGATCAATAAACCCAGCATCACTAAATCCAGCAAAAGCCAGGTGCCTTCATGGCTCTCCTTTAATCGCTTTAAACTGAAATTAAGCATGCTTGTTTACTCTACTCTCGCAGAGCACGCAGAGTTAAGAGCTTTTGTTACTCCGAGTCCTCTGCGGCTCCGTGGTCAACAATGTATTGCCTCACTCAGATCCTGGTGACATCCACATGGACTTTGAGTTTCTGACCGGGTTGCAGATATTTGTTTGCATTGAGCTGGTTCCAACGGGCCAGATCGTCAATGGCCACCTTAAACTTGCCGGCAATACGTGCCAGTGAATCACCGTTTCTGACCGTATAGGTGACGGTACGCATAATGGCATTGTCAGACTGCGTACTGGACACCTTATTCACCCAAATCACCAGCTTTTTACCCGGTATTAAAGGATCTGTGGGGGCCATACCGTTCCATTTGGCCAGGCTACGTACGTTGACGTCATACTTGCGGCTAAGATCCCATAAGGTATCGCCGCTTTTAACCTGATGGCTTAGTTGGTAAGACGCACGAGGCTTAGCCTGGGTTTCGGCCAGACGCTGCTCGGCCGACAAACTGTAATAGTCCATGGACTTCAGAGCGACCGGAATAAGCAGGTGATCGCCGGCGCGGATCATATTGCCGTCCACTTCATTGACCTGCTGAATCACATCGACCGAGGTGTGATACTTTTTCGCCAGTTTCAGCAGGCTGTCGCCGCTTTTGACCTGATGGCGTACCCAGTTAAGGCGTTTGGATTCATCCAGATCATTAAGGGCAATCATAAAACTGTCGACCTTATCTATAGGCAGCAACAGGGTATGAGGGCCTTTCGGATCGGTGGCCCAGCGGTTATAGCCCGGATTCAGGGCATGTAGTTCTTCGACGCTCAAGCCAGCCATATCGGCCGCCAGGGCCAAATCAATTTGTGAGCCGACATCCACCACACCTGTAACCTGGCGGTTTTCAATGGGTAGCCATTTGGCATCCCACTCGTCGGCATTTTTAAGGATATTGGCCAGAGCCAGCAGTTTAGGCACATAAGCCCGGGTTTCCCTGGGCAAGTCAAGTGACCAGAAATCAGTGCTTTTGCCTTTTCGTTTATTGTCCTTAATTGCCCGCGCCACTCTGCCTTCGCCACTGTTGTAGGCCGCCAGAGCATGCAGCCAGTTGCCGTCAAACATCTCGTTCAGATACAGCAGATAATCCATTGCTGCCGTGGTGGACGCCAAAACATCGCGACGGCCGTCGTACCACCAGCTTTGGCGTAGACCGAAACGCTTGCCGGTGCCTGGAATAAACTGCCACATACCGGCAGCGCGGCCGTGGGAGTACGCAAAAGGATCAAAGGCGCTTTCCACTATCGGCAGTAAGGCCAGTTCCATGGGCATATTGCGCTTTTCCAATTCTTCGACAATCAGGTACAAAAAGGGCGCAGCGCGTTTACTGACTCTGTCCATATAGGCCGGATGTTTAAGATACCAGTCCTGCTGCACTTTAACCCGTCTGTCATCCGGTACCTCAAAGCTCAGTTGAGAGCCGATACGCGACCATAGGTTAGTGATCTGTTGCACTTCTTCAGGATGATCAATCAGTTCAGGCACCGTTTCGATAGGATGGTTAATCTCTTCCACCGGATGGGTGATAGGAATCGTGCCTTCCTGTGCCACCTGACAACTTTCACTGTTGTGCTCAGCTTCCTCGCAGGCTTGCAGAACCTGAGCGGCAATTTCCAGTTCCTTGTCCTGCTGAATGTCCGACTGGCTGGTTTGCACCGTGGATACACAGGCGCTTAAACCCAATAGTGGGAAGATAAATAACAGTTTTTTCATAGGCTCACGGATTCTCTTGTTGTTGTGACGCAACCAGGCAATTCCTTGGAATCTTATCGGCCGTCAATTCCTGTGCTTCACCTTAGCAAAGGCGAGTTGTGAAGCCATTGTAAAGATTAAAAATGATCTTTCCAGTCCCTGAGTGCAGCAAAAACCGCCTCCGGTGTGGGTAAAGTTATCCCCCGGTATTGTTCTGCCTGTTGGCGTATCTGTGCTGAAGTACAGCGCAGGAAGGGGTTGATTGCCCGCTCTTGGCCAATGCTGGAGGGCAAACTCGGCAACTGCTTGCTGCGCTGCTGGTCCACCCAGTCACTGTAACGGGCCAGGGCCTGATTGCCTGGCTCCACGGTTTTGGCAAAGCGCAGGTTAGCCTGGGTGTATTCGTGGGTACAATAAACCTTAGTCTCGTCCTTTAGTGCCGACAGTCTGCTTAACGAGCGATACATTTGTTCTGGCGTTCCTTCAAACAAACGGCCGCAGCCGCCACTAAACAAAGTATCACCGCAAAACAGGCCCACTTCCTGATGATAAAATGCAATATGGTCGCGGGTATGTCCGGGCAGCAGCAACACGTCAAATGTCAGCCCCAGGCTTGGCAAATAGCAGGTTTCTTCCGGTACAACAACCTGGCTGACTTGCGGCACTCTGGGGGATTTCAGCCCATGTACCACCGTATCAGGATATATATCGAGCAACGCATTGATGCCACCAATATGGTCGGCATGATGATGGGTTACCAAAATATCAGTAAGTTGCAGATTGTGAGCTTGCAGATACGCCAGGGCAGGGCGCGCTTCACCAGGGTCGACTAAAACGGCCTTGCCTTTGTCCTGCAAGCACCAGATGTAATTGTCGGTAAAGGCTGGAATAGCGACGACGTTGAGCATAAATTGGCAGGTATCCGGGTAAAAAACACATAGGCTAACAGCGTAACAGGGAATAAAACTGATATGCTAGGCCTTATGACTGCGCCAACATGTATCGGTTCCCATGAAGCCGGCTCTGACCAGCAAAAAGCCCAGATATCCTAACACCTGGCAAGAATTGCCAAGCGGTGAGCTATTGCAGAATGTGGTAGCCCAGCGTTTGCTTGAGCCGAGTCGCCAGTGGTTTGGTTATCACTTATTAAAGGTCGGGCAACTGAGCGCCGAGCTGTGTTTTCCTGATTGCCCGATTAAACATCAGGTCTCTTTGCATAACGGATTGGGGAGTGCGCCCGGGGTTAAAGCGAAAACCCGCCAGTTACCGATTCTTGAGCGCAGTATAGATGCCTGTGTACTGGCATTTGAACTGGACTTTGCCCAGGATCCACACCAGATTTTACGTGAGGTCAACCGGGTGATGATGCCGGATGGTCACCTGGCCCTGATTGGTTTTAACCCTATGAGCCTGGCAGGTTTGGCCAAGTACATTCCCTTGCGTGGCGACAGTTTACTGCACGATGCCCGCTGCTTTTCCATGATGCGGATCAAGGACTGGATGAACCTGCTGGGCTTTGAAATTATTCAGGAGCAGTGCCTGCTGCATACAGAATTGTTGTTTGAGCGTCAGGTTAATCCGGACAATAAATTTCAGCGCTGGGCCAGTCACTACTGTCGTTGGTTTGGTTCTGTTTATATTTTAATTGGCAAAAAGCGTGAAATACCGCTGTCGCTGCAAAAGCCCAAGTGGGCACCCAAGCCAGCTTTTATCGCCAAGCAGGCCAATATATAAAAAAAGCGCCCTGAGGCGCTTTGATTACTTTACTTTACTTTCATTCCTGGCTGGGCACCGCTGTGGGGCTCCAGGATCCACAAATCTTTCCCGCCGGGGCCGGCGGCCAGTACCATACCTTCTGACAGGCCAAAACGCATCTTACGCGGGGCCAGGTTGGCCACCATCACGGTCAGCTTACCTTCCAGATCTTCCGGCTGATAGGCTGATTTGATCCCGGCAAATACCTGACGGGTCTCGCCACCCAGATCCAGTTGCAGGCGCAGCAGTTTGTCAGCACCTTCCACGTGCTCGGCTTTAGCGATTTTGGCAATACGCAGGTCGACCTTGGCAAAATCCTCAAAGCTGATGGTTTCTGTAATGGGATCTTTGGCCAGGGGGCTGTCCGGTGCAGGCCCAGTTGCTTTGGCTTGCAGATTTTCTTTGGAGGCGTCAATCATGGCATTTACCTTGTCGGTGTCTACACGCTGCATCAGGGCTTTAAACGCATTGATGTTGTGGTCGGTCAGCACTGACTGAGCGGAGGCCCAGGTCAGTTGGTCATTTAAAAACAGCTCGGCCTGCTCAGCCAATTTTGGCAGTACAGGTTTTAAGTACACCAGCAGGATACGGAACAGGTTAATGCCCAGTGAACAGACCTGTTGGGTTAGCAGCTGTTTGTCTTCATCCTTGATGGTCACCCAGGGGGCCTGGGCATCGATATATTGGTTGGCCTTATCGGCCAGCGCCATAATTTCGCGAATGGCGCGATTGTACTGACGTTTTTCATAAGCCTGGGCAATGGAATCGCTGGCAGCCTGGAACTCGGCAATTAAGGCCGGTTCGGGCAATGTTGCGGCCAGTTTGCCGTCGAACTTTTTGCTGATAAAGCTGGCACAGCGGCTGGCAATATTAACCACTTTGCCGACCAAATCTGAGTTGACCTTTGTCACGAAGTCTTCGAAATTCAGATCAATATCGGTGACCCCTTCGTTTAGCTTACTGGCGAAGTAATATCGCAGATACTCTGGATTAAGATGATCCAAATAGGTGCGACCTTTAATAAAGGTACCGCGCGACTTGGACATTTTGGCGCCGTTGACGGTCACAAAGCCATGCACGTTAACGCCGGTAGGCTTACGGAAGCCAGCGCCTTCCAACATGGCCGGCCAGAACAGGCAATGGAAATAGGTGATATCCTTGCCGATAAAATGATATAGCTCAGTGTCAGCACCTTTGTTCCAGAAACTGTCAAAATTCACACCATGGGTATTACAGTAGTTTTTAAAGCTGGCCATATAGCCCACTGGCGCGTCTACCCACACGTAGAAGTACTTTCCTGGCGCATCGGGAATTTCGAAACCGAAATAGGGTGCATCACGGCTGATGTCCCATTGTTGCAGGCCGTCTTCGAACCACTCCTGCAGTTTGTTGGCCATTTCTTCCTGAATGGCACCGCTTTTCAGCCAGTCTTTGAGCATGCCTTCAAATTGCGGCAGGTCGAAGAAGTAGTGCTCTGAGTCTTTCAGAATCGGTGTCGCGCCCGATACCACTGAACGGGGATTCTTGACTTCCGTGGGGCTGTAAGTGGCGCTACATACGTCACAACTGTCGCCGTTTTGATCTTCTGCACCACAGCTTGGACAGGTGCCTTTGATAAAACGGTCCGGCAGGAACATCTGTTTTTCCGGGTCGTATAGCTGGCTGATGGTGCGTTTGCTAATATAGCCGCCATCGTTCAGGCGGCGGTAGATCAGCTCTGACAGTTCGCGGTTTTCCGGCGAGTGCGTGACATAATAGTTGTCATACTCTACATGGAAATCGAGCAGATCCTGATGGTGCTCGGTACGGGTTTGTTCCACCATTTGCTCAGGACTGATGCCCAGTTCCTGGGCTTTGAGCATCACCGGTGTACCATGCGCATCGTCGGCACAGACGCTGTAGCACTGATGACCACGCATTCGCTGAAAACGGGTCCAGATGTCCGTTTGAATATGTTCCAGCAGGTGGCCCAAGTGAATGGAGCCATTTGCATAGGGAAGGGCACTGGTAACCAGAATTTTACGTTGCGAATCTGCCATAACCGCCTTAAGAATCGTATTAGAGGGTGGAGTTTGAAAAGACGCAAATGTTACCCAAAACTGCGCCCTAATCATAGTTCTCTATTGTTGTAATAAGGAGAGTTGCGTTGTTTTTTAAAAAACGCCAAGACGCTACGGATATTTCTGCCCTGGTTGAGTGTGTGGCAAACTTTTTTGGGATGCCACAACAGACCGTCAATGGCTGGTTTATGCAGGATGGTGGACAGCTAAGCCTGAATCTGCCATTTGCCTGTGCATCCCGCCATCAGGCGCTGCGAGATGCGTTGAACAACCTTGATGGGGGCGACAAGGTGCAAATCCGGCAGAATGTTGCGTTTGGCGGTGATGCCAAGCGGGGCCATCGTGGTATTCGCAATTTGCTGGCGGTGGCCTCTGGCAAAGGTGGGGTGGGGAAGTCGACCACTACGGTCAATCTAGCCCTGGCGCTGCGCCGTGAAGGGGCACGGGTCGGTATTCTGGATGCCGATATATACGGCCCCAGTATTCCGCTGATGCTGGGGAATGCCGACATGCAGCCGCAGTCCAGCGACAATCGGCATATGCAGCCCCTGCAGGCGCATGGTTTGGTGGCTAACAGTATTGGTTATCTGGTGCCTGCCGATGACGCTGCAGTGTGGCGAGGCCCGATGGCCAGTAAAGCACTGCAACAACTGCTGAATGAAACCTTGTGGCCGCAACTGGATTATTTACTGATTGATATGCCGCCAGGCACCGGGGACATTCAATTAACCCTGGCACAGCAGATTCCGGTGTGTGGTGCGTTGGTGGTAACGACCCCACAAAATATCGCTCTGGCGGATGCACAAAAAGCTATAGCCATGTTTAACAAGGTCAATGTGCCGGTATTGGGGGTGCTGGAAAACATGAGTTATCACCAATGCGAGCAATGCGGCCATAAGGAATTTCTGTTTGCCCAGGGCGGCGGTGAGCAGATCAGTCAGCAAAACGCAGTGCCGCTGCTTGGCCATATTCCTCTTGATATTCATATCCGCGAATATACCGACGCAGGCAAGGCGTTAATAGTGGAAAAACCTGATAGCCCTATCAGTCAAGCATACGCTCAGGCTGCCAGGGCGCTGGCTATGCAGTTGTATCAATCCGGACTCAATTGTGTACAGGCCATAGATATTGGATAGCAGGCAAAAAATTCACGGATTAAATGATTGAAGCAAGCTGACTTGGCGGGAATAATAGTGCCAACACTTTACTTACCTGCCAGCAAGCCTTTAACAGGCACCTTGTGTTTTGCATTTAGACGGCAATTAACAGCATTTCCAAATGGGACATCCTAATGCGCTTGTGCGACAAAGATATTAAAACCTGGTTAAACGACGGCAAGATTCAGATAGCACCTATGCCGGAAGATAATATGATCAGCGGGGTGACCGTGGACATCCGGCTGGGAAATAAATTCCGGGTATTTCAGGATCATGCTGCCCCATATATCGATTTAAGCGGTCGCCGGGAAGAAATGGAAGCGGCGCTGGAATCGGTGATGAGCGATGAAATAGAAATTGCCGAGGGTAAAGCCTTCTTCCTGCACCCGGGTGAACTGGCGCTGGCAGTTACGCTGGAGTCGGTAACGCTACCAGCTAATGTAGTCGGCTGGCTGGATGGCCGCTCGTCTTTGGCCCGATTGGGACTGATGGTGCATGTTACAGCCCACCGTATCGACCCTGGTTGGTCCGGGAACATTGTGCTGGAGTTTTTTAACAGCGGTAAGTTACCACTGGCGCTCAGACCGAATATGAAGATTGGCGCGCTTAGCTTTGAAGTGTTGTCGGACTTTGCTGAGAAACCCTATAATGCGCGCCAGGATGCGAAATACAAAGATCAGAAAGGTGCTATCGCCAGCCGTATCAGTTCTGATGGTAGCCGCAGCTAGAGGCATAAATCAAAGGGTTGTATATGCAAAGGGCGTCGGTGTGCCATTACTGCCCAGCGCCTTGCTGGCGACCAATGTGCAAATAGCCGACATAATCCGCGTTTTTTAACCGATATGCCTATAAACTCAGCAATCAACCACTGAGGCGGATATTTTGCTTGATTAAGCAAAATGAATTCCCTACCATACGCGGCGCTGGATGGGCAGGGGCAGACAAATGGTTCTTAAAAGTTCAGCAAAACAGAATTAGGTGAGGTGTCCGAGTGGCTGAAGGAGCACGCCTGGAAAGTGTGTATACGGCAACGTATCGAGGGTTCGAATCCCTCCCTCACCGCCATAT
>NZ_BAAAEI010000006.1:459039-818928 GCF_039522935.1 Bowmanella denitrificans | reverse complement strand
TTTATATCCCGTGCAGGGCGGCCATGGTTCGAACCCTAGGTTCGACAAAAATGCCAGGAGCATTTTTGAACGCCGCGCAGTCAGCGGCAGCCCGCAGGGCAGAGTACAGGATGTATTCTGTAATCCCTCCCGATGTAAATTTCAAAACTGAATGAACACTTACAACAAGACGGGGCTTTTCTTTTATATCCCGTGCAGGGCGGCCATGGTTTGAACCCCTGGTTCGACAAAAATGCCAGGAACATTTTTGAACGCCGCGCAGTCAGCGGCGGCCCGCAGGGCAGAATACAGGATGTATTCTGTAATCCCTCCCGATGTGATTTCCAAAACTGGATAAACGCTTTCAACTGGACGGGGCCTCTGTACTCAATCGTTATCAGGCCACAGTCGAAAGCCTGTCTATACTCAAAAGGTCAGCAGGCATAATGTCGACTCGTGGGAATCTATTATTGTTGGGCTCAAGCCCAACCCACAGTGGGTCGGAATTTATTCCGACAACAAAGCTCAGTCTAAGCGCAGTGGGTCGGACTTGAGTCCGACAGAATTAAAGTCGTCAGTTCTAAGCTAAGTGGTCAGTAATCAGCCGTCAGATGGCTGAACTAAGTGGTCAGTAATCAGTAGTCAGTTAGCAGAAATCCGTTGACAGAGCGCGAGGGCGAGTCAGACTGAACAGCCAACAGCCAACAGCCAACAGCCAACAGCCAACAGCCAACAGCCAACAGCCAACAGCCAACAGCCAACAGCCAACAGCCAACAGCCAACAGCCAACAGCCAACAGCCAACAGCCAACAGCCAACAGCCCAAACTTGCACCCAAAGCTCAACCCGATTAATCTGACCGGTAAAGTAAAGGGGAGCAGTATGTTTGTCAGGATGTTTTGTCTATTGTCGCTGGCAACCACAGGCAGCCTGTGGGCGGCTCCAGCCCAGATAAAGGTATACACCGAACACTTTCCACCCTACCAGTTTATGCATAAGGATAAGGTGGTCGGGATTAACGCAGAATTGGTAATGTCGGTATGTCAGGCTGCCAAGGTACATTGCGAACTTGAGCTATTGCCCTGGAAACGCTCGTTGCAACTGACCCAATCCCAGCCCATGAGCGGGCTTATCTCCACCGCCCGAAATCCCCAACGGGAAGAACAGTTTAAGTGGGTGGGACCATTAGTCAATTCCACTTCTTATCTGTACAAGCTCAAGCACCGAACCGATATTGAGTTAACCGATTTACATGATGCGGCGCGTTTTACCATAGGTATTCAACCCAACGATATTTATGAAAGCATTTTGCTTCGCCACGGTTTTACCAAGGGTAAGAATCTACTCAACGTATCCTATAAAAATGCAGATATGCAGTTGTTTGTGCAGGGAAAATTAGACTTAATCATTGGCTCTCCGCTGACCCTTTTTTATCAGGTTGAACCGACCGGCTTTGCATTGGATGATTTGGTCGAAACCATTGAATTTCCGCTGGGGGCAATAGGCAACTATATGGCGCTGAATAAGGCCTTTCCTGTTGATCTGCAACAGCGGTTACAAGAACAAGTGGATAAAAGCCGGGCATCAGGCGAGATTGACAACCTGATTCGCAAGTACCACAAACCTGCTAACGCTCAATAACACGACTTTCTCCTATGGCCAGAGTGATAAATGGCGCTGTATCAGGGCAAGACCGTCGCGCCTGTTCCAATAGCCTGGCTGGCTCGTCCAGATCTTCAGCACTCAGTTGAAAGGTGGACCAGTGCATACCAATACTCAGATTAGCCTGAATATCCTGATGGATTTGTAAGGCTTCTGTTGGGGTGACATGATAAAGACGCATAAATTCTCTGGGGGCATAAGCACCGATAGGGATAAGTGCGAGGTCAACAGAACCAAGCTTGTTTGCTGTTTCAACAAAATCAATGGGGTTGTAACCGGTATCGCCAGCAAACCACAGGCTGAATGCCTGCCAGTTGACCCGCCATCCAGCCCATAGGGTTTTTCGACGGTCAAACAGGCTACGCGCTGACCAGTGCTGGGTGGGCGTAGCAATGAAATCGATACCACTAATGTGCTGCTGTTGCCACCAGTCGTATTCCAACACCTTGGCATCCGGCAAACCGATTTCGGTAAACCAATCTTTCAGGCCCAGTGGCACATGATATATCGGGGCTGTTCCCAAACTCAGTATGCTGTGCTTGTCCAGATGATCGTAATGATTATGAGAGATAAGCACATGTTGAATGGGCGGCAACTGTTCCACTTTATAAGGCAAGGGAGCTAAACGCCTGGGGCCAGCAAAACTGACTGGAGAAGCCCGCTCGCTGAAAATGGGATCGGTCAGCAGGTTAGTATTTTGATAGCTAATCAGAAAACTGGCGTGGCCAAGCCAGGTGACTCTGGGATATGGGGTTGGCTGGTGTAAATCTGCCAGCCTCGGCGCAACCACTATTCTGTCTGTTTGACTGGCTTGGTCGGCAAAGGGGACATCACCGAAATACTTGGTCAGCAAAAAGGCAAAAACGGTTTTTTCCTGATCCTGTATATGCGGATTAAAAAAGCGCTCACCGGTGTAGGGTGCCCGGATAGCGCCAATCTCCTTAGCATTTTGAGGCGCTGGTCGGTCTGGGTCGCACCCGCAGAGTAGGATTAGCGCTGTCAGGCAGAGCAGTTTCATAAGCTAAGCGTAGCAAAGAAAAGGTCTACAGGTTCTGGCTGACATAAGGGACAAAGGGGAGTGCAACTCCCCTGATGTGGCCATTCAGTAAGGGCCCAGGATCTGTGCGTTAGCCTGCCATTGACTCATCCACAACTGATTACCATGCAAATAATAAATGTGGTCGCCGTGGATTACGCTGCGGTCTTCACCACCATAGTAATATTGCTCACCGGTGGCTTTTAACTCTGTCAGTAATGACAAGCTGGCTTGCCTGGGCAGGGCGTTAACATCAAGCAGCATCAGGCTGTTGTTGGGCTGCCAAATCTCAATACAAGCATCAGCAGCGCAGCTTTGCCATTCTTCGATAGGCAGAGCGAATCGGTATTGGCTGTTTTGATTGAGTACCGACAAGGCCCGGTGATTGTATTCCACTGGCGTATAACCTTGCTTTTTAACCAAACTGGCTATTTCCCGAGGATTGGCCGGATCATTGATATCAAACAGACTGATTTTGGCACCCTGGCGCACAGGCATTTCAGTGGTGCTGTCGCCTTCGCCTGGCAGGCTTTCAATCGCCACATCCTGGCCAATACCTAACAGGTAGTGATTGTCCAGTGGATGCAGATAGCTGGAAAATCCGGGTATCTCCAGGCTGCCCTGCGTTTGCGGAAGCAGAGGATTGCTTAAATCCAGCACATACAGCGGATCCATACGCTCAAAGGTCACAACATACCCGCGATCGCCGATAAAACGTACTGCATATATCTCTTCACCGGGCTTGCCAATCGGTTCAGGAGAACTGCTGTTGGGGAGAGTGGCGACACTGACGAGTGCGTTGCCCTGTTGCTGCATCACTGTGAGTTTGTGTTCCAGCGATTCGTCACCTTGGCTGGTGATGATTCGCAGGTAGCCCTCTTTTTCGCTCATACGGAAATAGGGCGTGGTCTGCCAGCCGAGTTGTCCATCCACTGTGCCGGATGCCTGGTAGCCGAAACTATCGCCAAGTGACACTTTGTGCAATATCGTTTGTTGCTCTGCGGTGCCACTCAGATACAGGCTTTGTGGGGAAACGTATAAATTGTCTGCCTGACCGGTCAGACATAAAGATGTCACATCATCAGGGCTTTGCAGGTTGATTCGGGTGATATTAACCAGACGTGCATAACCGTCATTGCTACTGGCCAATTCAGGAATGTAGCAGTCTTCAGCCCGGTGTAGTGGCTGAGACTGCCCATTTCGGGTCAGTTTGGGCATCAGCTCAGTGAGATCTGCCGCCTGAATTTTCTGATAATTTTGCAACTTACTGGCATCTTCTTCAGCGCCCACATTCAGCCCTTCCATTTGCAGCGAGTGGGTGGTAGTCACGTACAGATACTGGCCAATACGGCGGCTATCCAATAGCAAACCTTCTATCTGTAGTTGCTCAGCCAAACCCGCTTCGGCAGGAATGTTGGTGTTATAGAGGGAAATTCCTACCTGGGCCTTTTCACCATACCAGGGGCCAGAGAGACGGGCGAAGGTCATGATAGGATAAGATGCACTGATGACAGCCAGGGCATCCTGATACAGGTAAAGGCCATTGACTTGCCCTAAGGTGTCATCCAGCTTAAGTTGGTTTACTTGCTTAAGACTCCAGTCTTGCTGGCGCTGCATTACTCTTATATGCGGTGGCTGGTAGTTTGTCTCCGTCCAGATCGGGTAAGTGGCCACGTACAGGTATTCACCGTCGTATTCCATTCGGTCTGCTTCATCCACTCCTGCTTCATGGGTGTTGGTTGTTGAAAAATTACCGTTTGAGTCGGAAGCCACTGTGTCACCACGCATTTCCAGGCGGACGGGATTTAACGAATCAATATAAATCCCGTTTTTCAGAAAGCGCTGAGCTTGGCTGTCACCAACCTGTTGCAGCCCGCCAACAAAAGTTTTTGCCTCATTAATACTGGGGGGAACCATAATCTGGGGTTCCGGCTGGCTGATATTATTGTCGCCAGAGCAAGCACTTAAACAGCCTAATGTGAGTAAATACAATGGATAGCGAGTTCTCATCGGTCGTTCCCAGGTGGAGTATCAGGGCTGATATCCTAGATGTACCGTTGCACGAAGTCCGCGATAATTGTTAGCTATTTGTTAAAATCTGTTATCGGGGTTGTTGGGCAGGCGCTATTTTTGGGGATGTCGATTAGCATCAACAATTTTACTGATTATCCTTAGTTGCTATGCTGGAATAAACTGCTGTTTATAAAATTGTTTCAGTTGGGAAAGCAGTCTTGATGCTGCCTTGTCCCTGTACCGAATGCCTTTTTATTAAAGAAGCAGTTCAGCCTCTGGGGATGCGGATTTTTTTCTCTTCGCTCTCGCGGTACAACACCAGGTTGTGGCCAATAAGTTGAACATTCAGGGCTTTTGTTTCGCGGGCGATGGCATCGCAAATCAAACGCTTTTGTTCACGGTCAGTCGTTGCTACTTTGACCTTAATCAGTTCGTGGTGGTTTAGGGCATTGTCTATCTCTGCCAATACACCCTCGGTTAAGCCGTTATTGCCCAGCAGTACCACGGGCTTCAGAGAGTGGGCCAGGCCCTTGAGATATTGTTTCTGTTTGGTGGAAAGAATCATTGAGTTACAAATTTGTCAGTTAATAAATATAACAGCCAGTTAATTGGCATGTCGTTGGGGTTGAAAAACGCTATTCTAACGCCATCTTAAGCGCATGCCTAATGACATTAACAGCTTCAATTAAAAAAAGAGCGGTTTTGTCAGCTTGGGCATTGTGTTTATTCAAGTGCTCAGATGATCTATGTAGGCTCATTGTGCATATAGATGGATAAGGCGTGCAACCGTTTCGACAGGAAATGGGCACACAAAGTACCAGGAAATCCGACCACCCTTTAAGATCTTTAAGTGGTGGCGGTATTAAGGCGGTTTACATAGTTTCCCGCAGCGAACTCTGGTAGTCTACCCACTGCCTGACTAGTTGAGGCAGCCGGGAAGGGAAGCCGGTCAGGATACAAACTGTTTTTACAGAGGTTACAGCGTTGAGCGATATGGCAAAAAATTTAATTCTGTGGTTGGTTATCGCCGTCGTCTTGATGACGGTGTTTCAGAGTTTCACTCCAGGTGAATCGTCTGGCCGCCAGTACGACTACACCCAGTTTATCAATGAAGTGAATCAGGGCATGGTGCGTGAAGTGCGCATTGATGGTCGCGAGATCAAAGGCGTGTCCCGCAGTGGGGAAAGCTTTACTACCTATATTCCTTCGGTTGGCGACAACGGCCTGGTGACCGATCTCATCAAAAATGATGTGCGCATGATTAACGAGCCGCCTGAGCGTCCCTCAATGCTGGCTAACATCTTTATTTCCTGGTTCCCGATGTTGCTGTTGATCGGCGTATGGATATTCTTCATGCGTCAGATGCAAGGTGGCGGCGGCCGTGGTGCCATGTCATTCGGCAAGAGCAAAGCGCGTCTGTTGGGTGAAGATCAGATTAAAACCACCTTCGCCGATGTGGCAGGGTGCGATGAAGCCAAAGAAGACGTGTCTGAATTGGTGGATTTTTTGCGTGACCCGTCAAAATTCCAGAAGCTGGGCGGTAAAATTCCTAAAGGTGTGCTGATGGTTGGCCCACCCGGAACAGGTAAAACGCTGTTGGCCAAGGCCATTGCCGGCGAAGCCAAGGTACCGTTCTTTACCATTTCTGGTTCTGACTTTGTGGAAATGTTTGTTGGTGTAGGCGCGTCCCGTGTGCGTGACATGTTCGAGCAAGCTAAGAAGTCCGCACCCTGTATTATCTTTATTGATGAGATTGATGCTGTTGGTCGTCAACGTGGTGCCGGGCTGGGCGGAGGCCACGATGAGCGCGAACAGACACTGAACCAGATGCTGGTGGAAATGGACGGTTTTGAAGGTCATGAAGGTATTATCGTGATTGCAGCCACTAACCGCCCTGATGTACTGGACCCTGCTTTGTTGCGTCCTGGTCGTTTTGACCGTCAGGTTGTCGTAGGCTTGCCGGATATTCGCGGCCGTGAGCAAATCCTTAAAGTACACATGCGTAAAGTACCGATTGCAGACAATGTCGATGCAGCGGTAATTGCCCGTGGTACGCCTGGTTTTTCGGGTGCTGACCTGGCCAACCTGGTTAACGAAGCGGCACTGTTTGCCGCCCGCTCTAACAAACGTCTGGTGGCGATGGAAGAGTTTGATAAGGCCAAAGACAAAATCATGATGGGCGCAGAGCGTAAGTCCATGGTGATGTCTGAAAGCGAAAAAGAGATGACCGCCTACCACGAAGCGGGGCATGCCATTGTCGGGCGCATGGTGCCTGAGCATGATCCAGTATATAAGGTCTCAATTATTCCGCGTGGTCGTGCGCTGGGTGTCACCATGTATCTTCCTGAGCAGGACAGATTCAGCTACACCAAACAGCATCTGGAGAGCATGATTTCCAGTCTTTACGGCGGTCGTATTGCCGAAGATATTATTTACGGCGGCGAGAAAGTCACGACAGGTGCATCTAATGACATCGAACGAGCCACCGATCTGGCCCGTAAGATGGTGACCCAATGGGGCTTGTCTGACAAGATGGGGCCAATGCTATACGCCGAAGAGGAAGGCGAAGTGTTCCTGGGGCGCAGTATGGCTCGCGCCAAGCATATGTCTGATGATACAGCGCGTGCCATTGATGCTGAAATCAAGGCGGTGATTGATCGTAACTACGACCGTGCCGAGCAGATTTTGCGTGACAATATGGACATTCTGCATGCCATGAAAGATGCGCTGATGAAATATGAAACCATTGATGCCAGACAAATAGACGACTTGATGGCGCGCCGCGATGTTCGTCCTCCGGCTGATTGGGATAACGACAATAAGCCTAAAGGCGGTGAACCGGTTAAGCCTGAAGCTAAGGCAGAAGCTAAGAAGTCTGCCGAAGCCGATATCAGTAAGCCTGGTGATTTGCCGAGCTAAACACTTCTTTAAGAGAACGAGGGCGCTGTAAGGCGCCTTCTTTTTATGTGACAAGCCGATGAAATTTGCAGATAAGTATTTGGACCTCAGCCAACCACGGGTGATGGGGATTCTGAACGTGACCCCTGATTCTTTTTCGGATGGTGGCAAGTTTAATCATTTGGATACCGCGCTTTATCAAGTTGAACAGATGCTCAGTGATGGCGCGGCGTTTATTGATGTCGGAGGCGAATCAACCCGTCCGGGGGCTGCCGAGGTGAGTGTTAATGAAGAATTGGATAGGGTCGTGCCAGTGATCGAAGCTATCCATGCTCGCTTTGATACGGTGATTTCCATTGATACCAGCAAAAGTCAGGTGATGCAGGCCGCCTGTGATGCCGGGGCCGGATTGATTAATGATGTCAGGGCACTGCAAGAAGACGGGGCATTAGCGGTGGCGGCGCAAAGCCGCGCCGCAGTTTGTCTGATGCATATGCAGGGTCAACCCCGTACCATGCAACAGCAGCCACAGTACCAGAACTTGTTTACCGATATTTTTAGCTTCCTGGATGACCGAGTGCAGCGCTGCCTGCAAGCAGGCATCGCCAGAGACAAAATTCTGCTCGATCCAGGCTTTGGTTTTGGTAAGACTTTGCAGCATAATTACCAGCTGTTACAGGGGATGGAACGTTTCCATCATTTGGGCTTGCCACTTTTGGTGGGGATGTCGCGCAAGTCGATGCTGGGTACATTGCTTAGCCGACCTGTGGAAGAACGTCTGGCCGGCAGTTTGGCTTGTGCTACCATCGCGGCGCTGAAAGGCGCGCAAATCATCCGGGTGCACGATGTTAAACAAACAGTGGATGCGCTAAAAGTGGTGATGGCCACTTTGAATCCCGAATTAATTTAGACCGGAATATACCGGCATTTCATTGCAAGGAACACTATGAGTCAACGAAAATACTTTGGTACCGATGGTATTCGCGGCAAAGTCGGCGAAAGCGCGATTAACCCTGAATTTGTTACTAAACTGGGCTGGGCCGCTGGTAAAGTATTGGCCGGCCGCGGTACTAATAAGGTATTAATTGGTAAGGATACCCGTATTTCTGGTTACATGCTGGAATCTGCTTTAGAAGCAGGACTGTCTGCCGCAGGCATTAATATTGGTTTACTTGGCCCTATGCCAACCCCGGCTATTGCCTATCTGACCAAAACATTTCGTTCTGAGGCCGGTATTGTGATCAGTGCTTCGCACAATCCTTACTATGATAACGGCATTAAGTTTTTTTCGGCCGATGGCTTCAAGTTGGATGATGATATTGAACTGGCTATTGAAGCGCAGCTAGAAGAGCCAATGGTATGCGTGGCATCTGATAAACTCGGCAAAGCTACCCGTATTAGTGACGCGGCTGGACGTTACATTGAATTTTGCAAAGGTTCCTTTCCATCTGAATTGTCACTGACCGGCATGAAAATCGTAGTGGATTGCGCCCACGGAGCCACATATCACATTGCGCCTAATGTATTGCGTGAACTGGGTGCCGATGTGATTGAGATTGGGACAGAACCTAATGGTCTGAATATTAATGATGATGTTGGTGCCACTTCCATGCAGGCTATTACTGAGCGTGTGCTGGCGGAAAAGGCGGACCTGGGTTTTGCCCTGGATGGTGACGGCGACCGTATTATGATGGTGGATCATAAAGGCAATGTGGTGGACGGTGATGAAATAGTTTATATCATCGCGCGCGACGCCCTTAAATCCGGCCGCTTAAATGGCGGCGGAGTGGTGGGCACGCTGATGAGCAATCTGGGACTGGAAGTTGCCCTGAGTCGTCTGTCCATTCCCTTTGCCCGCAGTAAGGTTGGCGATCGCTATGTGATGGAAATGCTGCATGACAGAGGTTGGAATATTGGTGGAGAGAGCTCCGGCCATGTGTTGAATCTGGCTGTAGCGTCCACCGGTGACGGCATCGTTTCGGGCCTGCAGGTGTTGACGTCTATGCTGCGTGCCGACATGAGCCTGTATGAACTGCGCCGGGGCATGGAAAAATTCCCTCAAACCCTAATCAATGTGCGTTATACCGAGGGTAGTAGTTCTCCTTTGGAACATGCCGACGTATTGGCGTCTGTCAAGGCTGCAGAACAGGATATGGGTGACGATGGCCGGGTATTATTACGTAAAAGTGGTACCGAGCCATTGATCCGAGTGATGGTCGAGGCCACTAAGGACGACCTTGCCAGCAAATGGGCCGAAACTATCGCCGATTCGGTACGAAAAGTAACCGCATAGTCATAATTGGCGCGAGAGTGACTTGTAACTTGTTTGGCGGTTGGTTACACTCTCGCGCGCTTTGAATTGACTCGCCAAGCGAGCCTGGAGTCACAATGGCAGTGAACAGCAGACGCCCCATGGTAGCAGGTAACTGGAAAATGAACGGTGACCTGGCACTGGTAACGCAAATGCAGGATGCGTTTAAGCAAAACCGGTTTGAAAATGTCGATGTATTGGTCTGTCCGCCTTTTACCTTACTGGCCGGTTTCAGTTCGAACGATGTTGGACTGGGAGCGCAGACCATCAGCGAACATCCTGGTGGCGCGCATACCGGTGAGATATCCGCGGTTATGCTTAGGGATGTAGGATGTGGGCATGTCATTGTTGGGCACTCAGAACGCCGCACTGATCAGCACGAATCCAATACGCTGGTTGCGGCAAAAGTTAACGCAGCGTTCAGCAGTGGATTAACAGCAATTTTGTGTGTCGGAGAACCGCTGGCAGTGCGTGAAGCCGGTAAGGTGTTTGACCATGTCGCTGAGCAGCTAGATGCGGTTATCGGGCATTGTGGTAGCGACGTGCTGAACAACCTGGTGATTGCCTACGAACCCATCTGGGCAATTGGCACAGGTAATACGGCCAGTCCGGAGCAAGTGCAGGAAGTTCATGCGTTTATTCGCAGTCACCTGGCTAAAGTTGATGCGATGGCGGCGGCAAAGATAAGAATTTTGTATGGTGGTAGTGTCAATGCCACTAATGCAGCGCAGATTTTCGCGCAAACTGATGTAGATGGCGGGCTGATAGGCGGCGCGAGTCTAAAAGTCACTGATTTTTTGGCAATTTGCCAAGCGGCAAACTGAATTGAGGTAAAGCATGCTTTACGAAGTGTTAATGGTGGTTTATCTGCTGGTATCCCTGGCCCTGATCGGTCTGGTATTGATTCAGCGTGGTAAAGGTGCCGATATGGGCGCATCTTTTGGTGCGGGTGCATCGAATACGGTGTTTGGTGCGTCGGGCTCCGGTAATTTTCTTAGCCGTACCACGGCTATCCTGGCAACCTTGTTTTTTGCTATCAGTTTGATTCTGGGGGCAATGACAGCCGGTAAAGAAAAGCAGGTTGATGAGTGGCAGAACCTGGAAGTACCAGTAAGCCAGCCTGCGGACACTGACGTGCCGGTGGAAAAGCCCCAACCGACTGACGTACCTAACTAAGGTCGTCTGACCCAAGTTTCGCGGATGTGGTGGAATTGGTAGACACGCCATCTTGAGGGGGTGGTGTCGCAAGACGTGCGAGTTCGAGTCTCGCCATCCGCACCAAATAAAAGAACCCGGTTTTGCCGGGTTTTTTGTTATCTGCGGTACAGTCACACCAAGACAGCAAATACCCTGGCAGGATGAGTTAAAGGAAGCTGGCTCACGGCCACTTTTGTATCAAATTGATTGCGTCGTAACGCCAACCGCGAGACTCTTTGTAAAAATCCTATATCGGGCAGGGCGCATGGACTATCAACAGGCACGTGACTATTTACTATCGAAACCCGAAGCCATAGAAGATTTTCCGTTTGGTGAGGACGTAGCGGTGCTGAAAATCCGCGGTAAGATGTTTGCCACCTTAGCCAGTGACAAAGGCGAAGGACGCATGAATCTGAAATGTGAACCTCAGCAGGCATTGATGCTCAGGGACATGTTCGCTGCGGTACTACCCGGCTATCATATGAATAAACTGCATTGGAATACCATTAAGTTGGACGGCAGTATCCCCAACGGTGAAATCCAGCGCATGATTGATCATTCTTACGCATTAGTGGTTAAGGGCTTAAAAAAGTCTGACAGACTGGGTCTGGTAGCAAAATACGGCGAACAGTTGATATCCGCCTGACCTCTCAATTTGATAGCTGTCTCTGTACCATGCTCATCGCCATTGTCACAGAATTTTCCCTGTTTTTAGCTCATCTTAGCCGCTATACTATGCGCCGCGTTAAAAAGCGAATATAGAAAATTATCAATGTAAAAGGCCTCTGCCATGAGACAAGAGGCTGTGTTGGCGGAACATGTGGATTTCATCCGAAATCGGTTTGCCATTAGCAGTCACTTGGTTGGGCATCAGGCTTAATGTAAGGAAAATTAAGTGACTCCAATTACTAAAACCTTCCAATACGGACAGCACCAAATCACCTTGGAAACCGGTGTGATTGCCCGTCAGGCCACTGCTGCTGTAATGGCCAGCATGGACGATACCGCTGTACTGGTTACCGTAGTAGGTAAAAAAGAAGCCAAAGCCGATCAGGACTTTTTCCCACTGACGGTCAATTATCAAGAGAAAACCTATGCTGCCGGTAAAATCCCTGGCGGTTTCTTTAAGCGCGAAGGCCGTCCTTCAGAAAACGAGACACTGACCGCTCGTCTGATTGATCGTCCTATTCGTCCGCTGTTCCCTGAAGGTTTCAAAAACGAAGTTCAGGTGGTTATAACCGTTATGTCCGCTAATCCGGATATCCCCACCGATATCGTTTCCATGATCGGTACCTCTGCGGCACTGGCCATTTCCGGTATTCCATTTAATGGTCCTATCGGTGCAGCACGTGTTGGCTACAAAGACGGCCAGTATATTCTTAACACGCGTATTTCTGAGCAAGCTGACAGCCAGTTGGATCTGGTGGTTGCAGGTACCCAAAGTGCGGTACTGATGGTGGAATCTGAAGCCAGCGTATTGTCGGAAGAAGTGATGCTGGGCGCGGTAATGTACGGCCATGATGAGCTGCAAGCTGTTATCAATGCCGTAAACGAGTTCGCCACTGAAGTGAACACGCCAAAATGGGACTGGCAGCCAGAAGCGGAAAATACCGAATTGAAAGCCAAGGTCAAAGCCCTGGCCGAAGCAGATATGACCGCTGCTTACCAAATCTCTGACAAGCTTGCCCGTAAGGACGCTGTGACTGCCGTGACCGATAAAGTGGCGGCGCAGATTCTGGAAGAAAGCCCGGAGCAAGATGCAAAAGAGCTGAAAGAGCTGCTGCACGAATTAGAAAGTGATGTGGTACGTTCACGTATTCTGAATGGCGAGCCGCGCATCGATGGCCGTGACCCGCAGATGATTCGTGCCCTGGACGTGGCCACTGGTATTCTGCCACGTACTCACGGTAGTGCTTTGTTCACTCGTGGTGAGACTCAGGCGCTGGTCACCGCTACGTTAGGTACTGAGCGTGATGCACAGATGATCGACGAGCTGGGTGGATTAACCAACAGCCGCTTTATGCTGCATTACAACTTCCCTCCATACTGTGTGGGTGAGACCGGTATGATGGGTTCACCTAAGCGCCGCGAAATTGGCCATGGTCGTCTGGCTAAGCGCGGTATTCAAGCGGTGATGCCGTCTGAAGAAGAATTCCCGTATGTGGTGCGTGTGGTATCTGAAATCACCGAGTCTAATGGTTCTTCTTCCATGGCGTCTGTGTGTGGTAGCTCACTGGCACTGATGGATGCTGGTGTACCCATCAAGGCTTCTGTGGCCGGTATTGCTATGGGTCTGGTGAAGAGTGACGACAAGTTTGTGGTACTGTCTGACATTCTGGGCGATGAAGATCACCTGGGTGATATGGACTTTAAAGTAGCAGGTACTGCCGATGGTGTAACTGCACTGCAGATGGACATCAAAATCGAAGGTATCACCAAAGAGATTATGCAAATCGCCCTGAAACAGGCGAAAGAAGCCCGATTGCATATCCTTGGCGTGATGGACAAAGCCATTAATTCACACCGTGATGAGATGTCTGAGTTCGCTCCACGTATCTATACTATCAAGATCGATCAGGACAAGATCCGTGAAGTTATCGGTAAAGGTGGTGCGGTTATCCGTTCTATCACCGAGAAATCTGATACTAATATCGAGATTGAAGACGACGGTACTATCAAGATCTTCGCTACTGAGCGGGCCAAGGCACAGGTTGCTATCGATATGATCGAAGGCATTACCGCTGATGTCGAGGTAGGCAAGACTTACCATGGTAAAGTAACCCGCTGTGTAGATTTCGGCGCCTTTGTTGAAGTATTGCCAGGTAAAGAAGGTCTGGTACATATTTCTCAGATCGCTCACGAGCGTGTGGCCAAGGTCAGCGACTATCTGACTGAAGGTCAAATGGTGGACGTGAAGGTGATGGAAATCGATCGCCAGAACCGTATCCGTCTGAGCATCAAAGAGCTGCTGGAAAAACCAGCGGCACCCGCTGAGCCTCAGGCAGAACAATCGGAAGACTGATTATCCTTGGATAACTGACTGATAGATAATAATAAATGGCACCCATTCGGTGCCATTTTGCGTTTTAGGCTGGTGCCGACCTTGGCTTTCATCCTGCTGACAACAATAATTTGATACAGCAAAGGGCTTTAAGCCAACGGCTATAACAGGTATAACAGGCAACCTGTTTCGGTGGCAAGGGTGCTACCAATGGTTACGCTAGTCTGGTTTTAGGGAAACGAATTACTGTAATGATGAACATTTCACGAGTGTTATTACTGGCTGCCTTGGCTATTGGCGGTACGGCATGCAGCAGCATAGATACGGCCCGTACCCGCGATGGTCAGATGGGCAATCTGATTTTGGTGGAGCCCATGCCTGCCAACATGCGCAGTCAGATGGCCCTGGCCCGGTATAATCAAATTCTTGGTCAGGTAGAGCTGGACGACTCGCAGCGCGCCGATTTGCTTTATCAGCGCGGTATGCTGTATGACAGTGTGGGGTTAGGCGGACTGGCGCAGTATGACTTCAGTATGGCGCTGAAACTTCGCCCGGATATGGCGGAGGCCTATAACTTTATGGGTATTCACCATACTCAGAATATGGATTTCATTCAGGCCTATGAGGCCTTTGACGCCACGCTGGATATTAATCCTGAGCATGACTTTGCCTTTTTAAACCGTGGTATCGCCTTGTATTATGGTGGCCGTCCTGAACTGGCAGTCAGCGACCTTAACCGTTTCTACCATCGTGATGAGAGCGATCCTTACCGAGCATTATGGTTTTATCTGGCGGAATCGGCGGTCGACCCAGGCAAAGCACTGCAAACCCTGCGCGAAAGCCGAAATAAACTGAAAGATGACAACTGGGCCACTGCACTGGTGGATCTGTATTTGGGTGACGTCAGCGAAGGGCAGCTTTTGTCCGTTTTGCTAGTCAATGTGCGCAGTCAGCAGGAATTGGCAAATCGCTTGTGCGAAGCATACTTTTACCTGGGTAAGTATCATATGGCGCAAGGAAATAAGGCAGTGGCCTCGAACTACTTCAAACTGTCGCTAAGTACCAATGTCTATGAGTTTGTTGAGCATCGCTATGCCAGACTGGAACTGGATTTGCTCAGAGAGAAAACACTGGAAGACCCTCAGGCCCGATGACATATCTATGCTAAAAACCCTGCGTTTATTGATGCTGGCATTAGGGGGCGCCTGTTTATCTGCCGCCAGTCAGCAACAATATGTACCATTGATGTTGAAGCAGGGGCAAACCGATCCCGTATCCCTGTTTCGTGCCGTTAAGGCCGGTTCTGACGAAGCGCTGGTGCAATTGAGTCAATATGCTCAAACGCATCAGGATCCTTATTGGCTGAAGCAAGCCGCAGAACTGGGGGATGCACGTTCCTATTACCGTCTGGCCTTAAATGAAACGGATGAGGCCACTCATCGCCGACTAATGAGCAAAGCTGCTATGGCAGGTTTTGCGCCGGCTCAGCACGAAGTGGCGTTACTCAGTGATGCTTCCGAGCACCGGGTACAATGGTTGGAAAAGGCCGCCGAACAGGATTATCTGCCGGCCATTATTTCACTTTATCAATGGCTGATGATAGAAGAGCGTGCGGATGAAGCCGAACTTTGGATGGAAAAGGCTGCACCACATGATCCCAACAGTGCGTTGCTGCTGGCAAAGCAGGAATGGCGCACGGGCAAATACGCGCTGGCCCGATCCTGGTTCAGACATGCCAAAGAGCAAGGTGTCAGCCAGGCTAAGGATTATCTGAAACTTATCGATAACTACTGGCAAGCACAGGGAAGCGGATTGGCTGTAACGCGCCAGCACTGTGTGATTAACCTGCAGCCAGTGGTGTTGTCATTGGAAAACATGCAGCAGATGGCGCAACTGAGTCAGTCTTTTGCAGCAGACAGCAGACTGCAATCCTTGCCGGTTTGTTTGCTTGAACCTATCTGGGTTAAGCCCGATGCCGTGAAATGCGATGAGAATTGGTTAAGCCACAGGCGTCTGGGCTGTGATGTCAGGCAGTTATCTCGTCTGCCATTAGCTGACAATTTTACTCACCTGATGGTGCTGGCACCCAGGGGCAAAGCCAATGTACATAACGGCATTATGTATCTGGATCAGGGCGACAGTTATTCGGTGTTTGTACACGAACTGGCACACTTTTCCGGCTTTGTGGATGAATACCCTTTGTCTTCAGATATGGCCGAACAGGTTTGCCACCCTTACAGCCGGGCGCCAAATCTGGTTATTGTCACAGATGCTGCAGAATTGCCTGATAAGTTGGACGGCTGGCGCCAAAGCGGCGAGGAGTGGACAATGGCAAAGGCCAGAACCTGTAATAATCATCAGATGCAGGCGTACAAGGGCAGCGACCAACTGACCTTTATGGAATATCACGACCAGCAGTATATCCCGCCTTTATACTTAAGTTTGTGGAAGTATCGACTGGATAACCGGGTTGAATTGCTGCCGGCTTTTGTCAATTTTGCCCAGGCCTGGTACGAAAAAGGCAATCACACAATCGCAGTGCAATGGCAAAACAAGGCTGAGGCCTTTATGTACCCGATTAATACCTCCCTTCCTGCCGCGGTGGATACTGCTTCGCCCTTGTAATGACTTGGCATGTCTGTTTTTTACAATTTTGCCCTTCGGCGTGTCGCTAAAATGGCTGCAGTGTTCAATTCAGGAGGCAATTTATGCACAACTTCAGATATCTCTCTTTGTTATTTTCGCTACTGCTGGCGGGGCAGGCCTATGGTTCTGCTGCATTAGAGGCCCTAACTGACACCGCGCACAGAAGTTGGCAGGGACAAACCCTGTCGTACCAAAATGTGGTAGGAAGCAAGCCGCTGTATATCAAATTCTGGGCTACCTGGTGTGTGCCCTGTAATGAGCAAATGCCGCATTTTCAACATGCCTTTGAAGAGTATGGTGACAAAGTGGAGTTTGTATCCATCAATCTGGGGGTAAATGAAACACCACAAGCCATGGCTGAGATGGTGGAAAAGTATAAATTGACCATGCCCATATTACAGGATAACTCTGGTGAGCTGGCCAGAGCATTCAGCCTGATGGGCACACCCTGGCATATCTTAGTCAACCGTGAAGGCCGCATTGTGCATAAAGGCCATGAAGCCGATGCGCAGTTGGATAAACGCCTGGCCTTGGTTGCCGCGCAGCAACCCGGCGAATTACCCGCCATCAGTTTGTCAGCCGGCCATCAGCAAGGCCTGGAATTGCAGGGCAAAGGTACACAAATGTTGTACTTTACCGCCACCTGGTGTGACTGGTACCTGAAAGACTCCAGACCTGAGCAAAGCAAGAATTGTGTGGCGGGCCAGCAATTTTTCAACAAGCTCGCTGACGCGCATCCGAAGGTAAACAGCCTGGGTATTGTGTCCCGTCTGTGGACAGAGCAAAAAGATCTGGATGAATACCGTGACAAGTTTTCTGTGGCACATGAGCTGGCCATTGACAGCAGTCTGGATGCGGCCATTGGCTTTGGTATTAATCAACTGCCGACATTGGTGATTATCAAAGACGGTCAGGAGATTTACCGCCAACAGGATTTTATGCAAAGCAATGACCTGGCCAGTATTGCTGGGCTGCTAGCCAATTAACCTATAGGGTCTGAGCAATCAGCGGTGGATGTTATGTCAATGTATCTGCCGCTGAAACGTGGCTGTCAAAGCGCACGATAAAAGAAGCACCGCCCAGATTATTCTTACCAATAACAGTAATGCTGGCGTTGTGGGCATGGGCAATTTCGCTGACTATCGATAGCCCCAGGCCGCTGCCAGACAGGCTGGTCTGGTCTTTACGCCAGAAACGTTCAAACAGTTTTACCCTGTCAGCCTCATCAATACCTGGACCAGAGTCAATCACCGACAGGCTATCTGCGCCTATCACCAGTTTTACCAGGGCACCTGGGCTGGCATGCTTCAACGCATTTTCAAGCAGATTCTTGGTCAGAATGATCAGTGCACCCTGGTCACCATGTACCCTGCAGTCGCCTTCGCCACTTTCCATTTCAAGTTCTTTGTCATAGGTCACGGACAACGGACCCAGCAACATGCATACATCCTTGCCGACTTTATTCAGATCCACCGCTTTATGCCGATACGCACTCTGATTCTGGGCTCTGGATAAATCCAGCAGCTGTTCCACCACCCTGGACATGTAGCGGGCATCGCCAAGTATTGGTGTGCTGACATCATCCGGGAGTTCTGCCAGCTCGACACGAGTGGTCAGCACTGCCAGCGGAGTACGCAGTTCATGGGCAGCATTGGCGACAAAACGTTTTTGCTCATTAAAGCCTTTTTCCACTCTGTCCATGGCACCATTCAGGCTTTGTACCAAAGGCAGAATCTCGCTAGGTAGTTGGTCGACAGGCAGGCGCACATCCAACTGGTTGGGCTTAATCTGCTGCAGTTGGGCCGCCACATCGTTGACCGGTTTGACTAAGGTTCTTACCGATAAATAGGTAACAAAGATAAACACCAGAAAAGCAGCGCCCATAGTCAGAATCGAGACTTTTTCTAATACGGGCATAACCGCTTCGTTGGCCAGCTCGCCAAGCAAATCATTACGAGCCAGGTCCACAAGTAATTGTCGGCCTTCAAGTTCAAATAAAATACGGTAGCAATCTGTATCATCCGCCAGATTTGAATATCCCAGTGGGATTTGTTGTGGGAGTCTTGCAATCAGATGTTGTTGTTCAGGCTCAGGGATGGAGGTCAGCAATATCTGCCCACTTTGCCGGTCCATGACCCGAAAGCCGAGATTATTATACAGGGCATCGTAGCCCCATTTTTCGGCCACACTGTCACTGCTGTATTGCAAACTTCCCTGCGCATCAAAATACAGATTTTCCTGAATATCTTCGGTCATGCCAAACATGCTTTGCTCGACGGCCAGATTGGCGAAGTTGATGGAAAACAGGTAAAGCATCAGGCCAATCAGTGCGAATACGCCGCCACCAATAAACAGAAAATGCAGGAATAAGCGCCTGGCCAAAGAGCGTTGTGATAGCTTCATGACAGAATATAACCTATACCGCGAATGGTTTTTATTTGGGCAGACGCATTGGCTTGCTCAAGCTTTTTACGTATACGGTGCATGGCCACCTGAATTGCATTGTCAGTAACTTCAAAGCCCATGGCGTAAATAGCATCCAGCAGTGCATCTTTGCCCACCGTCAGGGTGGCATGGCGCAGCATATATTCCAGAATTGCCACCTCGGTTTTGCCCATCGTCAGGTTTTCCCCGGCAATAGTGACCCGCCGGGATTTACTGTCCAGTTGCAGATTGCCGCGACTGATACTGGTGCCACTATAGCCACTGGGACGGCGCAGCAGCGCCCTGAGCCGGGCTTTCAGCTCTTCTATAGCAAAAGGTTTATTCAGATAGTCATCCGCACCCAGGTCCAAGCCGGTAATCCTGTCTTCAATACCACCACGGGCGGTTAGAATCAGAATAGGTAATGGATTATGCTTGCCCCGTATCCATTTGATCATGTCCAAACCATCTTTATCCGGCAGGCCTAAATCCAGCACCAGTGCATCGTATTGCCAGCAATCCAGATGATGCATCAAGGCGGCGGCATCTTTAGCAATGTCAGCAGCGTGCCCATCCTGCAATATGGCTTGCCGGATAAAGTCTGCCAACTGGGCGTTGTCTTCGGTAATCAGAATTCTCAACGGGTTTGTTTCCTTGCAATCCAGTGCAACACTCATGGTTATTGCCCCATTGATTGCTGAGCCTCTGACAGCAGCCAGTTCAGCGCCAAAGGCATTACCAACAACATCAGGGCCGTGGAACTGATGAGTCCGCCAATCACTGCCCAAGCCAGTGGTGGCCACAATGGGCTGTCGCCGAAGGTCAACGGCAACATACCGGCGATGGTGGTGATGGTTGTCAATACTATCGGTCGCAGGCGCTCAGATACGGCCCGGGTGATGGCATGGGCTTTGTGCAGTCCTTGCTGCAATCCTACCAATGCGCTTTCAATCAGTAAGATCGCGGAATTGACCACAATACCTGTCAATGCCAATAAACCCAGTAAAGACATAAAACCAAAAGGAATGTCAGCCATGGCCAGCATGGCTGGTGCACCGAGCATGCCTAATGGGATGCTGATCATCACCAAGGCACTTAACCTATAGGAATTAAACTGTAATATCAATGAGATAAACAATATTGCCAGTCCGGCAGGCAAGGCAGTCAGTAAGGCATTGCTGGCTTGTGAGGATTCTTCAAATTCCCCTCCAAGTTGCAGGCCAACCTGATATTTTTGTGCCACGGCCTCCAGTTCTGGCAGCATCTGCAGCAGGATGTCCTCTTCATCAGCATGGGGGTGAATATCAGCTCTGACAATCAGTGTTTCCAGTCCGTTACGACGGGTCTTCATTGGTAATGATGTGTGAAAGTGCACATCGGCCACCAGTGACAGGGGGATAAGCTGTTGCTGGTCGTTCAACAACTGGGTATCTGCCAGGCTTTGAGCGCTGGATTGTTGTGACTCTGCGGTTAATACCAGCGGAATGGGTAAGCTGGTGAAGTCCAGACGAGTCACTTCCAGGCCACTGCTGCGCCATGCCAGAAACTGATTGACCATTGCTACGCTCAGCCCACTTTGCACCAACTGTTGCTTATTCAATGCAAAACCCAGTTGCGGGCTGCCAAATGCATAGTCACGACGAACATTCTGTGTCTGTGGATGGGCCAGTACAATGTCACGTATCGCTTCTGCCGCGGCAGTAGCATCTCTTTGTTGTGTGGCAACAATCCTCAGTTCAATGGGGCTCTCAATGGGCGGACCCTGGCCAAGCTCCCGGGCTGTTAGCATCCACTGCGGATACTGGTCGATGAACTGCTGGTTCAGTTTGCTCACCAATGCGGGTGTATCGGCATGAGGCTGGGTAATGATGACCAGACGTGCGATATGGGCCTCTTCAGGTTGCTGCACCAGGTTGTAATAAAATCTAGGGCCGCTATGGCCGGTAAAGGTCAGCACTTGCTTTATGTCAGGGTGGTGTTGCAACTGGCCTGCCAGCTGATTGGCAACCTGTGCGGTTTGCTCAGGATCGGTGCCTACCGGTAACGCAATATCGACGTATGCCTGATTACGACTGGTTTTCGGGAAAAACTCGCCCTGAGTTGCTGGCAGCATCAGCAGTAAGGTCGACACCAGTGCCGCAAAAAACAGGGTTGCTTTGGGTTTTTGCAGCGCCAGGCAGGCTAACCGGCTGCCCGTTGATATTAAAACGTCCTGCCGGGATGGTCGGGTGTGCTGCGCAATCATATGCCGACTCAGTAACGGCACCAACGACAAGGCAATCAGGTAGCTGAGCAGGATGCTGAGAATAACTAATACCGGAATACTCGAAATAAAGTCTGCCACGCTGCCTTTGGACAATAACATAGGAACAAAGGCTGCTATAGTGGTAGCAGTCGCGGTAGCAAGGGGGCGCCACAGCTCCTTAAGTGCGGCCAGGCAGGCATCAATTCGCTGCCGGCCAGATTCCGTATGAAACAATATGCGTTCGGCCATCACAATGCTGTTATCCACCATCATTCCCAGTGAGAGAATCAATCCTGCGATGGTCATCTGATGTATCACGCCGCCGAAAATGCCAAATATGCCCAGTGCACTGAGGGCAATGGCAGGGATTGACAGGCTCACTACCAGCGCAGTGCGAATTGACATCAATGCCATCAGTACCAGACATACTGCCACGCAACTGAACATCAAGGACTGCAACAGATCGCTACGCCGGGCTTCACTCCATTCTGGCTGAAAAAGTAAGATATCTATACTGGCAGGGGCAAACTCACGGTTCAGTAATGCGATTTCATGCCGAAGCTGGTGCCCGAACTTTGTCACTCTTACCTGGTTGGGGGGGAGTGTAATTGCCAGGCCAATGGTCTGTCGGCCATTCAAGTAAAATCGCTCTGTGGCTAACGGATCTGGGCGAAACGAGATATCGGCCAGGCTACTGAGCGGAAAGTTTTGTGGTCCGGCTATTTGGATTGATTCCACAGCCTCTACACTGTTCAGACGCCCCATTGGCTGCACTGCCGCTAACATTTTACCTGTTTGCAGCAGTGCCGGACTGTCACCCTGATTGGCCTGAGCGATCTGCTTTGCCAATGCCAACGGGGATATGCCGGTTTCCAGCATACGTTGCTGAGAATACCGCACGGCTAACTGCAACCCCGGGTCACCTACCAGGGAAATATGTCTGATGCTATCCAACTGTAGTAAGCGGTCTTTGACCTTCAGCGCCAGTTCACGGTCAGCCAGAATGCCTCGGTTGCTGTCGACTGCCAATACGATGCCTTGCGTATCCTGGGCTCTGTCGATGACAGACTGTCGGGTGGTGGGCATGGCACTTTGCAAGGGCGCCAGCTTATCTTTGATGCGTTGCCAGACAATTTCTGTGTCGTAAACAGTCTCTTTTAGCTCAATATCAATGCTGGCACTGCCGGTTTTGATACGGGCACTGTAGTTGGCAATTTCATCTATCTGACTCAATTCTCTTTCCACCGGCATCACGGCTGACTGGGTTAATTGATCGACACTGGCACCGGCCTGGCTAAGCAAAATAAAACCATTGCGGTAGGGGAAATGGGGATCTTCCTGCTCAAAAGCACTATACCAGGTCATCAGTCCGGTAAGACATAACAACAGCACCAGACCCAGGATCTGCCTGGTGCGTAAATACCAATGTGTTGATTGCATATGAATTCTCTGCCTAATTGTCTAACCTGAGCTGACTCAGGTTGGTGGCAAGCTTGTCCTGCGGGGTAATCAACAGTTTGTCGGTTAGCGCGCTGGCACTGCTGACGACAGCATAACTATCGGCTAAGTCGTGGATCTCCACTGCCATAGACTGGCCTGGTTCGGTGATGACAAAAGCCCGAGGTCCCGCAGGTGCCGGAGCAAAACGCAAGGCGGCGATATCCACCTGATAAAGAATCGCCTGGTTCCTCTGCAGATCCAGTCGAACCGTCAGGCCCACCAGTGAAGGATCGGCATCTTCCAAACTCAGGCTGACGTCAAATAGTCCTGGCGCACCAGGCTGAGGTGCCGAGCGTTCAGCGACCCGACCCGATAAGGTTCTGCTCAAGGTCGGCAGATATAGAGACATATCCTGGCCAGGTTGTATACGCAGTGCATCTCGTTCAGGTAAGGCAAACACGGCTTTTTGGTGGTGACTCGAATCCAGCCTGATGATGGGGGTGCCAGCATCGACAAAGTCACCACTGCGATGATATAGCTTAGTGACGATGCTATCGGCTGGGGCCAGCAACAGACTCTCTTTGCCCTGATTCACCGCTTCATGTAACAACGCCTGCGCCTGTCCGACTTTTTGCTCGGCCACATGCACATTGCGCTGGGCATCATCAACCGCTTGCTGACTGTTCAGCGCGCTGATTCTGAGACTTTTCTGACGCGCTAGTTGTTGCCTGGCCAGGTTAAGATCAGCATTAGCGCTGTTAAGCTCGGCCTGCATTGCATCAATGCGGCTATCCAGGCTTGGTGAATACAGTTTGGCTAGTAATTGACCCTGTTTAACCAGCTCGCCTTCTTTGACCAGTACCTGGGCAATTCGCCCAGGGGTAAATAGCGCTGCATCAATGCTGTTTTGCCCTTGGATCCGGGAAAAAAATGCCCTGGTCAGCGGATTTTCTAACTTGACGGCGACGGTGGTCAGAGGTTCAGGCGGCGGGGCTGGTGGAACCTCTAATACCTCGTCATATGGTTCGCAGCCTGTGACCCATGTCAGCAGGCATGCCATGGCCAAACTGGTTTTAGAAAACATAGACATACCCCAGCAGCAATTGCGTGGAACCTGACTTGTCAACCAGGGGGGAGTCTTTAATTTCACTGCCATACGCGCTGTAACTAATATCCGCTTTGATCATGTGTTTGCCGCGGCCAAAGTACCAATCGCTGCTGATACCAATTTCGAAGCTGGTGGCGGCATCGGGTTCATAGAATTGACGGCTGGCGGTCGCTTCTTCAGCACGTACGCCATAATAGTAATCAACCATCTTGTCGCTTTGATAGTTGGCCGATATGTAAGGGACTACCCGGCCTTTCTCGAGTCTGAAAGGAATGCCATAGCTGGCTGAAAATTCAAAACCTTCGTGCGTACTGGTAAGGTCATGCATCAGTTCAAGACCAAACTCGCCGAAACGGGTGTCGATCTCCGCTTCAAAACCGGCGTCGAAAGCCATATCCCGGTCTTCCATCCCTTTGAATATATCGCCATCATCTTCCTCATAGCCGTCCATTCTTAGCTGTGCAGAGGCCGATAGTTCAAAATTTTCGCTTTGATACAGTTTGTAGTTTGCTCTGGGGCCGAGCAGGGAGAAGTTCCCGTATTCAATGGCCACCACTGGCACCACAACGGTTTCATTGCCAACATCAGTGTATCCTTGATCCTGGGCGACAGCCGCCACACCAATTCCCCAGCGAAATGGCTTGCTTTCGTCGGCCATAGCGGTGCTGCTGGTTGAGGCAATCATCAGTGTCAGTGCAAGGTTGGACAGTTTCATTAAAGCTCCTTTAAGGGTTATGTTGCAGGGGCCAACATGGCCACCGCGTTTTTGTTGGAGCCAGAATAGGTGGGCAAGCTTTCTTGAAACTTACAAGGTGTAGTATTTTTTGAATTTAAAAAAACCGCAGCAGATGCTGCGGTTTATGGGGCATTATTCGTAGCGAAGGGCGTCAATGGGATTGAGTTTTGAGGCCTTTACCGCCGGCATTAAGCCAAAGATAACGCCAATGGCGGTGGTAAAACCAAAAGACAGCGCGATGGCCCAGCCAGGTACCAGCGCTCCGGGCATACCGGGCATCAACATAGACAGTAAGGCTGCCAATCCCCAGCCCAGCAACAAGCCAATCAGTCCACCAAACAGGGACAGCACCAGGGCTTCCACCAGAAACTGCAGCATAATAAAGTTAGGGGTGGCCCCCAGCGCTTTATTGATACCGATTTCGCGGGTGCGCTCCGTGACAGACACCAGCATGATATTCATCACACCGATGCCGCCTACCAGCAGACTAATACCTACTACGCCACCTGCCACCAGGGTGACGGATGTGGTGACTTTTTCGAAACTTTCCTTGGTTTTTTTGGCAGTTATAAACTCAAAGTCATCCTTGTCGTCACCGGACAGATGGTGGCGTTTGCGTAAGATCTGACGTATCTGCGCTTGTACCGTGTCCAGGCTGGCGCCGGGTGCCGGTCGAAACAGAATATCGATATTTTCTGTCACTCTTGAGCCTGCCAGCGACGCCATTGTAGAGAAGGGCGCAATAATATAGTTGTCCTGATCAAAGCCAAATAATGAGCCGCGCTCTTCTGCCACGCCGATAATGCGGAACCATTCACCAGACAGGCTGATAAATTCACCGATGGGGTTGTCCGGCAATTTCAACTTTTTGCGCACTGATTCGCCGATAAATACCACCCTACGGCGTCTGTCGTCATCGCTGCTTCTGACAAAACGGCCCTGTTGGGGAAACACCTTGATGACTTTCTGGTAATTGGCATCGGTGCCAATTACCTGGGTCTGGATGGTTTCGCGCCCATAGCTGACCTTACTGCCGAAGGTAAAGGCCTGCATCGTCGCGCTCATATCCTGCACATTATTGACCTTGGATTTCAGGACAATAAAGTCCTCATAGCTGAGCTTGTTGGCAAAGCCGAGCATGGCCTGTTCCTGCGAGGTGCGGGCGCGCAGGGTCACCATATCACTGCCCAGATCATCCAATTGCGAGTCAATACTGGCACTTAAGCCTTCCATCACTGCCACCACGGTAATCACGGCAGCAACACCAATCACGATACCTAATGTCGTCAGGGCACTGCGCATGGCATGGGCGCGAATGGATGCCAAGGCCGCACGGGTGCCTTCAATGGTTGCGTGTAAGCCGCTAAACATGCATTTTCTCCTGGGTTTGCATATCGTTGCGACTGTCCTGCGCGACCTGACCGTCCACCAGGCGAATGACTCTGCGGCAATGATCAGCAATGTCCTGTTCATGGGTGACCAGAACTATGGTGTGGCCTTCCTCATGCAGTTGGTCAAACAGCTTCATAATGTCCTGGGTGGTTTTACTGTCCAGATTTCCCGTCGGTTCATCACCCAGGAGGATAGCTGGCTTAGTAACCAGTGCCCTGGCAATGGCGACGCGCTGGCGCTGACCACCGGATAGCTGATTGGGGAAATGCCCCAGCTTGTCACTGAGTCCGACGCGGGACAGGGCCTGCTGTGCCATATCACGACGCTGGGCAGTTGGGATCATTCTGTACACCAGTGGTTGCATCACATTCGCAAGAACCGACGCCCTGGGCAGCAGATTAAAACTCTGAAAGATAAAGCCAACGCTTTGGTTGCGGATCTGCGCCAGTTGCGCCTCGTCCAGTGTGGCCACGGCCTGGTCGGCCAGTAGGTATTGACCTTCGGAGGGCACATCCAGGCAGCCGAGGATATTCATCAGGGTGGACTTACCCGACCCGGAAGGCCCGATGATGGCAACATAGTCATTACGCTCGATATTAAGACTGATGTTTCGCAGGGCATAGAAGGTCTCGGTGCCCATCTGGTAGCGCTTGCTGATATTTTTCAGGCTAATAACGGCATCAACTGGCATCGCTGCTACTGTCCTGTTTCAATTGTACTTGCTGTCCTGGCTCAAGTTGGCTGATGAGCCTGGATGGGCCGATAACCACTTTTTGCAATTCACTCAAGCCGGTTAACACGGCCTGATGAATATCGGTGGCCATGCCGGTAGTAACCCAAACCTTATTGACGGTGTTGTCATCACTGACTTGCCATACGAAGGACTTACCATCTTCTTCCTGAATCGCGGCAACCGGTACATTTAAAGTAGGTTCGCCCTGAGCGGTGACAATCTCCGCCCTGCAGCTCATACCCGGATAAAGCTGGTGTTCTCCAGGGTTCAGTAGCACTTTGACCCGAAACGCCAGCCCCTCGCTGCTGGATAGTCGTTTTGCCGAGGTTCCGATGGAAATCACCTCGCCATTGATTGGAGTTTTAGGCAGGGCGGCGGCAAAAATTTCGGCCTGTTGATTTAATGCGATACGGGCAATGTCGGCTTCATCCACTCTCAGCTCTGCCAAGATAGCGCTGGGATCGGCCAGTACCATCAAGTCCGAACCAACAATGTTGGTAGTACCGGCAATCACGGTTTCACCGGGTTTGATATCCACCGAAGCCAGCAAGCCGTCCATCGCTGCAATAAACACGGTTTTGCGCAGTCTGTCCTTGGCCAGTAACAGTGCGGCCTGGGCTTGTTCTAACTGTGCCTGGGCGGCCTGGGTGTTGATGCGGGCGATATCCAGTTGGCTCTGCAGGGCATCCACAGTTTCCTGCTGGACCAGATTCTGCCCCAGCAACTGTTTGTTGCGTTGTACCTGGCGGTTGAGATCATCTTCCACCGCGCGGGTTCGCTGAATCTCAATACTGCGGGCCTGTACTGCAGCCTGATAGCTGTCTACATCCGCTTCAAAGGCGGTAGGGTCCAAACGCATCAGCACATCGCCCTGTTTAACCTGCTGACCTTCTTCTACCAATACATCCTGAACCCGACCAGTGACTTCGGAACGAATTTGGATCTGGGATTTAAACACCAGATTACCCGATGCCAGAATAGTGTCACTGAGTACCCCTTTGCTGACTTCAGCCGCCTCAACCGTGACCTGACCGCTATTACCGGCCAGGTGTTTATAGGCAACAAGGGCCCCAAGGCCGCCGAGAATAGCGGCCAGAATAAGGAACTTTTTCATCTTAGGTTCCGCTTAGATAAGTGCCACTAACAGCCAGATCCCCATAATCAGGCAAAACGGCAATGCGGCAAACACATAGGAAGTAATGGGCTTCATTTTTGCCCAGCTTTGCAGGCCCAGTGCGGCAATAACGATGCTCCACAAACTAAACAGGTTAAAGGCCTCAGCCCAGGCGTATAAGTTGTGATCTAGGGGCAGATTCAGCAGTAACTGGTTCAGCGAGGCGTAGTTCGACAGGTTCAGTGGCACATCCGGGCTGTCGGCCAACAGAAGCAGCAACGCCAGCCCCAGTGCATTGACAAACATCGGCATCATGGTCCAAAGGCTAAAGCTGTACCAGTCGCCATAACTGTATTCGTCGGTGCGGCCGACCAGTTTAAAGTAGCCTGCGTAGATGGCGTTGATAATCAGTGTCACCAGTACAATGCTTACCGCTGCTAAAGGCGCGGTATAGGACGCACTTTCCTGCATAAAGCCCCGGGCTTGTTCCGCTTCGGCCGGGCTGACATCACCCATCTGCGCCACTTGCTGTTCAACAATCCACTCATTGCTCATGCCGCTGTACATCCAGTAGGCCACCAGGGCATAAAATACCACTGAAAATAACAGCGCAATCCACCCCCATCCTTTGGCTTCCTTTAGGTCGTCAAACAGGCTTCTGGGGGCCACAAAAACATTTATCACCGCGTTGGAAAGAGTCGCCACAAATAGTCTCCCTAATATTGTTATGTTGGGCATTTCCTGAAATAGGTGCAGAAATGCTTATCTTTAAAGAAATAAGCAATGCAGTCTGGTTAGTCAGCACTCTGACAGATTTATAACAATAAATCGGTAAAAAATCGTAAAAGAAAATGTAGGTAACGAATTATTCTGGGCACGTGCCGTTTGGCGACAAAGTGTTGCAAGGCCTGGCGGCCTTGCTAAAGACGGAAATTCGCCAGATTGATGTGCTGGCCCGTATTGGTGGTGAGGAGTTTGCATTGCTTATGCCCAATGTAGGTATTCAGCAAGCCAGATTGGGTCTGGAAAGACTGCGCCAGGCATTGGCGGGTCAGGGCATTTTGGTTAACAACCAGCGTTATGCCGTGACCATCAGCATTGGTGCCGCGCAGGCGGGCGAATTGCCGGTAGAGAGCCTGCTGCAAAAAGTGGATAATTTGCTATACCAGGCCAAGCACAAAGGGCGTAACAGAGTGGAGACTGATTTTGCACAAGGCTAAGACATTGCTGGTGATAGGTTATGTATGGCCGGAGCCCAACTCATCTGCTGCTGGCAGTAGAATGCTGCAATTGTTGTCGGTATTTCGCGGCGCGGGCTACGAGATTATTTATGGCTCGGCGGCAGACAGCAGTCAGCATGCGGTGGATCTGGCCAGCCTGGGTATTGAGGCAGTCAATTTAAGCCTTAACTGTGCTTCGTTCGATGACTACCTTCGCCACCTGCAACCGGATGTAGTGATGTTTGACCGCTTTATGATGGAAGAACAATTTGGCTGGCGGGTAGAGCAATACTGTCCGGGTGCTTTGCGAATTCTTGATTCTGAAGATCTGCATTTTCTGCGCCATGCCCGGCATTTGGCGATGAAGCAAAACCAGCTACTGAGCGATAAGCACCTGTATAATGACTTGGCCAAACGTGAAATCGCGGCGATTTTGCGTTGTGACTTGACCCTGGTGATTTCCGAGTTTGAACTGACATTGCTGCAGGAAAAATTCAATATTCCATCGCATATTCTGCATTACTGCCCCTTTATGCAGGAGCAAGTAGAATTAGCAGAAACACCAGAGTTTGCCAGGCGGCAGCATTTTATCAGTATCGGCAATTTCCGTCATGCCCCCAACTGGGATGCGGTGTTGTATCTTAAACAGCACATCTGGCCCGCTATCCGCAAAGTATTACCTCAGGCCGAATTGCATATTTATGGCGCTTATCCACCACCTAAAGCCACCGCATTGCATGACGAACGACAGGGCTTTCTGGTTAAGGGCTGGGCCGAGGATGCCGTATCGGTAGTTACTCAGGCCAGGGTGATGCTGGCGCCGCTGCGTTTTGGCGCTGGTCTGAAAGGTAAGCTGATTGATGCCGCTTTGTGCCAGACACCAGCGGTGACCAGCAGCATAGGCGCCGAAGGTATGTACGGCTCGTTACCGGCGGGAATCATGGTAGCCGATGCACCAGATGAATTTGTGCAAATGGCGGTTGAGTTATATCAGCAGGCCGATACCTGGCAAACTTTTAGCGAACAGGCCGGACAGTTGCTGGCAGGTCGATTTTCGGTGCAGCGGCATGGCCCGGCTTTGTTAGCCAAAATGGATCAGGTCATCAGGGAATTGGACACGTCCCGTTTGAGTAACTTTTACGGCAGTATGCTTAGGCATCACAGCCTACGTAGCACACAATATATGGCACAGTGGATTGAAGCCAAAAATCGATTGAAAGCCCTGCAATCTGTCACGTCATAAGCTTGTTACTAAGGTTCTTGCAGGAAGCTGACAAGATTCGCGCACAGGGGTTACAAGTGGTGCGTTGCCAGGAACGTATTATCCTTGGTATCAGCAGTGCGCAAAGGGAGTGGGTGTAAATCCGACGGTAGATAGCGTGTTTGACTAAGCATCACGTTGGTTATCAATTAACTCAGATCGATAGACGTAGTTCAGAATGCCATGGAGAAAGCCCCGCCAGGACTTTACAGTGAGCATGCTGGCGGGGTTAAAAAGATTATTTTTCGGTTACCTGATAGACCGTTATAGAACCACTGACTTCATTGCCAATCAATAACAATGGATTACCGTTAGGGCTGTTATCAGCACTGATGAACTTAATGCTCTCAGGGCCCAAATCGCCTGCATTGGGGACGTCACTACAGTCCATACCTTCTGCTTCATCACAAGGGTTGTCCAAGTCATCATCCAGTTCAAAGTCTGCGTCAAAGTTACGATTGTTATAGTGGGAAACAAAGGCTGCCTGAAATGGATTGGTGACATCATAGATAAACAGATCGCCAGAGCGTTCCTGACCGATAAAGGCATAAGTGCGACCTTCAATCATCCCCACATCAATGGCTTCAGGCTCACCGCCCTTATCATCTGAACGGTTGTCACCTTTGTTCTCGGTATGGGCACTGTTGAAATTATTGCCCAGTACGGCGGCGCTGATACGACCAAAGTCATCGCCTGAGTCAAACACCTGGTTGACATTCTGATCCCAGATAGAGAAGGAGCGCCCTCCATAGGCGTAGAGTTTATCTACGATACCGTCATTATCTGCATCCAGCAGGGCAGAGGTGATCTTCAAACGGCCAAGACCGTCTTTGCCACCGGTTTCATCATACAGGGCTTGTAGTTCGGTGGAGAGGGTCAGATTTAATTCATCCGGATCCACCACATCTTCTACCCGAATATCTTCAGAATAGGCGTCCCAGTCGCGAGAATCGCCTTCGTTAGCGGAGAGGATAAAAGTTGCACCATTCCAGCTGTATGCAGCGATACTGTCTGGTTGATACATACCATAGACGTTAGGCAAGGTTCTGAACGACGCCACTTCATCTTCATTGGTGAAATCCAGGGTATGCTGACTCCAATCTTTAAAGCCCAGTGCTTTGATTTCTATCGTCATATCGGTAAGGTCGAGAATGCCGATAGCATTGGCTTCCTGCAGAGATACATAGGCGGTCTTACTATCAGCGGCAACACTGATATATTCTGGTTCCAGATCCTGTGCCACGGTAGTCCCGGCGGGGCCTGCGAATTTCACGCCCGCAGCACTTAATAGTGCGCGGCGTTTGGCGTCACTGTCATAATCTTCACTATCCAGCAAATCGGAGCTGAAATGCATATCTGTGGTCAGGTTAATTTCTCCCGCCACATCGGCCGGGGTGCCGCCTGTCAGGGAGATAACACTGATAGAGCCTTCGGGGTCCAGTATATAGTCCGTATCGGGCTCCCCCTCATTGGCGACCAGCACCATGCTGCCATCCGGGGTAAAGGTCAGCATATCGGGCAAAGCACCGGCCGCCACGGCTTTAACAAAGGTACCCTGGCCTGTGCCATCCAGGGTATAAAACAGCACTGCACCGGTAGCGGTTTTTTCCTGTCCGGCTACCGCAATGGCCAGTAAATCCTGATAAATCGCGATAGAATTGGCTTCGCCCAGATTCATATTAATATCCACACCGCTGCTGTTTTTTACAGACACGGTGGCGGGGAAGGTGAAAGCCGTGGACGACAGACTGTTGTCAGTGATGGGATTGCCCACGGCGGTTACTGGCAGGCTGGCCAGGGAAATCACCTCAATCTGATTGTCGGCAGCGTTTATGGCAAAAGCTGATTTGGATGTGGTATGGAACTGCACAATCTCGGCCGCAGACTTACCATAAATACCAGTATTAAAGCGGCCCACCACCTCAATATTCAGATCTCTTGGCAGGTTTTTACCCGGCGTACCGTCCTGACCAGGTGTGCCGTTCTGGCCTGGTGTGCCAGCTGGCCCTTGAGCACCGTCGTCACCATCGGAGCAGGCAGCCAAAGCCGACATTAAGGTTAACGCAATTAAGGAGCGCTTCAGATTCATAGTGTTTTCCCATTCTATTGTTATTAAACAACAAAATGTAACAGCCCAAGGATGACGGCTGGATGACAGTTATATGTCGGAATTGTTATGTGTGTCTGTTTGGGCTGGGAGCGACTGGCTGACTAGTGTCTGACGGCAATGTCGGCATTGATAGTTTACCCCTTGCAGCACGCGATTGTGCCGACGAATGGATAGCTGTACCGGGCCGCAATGGCAATGATAGGTAAACTGCCGTCCCGCCACTTTACTGATATCCATCTGGTGACATGCACTGCCTTGCAAGCCAAACAGCCTGCGCATCAGCGCTTTCCATTGCGTACCGTGCGGCCTGACTGGATTGCGCAAGGTGCCACGGCCATATAACTGCCACACCAACAAATGGCATAATTCATGGGGAATCACTTCGTGCATAAACTCTTCAGGGTTGTCGGCCAGCAACTGTGCGTTGAGGCGAATATGATTGGCTTGTAAACGGGCGCTGCCAGCAATACGACCGCGTTGATCATAGCTCAGGCAGGGTTTGGCAAAGGTGCGGCCCAGCTGGCTTTGCGCCATCACAAGACACTGCTCTAATCTGTTCTCTACGCTTTGGATGAGTTCGGGGCAAAGGTTGGCCACGGCAATATTTCTACGCAGTCATATATGAAGGGCGGTGAAGACAGTTTACCAGTTGCTGACCTGCAAGTAACCAGGGATTGCTCAAAGGGAGTATGTTGAACGCATCAACTGGACCGCACGATTATCATCAATATCTATTACACTTAATAGTAGTAGCTGTGAGGGCGAAAACTTATGCACAGATGTTCGCTTGTGACCTTGATGCTTTTGCTCACCAGTGGCACCGTTTTTGCCCAGGAAAAACCTGCACTGGAGTGGTGTCTTGATCATTTGCCGCCCAGGCAATTCTATCAGGAGAATAGTCCACCGCATGGCCCGATGGTGGATATGATGAAGGAATTGGCTGCCCGGGCCAATTTCGAACTGCGATTTAGCCTGCCCACACCAATAGAGCGCTGCCTTAAACGTATGCAAGCCGGTAACACGGATCTGATGACCGGCTTGTTGCTGACTCAGGAGCGTGCAGGGTATTTGTATATGCTGCCATTTGATGAAGCGCGCAGTTTGAGCTGGTTTGTCAACAAGGAAAGAGTGCAGGACAAAGCATTGGCCGCGACCGGTAGAAACGTAACGCTGATGAAGGACCGGTTTTATGACCAGCACGTACCATCAGTTTTGCAACAAAATGGCTACCAGGTACGCTGGTCAGAGACCACCGATGAGGCATTGGCAGAACTGTTCACAGGCGTAACGGATGTGATTATCGGCCCCCAGCACATTTTGGAGTACCTGATAGCCTCTCAGCCCAGGTATCAGGGCGCACTGGTGTTACAGCCCTCAGATTTGACCCCGGTATCCCAGGTTTATCTGGCCATTTCACGCAAAAGCGCTAGCGAGCAGTTGCAAGAGCAAATTGCCAAGGAACTTAAAGAAATGGTGCGAGAAGGTAAAACCCATTTTTATACTGACCGTTAGAAAACCATTTCCATTAGAGGTAAAGGAGAAGTTCGGAGACTTCAACAAGCAATGAAAGGCTCAGAACAATGATGCGCCACAGGTTATTAAACGCTCTGAGCCATGTGAAACAGCTCTTTGGCTTGTGATTCTTGCGCGCTTACTCAAGAATGTAGCAAGAAACCAGTGAATAACCGAACCGGCAATTGATTGCCCCCGAATGCGGACGTTGTCATTGAATCCAGATTTTACCAGAGCCTTGTATTCTAGAATGTTGCGAATGATTGGCTTTTTGCTTTGGGCAATGAGTCAGCCTGGCTTGGCAGTACCTGAATCGCCCATACGGGTATTGACTGAAATATTACCGCCGCTGCAGTTACAGGGGGGAAATGGTCGGCAGCAGGGGCTGCATGTGGAAGTGGTAAAAGAAGCGTTGAAACGGGCGGGCATTGACGCTGGAATTGAGTTTCACCCTTGGGCCCGTGCCTATCAGATAGCTCAGGACCAGCCTAATATTCTGATCTTTTCCATGGTCAGATCACCACAGCGTGAGCCCTTGTTTATCTGGGTCAGTAAGTTCCGTGATATCCAATACCACTTTTACAGCCTCAATGCGCGCAAGTTGGACGACATTCAGGACTGGCGCCAGGCCAGGTTGCTTACCGTGGCCGCGCCAAGGGAAAGTTATGAATTACAGTTGCTGGAATCTCTGGACTTTGAAGCCACGCGCCTGGCACCGACGGTGACACAGATTCAGTCCTGGCGCTTATTACTCAAAGGGCGGGTGGATGCGGTGTTTGCCACTGAGCTAAGCGCCGCCGCCATTCTCAGTGAGTTAGGGGTGGCTGCTCAGACCGTGCATAAGCATACCCAGGTCAGTCATAGCCCAGGCTTGTACCTTGCTGCCAGCAGCGGCACGGATGAGCAGATCATTGCTGGGCTTCGCCATGCGATGCAGGATATCAGTAATGACGGTACCTACCAGACTATAATGGCAAAGTATTTCCGTCCCGAATGAACCCATAGCCTATGACTTAATGGAAAAAGGCGTAAAGTGGGTGTCTTTATCATACACATCAACGCCTTCACTACGTTTTAAGCGGTTGACGACCAGATAGGTGAAGGGTGTCAGCAGCACTTCCCAGCCCACTTTCAGCAGATAATTGGTCAGCATCACTTTGATGATCAGGTCGCTGCTCCATACGCCATAGAATGCCAACGGATAAAAAATCAGGGTATCTACCGCCTGGCCCACCATGGTCGAGCCAATGGTGCGTTGATAGAGCGCTTTGCCAGCCGATTGCACTTTCATTTTCGCCATAACAAAGGCATTGGCCATCTCGCCGGCCCAGATTGCCAGTACCGACGCAAAGATAATGCGCGGCACCTGGCCGAAATTCAGGGCAAACGCCTGCTGCATCGAAATGCCGCCGAGATCGCTGTTCCAACTGGCATCGGGCGGGATGGCCGTTATAAAGGCTGCCATGGCGGCGGCAAACAGCGCAGAGGCAAAGCCAGCCCAGATCACCCGCCTGGCCCGCGCATATCCATATACTTCGGTCAGTACGTCACCCAGCACATAAGACAACGGGAAAAATAAGATACCGGCACCAAAGCTGAAACCGGCAATAGTGGCGACTTTGCCGGCACCAATAATATTTGAACAGACGATAATTACGCAGGTGGCGACCATCACCAGGTCATAATACTTAAATTTGTGCTGCGCTAAGGTTCGACCGTCGTCAAGTCTGTGCATGATGGGGGGACCCGGGTCCGTTAAGGTGCATGCAGTGTAGCCTGCTCAGGTAACAGGCCGCATGGATTTTTTTAGGGATTAGCCAGCTTTATTTTTCACCCACTCAGCTTTGCGGCGGTGTGCCTTGTTTGGGTTTTTTCGGCTTCTTGGGCTTTTTCGGTTTGATGGGACGCAGATCCAAAATGGACTCAGGCAAGGGCGAGCCTGGTTCAAAACCGACTTCGATTTGCCTTGGCAATAATTGGCCAATCAGGCGCTCAACGGCCTTGAGATTGTCAAATTCCTCTGCACTGGCAAAGGAAATGGCTTGGCCTGACTGACCAGCACGGCCGGTGCGGCCAATGCGGTGGATATAGTCCTGACTGATATGCGGCAGATCGAAGTTAATCACCACAGGTAATTGTTTGATATCCAACCCACGCGCCGCCAGGTCGGTGGCAATCAACACTCTGTGCAGGCCCTGGTGAAACTCATTCAGGGTTCTGATTCTGGCGCTCTGGCTTTTGTCACCATGGATGGCGGCTGCCGCAAGCTGGTGTTTAACCAGATTTTTTACCAGCCGATCCGCCCCTTGTTTGGTGCGGCAAAATACCAATATCTGTTGCCAGTTGTGCTGGTTGATTAGCCTTATCAACAGTTCAGCCTTACGTCCGGTGTTGACCGGAATCAGCCACTGCTGCACGTCAGCAGCCGGGCTGTTGGTGGTGTCTAATGCTATCTCAGTGGCTTGATGCAGTATTTTGCCGGCGAGCCCGCGCACCTCATCCGAAAAGGTGGCAGACAGCATCAGGCTTTGCCTGTTAGCCGGTAGTAAATGCAATATCTGTTTGACCTCAGCCAGAAAACCCAGGTCCAGCATTTTGTCGGCTTCATCCAGCACCAAATAGCCAAGCTGTCTGAAACCCAGGGCATTGCTGCGAAACAGATCCAACAGGCGGCCGGGGGTAGCAATCAGAATATCTGCACCGGGGCGCAGTCGCTGCATCTGTGGATTGATCTTTACCCCGCCATAAACTGCCTGGGTACGCAGACGCATGCCCAAGGTGCAGGCTTTTATATAGTCGCTGACCTGAATGGCCAGCTCGCGGGTGGGCACCAGAATTAAGGCCCTGATGTGGTTGGACCGCGCAGGGGCCCCGGCTAACAGCTGTTGAATCAAGGGTAAAGCATAAGCGGCGGTTTTCCCCGAGCCGGTTTGGCTGGAGGCCAGCAGGTCCTGGCCAGACAAGATCAAAGGAATGCTCTGACGCTGAATATACGTTGGGGTTTGGTAGCCCTGCTGCGAAATCACCTTCAGCAGGGCAGGCGACAGGCCTAATTGCGCAAATGTCATGAGTGCTCGATGCTGTATCTGGCGGGGGGCGAAGTATACAGTATGAACCTGCCTGGTTGGCACATCAATTTGACAGGATCTGCATGGGCAGCGTCAGTATCGCGTGGTCGGTGTCAGCGAAGCTATAAATAACAGCAATATGTCCGCCGATAACCACCAGATACCAAAGGGCGGAGACCCACTGACCATAGCGGTTCAGAGGCACCAAATAGGACTGATGGCGACTGCGCCATTCGAACACAATTTCCAGCGCACCAATTAAAATAAACAATACCAGTAAGGCCAGACCAAAGTACCAGGAGACCAACAGCCCAAGCGCCATACCCAGCATACACACACTTAGGCCCAGCCAGGAGCGCATGGAAAAGCTGATACTCTTTATCACATGTCCACCATCCAGAGGCAGAATTGGCAGCAGGTTAAATAAATTCAATAGTGCGCCAATGACCGCTGCACCAGCAAACAGCTCTATGCCGGTAATCACAAAGGCGAGCAGACAGGCCAGCGCCATAAACAAGCCAAACGCCGGCCCCATTATGGAGATCACCACATCCTGCCAGCGGGTTGATAGCTTGTCGTCGGACAAGGCCAGTCCGCCGACAAAGGGGATCAGATAAATACCTTTGGTTTTAATGCCAAAGTATTGCATGGCCCGCACATGGCCATATTCATGCGCTACCAGACAAGCTACCAGCACCAGGGCAAACTCAAAACTGAATAACCAGCTATAACCTGCTAAAGAAGCCGCAGCTAGCGCCGCTTTTACTACCTTGGCACTTTTAAATAACTTAAAGCCCAGTGCTAACAGACCGATGGTGCCTTTACTGGCGGGCTCTGCGGGCAGCAGAAATTCTTCCGAATGGGTGCAGCGCCCATCCAGGCTAAGCCTATAGCGCATTTTTTGGGTGCCGGGCAGCATCTGTAATGTTAATTCAGCTTGCACCCCGGCAGCAAGGAACTGGTGCGTGGTGTGTTCAGCATGAGGTTGCTCACTGACCAGCTCGTTAGCATAAAACAGGCACTGTTGGTTGTGACGGATTTCCAGACTAAGGGGCTGATCGTAAAGACTGGCTTGTAGTAGTTGCATGAAGAGGTTCCATTTTAAAGGCCGGCGTATGGTAACGAAGAGTGTCAGGCAGAGAAAGCCAGATAACGGCTGAACAAGCACAATGGCGTCGAATATATCGGTTTTGTGATTAAATGTTGGGCGGCGCCGAAAATAATGCACAACATATTGATTTTAAGCTATTTCCCTACACTGCCGAATATTGCTACAATCCTGCGCCGAATTTTTCGGTGTGCTGGTTTGTTAACCAAATAATAAACAAAACAAAGGTTGAACCGGCTGATTTCGCATGCGCACATTTTTCACTTTTAAGGGATATTCATGAAATTAAATGCTGTAATCAAGGCTGCTCTATTCAGCCTGCTGCCTGTTTCCGCTGTTTTAGCGCAGGAAGCCCCCCAATACGGTGCCTGGGTAGCTGGCTTTGGTGAGTACTACAAGGTTGACAACGATAAGCCCAACAGCCTGGACAACTTTGATGATGCGTCTGGTCTGGGTGCGGAGCTGGGGTTTCGTTTTACCCCCGAGTGGGGCGCGCGTCTGGAATGGTCGCGGCTCAACTTTGATTCCGAGTCTGGCCTGAATGATCGTGACGGCGACCGCTTTGGTATCGACGCGCTGCATTACTTCGATCAAAAGCAGACCTATTTGTTTGCCGGTTTTAAGCATCAAAACCTGGGTGAAAACTATCGACTGGTGAATTTTGGTCTGGGTCGACATTGGGATCTTAGCCAGAACTGGAAACTGGTCACAGAAGCCGCGGCATATTACGACTTTGGTCAGAACTTTACCGACTTCGGTTTGAAACTGGGCCTGGCATATACCTTTGGTGGCAACAGTGCATCCGGCGGTACCCCTTCAAACATCAGTAGTCAATTGAACGAACCGGCACAAACTGCGGCAGACAGTGATAGTGACGGCGTCAATGACAATCAGGATCGCTGTGCCAATACGCCTAAGGGCGACAAAGTTGATGCATTCGGCTGTACCTTATTTGATGAAAAAACCGTATCCAGCGCGCTGGATATGCTGTTTGCTCATGACAGCCACAAAATTGCCAACCCTGATTCTCAGCAGGTAAAGAACTTTGCTGACTTTATGCAGCAATACCCTGATACCACCGTTACCATCGAAGGCCATACTTCTTTAGTGGGAACTGACGCGTATAACCAGGCACTGTCTGAACGCCGCGCCGCCGCTGTGAAAAAACTGTTGGTAGAGCGCTATGCTATCAGTGCCGAGCGCATCAGCACTGTGGGTTATGGCGAGTCCCGCCCACTGGATCGCGCAGACAATGAGGCGGCGCACAGTGCCAACCGCCGTATTCATGCTCAGGTCAGCACCACGAAGAAGGTCAAACTGACCCGCTAATTTATAGGTTGTTAGCATAAAAAGGCGCGATTTCGCGCCTTTTTTATTGCTTTTTGTTTAACCTGTATGGAACTGGTGGTTTAGCGTCGTTGTCTTTAGCATGTGTCTTGTAAATCAGTGATACAAGGAATGAAGCATGTTTCCCATCGAAGTCTGGCTGACCTACAGCCTGGCCTGTGTGCTGTTGGTGTTATCCCCTGGTCCGGATAATCTGCTGGCCATCGGCAGAGGGCTGAGTCAGGGCAAACTGGCCGCTGTGCTTTCTGGCTTATCATCCGGCACCGGCATTTTGTTTCATGTGCTGGCCGCCACCTTTGGTCTGACACTTCTGATTAAAACCTCCGCTGTGGCCTTTTATGCTGTTAAGTTGATTGGGGCCGCCTATCTGATTTGGCTGGGGATCAAGGTACTGCGCTCACGCAGCCTGTTTACCCTGGAGCCGGTTAAAAAGCAGTCCCTGACCAGTATCTTCTCTACGGGCTTTCTATCCGCAGCACTTAACCCTAAACCAGGTATGTTTGTGCTGGCCTTTGTTCCGCAGTTCGTCAACCCCGAGCTTGGCTCGGTAACCACGCAAATGTTGGTGTATGGTGTCTGGTTTGCAGTTTTAACTGCAACCGGCTTTGCCCTGATGGGCATCTTTGCGGCAAAAATCAGCCACTGGCTGATAGCCCGCCCCAAAGTAGTGAATGGCTTGAATATTGGCGCAGGCATCACTTTTATCGGTTCTGGGCTGGCGGTGGCCGCGATGAAGCAGCGTTGATTGCTATAAAAAAGTGCTTGATTAATGCTCTGTTTGCTGACAAGTTAACCAACTGTTAAGTAGTCGTATTGTGCTGAATTGTGCAGATAATTAAGACGATATGAACTGAAAAATATAACGATAATAGCCTTGGGCGTCAGACTGTCGCCCGTTGTGGCAAAAAACACACCTTCACGGAGTGAGTATTATGCGAAAGGACTCGGGCCTGTTAGGGCGCGCCTGGTTTTTGCTGTTTGTCGGCATATTGACCTTATCTGTCACAAACCATAGCTTAGCTCAGGATAATATTGATAACTATACGTACAGCTTAGGCAGTGGCGATCTGGTTATTAATGATACCGACGATGATAACAGCCTGACATTTTCAAATGATATCTCACCTGAATCCTTACAGCTTTCTGCTGATCTTCAAAACCTATATATAACATTACCCGATAATGCAGTAATTACGGTCGTAAACTGGCTTGTTCTGCAGCGACAGGGTAATCCATTTAGAATCAATCGTTTTATTTTTCTAGATGGAAGTGATGTATGGAATTATCCGAACATTGCCAGTAAGACCATTATTAACGGAACTACCGGCGATGACGTCATTGAATTAGCAATGACCAATATCAATTGGCATATTAAACCAGGTGCGGGAAATGATGAAATTACCCTGTGGAAGAAATATGGACAACACACCTATTATTATAATTTAGGTGATGGAAGTGACCTTATCCATAATAAATCTTCAGAAGGATCTCGTCTGATATTAGGCCCCGGTATTGCTCCTGAAGATATAATACTACAAGCAACTATGGATCTGATGCAGATTAGTTTTTCCGACGGTGCAGTGATAACTATTGATAATTGGGCAACAGGTTATACCTATGGGCCATTTGCCATTAGCACTATTGAGTTTTCAGACGGAACAATATGGAACTATCAACACGTTGGCAGTGTAATGGTGCTACAGGGAACCAACGCCGGGGATGTTTTTGAGTTAAGCCACCTTTCTCTTCCCATTGGGATTAGAGGCGGAGAAGGTGACGATCAGATAGTAATGGGTAAAGGAAAACATACTTATTTTTATGATCTGGGAGATGGTACAGATACTATTAATGATGCAGATATTTATGGCACGATGATTTGGGGGGAAGGTATTAACCCTCTAAATTTAAGTATTTCCGCCACGGCGGAACGGCTTACTTATAATTTGCCAGACGGTTCGTTAATTTATGTTGATAGTTGGTTTAAAGGCAGCACTTCTTATCCCTTTTCTATCAATAATATGATTTTTTTCGATGGGACTGTTTGGGATTACCGAGCTGTTGGTAAAAATACCATATTTGCTGGCACTGATCAGAATGATATCATTGATTTCAGTGAATATAATTTAACTATCGGTGTCAGAGCCGGAAAAGGTGACGACACGCTGGTTTTCGCTTCAGGCGAACGAGATTATTATTATGACCCGGGCGATGGTAACGATACAATTGACTCAAGCAGTTTGTATGACAGATTGCATCTAGGACAGGGAATTTTACCTGACCAGATTCGCTTTCGGGCCACCGGGCTGGATATGCAGATATTACTGCCAGATAATGCGGTAATAACAGTACTCAATTGGGACACCGGGTACCGTTCCTGGGATTTTCGGCTTAACAAAATATACTTTTCAAACGGCGTTGTTTGGGATCTGAAAGAAATTGCCAGGCAGATTGAAAGAAGCAATGACAATCCTGACCCAGTACCTGGCTTGTTGCATGTTAGTGGCCAACCCTATCAGGTTGTCAGTTTTGACCCGGAGCACGATTTAACTGGTCAGGCAGAAATAAGTGATGATGGGAAAGCACTTAACTTAACCGGCAATCTTTGGAAAAAGATTGACGTTAATTACCCAATTACACCCAATACAATACTCGAATTTGATTTTAGCAGCACCGCAGAAGGTGAATTGCATGGCATAGGATTTGATAATGACCTGAGTCAGGATGTGAATAATAATGGCTTTAAACTTTTCGGCACTCAGTCTGAAGGTATTCAAAATTTTGATACTTATCAAACCCCCGGGCAAGTTTCGCACTACACAATTCCAGTAGGGCAGTTCCTGAGTGGTAGCTACCAATATCTGTATTTCTTTAATGATCACGATGTAAGCAGCCCCAGCGCGCAGAGCACGTTTAGCAATATTAAACTCTATGAACAGGAGCCCGGGAACCTGGCACCAACAGTTGCAATCATCTCTCCAGTTGAGGGTACACAAATTACCCAGGGGAAGGCGCTGGATATTCTTATTGACGCAGTTGATAGTGACGGCCAGATCACAAACGTAGTATTGACGGTTAATGGTCAAATAATAGGCCAGTGGGGACAAGCACCATTCAGCGTACAATGGCTGCCACCGGAAATCGGTGTTTATACCCTGGCGGCACAAGCCACTGATAACGAAGATGTAATGGCCAGTGCTCAATCTGTGCAGGTAACGGTGGTAGAAGAAGACAAGCCTAATACCCCACCACAGGCGCAGGATGTTTATTTGAACGTCAATCGCGATGCCTTAGTGCTTCTGTATGACTTGGCGCTAAGTGTGACGGATGACAACGGTATTGACTGGCAAACGCTCAGTCTTAGCGGACCAAGTCGAGGTCAGGTTCGACATCTATCTCCAACCAGCGGGCAAATTGAACTGGATTACAGCGGTGTCAGTTTTGTTGGTGAAGAGCGCTTAACATACCGGGTAATGGATACCGACGGGCTACAAAGCAACCCTGCTAAATTGATCATTAATATCAATGTTACTGCGGCCCCTGAACCGCCGACTCAATTAGTGATCACGTTGGATGAAACCAATCGTCGGGCGGACATTGGCTGGCAACACAGTGATCCACAAGTGCAATTTACACTTAGCTATAAAAAAGTCGGTGATGGGGAGTGGCAGCCTTTGTCCGTCGGTTTGCAGGCTAAATCCGCCGCCTTACCTAATCCGGACAACGGTAGTTACCTGTTCAGAGTGATTGCCTGTTCAGTTCAGGATGGGCAAATTTGCAGCTTGCCCGTTGAGTCGCAGGCAGTGGCGGTAAACTGGCGCCCGCTACCCATCAATGCAGTGGAGGCGCAGATATCCCCTCAGGGGCAGGTTCGTTTGAATTGGTCGGCAGTAAACAGCGCTACCTTTTATCAGGTATATAAAAAGCTGGGCGCTGAAACAGCCACGTTAGTGGACGGACAGGTGACACTGTTTCCCTATCTTTTCTCTATGACGGCTGGTGATCTCAATGGTAGCTATCGATTTGCGGTAGCAGCGTGCAATGAATCCGGTTGTAGTGACAAGGTTTATTCGTCAGAGCAAAGTGTGCAACTACTGCCTGATGCGCCTGAGTCCGTTACTTATGCGGAAAATTCCGAACCTGCCTATTTGCTCGCCTGGAGTGCAGTGGAGAATGCTGACTACTATCAAGTTCAACGCATGGATAGCCAGGGGGCCTGGCACGATTTTTTGCCTAGCGAGTCTCAGACTCAGGTGACGGCTGCTCCTGTCAGCGGCAGCCAGCAGGTATTCCAGGTCAGCGCCTGCAATATATTTGGTTGCAGTGACTTCACCCTGGCGACGCAAACAGACGTCAATGATAGCCCGGATAACCTGATTAGCGCATTTTATGCAGACACACAGGTGTTGGCCGGTCCCGGTGAAGAAGTGACGCTTGCCTGGCAGGCGCAGGGGGCAGTGGATGTTCGCCTGTCAACAGAGTGGCAGGGACAAAGCAGCACTCTACAGGATAATCTGCCAGTCTTGGGCACACTGAAAATTCAGCCTCAGCACAGCCAGGATATCCTTCTCGTTGCCAAAAATATTAATGGGCAGGCGCAACAGGAACGTGTGCGGATTATTGTCAAAGCTGTCCATACCTCCCGTTGGCAAGTTACAGATGATGCCACCCAATCGGTATTACCAAGCTCAATGTTGGTGGCTGATGACGGCAGACGCTACTTTGGCGATTTGAGCGGCCGTCTGCATAAAAGCGGTGCAGGGCCGGATTGGGTTTTGGAGGATATCGGACAAGTCGTTAGCCCTCCGCTGGAAAAAGATAACAGACTGTTTGTAACTGCGAATAACAGCCAGGGCAAGGGCATGCTGTATCGTCTGGATAAAGCCGATGGGCAAAATTTACTGCAACAAGTATTGCCGATATCGGTAGTTGCCAGTCCCGTGTTTTGGAGCAACGGCGTACTCGTCACGACAACGGCGGGGCAGATTTATCACTTTGATCTGGCGTTGAGTCAGGTGCCGATTCCTATTATCAGTTTGAATTTATCACCGGGGGAACAAATTCGCAGTACGCCTGTTGTGGTGGGTAATATGGCCTATATCAGAACCAATCAGGGCATCTTACACAGAGTTAACCTGTCTCAGGCAGTCGCTGCCGGTATGGCGCTTAGCGACAATCTGGGAGAGCAGGAATGGACGGTTGATCTCAGGGAGGGGATGTAATGGGCACAGTTGTTTGGTTTAGAACGCTTATTTGCTTATTGGGGCTATTGCCATCTTTAGCTCACGCCATTTGTTATATCAGTTCCTGGGAAGTAACGGCCGGACAAAATAACAGGGCGCATGTTACGCTTGATGCGATACATCCTGAGATGTATCTGACTTTAGACCCGGTATCTCCAACCACCAATGCTCAGATAAGTGGACTGCAATTGGAAAGCCCCTATAACAACTACCAAAATGGCTATTTAAGTTGGGCACCTGGAGTTGGAAAATCAGGAACTTATAACGTTAAAGTTGAGGTGTACGCCCGTAACATAATTAATGCAATACCATTCAAAGAGTTATTACAAGGTATTGAAGAAGGGACCATACAGCCGTCTGCAGTCAGACGCGTGGCTACATGTAATATCACAATAAATGTTAAAAGCCCGCCATCACCACCGACAGGTTTGCAGGTGGTCATTACCAACCCATACAGCACCAGCAATCCAAATAACACCAACGATGCTTTTAGGTTAAGCTGGAATAGTGCTGCCAGGGCGACCAGTTATGAAGTTTATATTAAGTGGAATAACGAAGGCTGGGGGTTGAATGGTAGTACTACTCAAACGCAAAAATCCTGGGGTCCTCAGGGAACTTATGGTACCAGAACCTACCGGGTGAAGGCCTGTAACAGTGACGGCTGCTCCGGCTATTCTGCGGAAACCTCTATTACTAACTCTGCACCGCCCAGAGCACCAGTTCTCAGCGCTATTTCATCAAAATCGGTTACAGCGGGACAATTGCTGACGGTGCCGCTTTCGGCAACCGATGCAGATAGTAGCAATCTCAACTTTACCTTTAACGGCTCTCCTCCGCATGCCGGAATGTCAATAGTGAACCAGTCCAATTCCAAGTCCGCTCAGTTCCGATGGACACCGCCAGCCAGCATAACTGGGAATTTTAATGTGGGGGTGAAAGCCACAGACCAGAGTGGTTTGTCTGATTCGACGTCCTTTACTGTTACCGTGCTACCGCCAGCCAATATTCCACCGGTGCTGGATAGTATCCCCTCCTTTAGCAAGAACCAAGGCGATTCCTTTAGCTACAGAGTAGGGGCGTCGGATGCAGATAACGGGCCGTCACCATTAGCATTTAGTTTAAGCGGCCAGCCATCGGGGATGGCTATTCATGCGTCTACCGGTACGATAACCTGGAACTATGTTCTGCAGGGCAGTTACCAGATTAGCGTCAGTGTATACGACGGAAAGGACACTGCTTCCCGGTCTTTTTCACTTAATGTTGGTCCTCCACCCAATAGTGCACCTTATACCCCTTCGCTGACCTTATCTGCTTCCAGTATTAATCAGGGTTCGTCGGTGGTGCTCACTGCATCAGGTTCTGATCCAGATGGCGATGCGCTGAGTTACCGTTTTTGTCAGAATCTTTCCAATGGCAGTAGTGCCCCATGTAACCGAATTTGCGGGACATCGTCCAGTTGCAGTTGGACCCCGCCCTCGGCCAATACGTATTATTTCTGGGTGCAGGCGTCCGATAGCCAGTATACGGTTAGCTCGACGAAAAAGGCCTTGCAAGTGATAGCGCCTAATCAAAAGCCCAACGCGGTGATGACAAATACGTCGCCGGTTACTATTGAAGTGGGGCAAAGCGTTAACCTGACCGCCAGCGCCAGTGATCCGGATGGCGAAGTGCAATCCGTAACCTTTTTGGTCACCGGTAGCAGCAATCTGAATTTGTCCGATTCAAGAGTCTGTAACGGCTCCTCCGCCAGCCACTTTTCCGCCAGTTGGACACCACAAAATCCCGGTACTTACTATGTGCGAGCTCAGCCACGGGATTGTGAGAATGCAGTGGGGGATGCCTCCGGGTCTATCACCGTACAGGTTAACGCCATTGCACCGCCGCAGGCCCCGCAACTAAGCAGCATTAATGTGGATACCGGCCGGGGCAATTATACCCTGGTTATTCATGAAGTGGCCGCTGCCGACAGTTATCAGATGTATGAAAATGGTGTGGCTTTTGGCAGTCGTGTTGCCAATAATTCCAGTCGGGAAGTGAGCTTTACCGACAGATCATCGGGGCAGTATCGCTATTGTGCCAGGGCCTATCGCGGTGCGTTGGAAAGCCCTTTGGGCAGCGGCGGTTTATGTGTGGATATTCATGTTAGCCGCACCTTGCCCGATACCCCTGAGTTTTCTGCTATGCCATTGACACAGAGCGGGCCGTTCACGCTGGCATGGGAAAATGTCGGATTGGGCGCTGGCGGTGAGTACCGGCTGGAATACAAAACCGGCGGTATTGACAGTGCATCGTCCTGGCAGGAAGTGCAGCGCAGCAATCAGTTAAGTTATCAGCAGGGACCACTGCCAGTGGGTCTGCATAGCTATAAAATCACAGCATGTGAATCGGCCAATGCCTGTTCACCTGGGCAACAGTTGGTGATTAATATGTTGCCGCCTTATGTGGCTGAGGCACAGTACAATGCCTGTGGCACGGGGTGCCTGAAGTTGTCCGGGATAGGTTTTGATCCTGGCGCCAGCGTTACGCTTGCGTCTATGGGTGACAACAGCCCGGTAACGGCTACTTTAAGCTATATTGATGCCACGACGGCACATCTGGCGTTAGATGAGCAGGGCCAAGCCGCCATGGACAGTTTTGGGCTGGTGGCCAGGTTGACCAACAGAAATCAGGCAACCAGCAGTATTGTTGCTGCATCTTATGCTGCCGCCAGACGTGCTGTTTCCGGCTCCGGGGTGCTGGCCACTCATATCGAAGCGCAGGGTGAGATTTTCGTCACCGAAGGTTCACGCCTGATTGGTCTGGATGCGGCAACCGGGCAATATTTGCCTGGCTGGCCAGTCAGACTGGACGGCCGTGCTACGGCGACACCGGCTTTTGATAGTTTTAATCAAAGCATTATTGTCGGCACGCAAAATCACAGTTTGTACAGCTTTGATTTTCTGGCGAAGCAGCAATGGAAAACACCACTACACGGCGCCATTGAAGCATCAGCGGTGCTTGATGAACACCCGTTAATTTATCTGGGGGCCATGGACGGGTCGTTTTACGCCGTCGATACCATGGGTGAGATTCAGTGGCAATATTTGCTCAGTGCCGGTGTGAATAAAGCGGCCAAGCTTTTTGCCGATGGACGGGTATTTGTTAATTCAGTGGATGGTGTCACCCATATTATTAATCGGGGTAATCTTGGGCCCTATGCATTGCGCTGGCAGGTTCCGCTGCAAAATGGCAGTTACGATTGCAACCTGGCGCTGTGTGATATTATCAACAGCGGCTGGCAGCCCGGTGAAGATGAAATTAGCGACGATCGCATGTATCTGGCCGGTCGGCTGTTCTATGCACTGCTGAATCGCAGCCCATCTCAAAGTGAACTGAACTTCTGGGCTTATGCCTTATTGTATGGGGCAGAACCTGAAGAAGTGGTTGAGGCCTTTTTACAAGCGCCGGAAGCGGCAGGATATTTTAGTGCCGGGCAAAGCGCTGAGCAGTTCCTGCAGGCCTTATACCGGCGTATGTTTGGCGCTAACCCTCCAGAATTAGTCAGCGGCAAGGGGTTTTCACAATGGCTGGCTGAGCTGCAGTCGGGCATGTCCAGAACGCAGCTTATCCTGGCGCTAAGTAATTCCGAAGTTTATCTGAGCCTGACAACCCGTGCCCTGGACCAGGCGTTTTACCTGTTTTACAACTACTGTAACCAGAGCATGACCTGCCAGTATTCAGGAGATAGCGATGGTGATGGCTTAAGTGACAGTCAGGAACTGGAATTGGGCTTGAATCCACTGGACCCCCATGATGGCCGTTTGGGACATCCTTCCAACCTTCGCTGGCAAACCATTGAAGCGGAAAACGGCATCTTTACCATGGCGTTTAATCCGGTGCCCAGCGCAACTTACTATGAGCTCCGTCAAGCCGTGTGGGAAAACGGTCAGTATGGGGCCTTCGCTGTCCAGGAAGAGCGGGCCGAAGGCAATCAACTGACCATCGTCAGAACACCTGGCAGCTATCAATACAAGCTGGTGGCCTGCCTGACAACAAGCAAACAACTGCCGTATTGCAGCGAGGAAGAATCCGCAGTACTGGAAGTCAATACCCTGCCAGTGGTGTTTACCCTGATGACCCCGGTACCAAATGAATACCATACACCTGGTGAGCCTTTGGCGGTGCGTCTATGTCTGGATAATCTGACCGGGATCAGTGAGGTCAGGGTGAGCCTGGATGAGCAAAGCTGGTTTGATACCGAGCTGGCCGGCGGTGGCTGCTATGAAACCAATATAGCCACACAGAGCCTCGCCAATGGTTCGCATACCTTATTTATGCAGGCCAGTCGCGCGGGTCAATTATTGTCAGACTCGGCCGAGTTCTTTATTGGCACTAAGGTGGACGGTGTCGATCCTGAGCTGCCACCCGTTGCTCAGCCCTACGCACTGCCTGCTTCTGCAGACAATCAGTCAGCCAGGGTTGGGTTGTTACCCGGTGAGTTCCGGGTAGATGAATCGGGTGCCGCCACTTATCAGGTTCCCATCTCGCTGCCGCAGGGCATAGCCGGAGTTACCCCGTCCCTGTCACTGAATTACAGTACCCTGAGTGGCAATGGCACTATGGGCGTTGGCTGGAGTTTAGGTGGATTGTCGGCCATCAGTCGCTGTCGGCAAACTCTGGAGCAGGACGGTGCCTTTGCTGGCCTGACCCTGAGTAACGACGACAGATTCTGTCTGGACGGCCAGAAACTAATTGCGGTAAATGGCAGCTATGGCGAAAACGGTACTGAGTACCGCACGGAAATAGACAGCAAGACGCGCATTATTTCCTATACCACCAGCGGCAATGGGCCAGACTACTTTACGGTGGAAAGCGAGGACGGCAGTACCCGCTACTACGGCAATACAGATATCGCCGGAGCGAGAACAGACGCAACGCTGAGTGTCGATGGGGTTCAGGTTGTCTGGTATCTAGGCAGTATCAGCGACAACTACGAGGCGGTGGATAACAGCATTTTCTATCGCTATCAGTTAGTGCAGAGTGCGGCGGGTGTTGAACATTATCTTGATGAAATCCAGTACAGCGACAATCGGGTCAGCTTTGTTTATCAGACCGGGCGTACGGATATTCCTGCCGCTTTTGTGCAAGGTATCAAACTGCTAAGTGAGCGTCGTCTGGAGCGCATAGAAGTATACAATCACAATCAGGTGAAGCTGCGTGCCTACAAACTGGGTTATCAGAACCCGCTTCCTGCTGATAACGGCCAGGTTGAGCGGTTGCAGCAAATCACCGAGTGCGGAATGGACGATATTTGCCGCAATCCGACGACCTTCCAATGGCATGGCCAGCAGGTGTCAGGTAGCAAAAGTTTCTTTGAAGGAGGGCTTGGTAACCTTGATATATTCTCTCCGACGCCCGTAGATGCCAATGGCGATGGCCTGACCGACCTGTTCTATTTAAGGGATATGGGTAACAACGCCTATTCTGCCCAACTGAAGCTGAATACTGGCAGTGGGCTGGGCAGTCAAACCTATGAGTTCAGCCTTTACAACGATGATGTACAAACAAAACCGGTGAAACTATTGCCCGCCGATATTGACGGCGATGGTGGGGTTGAGCTGCTTTATTATACTAAGGTGGGCGGCAGCTTTATCTGGCGCTACTATGATGTGGCTGACAATAGCAGTAAGGATCTGGGCTTCAGTCTAAGCCAAACAGGCACGAGTTTGCTTCTGCATGATGTCAATACTGACGGCTATCCCGATCTGCTGTACAGGCGTTCCAGTCAGATGTGGCTGGCCCTAAACCTGCCCGGTGGTGGCTTTGATACCCCCCAAACCGTCAGTGGCGGCTTTACTCAGGGACCCAGTCAGGCCGAGCAGTTAGCTGCTATAGAATCCGGGATGTTTGGACCACAGCAACTGTCGTTGTATCAGCAAGGGGATAGCACCAGACCGCTTGAACATGGGGATGCTATTTGTTTTGACGAGCAGGCTCCTATCGACGATGAAACGTCCTATGTCAATGCGCTGGCCGATAATCTTCCCGCTGCAGACTTTAACGGCGACGGTACTGCCGATCTGATGATTAAGATGCGCGAAAGCCTGACACCCACCCCAGGTGATTGCGAGTTAAATCGTTACTACTGGGCCGTTTACAGTCTGGATGAGACGCTCGGTAACTATACCTACACCCGGATTACCGAGTTGTTTGGTACGGATAACTTAAACAAAGAGGATTTTCGGGTCGGGGACATTAATGGCGACGGCCTGACCGATGTTGTGGCCCTGTTAGGGGGGGCGGACGGTAAACTGGGTATCTACACGTCTAACGGCAAAGGTTTCAGAAGTCAGCAAAAACAGCTCGACATAAGCCGGGATAGCATACACAGCCTGACTTTATTCGACCTGAATCATGATGGGCGCGCCGACATTATGTTCTATGACAGTCATCGCAATGTCTGGCGGGTTTACTATCAGAGTGCAGATCAACAATACTTACGTTTAGACTATTGGTTACATGAAGGCAGTTTCGACAAATTCAAAGACGCAGTGATGCTGGTGGACTGGGACGGTGATGGTTACCCAGGTACGGCCAAGATTCGCATGGTAGAAGATCGTCGCCTTTATGCCAAAACGGATGACCAGCCCAGCACTAAACCGGCTAATTATATTTATGCTATTGAAAACGGTTTTGGCGTGAAGACAGAGATTGAGTATGCTCCGCTAACCGACAACCGTATCTACAGCAAAGGCAGCCAGGCACAACAACTGCAGTTTGGTCGCTGTCAGTTTAAAGGCGGCTCTTGTATTCCGGTGGTCGATATTATCAGCGCCCAGTATGTGGTTAGCCGTGTCAGCTCTGACTCGCCCGGCTTTAGTGGCGAAAGTTACCTTGACAACAGCGTGCAAAGTGTCGAGTACTATTATCAGGGCTTACGCGCCCAGGCCGGTGGACGTGGTATGCTCGGGTTTGAAAAGATAAGCACCTTCGATCCGCAGGCCCAGGTCAGTACGGAAACCCTCTATCGGCAAGACTTCCCCTACGCTGGCATGCCGGTGGCGACACTCAAGTACCTGGGGCAATACGATATTCAATCACCTGGGCTAAGCCATTCGGTGAACGCTGATGGGCAGTTTAACGCGCCTGTTACTCATATAGCCCGGACGCAGTGGCTAAGCTATGCACAGAATACTTATGCGACCATTATGTTGCAGGCCGGTGAAGTATATTCCCCCTACTTATTTAGTAGCAGTGAACAGCAGTTTGCGGCTAACCAGGATATTACCGCCACAGTTGCTATTAGCGAGACGCTAACCACTAACACTTATATTAAGCAGGACGATAACCACCTTAATCTGCACAAGGTTGACGTGGTGACCAGGGATGCATCAGGTGTGGAAGTGTCAAAGGTCAGTACCACCAATACTTACGGTAAAGATGATATCAGCAAGTGGTGGTTAGGCCGGGTCGCCGACGTTGATGTGGTACATAGTCGGCCAGGTGTTTCCCCTGTTACCCGTAAGTCCAGTTTTACCTATGATGGGCAGACCGGCTTGCTGGAAACTGAGACTATCAAAGCGGTAGATGAAGAGGTTGACGATAAGTTCGAAATCCTTATCACCCGCCATTGTTACGATAGTGTGGGGAATAAAACCAAGCTACTTACCCATTCCAGCAATATCAGCACATCGTGCACAGCCACAAGTTATCCCGATACGGTGGATGATCCGGCTAAGATACTCAGAGTGAAACGTTGGGCGTTTGACTCGCAGCACCGTTATGTCGATCAGCAAAGTAATGCCCGTTTCCTATTGTCAGAAGTCGATTTCAGGGATGCATTCGGTAATCCCACCCAAATGACGGATATCAATGGAGTCGTAACCCGCTATCAGTACGACGCCTTTGGTCAGCTTCAGGCCACCAGTGTTAGCAGTGGCGGCGGTAGCCGGGTTGTCAGGGGCTGGCAGGGTAGTCTGGGCGCACCTTATATAGCGCAGCTTACTTATCATTTTGTGGAAAGAACTGAAGCAATGGGCGCACCCACTCAGTATCGTTATTACGACAAGCTGGGCCGCGAAGTGGCGCAGGCCAAACAGGGCTTTGACGGTGCATGGGTAGTGCAAACCAACAAATATGATGAGCGTGGCCGTCTGGTTGCGGTTAGTAACCCTTATTACCTGTATGCAGGAGGGGATGATAGCACCACCCAATACGACAGGTTGGGGCGTCCCTATTATCAGCATGCGGCCAGTGGCGTCACGACCTATATCAGTTATCAGGGGCTAACGACCCAGACCGACACCCAAAGTAATGACAGCGCCAATGTACAGCGTACTCGCAGCGAAACCGCTAATGCGCTAGGCGAGACCGTATCGGTGTCAGACGAGGTGGGTGAGCTGACATACAGCTATGATGCCACAGGCAATTTGGTCAAAGTACAATCTGTATGGTTGGGCGAGAACCCAGGCAGTACAGTGACCACCCAGTTTGACCAATTGGGCCGAAAAGTTGCCATGGACGACCCGGATAAAGGCGTGTGGACCTACCGCTATAACGCCCTGGGGGAGTTAATCGAACAAAAAGATGCCAATGGCCATACCACTACCTTTTACCGGGATAACCTGGGCCGCACCGTAAAGCGCCAGGTATCAGGTAACAGTGTCAACGAAGTCACCGACTACGCCTGGGGCAGTGATCACCGGCTGGACAGCGAAGGCTTTAGCCACAGCACGGCAGGGCGCAAGCAATATGGCTATGACAACTATGGCCGTATAACGCGCCTGACACACACGCTGGATAATGGCGAGCAATACACCAGTCAAACCACTTACGATCAATACGGCCGAGTCTTCCAGCAATTTGACCCACAAGCCGGACTTGACGGCTGTTTTGATAGCGAGCGCAGCATTGTGGGCCAGTGTTGGGGCATTCGTTATCACTATAATGCTCAGGGCTATGCCTATTTACAGGAAGAAGCCCGCTTTAGTGCCGCTGCGGATGAAAGCCTGCGTAAAGCCTATATGACAGTACAGGCCATGGATGCGTTTGGCCAGGTGACACAAAGTGTGCAGGGCAACCAGGTGGTGACCGACAGGGTGTATAACGAAAATAGCGGTTTACTGGAGTCTATCCAGGCCAGCAGCCTGGGGCGGACGTTCCAGAGTAATCGTTATAGTTTTGATAACAAAGGCAACTTGCGGGAGCGCCATCGTGACAGCCTGGCAGAGAGCTTTGCCAAACGTGACGAGCATTTTGGCTATGATGCAGTAGAGCGCTTAACCCATATTAATAATGTGGAGATGGTCAGTTATCAGGCCAACGGTAATATTGACAGTAAGGCGGATGTGCAAAATGGCGCAGCCTACCAGTATGGTCAGCAGGCCAGTCAATGTACCTATCAGGCTGGCCCGCATGCCGTCACTCAGGTAGGTAATCTTAGCTACTGTTATGACAGAAATGGCAACCAGACCCGTACCTATGAAAACGGCAGTGCGGTCAGGCGCATCGACTATGGGCATTTTGATAAACCGACTTTGATAAGTGCCGGTTCAGCCACCACCGAATTTGCCTATGACAGTAAACGCAGCCGGTATAAGCGTGTCACTGTTCAAGGCGCTGAAACCACCACCACCTATTACCTGGGCAATGTGGAAGTGGTGAGCAAAACCGGCAGTAATGTGGTGGAGATCAAGCGCTACCTGCCAGGGGCCATAGACACCCGCTATCAACAGGATGGGGTAGACACCGGCACAGCCCAGCTACGTTATCTGCATAAAGACCATCTGGGCAGTATCGACAGCATTACCGATGAAAACGGCAAGCTGGTGGATAAGCTGTATTTTGATGCCTGGGGTAAACGCAGCAGCATTGCGTATGAAGACTGGGGCTTGGATGCGCAGGCCATTGCCGCCGAGAGCACTTATCTTGGCATAGGCCTGCTGTTGACCACCCGCGGTTTTACCGGCCATGAGCATGTGGATCATGCTGATGTGATTCATATGAATGGTCGGATCTACGATCCAACCTTGGGTAGGTTCCTTCAAGCTGATCCGCATATTCAGGCACCGGGTAACTCTCAGTCTTACAATAGATACAGTTATGTTCTGAATAATCCGTTGTCGATGACGGACCCGTCGGGGTATTTCTTTAGCAAGCTTTGGAAAGGGATTAAGAAGTTTGCGGGATTAATAGTTGCTGCCGTTGTTTCGTATTATTGCCCTGCATGCTCTAAGGCGGTTATTGGTGCTATTGCAGGCGGGGTAGATGCGGCAGTCAATGGCGGGAATATCCTGCAAGGGGCGGTCCTGGGAGCCTTTACTGCTGGTATCCAAGGTTCGGGTTGGTATAGTGAACTTGGCGGTTCGATGTATGGACAAGTCGCAAAGTTTGGCATCAATACCGCACTGAACAATGCACGGCAGTCTCTGCAAGCGAATCCGCAACAATCACTGGACAATGATTTTAAACGGCCGGATATACATAATTCATCCTCATACGCTAATCGATTAGCTATATTAAACACTATCGGTGGTAGTGCTTCTGATGTGACTGGTGGTAAGTTTGGGAATGGGGCTAGTTTTAGCGCTTTTCTTAAAAGTACAAATAGAAAAGAGATGACATCGGATAGAGCGTCTAAGATTAATATGATGAACCACTTGATATCAGAATATAAGAATAATTATCGGTTGAGATTATTTAATCAGGAATATGACGAGTTAAGTGTTGGAGGATTTTCGGTTGAATACATTAACGAGTCTTTTTGGGGCGATAATTACAATTCTAAGGAAAATAAACTCGTCGGCGTTGGACAGCTTTTTTCTGGTCAAGTAGGTTCAAACATTAATCTGCCAGCTGGGATGTCAGATGCTTTGGGAAATAAAGGTGGTTTGTGGTTTGAAGACTCTTGGGGAGTTGAAAGCCATGGAATAGTTACGTCATTGAGTACAAATGATGTTTTGCTCTTAAGGAAAAGATGGGAGAGTTTTAGTCATTTTTATGGACGGTATGGATTAAATTCTACCAATCCAATTCCTGTATACGTTACCTCATTTGGAGGGGCTGGGCCAATCATGAGATTCATGTGGGGTAGAGAACCTGTAGCTTGGGGGAGTATTGATGATATCGAGTAAGAATTTATTTTCTGTGGTTATTATGTGTTTTTTACTTGTTGCTTGCGGAAGAAATGATGAAAGTCTAAGCGAGCTTGTTAAGTTAGGGAATGAAAAAGCTCAAAGAGTGATAAGTGATAAAGGGTTTTTGAAAGAGTTATCGGATTTCTTAAAGAGAAACCCTAGCAAAAAAATTTTATCTCATTATTTTGACGAAATTGAAGAAGAGTTACGTAACGAAGATTCTGAAAGATTTGAATTAACCAGAAAAGCAAGCCAGTTACAAATCGTTATGGCAGGGTTGGACAAGAACGGTTTTATAGGAATCACTACTCTAAAAATTGTAAATTCGCAATTTTCTACTTCATTTTATATGGTTCAAGTAGGAGCGATATCTGATGATTTCTTTACTGAAAACTGTGACGAAAAAAAGAAAATTCGTGCATGTAAATACTCAGAGTTAAACGATTGGCTATTGTACTATGTTGTAGCTAAAAATTGATATTTTCGGTCAAGGCTGAAAGCGCTGGAAGAACTTAATGAGACACCCATCAAAGATAAAAAGGGTCAGATCCTGAGGGATCCCGACCAATGGGGTCCCGACCAATGGGGTCGACCAATGGGGTCAGTGTCATTGATATTGAATACCGGGTGAATTAGCCTTACATCTTTGGCCTTAGATAGGGGATGTCATGGCACGCTTGCCCCGACTTTACTTACCTGATTGTGCTCAACATGTTATCCAGCGAGGTAATAACCGTGAAGCTTGTTTCTATGAGCAAGCCGACTATAGGGCCTACCTATCATTCCTGAAAGATGCGGCATGCAAATACCAGGTTGCCATTCATGCCTTTGTGCTGATGACCAATCATGTTCACTTATTAGTGACTCCCGCTAGTGCGCAGGGTGTAAGCCGTATGATGCAGGCACAAGGGCGAAAGTACGTTCAGTATTTTAATTATACCTACGGACGCAGCGGTACCTTATGGGAGGGCCGGTACAAATCGACGTTGGTGGATGCCGACAATTATTTGCTGACGGTGTATCGCTATATAGAACTTAACCCAGTACGGGCAAATATGGTAAGTCATGCGGCGGAGTACCCTTGGTCCAGTTACCAGGCCAATGCGCTGGGTAAATCTATCCAGTTACTAACGCCACATTCCCTATATCGCCAACTGGGCAAAACAGAGATTCATAGACAGAGTGCATATCGTGCCTTATTTCGTGGCTTGATGCCGGAACAGGATCTGGCCGTGATTCGCGAGGCCACTAATAAAGCCTGGGTTTTAGGTGACGACAGATTCAAGGCCCAAATCGAAGCCAGGACAGGGCGACGGTCTTCGCCGTTGGGGCGTGGAGGAGACAGAAAGTCGGCGGCTTTTCGGGAAAGGCAAGATCGATGACCCTGCCCCTGTACTGCCATTAATGAATCTGTTGCCGACCAGACTCTGCTTTAACCCAAAAAACCCAGGTCGGGATGGTTGAAATTGCGCAAATTGGGTAGCAAATGATTCAGGTCATCTTTTGCTACACCAAACCAACGACATAAGCTGGCTACATATTGTTCGAAGCTGGTGGTGGGAATTATTCGGCCTCTGCCCACATCATCATCGCTATCTAATTCTAATGTTGGCAGTTGCCCATAAATCTGCCCGCCTTTTACTGCCCCACCAAGGATAAAATGGTGGCTACCCCAACCATGGTCTGTGCCATCACCGTTTCGCGTCAGTGTTCGACCAAATTCTGACATAGTGAAAGCTGTTACATTGTTTTCAAGCCCAAGTGCTTCTAGTGCCTGGTAAAAAAGTCCCAGGCCCTGATCTAGCTGCATTAGTAGTGGTGAGTGCAGCGTTAGTTGATCGCGGTGGGTATCAAAGCCACCAAGATTGACATAAAAAACCTGACGTTTAACTTCAAAAGCGTCCTGTGCGGCGATTAGTCTTACGATCATGGCCAGGCTTTGAACAAAACTATTGGTATTTGCCGCTGCGAAAATAGGAAGTGATGGCATGGGCTGACTATCAAGTATATCTGTAACGTATTGCGCCATCCCCCAAGCATCCATTTGCACATCGGCATAATAGTTTTGTAACAAGTTTGGCCGGGTGCTGCTGAGAAACTGCCGATACAACCTGGCACGAGATGCGGAGAAGGCGGTCGGATCGGCTTCCGACAACTGGTCAATCATACTGACCCCGCTACTGCGCACAGTGTAGGGCAATCTATTGATACCGCGCTGCAAGTAGTTGTCACCAGACAAACTGACGTTCATTGCCAGTTGCTGGTTGATGTTGCTTTGCGCAAGCAATTCAGCCACTCTGCCTGCCCAACCGCTGCTCAGCGTACCTTGATTTAACGTATGTGCGTATAAGGTTTGGTCGTGGTGGGAAAACAACTGCGCTGGTGGTAACGCTGTTTTGTCAAAATATGCTTGCTTACTTATGGGTTCGCGCAAATTTCCCGTATTTGCCAGCACTGCTAGTTTTCCCCGGTTAAAAAGTGATTGCGTTTCGAGCAAATGGTTATGCAAACCATAAGGCTGCTGACCGCTGTTAAGGGGCAGCAACTGTTCGCGGGAAATGGCTAATTCCTGACGAATTGCAGCGTAGCTGTTGTAAGCTGATGTCCCCATAGGCACAAAGCAGTTAAATGCATCGTTGCCACCCTGCAGATTGATGCAGACCAGGGCCTTATACCCAGCCGAGCTTTGTGCATTGGCAAAAAGTGGCAATAGGCTGCTGCCAAGAACTGTACCCGCCAGGCCTTTCGCCATAGATTTGATAAATTGTCGACGGTGATTTTGGGTTTTCATATTCTTACCTTTGCACTGCATATTCTGGCGAAATAGCTATCAGGAATATGGCTTCATAGATGCGCTCTAACGGGTCATTCAGCAAACTGATGTGTTCAGCAATTAACTTACTGTGTTGCTCGCTAATCTGCCCTTGTGTGAGTAACAAATTGATTCGGTCGACTAATGCGCCGGGTGTATCAGCTAAAGCGAGCTCTGAGTCAAGGTTCAGCAAAGCTTTGACCGGTGGGTTGTTCCAGAATATGTTTGCGCCAGAGGCTTGCCCTGTATTCAGGTAAAGCTGTTTATCAGCGTAGTGTCGGCGATAAATAAGATTAGCCAGCAAGTTTGCCTGGTTGATTGCTGCCGCTCCGCCAAAAACCTGGAACTCGGGGGCATACAGGTTGTTCTGTGTAAAAACTCCTGGCGGGGAGTAGTCAGTCTGATAGAAGTTAAATACGGTAGGCGCATACAAAAACGTTTCTTCTGTTGGTTCATTAAGCAGATATTGAATGGTATCTATGGTTACCCCGTTTGGGCCTTTAACTGGTGTACCGCGTGCTTTAAAGCTGCGCCAAATGCCAGCTATAACCAGCGGCGACTCTTTACGTTTGCCAAAATATTCTTGCTCCTTGTGAGCATCCAAAGCCAACTCTTCATCCAGATAAATCGCTTTGATGACGGCCTTCATATCACCTTTCATCCCTGCGCCATTGTCGTTAAACACGCTAGCCACTCTGGCAATATAGGCAGGACTGGGATTACTGGTGATCAAATGTTGTATCAGCTTCTTACTGATAAATGGTGCGACATTTGGGTGCGACATAATATTGCGGATGGCCGAATGCATATCTTGCATGGGAGTTTGCCCGGCTGGGATGAATTCTCCTTGCAATAACGTTTTAGCCCCTGAATCGTGGTACTCAGCGAATGCCTTCATGGGCTCGACATTACTTATAGGTGTGCGCCAATAGGCAAATTCTCCGCCCTCTGCGAACTCAATATTGGTAGAAAAGCTCCACCCGGTGAATATTCGCGCAAACTCATTGACCCTGTTCTGATCGTAGGTAGCAATGCTGTTGCCACTGGCGTCCAGCTTGATGGAACCGTCCAGGTTTAGTTCTTCCAAACCAATACTGAACAACTGTAAAATTTCTCGCGCGTAGTTTTCATCTGGGAAAATACCGCGCTGCGGATCGGCTTTTGGATTGTTAATGGCGCTAAGGTAGATACCCATAATAGGATTCAGACTGACCTCCAACAGCAGTTGCTCAAAGCTGCCAAATGCCTGGCGGGCGAGGATGTCGGAATAATTGGCGAAACCTCGTTCTCGGGCATACATACCGCCACCCTGATGTGACACCACCAGAATCTGACTTAGAGCCAGTACGACACGCTGCCTGAGTTGATCCGGCCCCCAAACCACGGTTTCCCACCACACGTCTTGCTTTGCCACCATACGGGCCCACTCGCCGTTGGTGGCTGAGTCGTAATACATGCTGGGTGGGACGGCGAGGTAACCATAAGCTTCCACCCGACTATCCAACAGCTCTACCTGAGAGGTTAGGGGAATGGATAGTTGCTGTTCCAGCCAGGCTTCTTTGCCTTTATCGAGGATAAATTCAATATCTTTGGCGGTAACACCAAAACTAGCTCGGCTTAGGAATTGTGCTGCCTCGATAGCCCTTTCCCAATCCACTTCTTGTCGAGAGGGTAAAACGGGGTCTGGTTGCGTATCCGGTTTCAGTACTGTTGTTTCACTGATAGGGGGCGTCGGCGGCGTGATGACATGGTTGTTTTCCCCAACATCAGTTTCTTTGCCGCTTCCACCACAGGCTGTCAACAAAACTGCAGCACTGATGGCTAAGGTGAGCTGTTTTTTGTATCTGATAAACATAAAATCGCTCTGTTAGAATGTAACAATTATGTTGATATTTTGTGATAATAATTACCTTGATTTGGGTGTTTTGCAATCAGTTTTTTTATAGTTCACTGAATTGATTGCTTTGCAGTGTTGCTATCAATGAAGAAGCCAAACAATCTTTGCTGCAGAATATGTTGATGCATTGCCGTCCTTTAAATTAATGCTGTTCAAATGTGGCGGCAGTATGGTGGCTAGTGAAGTTACAGCTCGGTTCTCAACATTCGCGCAGACTTGCGGCACAATAGTTGTTAAGTCTTAGATTGTTCCGTCTCAAGAATGCACAAATCCGACCGACTCTTTCAACTAACTCATTTACTACGTACCTATCAGCCCATCACAGCGGCACAGCTTGCTGAGCGGATGGGGCTGTCGGTACGCACTATCTACCGCTATATGGACGATTTATCGGTGGCAGGTATTCCGGTGTATGGCGAAGCGGGGATTGGCTACCGGTTAATGGAGGGGTTTGAGCTACCGCCACTGACACTGACCGCACAGGAGCTTGAAGCGCTGATGCTGGGCGTGAAATTAGTGGCTACCCGCACCGGTCATCAGCTTGGGCAGGCGGCCCGTGCGTTACAGGGCAAAATTGAGGCGGCTGTACCGGTAGCCTTGGCACGGCAGGTGGAGCTGCAGCGGTTTGTGCGAGTGCCGGATGAATCAGTAGACATTATGCAATTGCCGCGATGGGATGCGCTTTACGCCGCCATTGCGAACAACCAACAGCTGCAGATTGAGTATCATTCATTACAAGAACAACAAAGCGCGCGTCAGATTCAGCCGCTGGGGCTGTTTTACTGGGGCGGCAAATGGACGTTGGGTGCCTGGTGTTTCAAACGTCAGCAATACCGGGATTTTCGTGTAGACAGGTTAACGGCCGTTATGACGCCTGCTGCAAGCCTGCCTTGCCCGGCGCATATTTCCCTGGCGGATTATCTGGCCCTTAAACGCGACACCACTGACACAAGGTTGTCAGCAGGGTAGCCTTAAGCTGGTTTCTCCATCACAAGGAGATACTATGAATACCTTAGATATTAATCAGTTTACCGGTCTGGAATGGGGCCGGTTTAAACTTAAAAATGGCGTAACAGAAGCACAGTTGCTGGCCTGCCACGCCCGGGTGACCAGAGAGTTTATGTCTCAGCAGCCGGGCATACTGGGGCATTATTTACTTAAGGGGCCGGACGGTCAGTATGTGGATCTGGCGCTGGCCGACAGTCAGAACCGGGCCGAGCAGGTCTGTGCCATGTGGATGGATAATGCCGTAACCCTGGCCTTGGTGGAACAGTTGGATCCCGCATCGGTGGATATCAGCTTCTGGCAACGGCTCGGCGCTTAACTTTTCACAGTGCGTTGTTCTATTGGCGGGGCACTAAGCCCCGATTTTTTATAGCCAGCGACGCGTCTGCTGACAATACGCTTTGTATTGATGTTTAAATTTGTGCTGCATCTGGGCCTCCTCAAAGGGGATATACCAGAAATGCAGCATCACAAAAAACACCCCAACCAGTAGCCAGGCAGCCGGGGCGGCAAAGCACAAAATTGCTGCACCGCTCAGGGCAGTCAGCATCCCCAGGTACATTGGATTTCGGCTGTAGCGAAACAGGCCGGCCTGAATCAATTTATCCGGCTCGCCAAAGGTAGGAATATTGGTTTGCTGGCGGACAAACAGCCGTTTATGCCAGATGGCTATGGCCAGACCCACGATTAATATCGGTACACCAGCAAGGTTGGCAGGATAGGGCAACCAATGCGGTCCATCCAGCCAATAACAAACTGGCGCCATGGCAAACGCCAACAGAAAAAATACCTGTGGGGGCAGCAGTCTTTGCATCTTCATCTCCGGTGAGCGGTTTTTCAGCAAAGTCTGCCATGGTTGTCAGGCGGTTTCCTTAACCTGGGTTAAGCCCATTTTGGCGCGGATTCTGGATAAGGCCACATCGGTAATACCCAGATACATGGCCACCTGATAAAGGGGGTAATGCTGGGCATCGTCACCAAACTCTCGCAGAAAGCCCTGATAACGTTGCTGAGCATCCTGCAACAGAAAGCTGGCTTCACGCCGTTCTTTTTTTATCGCCAGTCCTTCAAGCAGCATGCGGGTCAGGTGGTTCCAGGCGGTGTAACTGTCGGCCAGGTGCGTGAGCTCGCGATAACTGATGCACGCAGTCAAATTATTGGTCAGCGCCTGGGTGGAAAACGGACTGGGCTGATTGGCTATCAGGCTGTGCATACAGGCAAACAGGCTACCTGGGCGGGTTAGCGATTTATTGCGCTCCTTGCCCTGCGGCGTCAGGTAATAATAGCGGCCCAGACCTTCCAGGATAAAATACAGGCGCTGCGGCGCTTCTCCGGCGCGAAATATACATTCGCCACTTTCCCAATGTTTAAGCTTAAAGCAGCCAGCAGCAGCGTGCCAGGCAGAATCATCCAGTTGAATATGGCGACCAAGGGCACTTCTGAGATTTTCCAGGTTCGGCATAATAGTTCCAATTGATGTTTTTTTATCCGCGGCCGTACAGCTTATGTCAGTTGCCAAACGCTGTCATTGGATTTATGTTGAGCGTCCTCGTTTATCCATAAGGATACCTTTTGCCACATTGTATTGTTGAATATTCCAAGGCGCTGGAAAGCCGCATTATGCCTGAGTCCATGTTACAGGCCGTATACCAGGGCGCGGTGGAGTCTGGCTTGTTTACTCCGTCGGCCATTAAAAGTCGTGCCATTGCCTGCGACTATTATATGGTGGGCGATCAGGTGGCGGACTTTATTCATATCAGTTTGCGTATTTTGTCCGGTCGCACTGATGAGCAGAAAAATACCCTGAGCCAAGCGGTGCTGGCTAAATTTAAAACGCTGCCGCTAAGCCAGGTATCGGTTACCGTCGAAGTGCTGGATATCCATACTGAAAGCTACACCAAGTTGATACTTTAAAGCAGCCCGCAAAAGATACATACAAGGAGTGAATAATGAAGGCATATGTTAGCGCACTGCTGTTGTTACTCAGTGCCAGGGCGCTGGCTTTTGACGTACAGATTCTGGAGATTAACAGTGACAGCATGGACATCAGCCATAAGGCAACGCTGGTGTTACCCGACAGTTATACCGAGGGGGACAGGCGTTACCCTGTGCTGTATCTGCTGCACGGTCATGGTGGGAATTACCAGAATTGGGCAGAGCGTACCGATGTAGAAGCATTGGCCGACAAGCATCAGATGTTGATCGTGATGCCGGACGGTAATATTGACAGCTGGTATCTGGACAGTGCGGTAAAAGCCAATAGCCAATATCAGCGTTATATTGGCGAAGAAATTCCGGCTTTCATAGATCGCCAGTATCGCACTGTGGCCGAGCGCAATGGCCGAGCCATTACCGGCCTGAGCATGGGGGGATTCGGCGCATTAAATGTGGCGCTCGCTTACCCACAGCACTTTATTGCTGCCGGTAGCACCAGTGGCGGCGTGGACCCCCGTGGCTTTGAGGGTAAATGGGGCTTGAATGAGGTACTTGGCGATCCTGTTGTTAATCAGCAGGCGTGGATGCAAAAGGCCATTGTTAATCGTCTGGCCGTGCTAAAGCAGCATCAACTGGGGTTGATCGTGGATTGTGGTGTGGACGATTTCTTTTTAGCAGCCAACCGCCGCTTGCACCAGGCACTGCTGGATGCGGGGATTGCCCATACCTATATTGAACAGCCGGGTGGCCACAACTGGCCGTATTGGGCGGGCAGCATTGTTTATCAGGCTGAATTTTTCAGTCGCTACCTGTCCAAGTCAGGTCAAACCGAACAGGTATCCAACCACTAACTGTATGGCTGTAGGTCGGGTTTAAACCCGACAACACATAAACAACGGCAGACTATGTCTGCCGTTGTCTGTCAGGGGGGTTACCAATGATACTGGTAACTTACCGATAGCATTCTGCCGCGACCCGGCAGTGACGTGTCATTTTTACCGCTACGCTGCAACTGGCTGTACAGCGGGAAGTAATCCTCGTTCAGCAGGTTTTCCAATGCCAGTGTCAGCGTGCCATCGCCAAGCGGTAGATTACTGGACAGATCCACTAACTGATAACCTTGCACATCACGCCGACCAAAAGCATTGGTGCCATTGATACGATAGTCTTGGTCCATTACCGCCGTGACACGTAACTGGCTTTGCCAGCCATTTTGGTTGGTATATTGCAAGCTGGCAGCGAGCTTATCCGGGGCAATACTAAAGCCATACATGGGCTGGTAATGTTCTGCATTTTCGGCTTTTTCTTCGCCGCTGGCATGGCTGTAACTAAGATCCAAGTGCCACTGGTCGTTAAAATCATAGGCGGCGCTGGCTTCAAAGCCTTTAATACGCACCTGATTTCGTTTCAGGCTAAGGCCCATATTTTGCGATACGACACCACCCAGATCCGATTCTGAGCGAAACAGAGCGGCACTGATTGACAGACCCGCTATATTGCCACGCCAGCCCAATTCGAAATCGTCGGTTTCTACCGGGCTGAGATTCGATTGGCTTAGATCAAAGGCACTAGCCGCATAGCGTACCTGCAAACCGATGTCCGGTAATTCAAAGCCTTCATTATTGGCAATATATAGGCTGTGGTTGTCATTCACCTGCCAGGTCAGGGCCAGGTTATGCACGGTGGCGCTGTAATCATACTCACTGCCATGGATTTGTGTCTGGCTGCCCAAAGTGGTGAAATCCTCAAAGCTGGCTTTAATTTTTTCATGCCGAAGGCCTGCCTCCAGCGTCCAGTCGGGGTTGAATTGGTAGCGCCCTTGCACAAAAGCTGCCTGATTACTGTGGGTCAGGTCGGGGACAAAATCCTTATCACCGGTTTCAATAAATACCAGACCAGCGGAGCGGTCATAGGCGCCGCCGTCGTACACCGTGACCGGCATGGCGGTTTTTTCGCGGCTCAGATCCAGGCCCCAGTCCAGTTCGAGATTGTGGCTGAGACTGGACGTCAAAGTCAGCCTGGCCCCTGTGGTCTGGCTGTCCAGATAGGTTTGGGCCAGGTGGTTCCAGGTGGCGAAAGGTCTGCCATCAAAAGGATAAAAACGGGCGGCATAATCGCGGTGGTAAAGCTGGGCACTGAGTTTGTGGTCGGCGTTCAGGTCTTGCCTTACCTGGGTATTTAACACCAGATTGCGAATAGTATTTTGCTTATCAAGCTGCAGACCTTTGATAGCCTTGGCCTTACTGATATAAGGCTGAGTGTTGACGCTGGGGTCGCTGGCATACTCAGAGTCCTGCTCCAGATTGTGGTAGAGGGCGGACAAGACAAATTCGCCAGTGTGCCACTGTCGCTGCAGCTTGCCAGTTAAACTCAGAATATCGGAGAAGGATTCGTCCCCCTGACTTGGCTCGGGAGCAATCATATCGCCATCCGCATCATAGAAACCCTGATGTTGGGTTAGGCTGCCGCCAAACTGATAGCGCCAGTTACCAGTGCTGCCGCCTTGCTGATGGGCCAGGGTCATTGAGGTGCTGTCACGGCCAAAGTCGGTCAGGCTGGAGCGACTGCTTAGTTGAGTTTGCGCGCTGCTCTGGGCGCTGCCACTGCGGGTATGTATATAAATGACACCGCCGGTGGCACCGCTGCCAAACACCGCATTACCGCCACGAAATACTTCAATGCGTTCTACCTGAGAAGGGGCAATATTGTGCAGATCGCGGCTGATATTACGGTTGGTGTTCATTGGTACACCATCGATTAATACCAGCGCATTGCGTCCGCGTAGCGTTGTGCCGAAGTTGGTCAGGGCAGGAGAGGGCGGGGCCATGCCGGGTACCAGTTTGGCCAGTACATCGGCCAGGTTGTTGGCGCTGGCGAATTCCAGTTGCAGGGTCTGCTGATCGATCACCGTGACCTGACGAGCAATGGAGTTCAGCTCAGAATGCATTCGCTCACTGCGGATTTCCAGCCGTTCAATTTCACTGGCCTGTAGGCTGCAAGCCAACAGGCTGGTAAAAATGGCGACGGACAGAGGTTTGATTTTCATTTTATGACTTCCCTGGGTTGTGGTGCGCGGGAGTCTACCATTTGGTTAAATGAAATCAATTCTCATTAATGTGAGTCTATTCTGATCCTACCAGCACTTACTCTGGTTGGTTCAATACGTAGCTGTCTTGCTTATGTCCTGGTTTTCACACAATTGCGGCCGGCCTTTTTGGCGTCATACAAGGCCATATCCGCTTGTTTCATCACCGCCATAAATTCGCCGGCTTTGCTGCTTCGCTCTGCCACACCAAAACTACAGGTCACCTGTACATTCTGCTTGCCGGGTGACGATTTTTTTGATCTGGATTTGGTCGTCTGCTTGGTCTTTTTCTGCGGTCTGTCAGGGCTTCGGATCACCATTTGGTAATTAGCGATATCCTCTCGCAGTGCTTCCAGATGGGGTAGTATCTGCGCTGGCTCGCGACGTGGAAAAATGAGGGTAAATTCCTCGCCGCCATAACGGAAGGCCTTACCGCCGCCCGTCACCCTGGTCATACGGCTGGCCACCAAACGCAGCACCTGGTCCCCCACATCATGGCCATAGGTGTCATTAAATGACTTAAAATGGTCGATATCGGCCATCACCACCACATACTTTTTACCCAGGGTCTGCACATATTGCATTAGTGCCCGGCGTGACAGGATGCCAGTCAGTTCGTCGCGAAACGCCATATTATGGCTGTCCAGAATCACACTCAGTAACAACAACAGGGCCATGGCCAGCAGCGATATTTGTATGGACAGCAACTGGTGCGGGCCGTGCCACTGCATCAGAGGGAGCAGCAACAGGCTGACAAATAATACGCAATGATTATTGGTTGGACTCAACCCAATGCGTAGCAGGGCTGTCAGCAATAATATGGCGTACAGAGACACATCCAGTGCACTAAAATGTGCCGAATAGGTGGGATATAACCATTGTTGCACTGGCGCCAGCCAGTTAAGTGAAAGGGTCGCCAGTCGCGTATAAAGTAGCAGGGCGATGGCTATTGCCATACCAATCTGAATCAGCCCAAGTAACGCATTAACAGGGGCAAAACCCCGGTCTTTATCCCATAACAGCCAGGCCATGGCGGCCATCAGCAGCAAGGGTAGTGGCACAATGTCGGGGTTTAGCCATAATTGTCCAGAGTAAAGCTGAGCTGCATAGGGTAAAAGCAGCAACACACAGTACAGTGTCATGCGGGAGCGGGAAAATTTTATCGCCACCAATGCTGCGCAGCCCATTGCCAGAAATGGCAGATAAGTTAGCTGCCCGGACCATCTTAGCAACCAGGGATGGGCGCTTTGCGCTACCATCAGGCAGAGAGTCAGTAGTATCAGAGCGGGAAATGTGCGCCGGGCCAATAACTGCAGGTTTTGCAAAAAGTAGCACTCCTTATTGGTTCGGCTTTCATTCTAAAACAACCCATGCAAGAGTTGAATGTCGTCATGGTTTAAAGACTGTTGTTAAACCACCCGATATGATGAACTGACCCAAGGCAATATTTGGTGCTGTATTTGGACAAGCCATCAGTCAATCACCTTAAAGGATGAATGACTCCTAGGGAGTATCACTCCTAGGGAGTATCGGGCTGAGCAAGCAGTTTGGCCATACCCATGTTGAGCAAATGCTGTAATTTAAGTGCGGCATCATTGACCTGCCAATCCTGATCGCCTGGCACACCGGCCTGGGCTGCCAGGGTAAAGGCTCTGCCACCCTGATAAGAAGGCAGGCAGACATGGGCCAGCATCACCACTTCGGATTGCCCACGGGTGCCGCTTGGGCCCCAGCCTATTTTCTGAAATATGCGCCACTGACCATGGGTCGCTTTATCCAGGGCCTCTTTGGCATCTGCGCCGGGTGAAAGCTGTTTGGCAATGGCATCGCCCACCAGCGTGGAAATCCCCATCAGCATACCGCCGTATTGAAAACGGGCATCGGAATGTCCAAGGCCGTAAAACAGGGTTTGAATATCCTCTTCGCGGAAGCCAGGGTGTCGGGTCAACGGCTCCTGTTGATGACTGGCCAGACGTTTCAGCCATTCTGCCTGGGCCAGCGTGGTCATGGGCTTATTACCCGTCAGGCCACATTGCTCACAGCGGTAGGTTTGGTAACCCGGGTCCTGCTGGTTGTCGTTTATTCTTTGCATCACGGCCTGACGCTGGTTGTCTCTGGCTTGCCAGTAGTCGACTTCAGGATCAAATACCTCGCTGGCATAAGCACCACGCAACCTGACGTTCGGATTGGCCAGTTTGAGCCATTTATCCTGAAACAACGAGGTTATATAGTCGCGGCTGCTGACATTGACCAGATAGGACGCAATGGCATTGGAGTTTCCATCGGCCTTACCGAAAGGTTCATAGGTGTGAATACTGGTAATCAGGTCGGCAATAGGATAGGCACCGGCCAGACTTTCAGCGCCAATGCCACCGAGCCTGGCACGACTGATGGCAGCGGTAATGGCCATCACTTTAGAAGAACTCCAGGGTTCATACAGTTGATCCTGGCTATGGCCGTTGGCCAGATAACGATAACTCAGACCATCCTGGCTCTGATTAAAATCAATCACCAGTAAGCGGCCGTTTTCAGTGCTTTCACCGAAAAACTGCCAATCGGCGGCTACCCTTGTTTCCCAGCCAGTTTGGGCATAATTCACTTGCGCGGCGGTTTTGTAATGCGCTGATGTATGTCGCTCAGTCAGTGGGCAGGCGATATAGGCATCGTCCAGATTAGCAGGAAGATAAGGGGAAACGGCCAAGTGCTGCTGGTAAAACCCCTGATCCTCAAGTTTGGGCGGTGCTGCCGCTGTTTGCTGCTGTGGCTGGCAAGCGCCTAACAGCAGTAGAAGGGGAGTAAGCAGCAGCGTACGCATATTATTTATCCTGCAGATAGTATTTGTCGTAGAAGGTATACACCCAGGTGGGACAATAGATAATCAACAAGGTGATGGTCATACCATTGAGCATGGCTTCCGGGAATAACATCAGCGGGATCAGAATCAGGTAGTTGTCGACCACCACCTCCCAGCTATGTATGCCGTCAATAAAATAGTAGCAGCCCAGTAGCAACATTTTCAGGCTGATTAATAAGGCACCCGGAATAAAGGCACACAAAAAAATATAGATAAAGAAATGGCGTGGCAGCTTGTGAAACGACAGGTTGTAAATCAGGTAGCTCAGGGCCAGCGGCACACTGATGCCCAGCAGGCCGTTGACACCAAACATGGCCCAGCTTTCCTTACCCACCAGGCTAATACCCAACAAGGCCAGAAAGCTGCTAAGCAGGGCGCGCCGTAAGCCCAGTACCAGGGTTAGCGCCGACAACCACAAAAAATGTACATTCAGACCATCGTAGATGCCAGCGCGGAATAACCACAGCACAAACAAACAAGCCGCCGAGCCGAAGATCAGATGCTGGCTGCGCCTGTCATGCAAAAGCTGGGTGGGGGACATGTTTTTAAACAAGCCCAACATCAGGCCCAGGTAACCCACCCAGGCCAGGCCTTGCAGCAAGGTCAGATTTTCAAACATGCGGACTTAACGGTAAACCGCCCAAATCGGGGCATGATCGGACGGCTTGTCGATGCCACGCAGTTCATAATCAATGCCTGCTTCTACTAAACTTTCATGCAGGGCCGGTGTGGCCAGAATCAAATCAATACGCAGGCCACGGTTGTCATCGAAGCCCTTGGAGCGATAATCAAACCAGCTGTACTGATCCACAACTTCGGGATGTAAGCTGCGGAAGCTGTCGGCTAATCCCCAGCTCAGCAGGTGATTCAGCCATTCACGCTCTTCTGGCAGAAAGCTGCATTTGCCGGTTTTCAGCCAGCGTAAACGATTGGGTTCACCAATGCCAATATCCTGATCCTGATGAGAAATATTCAAATCCCCCATCACGATTAATTTTTCTTCGGGACTGTGATGTGTGGTCAGATATGTCTGTAAGTCGGCGTAAAATTTGCGCTTGGCTGGGTATTTAATTTCATGATCCTGGCTTTCGCCCTGGGGAAAGTAGCCGTTCAGTACCCTTACCTTGCTGCCATCCGGCATCACAAAGGTGCCCATGATCATCCTTCGTTGCGCATCTTCCTCATCGGTCGGGAAGCCGCGTAACACATCGACCGGCTCCTGCTTGCTGAGCAAGGCCACGCCGTAGTGACCCTTTTGACCGTGAAAATACACGTGGTAGCCCATGGCCTGCACTTCGGCCAGCGGGAACATATCGTCATGCACCTTGGTTTCCTGCAAACCGATGACATCCGGCTGGTGCTTGTCAATCAGGGCCTGAAGCTGGTGAAGTCGTGCGCGTAGTCCATTGATATTAAAGGAAATAAATTTCATGGGATGGCCATTTAGAAAATAATGAGGTTATGTTAGCAAATCCTCTTGTTAGCAGTCACCCCGAATCAGGGGCAAATATCACGCAGGCGGAGGTTGGACCAAAGGTGCAGAGCTTTTTTTCTGCAAGCTGGTATGTTTAAGCACAGATTATCAAGGAAGCGACCCTATGCAATCCATTACTATCGTTTTACTTGGCCTGGCTGGTATGTTGTTCGGCTGGTTGGTGTATTCCAGGTTTATTGCCGAGAAAATCTTTGCCATGGACGACAGATTTGTCACGCCGGCCCATGAACTGCAGGACGGCGTAGATTACGTGCCCACCAATAAAGTGGTGCTGTGGGGGCATCATTTCACCTCGGTGGCAGGCGCTGCACCTATTGTCGGTCCGGCTATTGCAGTCTATTGGGGCTGGGTACCTGCGGTGTTGTGGGTGGTGTTTGGCACCATCTTTTTTGCCGGCGTGCACGATATGGGCGCACTGTGGGCCAGCGCCCGTAACAAGGGCAAATCCATGGGGGCACTGTCAGAGTCGGTGATTGGTAAACGCACCCGCTCGCTGTTTATGGTGGTGGTATTTCTGGTACTGCTGATGGTCAATGCGGTGTTTGGGGTGGTGATCGCCAACGCCTTTGTGTCGCAGCCTAACTCGGTTTTTCCAGCCTGGGCGGCCATTTTGGTGGCACTGGTGATTGGCCAGTTGTTAAAGCGCAAGGTGCCGCTTATCCCCTTGTGTCTGGTTGGGGTGGGAGTGCTGTATTACAGTATTGCCGTTGGCAGTGAGTTACCGCTGGCCTTACCCACTGAAATGTTCGGCCTCAGTGACAAAGCCAACTGGATTATTATCTTGTTTATTTATGCCGCCATTGCCTCACTATTACCTGTGTGGATGCTGCTGCAACCCCGTGATTTTATCAACGGCATGCAATTGTTAGTAGGTTTGGTGCTGTTGTATGGCGCGGTATTTATCTCAATGCCAGATATCACCGCGCCGGCATTCAATACCCAACTGGCGGTGGACACGCCCAGTATTATTCCGTTGTTGTTTGTCACTATTGCCTGTGGGGCAGTATCGGGTTTCCATGGCATTGTGTCTTCAGGGACCAGTTCTAAACAGCTGGACAAAGAAACCGATGGTCGCTTTGTTGGTTATCTCGGTGCGGTGGGCGAGGGGTGTCTGGCCCTGATTACCCTAGTGGCAGTAAGCGGCGTGATGCTGGCTGCGTCACCCGAAGAGTGGCATGAGGTATACAGCCATCTTGGTGCGGGCAGTGTCAGTGCCTTTATCACTGGTGGGGCCAACTTGATTCAAAGTGGCTGGGGGCTGTCCGTTGAAATTTCCTCTACCCTGCTGGCGGTGATGGTGGTGTTGTTTGCCGGCACTACCATGGACTCCGGGGTCAGATTGCAGCGCTACATTATTCAGGAATGGGGCGAGATCTATCAGGTCAGTGCCCTGAAAAATGGCATTCTGGCCACACTTCTGGCGGTGGCTTGCTGTTTGTTGCTGGCCTTTGGTGCCGGTGGTGCGTCCGGCAGCGGCGGCATGATTATCTGGCCATTGTTTGGCTCCACTAACCAGATCCTGGCCAGCCTGACGTTACTGGTGATTTCGGTAATGCTGATTAAGGCTAATCGTCCGGCTGTTTATACCTTGGTGCCCATGAGCTTTGTATTAGTGATGGCGTTTTTTGCAGGCGTGATTAAGTTGGGGGAATATTACCAGCAGGGTAACTGGCTGCTGGTGGTATTGGATCTGGTTGTATTGGTGGTCAGTGTATTGGTGATGTTGGAAGCCTGGTCGGTTATCGCCAAACATAAAGCCGCCGTTGCGACGGTCAATCAGGATTAGCAAAATATAAAAAAGGAGAGTATCCGATGTCAGATAGCATTGTGTTTCGGGTTGATAAATTTGTGGTGCCCCAGGGGGCCAGGGACGAATTCTTACAGCGGGTGATGGCCACCCACGAAATTCTACGCAAGCAGCCCGGCTTTATCCAGGATCAGCTATTGGAACAAGTGGCCGGTCCGGGCCGTTACAACATAGTGACTATTGCCCAGTGGCAAAGTCAGGCGGCTATCGATGCTGCCAAAGCCGTGGTAATGGAAGCCCATAAGGCCATAGGTTTCAATGCCCAGGAAACCATGCAAAGATTGGGGATTGAAGGGGATATAGGCAACTATCAGCTGATCGGCGGGTAGCCATCCCACAGACCCTGTAACGACTCAGCTCTGTTGCTTTAAGTGCAACAGGGCCTGTTCGCCAACAAAGCGGCGCCCCGGGTTGTCGCCGGCCATCCACTCCTGCGGGCTAAACAGGTCAAACAATCCTACTTTAATCAGGGTGGCCACGGCCAGACGCAGTTCTTCTTCCACCTGCCCGCGTTCCCCGCTGTTGTACAGGGCAACATTGTGCAGCATAGTGGCCACCGTACCGGTTTGTACCTGGCTGCCATCTTTGAGTCTCACCGACGGCAGGGTTTCACCGCTGGCGACTATTTTTTGATTGACCGATTGCAGTTGTTGATTGGACAGTTCTGAATTCGCAGACATAACATACACCTTATAGTTGCCTTCCAGGGTTATGGGGGCGGCCAGATTAATTTCCAGCCTTGTCTGGTGTGTTGCAGACGGTGTTCGGTTAATTTGTCCAGAATTTCAGCCGGGTTATCCAGCTTTTGTTCGGTCAGTTGGATTGCCTTATATCATTGATACCCATGTTCCCCTGGATTGCTTCGAATCTATCTTGCCTCACGGATATGACCTAGTCACAAGCCAACTTGCAAGTAAGTGTGTCGACTTAGCATATGATTTCATTATAGAAATTCTAAATCATCAAACTGCTCTTGCATGTCTAGGGCAGTTGTCCTAATCTTTGGGTCAAATGTCCTACAGGGATGCTGATGCCAGTTTCCAAACGCCAGCAGATAGTGGCCGAGGCCGACAGATTGTTCTATGAGCAAGGCTTTGAGTTTACCTCTTTTGCCAATATTGCCGATGCGGTGCAGATCTCGCGGGGTAATTTTTACTATCACTTTAAAACCAAGGACGAGATTCTGGATGCCGTGATAGCTCTGCGCCTGGACAGGACCCGGCAAATGCTGGATGACTGGCAGCAAAGTGGTGAAGACCCCAAAGCCAGAATTGCTTGCTTTATTCAGATCCTGATCGTTAACGGCAACAAGATTGTGAAATACGGCTGCCCGGTGGGCAGCTTGACCAGTGAACTGGCGAAGTTAAACCATCAGGCCCTGACCCGAGCCAATGATTTGTTTGGTTTGTTCCGCCAGTGGCTTGCCGGGCAATTTATGGCGCTGGGGTTTCCCCAACATCAGGCCGATACGTTAGCCATGCATTTACTTGCCCGCAGTCAGGGCATCGCCACCCTGGCCAATGCCTTTGACGATATGGCCTTTATTGAGCAGGAAGTACAACAACTAAACCAATGGCTGGAGCAGCAGCTTGCTGGCCAGGCCGAATCCGACAATAGCAAGGAGAGTTGATGTTTATTGTGTTATTAAAATTTGCCGAAAAACGCGCCGATGCTGACTTGTATATGCAGGCGCATAAAGACTGGATCCAGGCTGGCCGTGAAGATGGCGTATTTATGCTGGTGGGTAGCCTGAAACCAGCCATAGGGGGCGTGTTGCTGGCCCATAATGTGGAGCTGGAGGCATTGCAGGAAAGGGTTGCAGCCGATCCTTTTGTTATTCACCAGGTGGTCAGCAGCGAGATCATTGAAGTATCCCCACACCAGGCCGATGAGCGCCTGACGTTTTTACTCCACTAAGGATGTTATATGAGTACCTATATTGACCCCAGTGATCAGCAACCGCGATGCAACTGGTGTGGCGGCGCGCCGGAGTTTTTGCCCTATCACGACAACGAATGGGGCTTTCCGGTGGACAATGATATTCGCCTGTTTGAAAAACTCTGTCTGGAGTCGTTTCAATCAGGCTTAAGCTGGCGCACCATTTTAAACAAGCGCGAGAATTTTCGCGCGGCTTTCCAGGGCTTTGACTTTCACAAAGTTGCACAGTTTAACGAGCAGGATATTCAGCGCCTGCTGCAGGATGCCGGTATTATCCGTCACCGGGGAAAAATTGAAGCGGTGATCAATAATGCCAAACGGGCCATAGAATTAGTGGAACGCGAAGGCTCCTTGGCCGCTTACTTCTGGCGCTTTGAAGAAACGCAGCCTGATACCGAGCAATTGCAAATGCGCGCCACTAGTGCTTACTCTGAAGCCCTGTCCAAAGCCTTGAAAAAGCAAGGCTGGAAATTTGTTGGCCCCACTACTGTGTATGCCTTTATGCAGGCCATGGGGCTGGTCAACGATCATGCCGAACATTGTATAACCCGTCAGCAAGTTGCCAGGGCTAGAGCCGACTTTAGCGTACCGGGCGCAGCGACATGATGGAGATTGAGATAAGACCTTACCGGGCCGAAGATGCTGGCAAACTGTTTGAAGCGGTGCGTGCGTCTGTCGGCCACTTGTCGCCTTGGTTACCCTGGTGCAGTGAGGCCTATAGCCTGGATGATGCGCGTTTTTGGGTGGAAACCGCGCCAAAGGCCTGGCAGCAGGGCACGGATTACCGTTTTGGCAGAATCCCTGGGCGGTAAATACGAAGGGCTGCTGCGCAACAAGTTGTATCATCTGGGGCAACCACAGGTAGCGCATTGCTATAGTGTGATTCCAGCAGACTTGGGCCTGTGATTATCTAGAGCGCTGGAGTTGATTGCTGCCGACAGCTCCGGCGCTGCATAAAATCGGTGATAATTACCGCTATATTATCTTTCAACCAGCTTGGCCCGGCGTCTGTCATATCGTTATGTCGTGCAGAAGCAATTTTTATCACGCAACTGCCATCCCGTTGCTGTTCATTCTCACTTGGCAATACCCCATCATCGGCAGGAAAATCAGAGGCACGTATTGACAGTATCGCAATGTTACCATTTTTAGGCAGAGGGACCCGTCGATGGTCAAGGGTTATCAGTGCCTTAATGCTGACGTTGTCTTGGTTTGCCAGCCAGGTGGAGATATCACCGCCATTGGAATGGCCAATTAGCAGTAAATGATTAAAGTTGTACGCAGGGTATTGTGCTGGCAGTTCCCGTTGTAAAAACCTCAGAGTTTCAGCCCCTCTGATCCAGTTTTCCTGTCGGCTCTGATACAGATTGCCACTTACCGAAAGCGGCGGGTCATCAGGCAGTTCATGGCCAACAGCGACAACCAGGTAGCCAAGTGCAGCAAGCGGCCTGACAGCAAATTCATAATCCAAATGGCTGACACCATAACCCGCACTTAAAAACGCTACAGGGCAGGGCTTTGCCTGGCTACATTGCTGCTCTGTAGAAGGCAAAATGATCTCAACAGGAATGCTCCGCTGTCTGCTATTGTCAAACACTGTTACAGCCTGACCCGCATTCACCCAAAATAGAGCCAGCAGTATGGTTAGGTTTACTTTCATTTTTGTTCCTGTTTTGCTTGCATGGTGCTTCCTTTTTGATTTTTCTCTACTGTCTGTATACATCACCCAACGAAAAGCTGCTTATCCCACCAATTCATGGCAGGATGCGCTAACTGTTTTTAACAATGACCCACCGTTATTGTAAAGAAAGTTCTGTATGCTGTTGTTTTCCAACTAGTTGCATAGGCAAGTCATGAATATCAAAGAGTTTGCAGAGGTAACGGGACTGTCGGCCCATACGCTCAGATATTATGAAAAAATAGGTCTGCTTAAGAATGTGCAACGCAGCAGCAGTGGCCATCGTTTTTATACTGGTAAGGATGCGGAGTGGATTGGTTTCATCCTGCGTTTAAAAGAAACCGGAATGGCGCTGGAGGCCATTTTGCAATATGCCCAACTGCGTGAACAGGGCGCCAGTACCGCCCCCCTGCGTCAGGCCATGCTGGAAGAGCATCAGGCAAATCTAAAAGCCTATATTGCTCGTCAACAGCAACATATGGCGGTGTTAGAACATAAAATCTGGCTGTATAAGAATCAAAAAGTGGGTTGACTTCGAGTTAACTCTAAGTTGTAGCCTGTGGCTTCTATAATCTCATCAAGGAGCCAAGTATGAACTCAAACCGCTTAGAACAGGGTCTGCAAAAACTGCATGAAATTGACGGTGAAGCCGGGCAGGCGGTGATCAATAGTCTGCAACACATCTGCCCGGATCTGGCCCGGCTGACCATCGAATTCCCCTTTGCTGATGTATATTCCCGCCCGGGCCTGGACCTCAGAGCCCGGGAAATTGCTACGGTAGCCGCGTTAACGGCACTGGGCCACTGTGCACCTCAACTTAAAGTCCACTTAAACGCGGCATTGAATGTGGGTTGCAGTGAAGAAGAGATTAAGGAAGTGATTATTCAGATGGCCGTGTATGCCGGCTTCCCGGCCTCGCTCAATGCCATGTTTGCCTTTGCCGAGGTACTTGAAGGACGCGCAGGTTAAAGGTCTTCGGCCAATGCCGACGGCGTTGTTAACAAAGCTTCTGGTTAGCGGGCAACCCAGGGGCTGGGCTTGAACTAAGTCTATACTAGCAAGATAAACAGCCCCTGGTGCGCTAACACTCAGTGTTTAAAATAGAAAAACTCAATAATGTCTCTCGCACAGGCGCTGAGTTCGCCAAGATAATGCCCTGAAACTTCCGTGAAACCCCTTCCTTATCTTAGCTGTTCGGTCAGTGTTCGCACAGGCTGTCAAACTGTTCGCACACCCGTGAAGAGTTAAAAAATCAAATAAATACAATTGGTTATATTTTGGCATGCTACGTGCTAAACCAAACCGGTAATGGGTCCGCAAAGCGATAGCGGCAAGGAGTGAAGGATAAAATGTTAAGAGATACCTCAGGACAAGACAGAGTGATTCAGCCCAAGGGTGTGAAGCGCAAATGGTTAATTGTCGGTGTGGTGACAGTGGCTTGTGCTGCGGCACTGGTCGTCACTGGTCCGGCTTTGAGCAGCCTGTTTGGCGCCGATATGACGGTGGCTCGTGAGCGAGTGCGCTTTGCGGTGGTGGAGCAGGGCGATATGCAACGTGATATATCCGTGCAAGGGCGGATTGTGGCGTCCAACAGTCCGACGTTGTATGCCCGCTCCGGCGGCATAGTGTCACTGTATATCAAGGCTGGCGACAGTGTAGAGCAAGGCCAGTTGCTGGCCAGTGTTGACAGCCCGGAGCTGGATAACAACTACGCTCAGGAATTGGCAGTACTGGAACAACTGAAGATTGAAGTGGGCCGTTATCAGATCCAGATGAAGACCGATATTCTCAACAACCGTCAGGCCATTGAGGTATCCGCAGTGAATCTGGAAGCCGCACAGGTGAATAAACACAGAGCCGAAATCAGTATCCGCGATGCGCTGATAAGCCAGCGGGAATTTGAGGAAAAAGTCTCGGAGTTCAAGAAAGCCGAACTTGCTCATAAACATGCCCAGCAGCAGTTTGAACTGGACAAAGAAAGTATGGAGTTTGAGCTAAAAGGTAAGGAGTCCCAACTGGCCCGTCAGCAGTTTGTGGTGGACAACCTAAAACGCCAGGTGGATGAGCTGCAACTGCTGGCACCGGCGTCCGGCATTATTGGCAGCGTCAATGTCCGGGAAAAAGACAGTGTGGCGGCCAATAGCCCCTTGATCACCCTGATTGATTTAAGTGCTTTTGAAGTGGAAGTGTCGATTCCTGAAAACTATGCCGACGACTTAGGGGTTGGGCTTAGCAGTGACATCAGCCTGAACGGCCAGCAATTTGCCGGCGAAGTAGTGGCAATTTCCCCGGAGGTGAATAACGGACAGGTAGTAGGGCGTATTCGTTTTGTCGGCGATAGCATTGCCAATCTGCGTCAGAACCAGCGGGTCAGCGCGCGGATCTTAATAGAATCCCGGCAAAATGTGGTGAAAGTGCGCCGCGGTGCGTTTGTGGAGTCCGGTGGCGGCAGGGTGACCTATCTGGTCAATGGTGATGTGGCGGTGCGTCATGGCATTGAGATTGGGGCACGCAGCCTGGCGGAAGTAGAAGTGCTGTCAGGTTTAAAACCCGGCGACGAAATTATCATTTCCAGTCTCGAAGAGTTTAACCAGCAGCAACAGATTTATCTGGCTAACTAATAAAAAATCATAAGGAATAACAATATGTTAATAATGAAAGGTGTCAGCAAGATTTTTCGTACCGATCTGGTGGAAACCCATGCCTTGCGCAATGTTGATCTGCATATCAAAGCCGGTGAGTTTGTCTCTATTACCGGTCCCTCTGGCTCAGGTAAAACCACGTTTTTAAATCTGGCGGGCTTGCTGGAAAGCTTTGAGGAGGGGGATTATTTTCTGGACGGCGAGAACGTCAGGGGGCTGTCTGACAATGCCTTATCGGATTTACGCAACCAGAAGATAGGTTTTATTTTTCAGAGCTTCAACTTATTGCCTGACTTACCGCTGTTCGACAATGTGGATGTTCCCCTGCGTTATCGGGGCCTGAGTGCCAAAGATCGCAAGCAACGCATCGAGGAAGCCCTGGAGCTGGTGGGCTTGGGCTCCCGTATGAAGCATCTGCCTACCCAACTGTCCGGTGGCCAGCAGCAACGCGTGGCGATCGCCCGGGCCATAGCGGGTAAGCCGCGTTTTTTACTGGCCGACGAGCCCACCGGCAATCTGGACTCGCAAATGGCCCGTCAGGTGATGGAATTGCTGGAGCAGATTAACCAGCAAGGTACCACCATTGTGATGGTGACGCACGACGATGAACTGGCCCGCCGCGCCGGGCGCAATATCCAAATCTTCGATGGTCAGGTCAGCGATGTTGACCAGAATCCCAGCGATGCGCTGGTTAAACGCGCCTAGGAGTCCTGCATGTTTGCCTATAACTTTTCCCTGGCGTTAAGAAGCCTGAAAGAACGGCCTGCCTTGACCTTGCTGATGTTGCTGGCCATGTCAGTGGGGCTTGGCCTGTTTGTGACCTTCTATACCGGTGCTAAAAATGGCTCAGATATTCCCCATGGCGATAAGGCCAGTACTTTATACCTGGTGCAGATGGATAATCGTGAGCTCAGTGCCGATAAAATTGAGCGGGCAATAGACATGCCCGATACCACGTACCGTGATGCGGTGAATCTGTATAACCTGGATATGCCTGCCATACGTCAGACCTATGTGATGCGCACCTGGGCGACGTTGAGTTTTGCAGACAATGAAGTGCGCCCGATGCAGACCCGCGGTGCGGCGACCACGGCTGACTTCTTTACCATGTTTGAGCCGCCATTTTTGTACGGCAGTGGCTGGCAACTGGCCGCGGATAGCGGCGACAGCCAGGTGGTACTGGGTAAAACCATGAATGACAAATTGTTCGGTGGTACTAACAGTGTTGGCAAACGCCTGCTACTGAATAATAAGCCGGTGACGGTGGTGGGGGTGCTGGACACCTGGCATCTAAGCTGGCGCCTGTATGACCGCGGCTATTATCAGGGCTATCCCCACGATTTTTTTGTGCCGGTACAGTATGCATTGAACCACAATCTTACCCGCGATACCCGCTTTGATTGCTGGCAAGCCGACCAGCCGCAAAGCTCGCGCTTCACCAACCAGGATCTGGCGACTCTGCAGGCATCGGAATGCGGCTGGCTGGCATTCTGGGCAGAGTTACCTGAGGCTGACCCGGCTCAGTACCAGGAAAAGCTGCATGCCTATATTAATGAACAGAAAGCCTATGGTCGTTTTCCACGTGAGCTTCAAACTTATGTGCTGAACATTGTCGAGCAGATGGATTTTCTCAATGCTAACTACGGTGAACAAAGCTCTGTGATTATGGCGCTGTTGTTTTATACCGTTTGTTTACTCAATGCCATTGGCATTCTGCTTGCTAAATTTATACGTCGCAGCAAAGAAGTCAGTGTGCGCCGCGCGCTGGGTGCCAGAAAAAGCGCCATTATCCTTCAGCATACCCTGGAAGTGATGATGCTCGGCCTGGTTAGTGCGGTTTTCGGGTTATTGATTGCGGTATTGGGCTTAAAGGCCATGGTGCAGATTCGCCTGTGGGCATCAGACTACAATGCCCGCTTGGAGGATGTTATGCCGTATTTCCAACTTGACTGGGGCCTGGCCCTTCAAGCCTTTGCGATCAGCGTACTGTGTGCCTTGCTGATCAGTATCTACCCCATCTGGCGTTTGTGCAGTCAGCCGGTGGCTGGTTATTTGAAATCACAGTAAGGACAAATGGCAATGGACAAGGCATTTTCTGACTGGCAGCGAGATTTGTGCATGATAACACTCGGCCTATTCATCTTGCTGACGGTGATAGAATGGTGCTGGCAAAGCAATCTGATCGTTCAACTGAATCTTGCCGTGCTGGACACCTTGTCCCTTGCTGCGACCCCCATTAAGGAGCTGGCTGTTTGGCTGCTCCCATTATTAGGAGCCTGATAATGGAAATCCGACCTATATTGCTCAGTCTGAAACAGAACAAATTTATGACGATTGTAACGGTGCTGCAGGTATCACTGACCATGGCGGTGTTATCCAGTGCCATATTAACCACGTTGGTTACTTTAAGAGCCTGGAATATGCCCTCAGGTATTCACCATAACAATATTATCCGTATCAACGCCGAGTTTTACGACGATACTCAGGATCTGGGCGCCGCCATGCAACGGGACTTACAGCGGATTAAGGCATTACCTGGTGTGCAGGATGTTGCCCGTACTTACGCCGTGCCTTTTACTGCTGAGGACGTTGTAGAGCTTTATCAAACTAATGAGGAAAATGCACAGCCTATGCAGACAGCAGTGTTTGAAGCAGAAACCAGTTTGTTGGATGTGTTGCAGCTTAAGTTGTTGGATGGTCGTCGGTTATCCTCCGCCGATGAGGTCATTGACGGCACAGGAGCAAGCCAGGGGGCTGCGTCTGTAATGGTCAGCGAAGCGTTGGCCAAGGCATTGTTTAACGAGCAAAGCGCGGTTGGTAAAACCCTGTGGCTAAGCAAGGGCGGCGACCCTGTGCAAGTGGTGGGGGTCTACTCCAATGTGATGACCGGTGAAAGACTCAATGGACGCGGCATGTCCTACCATAGCCTGATTCGGCCACAGCTGCTGTGGAGTCAGGAAAACGAACCTGAGTACCTGATTCGTGTGGAAGACGGTCGCGGGGCGGCGATGATCGAAGAACTTGTCAGCCTGTTTTATCAGGAGCAGGGACGCTATGTGGGCGCCAGTGAACTGTTGACCCGGGTACAAAAAAGAATGTATGACGGGCGGGGCAGTCGGGCCATGATCAATCTGGTCATTAGCGCCGTTTTGATGCTGATTACTGCGGTGGGGATTGCCGGACTGACATCCTTTCAGGTTAATCAGCGACGTAAACAAATCGGCACCCGCCGTGCTCTTGGCGCACGCAAATCTGATATTATCCGCTACTTTCTGACCGAAAATACCCTGATCACCTGGTTTGGCTGCCTGCTGGGCGCGCTGGTAACCTTGTTCTTGATATTCGATTTGTCTAAACGTGATGAAGAGAATTATCTGAATATGGGGGCTATCGGCTTGATAATACTGAGTATGTGGGTAATCAATGCCATCGCCACCTGGCTACCGGCCCGAAAAGCGGCAAAGATATCGCCCGCCATTGTGACCCGGGGAAATTGAGTTGCAGAGGTAAAGATAGAGAAACGCACTGGGTGTTTCTTTATCTTTAAATGACACCAAGGCGGGAATAGCAACGACGTGGAAGGACGGAGTATTGTTCTGACCACCCTGTTCTTATTCGAAGTAGCTCTGCCAAGACGGGGCCTGGAACGACCATGACAACAGCAAAAATACTGATTATTGACGACAACCCGGATATCGCCCAGGCGCTGAAGGTGTTGTTCACTATTAATGGTATGGCCACGGAGCAGGCCTTAACCCCGGAACTGGGACTGCAAAAACTGGCTGACGGCGAAGTTGACCTGGTTATTCAGGATATGAATTTCAGTGCCGACACCACATCAGGGCAAGAGGGCATTGCGCTTTTCCACCGTATCCGCGACATGCATCCTGACTTGCCTATTATTCTAATCACTGCCTGGACCGCGCTTGAAACCGCAATAGAATTGGTTAAAGCCGGTGCTGCAGACTACCTGGGCAAACCCTGGGACGATGATAAGTTAATGGTCACGGTGCGTAATTTGCTGAAACTTGGCGCGCTGCAAAGGGCACAAAATGAGCAACGTGGCCATGTGCAGGCGAAAAAACGCCAACTGGAAAGCGAGTTCAACCTTTGTGGTCTTAAGTATCAAAGCCAGTCTATGTATGACTTGCTGCGTATTACCACCCAAATTGCCCATGCCGAGGTATCCGTTCTGATCACTGGTCCCAATGGCGCAGGAAAAGAGAAAATTGCCGAAATAGTCCAGGCCAACTCCAGTTGCAGCCAGGGGCCATTTATCAAAGTCAATGTCGGCGCTTTACCTAAGGACTTAGTTGAAGCTGAGCTGTTTGGCGCTGAAGCGGGCGCATATACCGGTATCAGTAAAAGGCGTACGGGGCGCTTCGAGCTGGCCGATGGTGGGACACTGTTTTTAGATGAGATAGGCAATTTGTCGCTGGACGGACAGGCCAAGCTCCTCAGAGTACTGGAAACCGGCGAGTTTGAGCGTATCGGCGGCAGCGACACTATCAGGGTTAAAGTCCGTATTATCAGTGCCACCAATACCGACCTGAAAGCGGCCATCGCTGCAGGCAGCTTTCGCGAAGATTTGTACTACCGATTAAACGTGATAGAGCTGGCATTACCCCCTTTAAACCAGCGCCGTGCTGATATTCTGCCTTTGGCCAGGCATTTTCTGGGGGACAAACTGCAATTGGCAACCTGTGCTGAACAGATACTTAGTCAGTATGATTGGCCGGGCAATATCCGCCAGTTAAAAAATGTCATGCAAAGAGCGTCACTATTGTGTCAGGACAACCTGGTAAAAGTCGCCGATTTGGGTTTACCGGTGGAGGTGGTAAAAGCTGCGGTCACATCTGGTGACTGCGAAACTCAGCAACCCGAACCCAGTGCTGAGGATATCAGTCAGGCCATCGAAGAGGCGGGGGGCGTGATAGCTGATGCGGCCAGAAGTTTAGGCATTAGCCGCAGTGCGCTGTATCGCAGGATGAAGAAGTTTGAACTGGATAACTGAAAAGTCGCTGTACCGGCGCTTGCTGCTGGGCTTGCTACCTTATCTGGCTGGGCTGGTATGGTTGTTGGTCTGGCAGTTAAAGGCCGACCATGCACCATGGCAATTAGCGCTGAGTGGCTTTGCTGCACTGGCGTTGTTGGCGGTGTGGCTAAGGTGGTTGCTATCGCCTTTTAGTCGCAGTGCGCTGGCTATCAAGCATGGCATACTGGCGCTCAAAGACGCCGATTTCAGTATCAGTATTCATAACCAGCGTTACCTTGAAATGAGCGAACTGGTGGATGCCTATAACCAACTCACCAAGGTGTTACGCGCCGAGCGAATGACCTTGAATCAAAGGGAGTTGTTACTTGACAAGGTGATTCAGCATGCGCCACTGGCCATGGTGCTGACCGATCAGCAATATGTGGTGTTTTCTAATACCGCCAGTCGCGAGCTGTTCAGGCTGAACAGCAAACTGGAGGGCATGCGGTTTGCGGATTTGGTCGACAATCTACCCGCAGCATTAGCCACAGCGTCATTGGAGCGCCAGGCCGGGCTGGTTAGCTACGTCGAGGATGACCTGGCGCAAGTCTATCAGTTGCACTGCCAACCTTTTCACCTGCACGGCAAGGCCCATCATCTGTATCTTTATCAGAACTTAAGCCGGGAAATGTCGCGCAAGGAAAACGAAATGTGGAAGCGACTGATCCGCCTGATCAGTCACGAGCTGAATAATTCCCTGGCACCGATACAGTCCCTGACGAAATCTGCCCGTACCATCTTACAGCAGCCCGAGCATCTGACTATGCTTGAGGACATTCTGGATACGATTGGTAGACGTAGTGCCCATTTGCATCAGTTTATTGAGCGTTACAGCAATTATGCACGCCTGCCGCCACCGAGCCGACGTGAGGTGGTGATAACGGATTTTTACCAGCATTTGCTGACTCTGCTGGGTATTCAAGGCGAACTTGAATGCATCAGTCAACACGGTTGGTTTGACCCGGCGCAGATTGAGCAGGTGATGTTAAATCTGGTGAAAAACGCGCGGGAATCCGGTTCTGATGTGAAAGAGCTGGGATTTGAGCTGCGACAGCATGGTCAGCAAATCAGTTTCTCGGTATATGACCGGGGGCCAGGTATGACAGCATCTCAGCTTAGTCAGGCACTTCTGCCATTTTACACCACTAAATCCAGTGGCAGCGGTATCGGCTTAACCTTATGTAACGAAATTATCAGTGCACACCAGGGCAAATTGCGTTTATATAACCGCGATCATGGTGGCTTATGTGTTTCTTTTACTTTGCCGGTTCGCGCTCATTCAGTAGCAGATTGAGAGATTAGAGATGTAATGGGTAGGATTTCACCTGCTTATTCGGCCTCCCTATTTGTTTAGCATAAGGAAGTATCAATGTATTTAGGTTCGGTCAGCCGGGATGATTACCCGCAGCTTATTCAGATTTGGGAAGCATCGGTGCGAGCTACCCACGATTTTCTTAGTGACGCCGATATCCTCAAGTTAAAACCCCTGATTCTGGAGCAGTATTTTGATGCGGTTGCCTTAACCGCGGCACGTAATGAGGGCGGTGAGCTGCTGGGCTTTAGCGGTGTCGCCGAAGGCAATCTGGAAATGCTGTTTATTGCCCCTGAGCAGCGCGGATTGGGCGTAGGCACAGCACTTTGTCGTCATGCCATTGACCAGCAGGGCGTGAGTAAGGTGGATGTCAACGAACAAAACCCACAGGCGTTAGGGTTCTACCTGCATATGGGCTTTGTGCAGATTGGTCGCTCGGAGCTGGACGGGCAGGGCGCGCCCTTCCCTTTACTGCATCTGGCATTGGCTTAACCCCCTTATCCAATTAATGAGGAAGCTCAAGTGACAACTCTGGTGGTCATTGCTCATCCGCTAAATAACAGCCTATGTGCCTATGTGCCTATTTGGCAGCACACACTATCCAGCATCTTGAAGGCCAGGGCCATCAGATAGAGGTTCGGGATCTGTACCAGGATAATTTTGCTCCGGCGCTGACATCCTGTGAGCGGCAAAGTTACTATCAATGTTGTCTTTTTACCAAAGTGAAAAAGCCGATCAAAAGCGGGTAGAAGCCTTTTTAAAGAAAATTCGCCAGCGCTTTTAAGGTTGTTTGATGGAAAAAAGGTCACAGAAATGTGACCTTTCTAGCGAGCTAGTAACCCTTTTTGTTGTGGCGGATAACCGGCATCAGCCTTTTAACCATCTTGCCAAACTGCTTGTCTTTGGCGCGCAGCTCCTGCAATGACGCGCTGTTGCGGCTGAGTTCGGCCTGCAGCTTGTGATAGTTGCTCAGACGGCGTGCCTCGATATCACCGTTATCCAGTGCCTGTTGCACCGCACAGCCCGGTTCCCCCTTGTGTTGACAGTCAGAGAAACGGCATTGTTCGGCTAAGGCATCAATATCGGCAAAGGTTCGGCGTATGCCATCTTCACCATCACTGAGTTGCAACTCACGCATGCCGGGCGTGTCAATCAGCACGGCCCCAGATGGCAGAAAGTGCATGGAGCGGGCCGTGGTGGTATGTCGGCCTTTGCTGTCATCCTCTCGAATGGCGGCGGTTTTCTGTTCATTCCCGGCACTTAATGTGTTGACCAGGGTGGATTTACCCACACCGGATGAACCCATTACCGCCAGGGTATTGCCAGACTTGCACCAGGGCAAAAGCGATGCGCAACTTTCACTATCCAGGGCGTTAACGGATTCCACCACTAACAATGGGTCTAGCTGTTGCACCAAAGCGCGCTTTTCATCCGCGTCGCTGCACAGATCCTGTTTGGTCAGTATCACCACAGGATCTACCCTGGCTTCATGAGCAAGGGTCAGATAGCGCTCAATCCGACTCAGTTTAAAATCCTGGTTCAGCGAGCAGACTATCAGCAGAGTGTCGACATTGGCGCTGATTAACTGCTCAGCTAACTGGCTGCCAGCAGCTTTACGCTTAAATACCGACTTACGTTCCAGCAAGCGCACAAATTGCCCGTCATTATCCACCAGCAGCCAATCACCAATAGTCATAGCAGGCAGGGAAGGGGTAAGGGGCAAATGATACAAGCCATGCTCATTTCTTAGCACATATTCATTACGGTGGTGGGCGACCACACGGCTTATCTGATGATGTTCAAATTCTTGCAGGCTAAGTTGTTGTTGAAAAAATGCCTGCCAGCCCAGTTGTGAAAGCGATAAATTCATATGATTTCCTTATGCGCACAGCAATAAGCTGTGCACACACAGATAAATACATAGGAACCAAGTGACGCCGGTTTGTAATAAACCCGCTCTATTGAAAGTCAGTGGTCCCGGTCATAGAACACCGGGCAAAGGCTGAAAGGGCCGAGAAAAGCGACAGAATTGACGTTACTCAGCAACCTTTGCCGGGTGGGTAATCGCTACAATCATCAAACTCTCCTCAATCTAACTGTTATTTTACGGCGCTCAGCATAACAACAATAAGCGCCGTTGGCGACAGGCTTTTAACCCTCCACTTTGTCGCGACCGATAAGGTAGTGGTTCGCGCCCAGCCACCCTAGCCAAAGTACAGTGGTGATACCTACGGCGGCCAAGATGGCGGGTTTGGGATTATCCATGCTGCTAAGGGCGCCGGCATATGCGCCAATAACGGCATAGGGCACAGCACTGCATAGCCAAAGCAGCATAAACTTGCCGAAATGCATTTTGCTGATCCCGGCCAGGCAGGCGGATACTTCCGGCAGGATTGGCATAGCGCGCGCAAGCAGGATAACGATGGCACCATGGCGGACAAAGGTATCTGTGGCTTCCTTACGTTTGGCAGCGTCTTTAAGCAGCAAGTTAAGCAGTTTGTCACCGAATCGGTAGCTGATGGCATACCCCCCGATGCCTGCCAACGATAACCCCAGAATAGCCGACAGTGCACCAAACAGCGGGCCCAGAAAATAACCGCTTAGCAGGGTGATGGTCAAAGTGGGTATGGCAATAAATAAATCTGCAAACAGCAACGTTACTACCATGGCTCCGACGTAAAGCGGGTTGGCATATTGAGCGGCATCCAGCCACACGCGAATTTGCTCAATGGTCAGCAAACCAGTGGATTTAATCAGCACAAAAGTACAGGCAAACACCAGTACCAAGCACAGTACAAGGGGGAATAAGGCTTTCATTTTGGGGTCCTGCTTTCAGGGGTAAATAAGGGGAATATCGATTACGTCCTGGTTGGCAGATAAGCTCAGCCTGGCGTCCTTAAACGAGGGTGCCCCGCTAAGACGGACACGCGCACCATTGGAAAAGCCAAGCCCTTCGGCCGGCCAGATACCAGTCCAGTTCTTGGTGACTTTGTTGTTCATGTCTTCGTCGTGCAGCACCTTTACCGCCAGCTCGCTGGTGTTGACCGTAAACTCAAACGCCAAGCAGCTGGCGTCACTGGTTACTGGTCGGGTCTGAATGCTGAGAGCCTTAGCATGATCTTTGGGAAAGCCATCGTTGGCGAACAGCATCACTATAATTTGCCCCTGACGGGCTGCTTCGATCTGACGGACTTGCACCGTCAGTGCTTTTGCCATAACTGGGGTAAAAATCAGTGCCATCATCAGTCCTATTGTATTTGGGTGAATTGTTTTAAATTTCATATTGTTAATGCCCTTTCATGATTTTTTTTGCCAATTGTGGCCACAGGTTGTGCAACAAACGCAGCAACCTGACCTTGCCAATGTCGTTTACTGTTTTATCCCGTTCTATGCCTCGGATAATGGCTTGTGCGGCTTGTTTTACCGACAGCTTGGCCTTGCCACGCCCTTCGGTCATAGGGGTGTCTACCAGTGGCAGAAAGGCCTGCAGAACGCGGACAGGAGTATGTTCAAGCTGATAATTCAAGCTTTGAGAAAAGCTATTTAAGGCCGCCTTGGTCGCACAATACACCGCAGACTGGGTTTTAGGTGCCAGTGCCAGTCCGGAGTTAATATTGATAATCCGCCCCGGTGAATTAGCCTGTAAAAGTGCCGGAAGCAGTAAGTAACATAACGCGCACACAGCGGTGAAATTCAGTGTGATTTCCTGCTTGATTGACGCATACAGAAAATCTTTATCCAAAAAGCAGGGCTCGAACTGCATAGCTGCATTATTAATTAAGGCATCTATCTGTGGATGTTCACCGACTATGGTTTGGCACAGCCCTGACAAGATGGTCGGTTCACTTAGATCCGCCGCATAAGTCTGCAGCCCGGGAAAATCCCGTTCCAACATATCCAGCCTGGGGCCAGCCCGGGCGATAACGAGAATTTGATTATGCGGCGCCAACTGGCGCACCAGTTCATAGCCAACGCCAGAGGTGCCGCCGGTTATCAATAGGGTTTTGTTGTGTAGAATCATAATGCATTCGAAATGGTGACTTGAATGCATTAGAGACGTATTTGAACCGGCGCACCTTAACCTGGGTTAAGCAGGGTGCCGTCGATGCTAGCTATAGCTTTGCCACCAGATATTGATACTCCGGATACTGATAAACACTATCACCAGGGTTAAGGCAAAGGCCAGCATCATCAGCAAGCTGTAAAACCCACGAACTATGTGGGCTTTACATCGCTTGAAAAACCCGTCTTTGCTATTCGCACGCGCGGGTAAACGGGTAAAGGCACTGATAAACCAGTAGAGAGTGCCGGACCAGAACAGAGTGATCAGGCTGGGCAGGATATATTTATCTTCCGCTGCTGAGCCCGCCAGCAGCAAAACATAAGTGAAAACCGCCAGTGCCGTCAAACCCGTGAGCAGCAACAGGGGCCGTAGCCAACGAAGCTTTCTGGCGGTAGTTTGCAGATTATTCAGCACTACATTTCCTTTCACTAAAACCTGATACAACAGTTGAACGACAAATCCAGCAAATCAGCATGATTGTCATATGATGTCATACTAATGTCGTCACCCATGTTGTTCTATGCTGTTAACTTGTGCCTAGCCCGATAATTTTAAGGATAAAACAATGAAGATCGATAAGGTATTGCTGAAATCGAGCAGAGAGACAAGAAACTGGACTCAGCAGGTAGTTGCGCAAATGTGCAATGTCAGCTTGAGAACCATACAGCGTGCTGAGAGCACCGGTGACGTATCAATGGATACTCTGGATGCATTGAGCGCGGTGTTTGAAATACCCAGTCAGCAATTGCTCTGTTCTGCAAAAGTGCCTGATAAAGACGGGATAACAAGTGCCCAGATTAGTGCAGCATTAAAGGTGTTATTACTGGCCCAATTGTCGACGTTTGCTGTTGTGTTCTGGGTGGCAGACAAGCTGACTCCCCTTCAACTTCAGGTTTGCACGGCGGTTATCAGTCTGTCGTTTGTGTTTTCATTTGTACTGATAGGCACAGTGGCTTACAGAAAGGGCATGATATCCTCCTGAGCGCTTCTCGCCGTGACGCTGAATTAATAAAGAAGTGCTGAGATATCAGAGTTTCTCCTTGTGAACTCAGCGGCTTTGCGAGAGGTATTTTTCGTGTCTCTATGGTGACTGCGGGATGATTTAAACCCGAGGTTCGTCCATGCCGGCCTGAAAATTCAATACCCTGGCCAGCACAAACAACCAGTCAGACAGGCGGTTTAAGTAGCGTAAACAGACCCCTGGCACCTCGCGTTGCTGATTCAGCTCCACCATACGTCGTTCTGCACGCCGCGCGATGGTACGGCAAATGTGTGCCTGGGCAGCGCTATGGCAGCCGCCAGGCAAAATAAAACTGGTCTGTGGTGGGATTTCGCTTTGCCACAAGTCAATCTGCTGCTCCAGTTGCTGCACATTGTCATCGGTCAGTTTGCTGGATGCAGACAGGGCAAAGCCGATCTGAAACAGTTGCTGTTGTATCTGCTGTACCGCTTGTAACTGGGCAATTTCCTTCAGTTCACAAGCTAGCATACCTAAATGGGCGTTAAGCTCATCCAGGGTGCCATAACACTCCAGTACTATGTCCTGTTTACCCAGACGTTCAGGCTTGTCCACATAAATTTGCGTGGTGCCTTGGTCGCCCCCTTTTGTGTAGATTTTCATGATGCTGGCTCTTCCTTGGGTGGCGCAGGTTTGTGGTATCTGCGTACTTCCACCACCATGCCAAACAAGGGGTGGTCAAAATAATGGATCTGCTTGCTGATAATGCGCCTTAGCTGATCAAACTTCAGCCCGTAGAGTTGGTATTGAGGCGCTGAATCATCCGGCTGTATATCTTGCCCACCATTTAGCGCCAGGGTTAATGGCTCGGTGCCCATCAATCCTGGACGACCTTCCTGGCGATAGACCATATCGGCATCGATATGCAAATACGGAATACGGTTGATATATTGCAGATAGAGCGTAAACAGTCCGTCAAGCTCCCAAAGCGCATCGGCGCGCTGTCCTGGCTGAATAACAACCTCGGCTTGATTGTCCAGCACCAGGGGTTCGGCCAGGGCTTGCTCCACTTGTGCCATTAAATCCAGCGGGGTAGCCAAGGTGTCGCTGTCTTGCTGTGCCAGTAGCGGCTTTTCCTCGGGCAGTGGGTAGCCATTGATATCGTAGCTCTTCGCAAAGTTGCGTCCGGCAAACAGGCGATAAGGTCTGGCTTTGCTGCGGCCAAACTGAACGTTCTGGCGCCAGGCCAGGTGCATTAGTGGTTCAATGCCACGCTGGCGATAAAGATCCCGGGCGAGCTGCCGTAATTCAAGCATGTCAGGGGGCAGCAAATACGGACTGTCACTGTAAGGCTTTTCCCGGCCCTGTGGCAGAATCGGCATTTGCGCAACAAATGGCTCGGCTTTCGGGTGACTGACGACTAAGTCTTCCAGCCAGGCCTGTTCGAAACTGTATTGACAGCCACTGCGTAGCAGCGGATATAAATCAATAAAGTCTTCAGCCCGCCAGGGTGATGGTTGCGCTGTGTTCAGGGCGCCAACGATCTGTGCCTGCAGTTCGGTGCCGGTTTGAGGCAAAAACGCCTGTTCTTCACTTTGCAACTGATCAGATAGGCTACCGAGTAATTGCTGTACTTCACTCAGCAATGTGCTGTCAGTAACAACAACATTGTCCTGTGGCTGTGTTTGTGACGGTGAGCATAGCGCTAAAGCGGCACGCAAGCTGCTGATGTCCGGTTGCAGCAGCGGGCTTAGCAAATCCACGGCCCTGGCACTACCAGGGGTTTTTACCGGTTGTGGAAAGCGTTCGTCCAGCGCTTCCAGTGCCTGCCCCTGTTTATATAACAGAACTTCAACCTCGAACCACCAATCCGTGCTTTGTGCCTGACAAGTGTGGCTTAACAGCGCGAATGTCAGACCGAGCAGTGGAGCACTTCTTTTTAGCATAGTCAGGCCGCCTGCAATCGTTGTTTGAATTCATCCAGCATGGTCGCAATGAGTTTAACACGCTCCTGATGTGCGTCGGTCTTAATCGCAAATTTAAGTTTTTGCGGTCCGTCCAGACGATAAATCGCAGGTTGTGACTGGATAAGCTTGATAATAAAGCCCGGATCAATGCGGGTATCCTGGGCGAATTCGACAAAGCCACCTGTCGCGCTGGCTTCAATTTTACTGATGCCGACGGTGCGGGCATTAAGCTTCATCTGTGTGACTTTCAACAGGTTTTTCGCCGCTTCCGGTAACAAGCCAAAGCGGTCAATCAATTCCACCTGAACATCATCCAGATCATCATCGGATTTACAGTTGGCGATTTTCTTATACAACGACAGCCTGGTATTCACGTCATTGATATAGTCTTCCGGCAGCAGGGCAGGAATACGCAGCTCAATTTCGGTGTGTTGTGACAAGGCTTCATCCAGCGACGGCTCCTTGCCGTTTTTCAGGGCTTCCACCGCCTGCTCCAACATCTCCATATACAGGGAGAAACCTACCGTAGCAATTTGCCCGGACTGATCCTCACCCAGCAGCTCACCGGCCCCGCGAATCTCCAGATCATGGGTAGCCAGGGCAAAGCCGGCACCCAAATCTTCCAGTGAGGCAATGGCTTCAAGACGCTTTTGTGCATCTTTGGTCATCCTTTTGGGATGAGGAGTTAACAGATATGCATAGGCCTGATGATGTGAGCGGCCGACCCGGCCCCGCAATTGGTGCAACTGTGCCAGTCCCAGATGATCGGCCCTGTCCATAATAATGGTATTGGCCGAGGGGACGTCGATACCGGTTTCTATGATAGTGGTACAGACCAGTACGTTAAAGCGCTGGTGGTAGAAGTCAGACATGACCCGTTCCAATTCCCGCTCACGCATCTGGCCATGGCCGACGGCCACCCGGGCTTCCGGAACAATCTCGGCAATCTCTGCTGCGGTTTGCTCAATGCTGTCTACTTCATTATGCAGAAAATACACCTGTCCACCACGCAGGATCTCCCGCATGATTGCTTCGCGAATCAACTGCTTGTCGCGTTGGCGTACAAAGGTTTTAATCGCCAGTCGCTTGGCCGGTGCCGTGGCAATAATCGACAAATCACGCATGCCGGACAGGGCCATATTCAGGGTGCGCGGAATCGGTGTGGCGGTCAGGGTCAGAATATCCACATCGGCGCGCAGGGCTTTGAATTTTTCCTTCTGACGCACGCCAAAGCGGTGCTCTTCGTCGATGATGACCAGGCCCAGATCGGCAAATTTGACGTCGTCCTGCAGCAGTTTATGGGTGCCGACCACGATATCCACTTTACCGTCGGATAAATCCTGCAGAATCTGCTTCTGCGCTTTGCCACTGGAAAAGCGTGACATCACTTCAATACGAAACGGCCAATTGGCAAAACGGTCACGGAAGTTTTCGAAATGTTGTTGGGCAAGCAGGGTGGTGGGCACTAATATCGCTACCTGCTTGCCGGCATTGGCGGCCAAAAAGGCGGCGCGCATCGCCACTTCGGTTTTACCAAAGCCGACATCGCCACACACCAGACGATCCATGGCATTAGGGCTACCCATATCCTGGATCACTGCCGCAATGGCCTGTTCCTGATCCGCGGTTTCCTCGAAGGGAAAACTGTCGGCAAAGCTTTGGTATTCATTCCAGTCAATGGGGATGGCAAAGCCTGGTTTGGCAGCGCGGCGGGCATACACATCCAGAAGCTGTGCGGCTACATCGCGCACCTTTTCTGCGGCCTTTTTCCGCGCTCTGGCCCAGGCATCAGTACCCAGATGATGCAGGGGCGCATGGTCAAGATCGCCACCGCTATAGCGGCTGATTAAATGCAGCGCGGATACCGGTACATACAGCTTGGCACCATTGGCATACTCAATGGTCAGGTATTCGGTGGTGATCCCCCCGGCATCCAGAGTTTGCAAGCCCAGATAGCGCCCCACTCCATGCTCAAGATGCACCACCGGCTGTCCGATTGACAATTCGGCCAGATTGCGGATAACGGCGGCTTCGTCAGTGGCCTGGCGCTTATCGCGCAGACGGCGCTGACTAATCTTATGCCCCAATAACTCGGTTTCGGTAATCAGCACCAGGCGAGCATCGGCTTCGCTTAAGGCAAAGCTGTGCTCGGCAATATTCAGGGTGATCCCCAGCCACTCATGGCTGGCCAGGAAATCTTCCAGGCGATCGAAAACCTTGGGCTTGCAGGCAATCTTTTTCAGCAGGTCCAGCAGACTTTCACGACGGCCCTGGGATTCCACACAAAACAGCACCTTAGTGCCACTTTGCTGCCAGTTATCAAGCTGCTGACTGAGGTTTAGCAGGGGCGTTTTGCTTTGTGGCTTAACCGCGATATCGGTGAGCGGTGCGGTGGCAAAGTTCACTCTGCCGGATTTTTCTTCCAGCGCCTGGTGCTGCACACTGATTCGCGGCCAGTCCTTGAAACGGCCGAACAGTTCTTCCACCTTCAGGTAAATTTCGGCCGGTGCCAGCAACGGCCTGAGCGGATCATAGCGGTGCTGCTCAAAGCGCTCCATCAGGTCTGCCCAGTAAAATTCGGCGGCGTTGACTAAGTCTCCCTGCATCAGTACCAGACTGTCTGGGTGCAGGTAGTCAAATAAGGTCTCGGTGTGGCTGAAAAACAGCGGCAGATAATACTCCACACCGGCGGGCATAATGCCTTTGCTGACCTGATGATAAACCGACTCTTTGGCATTGCTGGCGTCGAAACGGTCAAGAAACTGCTGGCGGAATAAATCGATGCCGGGCTTATCGGTAGGGAATTCACGGGCTGGCAACAGGCGAATCTCTGTGACCTTGTCACCGGAACGCTGGCTGTCGGTATCAAATAAACGGATGCTGTCTATTTCGTCGTCGAATAAGTCGATGCGATAAGGTTCACGGCTACCCATGGGGTAGAGGTCGATAATGCTGCCACGAATGGAAAACTCGCCGTGACTCAGCACTTGATTGACCGCCGTATAGCCAGCCCTTTCCAGCCCCTGTCTGAAACTATCCAATTCCAGTTTCTGCCCTTGCTTTAGAATCAGCAGATATCTGGCCAGATAATCTCTTGGTGCCATGCGCTGCAGCAGGGTATTCACCGGCACCACATAAATACAGGGCTGTGGTTGGGTCAGATGATAGAGGGTTTCCAGACGCTGGGAAATAATATCCTGGTGCGGTGAGAAAGTATCGTAAGGCAGGGTTTCCCAGTCGGGAAACACTTTTACTTCGATATTACCGGTAAAGCCTTCTATTTCCCGCGACAGTTTCAGTGCAGAAGGCGTGTCGGCGGTGACCAGCAACACAGATGCCTTGCGACTGGATGCAAGATTGGCAATGGCCAGGGCTAAACTGCTGCCGTGCAGATTACCCCATTGAAGATGGTCCCCTGGTTTTTTTGGCAGGGGCGGCGCAAAAATACTGATGCTCATGCTGATTGAGACGGCCTATCCTAAGTCTGTTGTCTGCACTGGGCGCAGGCCCTTATTCTTCGCTGCGCTTTTGTGCGCGTTTACGCAACTGCTGGGTTTGCAGATGCAGGCTGGCCCTGACCAGGAGCTCCTGATCTTCTTCACGCAGCCGATTGAAAAACAGGGAGATATGGTACTGATCGCCAACGTTCTCGCAAGCGATAACTTCACCGAAACAGAAAACGGCGGCGGCCTCTTCTTCCAGAAACAGGCGCAGCTCACAGCGTACTTCAAGTTCCATCGGCTCATTACTGCAAAGTATCAGGCCGCCGCCGCCAAAAGCGTGGCTGACAAATTGTTCGTCCTGGGTCATCTGTTCATGCAGGATATAGGACATCATTAAGTCAATCTTGCGTGACTGATGATTCAGAAAAGCCACCAAGTCAGCCGCATGCTCACTTAAATTTCTAAGTGGGCGCAGCGCCGCCACTTCCAGTGCTGACATTTCGCTGGCGATTCGAAAAGCGTAAGGCATATGCTCTGTCAACTGGTGGGTGTCAGGCAGCTCAAATGCCGGCTCCAGCGGCCGCATATTGACTTTGATCGCATGCTTGATACGGAAAAATTCATCGAACTGCTGGCGCTTTTGTTCGAGGCTCAGTAACTCCATCCTTACTCCTGTTGCCTGCGGCCTTAACTGGCGCGGCCCTTGATTGTGCCTTAGCTTACACCTATTATCGGCCAACGATAAGCAAGCGACAGTGACAACCGCTCACTGACACAATCCCAGAGCGGCACAATGTCTTGTGTGTAGCCTGGCCTTCGTAGCAGGGAACAAATCACAACTCATGTTTTACCCCATTTCTGCTTTTATCGGGTTGCGCTATGCCAGAGCCAGTAAAGGCAATCCCTTTATTGCCTTTATCAATGCGTTTTCAGTAGCGGGTATTGCCCTGGGCCTGACCGCGCTGATCACAGTTTCGTCTGTGATGAACGGCTTTGAAGGGGAACTGAAAAAACGCATTCTTGGCATCAACCCACATATGTTGGTGCATACCACGGCTGCCGATAAGGTTGAACAACTTAACCAGCTTCCCCATGTCGTGGCGAGCAGCGCCATGATTGAAACCCAGGGATTGCTGCAATCCCCAAGAACCTTGCATGGTGTGATGATTCAGGGCATTGCTCCGCAAACCATGCCGGATAATGCCATTATTGCCAGTCATATGATGCTGGGGGAGCTTGGTGAACTAAAAAGCGGCGAGTATGGCCTGGTGCTGGGCCGTCCGCTGGCGTCTCTACTCGGCCTTGGGCTGGGTGACAAGGTGCGTTTGTTAAGTGCCGAAGCCAGTGTCTATACCCCGCTTGGACAGGTGCCCAGTCAGCGCCAGTTTGTGATAACTGGGGTGTTTGACGTCGGCTCTGAACTGGATGACAAAGTGGTCTTGATTCATCTGGATGATGCCGCCAGGCTGCTGCGTGGTAAAACCGAAGAACTGGCCGCCACTCGCCTGTTTCTGGATGATGCCTTTAGCTGGCAAAGTGTAAAGGGGCAGGTGGATGAACTGGGGCTGACGTCCAGCAACTGGCGTGAGCGGCAAGGTCCACTGTTTGACGCGGTGAATATGGAAAAAAATATGATGGCCCTGATGTTGGTGCTGATCATCGCGGTTGCGGCCTTTAATATTGTTTCTGCCATGGTCATGGTGGTCAGCGAGAAACGCGGTGACATCGCTATCCTGCGTACTCAGGGACTGTCAGGTGCTTCATTGATCAGGGTGTTTATGATTAACGGCCTGTATAACGGTCTGAAAGGGACTTTGTTTGGTTTACTGGGTGGATTGCTGCTCAGCAATCAGTTAAATCCGCTGCTGGGGTTGCTGGGCATTCATTTAATTGCCACCCCCGATGGGGAAGGTTTACCGGTGGAGATTCAAGTTCATCAGGTCGCCCTGATGTTGTTTTTGTCATTACTGCTCAGTTTACTGGCCACCCTTTACCCGGCCATGCGTGCAGCCAGGGTACAACCGGCCCAGGCCTTGCGCGATGAATAAGCAAAAAGGAAGTGAAAGATGTCGTTGTTACGCTGTCAGCATCTGACCAAAGAATATGATGAAGGGCCAAAACCGGTCAGGGTGTTGGAAGACGTCAGCTTTGATGTGGGGGTGGCCGAGCAATTGGCAATTGTTGGCAGCTCCGGGTCTGGCAAAAGTACCTTATTGCATTTATTGGGGGCGCTGGATAGCCCTACATCGGGCAAGGTGTGGTTTGAAGATCAGGACATTTTTTCCTTCAGCCAGGCACGTCAGGCCACATTTCGTAATCAAAGTCTGGGCTTTGTTTATCAGTTCCATCATCTGTTACCTGAATTCTCAGCGCTGGAAAACGTGGCCATGCCACTGCTGATTGGCGGCAAGCCTAAACAAGAAATTCGGTCCCAGGCGATGGCGATGCTCGACCGGGTCGGTCTGGCAGAGCGTGCTGAGCACAAGCCTGCACAGCTGTCCGGCGGCGAGCGTCAACGGGTTGCGATCGCCAGGGCTCTGGTGAATCAGCCCAAACTGGTGCTGGCGGATGAGCCGACCGGTAATCTGGACAACAAGACCGCAGAATCCATTTATTTGCTGCTACGTGAACTGACCCGGGATTTGCGCACCAGCTTTGTGGTGGTAACGCATGATCTGCATCTGGCTGAACGGTTGGACAGAACAGTAAGCCTGCACCATGGCCGGTTGGAGTCGCTGATATGAGCGCAAACTGGCGCTTAAGCTGTCAATTAGCCTGGCGCTTTCGTCGCAGTCGCGGGCAAAGTGGTTATACCTCGTTTATCTCTGCATCCTCAACAGTCGGTATCGCCCTGGGATGTTTTGTCATGATCCTGCTGTTGTCGGTGATGAATGGCTTTGAGCGGGAATTGAAAGACAGATTACTGGCGGTATTGCCCCACGGCGAGTTGATTGCGGTGTCTCCGGAGGGTATCCAAGACTGGCGTACCCAGGTGGCGCAACTTAGCGCCGACAGCCGGGTGCAATATGTGGCACCTATCACCAAAATGGCGGCGATGGTGCGAAATGCCGGCAAAATGAGCGCTGTTGAGGTAACCGGTATTTCCCCTGATTTTGCCAGGGCGTCGCGTATCAGCCTGATGACAGATTCCCAGCATTGGCAGCGTTTTGCCGACAATCCAAACAGTATATTGCTGGGCAAGGGCATTATGCGCAAGCTCGGGGTCGATGTGGGGCAGAAAGTACAGCTTCTGATGCCACAGCAAGGGGATGCCAGCAGTTTTAAACCACCAAAATCGGTATGGTTTGACGTGGCGGGCGCGGCCGGTATAGGCGGGGAATTGGTGGATAATCATCTGGCGCTGGTGCATCTGGACAAGGCATCTGACATCCTCGGTGTGGCGTCTGGGGCTCAGGGGCTGGAGTTTGGTTTCTCCGATCCTTACCGCGCACCCTATTTGATGCGTGAACTGGGTATGGCCTTTGAGCAGTATGTGTATATTTCTGACTGGACCCGTACACACGGCCATCTGTACCAGGACATTCAGCTTGTCAGGGCCGTGGTGTATCTGGCCCTGACCCTGCTGATCGCGGTGGCCTGCTTTAATATAGTGTCGACGCTGGTGATGGCGGTGAACGAAAAGCGCCGGGAAATTGCCATGCTGAAAACCATGGGGGCCAGAGATAACCTGATTGTACGTGCATTTATGCTGCAAGGACTCTTCAACGGCTTAATTGGTACGGCTTTTGGGGTGATATTGGGGGCGTTAGTGGCCTGGAAGTTATCTGCGCTGGCCAAAGGCTGGGAAACCCTGACCGGCATAACCCTGTTGTCTGGCGATATTTACTTTATTGATTTTCTGCCCTCTCAGTTGAATCCTGTTGAAGTGCTGTTAACCGCGGCCATTGCATTGGGATTAAGCGTTCTGGCCACCCTGTATCCGGCCTTTAAAGCGGCCCGCATTGAACCTGCCAAGGTACTGGGACATTAAACCAGCAGCCTGATTCTTCCGCACAAGCAGTTGGGCTGCCATAAGGTTGTTGCCCCTGGCCTTAATAGTCTCTTTTCAGAACAGTAAAGGGCGTATTGACTGCGCCTGACATAGTCGTTTCACTGCCTGCCTGCCTGCCTGCCTGCCTGCCAGTGCCGGAAGTTTTACCTTGATAACGTATTTTAGTTTGAAATACATACAGTTTTGGCGCGTTTCTTGCCTTATTCTTGCTCACGATACACATATGGGCTGGATATCAAAGGTGGGTCAACTCGCTGTCGGGGCCGAAAGTATGCTTAAATGGAGTCATAAGGCGGCCAATATTTGGATGTTACTGGTTGCCGTCAGTTGTTACCTGATTCAGGGTGTGATTGTTAACTTATTGTTTCCTTGGGTAATTTCACCACTGCTCGTGGTATTTTTGTGGTTGAAGTATTTGCGTGCCCATGGACATCCCGGTGCAGGGGCGGCCGCGCATGGATTTTTATTCGGTGCCAGTCTGACTCTGCTGTACATCCATATAGATTGGTATCTGTCCGGGGCTGTAAACCCTTCCGCAAGTCATCTGATGTCCGATATTTTTGTGCTGGCACCTTTGCAAGCCTTTTCTGTCGGCGCTTTGGTGGCAATGCTGGCTTACTTTACCAGCCGGATCCGCCATTGGTGAGCGGATATTGGCTGTAAAGATCAGTGACAGTCTTTAAGTGCTTTCAATACCTTGGAGTGAAATTCCCGGTGGTACATGATCATCAGGGTGATGATCGAGGCGAGCATAAACAGTCTGGCGTCAATAAACCAGGGCAGGGTAGATAAGGAGAAATAAATAGCCCGCAAGCCGTAATTAAAGGAGTGCGCGGCCTGATCGATGACCTTGGCGGTACGGTTAGCATACAGATTTAATTCCTCTTCACTCATTTTATTGCCGTTTGGCGCAGCACCTATCAAAACCCCGCCAAAGCCGTACTGGCGCAATGCCCAGGTGAACTGAAAAAAGGCGAAAATGAAAATTCCCATTAATAACAAAAGTTTAATCTGAATTTGCTGGTTAGATTGCACCGTTGCCATACTCAACTGATGGATCATGGCATTCAACTCTTCCACCGAAGCCGTAGCCGTTAGCAAACCGGCCAGGATCAGCAGCGAGCTGGAAGCGAAGAAGGTGATATTGCGTTCCAAGGTCGAGATAATGGAGACATCTGCGACCCGGTTATCGCGAATAAGCATTTCCGTCATCCAGCGGGTGCGTTTGGCGCGCATTTCGCTGGCAAGACAAGAGGTGTGTCTGGCCTTGCGTTTGGCAAACAGGGTATAGCCAACCCAGATGCTCAAAAACCATAACAGGGCAAGGGTATCAATAAGGATCATAGGGATTTACTGCTCACTTTGCGGGAATCTGTTACACTGCGCGGCCCCTGTAGACAGGCCCTTGTACTCAGAGATTACCCCTAAATGACGACAAATGAAACGCAAATTGCATTAGCGCCCATGGAAGGCGTGGTGGATCATTTGATGCGCGATATGCTGACCAGCTTGGGTGGCTTTGACTTGTGCGTTACTGAGTTTGTCCGGGTTGTGGATATGCTGTTGCCACCCAGGGTGTTTTACCGGCTTTGTCCTGAACTCTATCATCAGGGGCGCACGCCTGCCGGGGTGCCGGTAAGAGTACAATTGCTGGGACAGGACCCGCAATGTCTGGCTGAAAATGCAGCCCGCGCGGTGGAATTAGGTTCTCATGGGGTGGACCTGAATTTTGGCTGCCCGGCGAAAACGGTAAATAAAAGTAAAGGTGGTGCGGTATTGCTAAAAGAAACCGACACCCTATACCAGATTGTGCACGCCGTACGGCAAAGTGTGCCTGCCGGTCAACCCGTGACGGCAAAGATGCGCCTGGGGTTTGAAGATAAGAGCCTGGCCATTGACAATGCCCTGGCATTGGAAGCCGGGGGAGCCAGCCTGATTACCATTCATGCCCGCACTAAGGTGGAGGGGTATAACCCACCGGCTTACTGGGATTGGATCGCCAGAATTAAGCAGCAGGTCAAGGTGCCACTGGTTGCCAATGGCGAAATCTGGTCGGCGGAAGATGCCAGGCAATGTCAACTGCAATCAAATTGCCAGGCCATTATGCTGGGGCGCGGAGCCCTGTCTTTGCCTAATCTTGCCAGTGTGATCAAACATCAGCATCAGCCGATGCGCTGGGACGAGGTCAGAGCCTTGCTGACACGTTACTCTGGCTATGAGATATACGGTGATAAAGGCAAGTACTATCCAAATCGGATTAAGCAGTGGTTGGGCTACTTAAAACGCCAGTATCATCAGGCCGACAGCCTGTTCAATCAAATTCGTGCCATGCAAAGCTCGGAGCAGATTGTGGACGCACTGCGTTAGCGCACAAAAAATGATAGCCGAAAGATAACCCGCTCCTGGTTAGCTCTGCAACGCCGCACCTTGTCGCAAGGATCTTGATTCCGCACGGCAATTTTGCTCTAGTGATTTTTCCTATAATCACAAGAACCCTCGCGGACTAATAGGGAATACATGAAAAAACAACAATATACCGGCAGGCTGCTAATGGCCACGCTGGCTTTGGCGGTAGTGGCAGGCTGCGGTAAGAAAAATGAGCCAGAACAAGCGCCACTGGTCGAAATAAACCGGGATCCTTACCCCAGCACTTACCAAGCCCTTCCTTCTGAAACAACCCTTATCACCAACGTCAGTATTCTGGATGGTTTGGGCGGCCAAATTGATAACGGTGACGTGCTATTCAAAGACGGTAAAATTGTTCAGGTTGGGCAAAATATCCCGCCTCCTGAAGAAGCCAAAGTTGTCGATGGTAAAGGCAAATGGGTGACGCCCGGTATTATTGATGTACATAGTCACCTGGGGGTGTATGCCACCCCTGATGGTCCGTCCCATTCCGATGGTAACGAGGCCACCAAACCCGTTACTGCGCAGGTTTGGGCGGAACATTCCATCTGGCCGCAGGACCCGGGCTTTCGCCGGGCGCTGGCGGGTGGCGTAACCAGTCTGCAAATCTTGCCAGGGTCTGCCAACCTGGTCGGCGGGCGCTCTGTGACGGTAAAAAACCTGCCGGGGCGGACGATTCAGGATATGAAATTCCCTGAGGCACCTTATGGGCTGAAAATGGCCTGTGGTGAAAATCCCAAACGTGTGTACGGCAACAAGGGCGGTCCTGCTACCCGGATGGGCAATGTGGCTGGCTATCGTCAGGCCTGGGCCGATGCTCAGGATTATCAGCGCAAGTGGGATAAATATGCCGAAGAGCACAAAGCCGGTAAAAACCCGACCCCACCTAAGCGCGATTTAACCCTGGATACCCTGGCGGGGGTACTCAACGGCGATATTCTGGTGCATATGCACTGCTACCGTGCCGACGATATGGGCACTATGCTGGATCTGATGAAAGAATTTAATTATCAGATCACGTCCTTCCAGCATGCGGTAGAGTCTTACAAAATTGCGGATCGGCTGGCGACGGACAAGGTATGTTCGGCCATGTGGGCAGATTGGTGGGGCTTTAAGATGGAAGCCTATGACGGTATTCGTGAGAACATTCCCATGGTACATAAAGCCGGTGCCTGTGCCATTGTGCACTCCGACAGTGATTTGGGCATTCAGCGCTTAAACCAGGAAGCGGCTAAAGCCCTGGGAGATGGTCAGCGTGCTGGTATCGACATCAGCAAAGCTGAGGCCTGGCAATGGCTGTCGGCCAACCCGGCAAAATCCCTGGGTATCTTTGATAAAACCGGGTCGCTGGAAGCGGGTAAAAACGCTGATCTGGTGTTATGGAGTGCGGATCCCTTTTCCACTTACGCTCAGGCCGAGCGTGTCTATATTGACGGAGGGCTGGCCTTTGACCGCCAGAATCCAGCCAGTTGGCCGGTCTCTGACTTTGAATTGGGGCAACCAGGTGAAGGAGACGTAAAATGAAAAAAACAACCATAGCGCTGCTTACCGGTTTGCTGAGTCTGACGGCTCAGGCAGAGAATATTGCCGTCGTGGGTGGCTATGTGCACACCTTGTCTGCGCAAGGCAGTTTAGACAATGGTACGGTACTGATTCGTGATGGGCGGATTGAAGCGGTGGGGCAGGCCATCGACATTCCGGCCCACTTTCGGGTCATCGACGCCAAGGGTAAGATTGTCACCCCCGGATTGATAGGCGCCTACACTTCTGTGGGCCTGGTTGAAGTGAGCTCTTCAGCCGGAACCGTTGATGCCAGTTATGCGCCGCAGGATTTTTCCAAAGCCGGTGCGGCGCTGGATGTGTCCTATGCCATTAACCCGGATAATTCGGTGGTGGATGTCAGCCGCATTGAAGGTTTTACCCTGGCTGCCACCGGGATGTCCAGTACGCACAGCTTGTTTGGTGGTCAGGGCGCTATCATCAGTTTAGGTGACCGGGACAATCTGGTGAAACCCCGCGCCTTTATGAGCCTGGCGGTGGACAATCACGGTGCCGATGATGTCGGCGGCAGCCGGGCTGCATTGTGGCCGCAGATTGAAAATGCCTTTGCCGAAGCTCAGTCCTTAAATGGCAAGGTGCTTGGACCCAAAGACGAGTGGCATGGGCAATTGAGTAAGGCCGATGTCAACGCGTTGATACCCGTAGTGAATGGTCAGATGCTGTTGCTGGTGGATGCCAGAAGGGCATCTGATATTCGCCAGGTATTGGCCTTTAAGGCACGTCACGCGAAAATCAAACTGGCGCTGTTGCGAGCCACCGAAGGCTGGCGGCTGGCCGACGAGATTGCAGCGGCTGGCGTGCCTGTGATCCTCGACCCTGAACCAAACCTGCCTTATGCCTTTGATATGCTGGGCTCGACTATGGCCAATGCCGGACGACTGGCAGAGGCTGGCGTAGCGCTTTCTATCGGGGTGGAAACCCATAATCTGCGCCTGGCCACGCAACACGCAGGCAATGCGGTGGCTAATGGTTTACCCTGGCAGGACGGACTGGCTGCCCTGACTATCAATACCGCTAAGTTATTCGGCATTGATAAAGACTATGGCAGCCTGGAAAAGGGCAAAGTGGCTGATGTGGTGATTTGGTCTGGTGATCCGCTGGAAGCCATGCAGGCTCCTGAACAGGTATTAATTGATGGCGAACCAATAAAAATGGAATCGCGTCAGACGAAACTCAGAGACAGGTATCTGAATCTGAACAGCGATACCCCGCATCAATATATGCGACCTTAAACCAGAAAAGCGCCAGTAGGCGCTTTTTTTTTATAGCTTAGTAAAGTTTACTTCCCCAACCCAGCTTGGTGCGCAACACATTAAAGTAATTGTAACTGCGCGGATGAATCAGACGCAGTGTGTATGGATTTTTGCGGATCTGTATTTCATCACCGGGCAGTACGCTAAGCACCACATGGCCATCACAGCTGACCTGCAGGGCTTCAGTATTATCATGAGATACCACTAAACGTACCACGCTATTAGCATCCACTACGATGGGGCGGCTGCTGAGGGTGTGCGGGAACATGGGCACCAGGGTCAGGGCATCCAGGTTCGGGGTTAAGATAGGGCCGCCACCGGAAAGCGAGTAGGCGGTTGAGCCGGTGGGCGTTGCCACAATCAGGCCATCGGAGCGCTGACTGAAAACAAACTGGTCATCGATATGGACTTCAAACTCCATCATATGTGCCACTTTACCGTGGTGAAGTACGGCTTCATTCACCGCGGCGTTACTGCTTTTAAGTTGATTGTGACGATAGACCTCCACTTCCAGCAAAAAACGCTGCTCGGTGGCATAATCACCGCTGAAGATTCCCTCCAACTGACGTTCCACGTCATCCGGGTGGATATCGGTCAAAAACCCCAGATTGCCCCTGTTGACACCGACCACGCCGACATTAAAACGTGACAGCACCCGAGCCGCGCCCAGCATATTGCCGTCGCCGCCCACCACAATGGCCAGGTCGGCATGCTGACCAATGGCCACCAGATCCATAACCTCCAGATCGTCCAGCTCCAGCTCTTTAGCGACCCGCTCTTCAACCAGAATGCGCTTACCTTTTGCTTTGAGGAAACGGTACAGCGCTTTGAGGCTTTCATTGGCACCCTGATGCTGAGGTTTTCCAATCAAGCCAATATTGTCAAAAGGGGTTTGCATAACGGTAACTATCGCTGAATTTGTCTATCTATTTGAAAATAATAAGGGTTAGCTAACAAAAAGTCGCTGATAATCGGAATTGACCAGATAAATTATATGGGAATCTGCTTTTACCCCTTGAATCGCCCGTCACTATCCCCATTTACCAAAACGATTTTGGCATTCTAATAGGTTTTACGGAGAGGCGAATGAGCACCGAGCAGCAGCCACAGCAAGAACAGCAGCCACAAAACGACGTGAATCAGCCACAGGATCAGGTTGAACAGACCGAGGTGAGTCCTGAGCAGCAGCGTATCAGTGAGCTGGAAAAGGCCCTGGCCGAGGCAGAATCCAATCTGGCCGAGCAGAAGGATTCCGTATTGCGGGCCCGTGCGGATATGGAAAATACCCGCAGACGTGCAGATGCAGAAGTGGACAAGGCTCGTAAGTTTGCCCTGGAGCGCTTTGCCGGTGAACTGCTGACCGTTATTGACAATCTGGAACGCGCCCTGCAAGTGGCAGATGCGTCCAACGATGCGGTTAAATCGCTGGTGGAAGGTGTAGAGCTGACCTACAAGTCCTTTATTAACACCGTGGAAAAATTTGGTCTGAAGATCATCGATCCACAAGGACAACCTTTTAATCCCGAATTACACCAGGCTATGGGTATGCAGGAAAGTTCCGAGTTGGAGCCCAATTCGGTGATGGCCGTTATGCAGAAAGGTTATGAACTTAATGGCCGGTTATTGCGTCCGGCTATGGTAATGGTATCCCGTGCCCCTGAAGGCGGCGTGGATGTTGAAGCCTGATTTCAGGCAAATAAACACAACTTTTTTGGGGAAATTTTTTTACCGCCTTGTTGAAAATAACAAAGTGGGTCCCCACAAAGAAAGCATCAGTTTTTAAACGAATTTCTGGAGTAAGCTAATGGGTAGAATCATTGGTATTGACTTGGGTACAACCAACTCATGTGTAGCCGTTTTAGACGGTGATAAGCCTCGTGTTATCGAAAACGCCGAAGGGGATCGCACCACCCCCTCCATCATCGCCTTTACTAAAGACGGTGAAACCCTGGTAGGTCAACCAGCCAAGCGTCAGGCGGTCACCAACCCCAAGAACACCCTGTTCGCGATTAAGCGTTTGATTGGTCGTCGCTGGGAAGATAAAGAAGTGCAGCGTGACATTGACATCATGCCGTATTCCATTATCAAGGCCGATAATGGTGATGCCTGGGTGGATGTGAATGACAAAAAGATGGCTCCACCGCAGATTTCTGCCGAAGTGCTGAAGAAAATGAAAAAGACCGCCGAGGACTACCTGGGCGAAGAAGTGACCGCAGCGGTGATTACCGTACCGGCTTACTTCAACGATTCTCAGCGCCAGGCGACTAAAGATGCTGGTCGTATCGCTGGTTTGGAAGTGAAGCGTATTATCAACGAACCAACGGCCGCAGCACTGGCCTATGGTATGGATCGTAAGAAAGGCGACAACGTGGTTGCGGTTTACGATTTAGGTGGTGGTACCTTCGATATTTCCATCATCGAAATCGACGAAGTGGAAGGCGAGCATACCTTTGAAGTACTGGCCACCAATGGTGACACTCACTTGGGTGGTGAAGACTTTGATAACCGTCTGATCACTTATCTGGTGGATGAATTCAAGAAAGACCAGGGTATCGACCTGCGTAAAGATCCTTTGGCCATGCAGCGTCTGAAAGAAGCTGGTGAAAAAGCCAAGATTGAACTGTCGTCTGCCCAGCAGACCGAAGTGAATCTGCCTTATATCACGGCCGACAGCTCCGGTCCTAAGCACCTGACCATCAAAGTCACCCGCGCCAAGCTGGAGTCTTTGGTTGAAGATATGGTGAAGAACTCACTGGAGCCGGTGAAACAGGCGCTGGCCGATGCCGATCTGTCGGTCAATGATATCCACGATATCATTCTGGTTGGCGGTCAGACCCGTATGCCACTGGTGCAGAAATATGTCACCGAGTTCTTTGGTAAAGAGCCACGTAAAGACGTTAACCCTGACGAAGCCGTTGCCGTGGGCGCTGCTATTCAGGGTGGTGTACTGGCCGGTGATGTGAAAGACGTACTGCTGCTTGACGTGACACCATTGTCTCTGGGGATTGAAACCATGGGCGGTGTGATGACCAAGCTGATTGAGAAGAACACCACCATTCCGACTAAGAAGTCACAGGTGTTCTCTACCGCTGAAGACAATCAGTCTGCGGTAACAGTGCATGTACTGCAAGGTGAGCGTAAGCAGGCTTCCGGTAACAAATCTCTGGGTCAGTTCAACCTGGAAGGTATCCGCGCCGCCATGCGTGGTCAGCCACAAATCGAAGTGACCTTTGATATCGATGCCGACGGTATTCTGCATGTTTCTGCCAAGGACAAAGATACAGGTAAAGAGCAGAAGATCACGATTCAGGCGTCCAGTGGTTTGTCGGAAGATGAAATCAACAGCATGGTGCAGGATGCCGAAGCCAACGCCGAAGCGGATAAGAAGTTTGAAGAGTTGGTGCAGGCCCGCAACCAGGCCGACGGCATGGTTCACGCTACCCGTAAACAGGTAGAAGAAGCTGGCGATGCGCTGGGCGCGGATGACAAGGCCAAGATCGAAGAAGCATTGTCAGCACTGGAAAGCGCCATTAAAGGCAGCGACAAGGCTGAAATCGAAGCTAAAACTCAGGCACTGATCGAAGCCTCCGGCAAGCTGATGGAAGTGGCACAAGCCAAAGCACAGCAGGCTCAGGGCGGCGAAGGTGCGCAGAGCCAGCAGGGCTCAGCAAAATCCGGTGACGACGATGTGGTTGATGCCGAGTTTGAGGAAGTAAAAGACGACAAGAAATAATCTTGCGTCACCATTAACGTGACCGCTTTGGCGGTCACGCTTAAGTGGGGTCAGAGTAGAATTACTTGTCAGACACTGGCAACCAGTTAATTTTACTCTGACCCCATTTAGCTGTATTCGGGAGCAGATAAGTCATATGTCCAAACGAGACTATTACGAAGTGCTGGGGGTGGCCAAAGACGCCGCCGAGCGCGATATTAAGAAAGCCTACAAGCGCCTGGCCATGAAATATCACCCTGACCGGACACAGGGCGATAAAGCACTGGAAGAGAAGTTCAAGGAAATCCAGGAAGCCTATGAAATCCTGACCGACGAGCAAAAACGTGCTGCCTACGATAGGTTTGGTCACGCTGGCGTGGATCCGAACCGTGGTGGCGGGCATGGTGGTCACGCTGATTTTGGTGATATTTTCGGCGATGTGTTTGGCGATATTTTTGGCGGCGGGCGTCGCCAGTCAAGAGCACGTCAGGGCTCAGACCTGCGCTACAACCTGGAAATGAGCCTGGAAGATGCTGTTCGTGGCAAAAATGTCGAGATTAAAGTGCCGACTTTGGTTGGCTGCGACGAATGTGACGGCTCTGGTGCCAAGAAGGGCACCAGTCCTACTACTTGCCCTACCTGTCATGGGCAAGGCCAGGTGCAGATGCGTCAGGGTTTTTTTGCCGTGCAGCAAACCTGTCCTACCTGTTCAGGACGGGGCAAGATAATTGCCGACCCATGTCGTAAATGCCATGGCCATGGCCGTATGGAAAAAACCAAGACCCTGTCGGTTAAAGTGCCGGCTGGCGTCGACACCGGGGATCGGATTCGCTTAAGTGGTGAAGGTGAAGCCGGAGAAATGGGTGGCCCGGCTGGTGATCTATACGTTCAGGTACATATCAAGGACCATCCTATCTTTGTGCGGGATGGCAACAACTTGTATTGCGAAGTGCCCATCAGCTTTACCCGGGCCGCCTTGGGCGGTGAAATCGAAGTGCCGACATTGGATGGCAAGGTGAAACTTAAAGTGGCACCTGAAACCCAAACCGGCCGGATGTTCCGCTTACGCGGCAAAGGTGTGAAGTCGGTACGCAGCGGCTCCGTTGGGGACCTGATGTGCAAAGTGGTAGTGGAAACACCGGTAAACCTGACCTCCAGACAGAAAGAGTTACTTGAAGAGCTGGATAAGTCGATGGGCATAGGTGATGAAGCGGCAAAGTACCGCCCCAAAGAGAAAGGCTTCTTTGATGGGGTAAAGAAGTTCTTTGACGATTTAACCAACTGATAATATCTGGATGTAAAGCCCTGCCAAAGCAGGGCTTTTTTTTGTGTCTGCAATGTAAATAAACTGATCTACAGGATCAATTCTGAAAAGATTGATTAACCTTTTGTTATTTAAGGATTTATTTGTCATTTTGTTTGACTTATTTGATGCGCAGTTCTAGCTTGAATAGTGCTTAAGCCAAGGTGGGCTCACCGATTCATTTATTAATGTGATCAACTAAAAGGATGTTTATATGAAAACTTTCGCAATGACGATAGGCGTTGCCTGTGCAACTTTGTCCGGCACCGCTTTAGCTGCGCAAATGGTCTATGATATAGACGGTTTAGCCCGCCATACAGATTACGCAGATGGGCCGCTGGAAGCGGCTGCCACCCACAATGACAATGCCAGAGATGCACAGGTTTATCTGTATCGCCGACATGCCCGGTCTTCCTGCAGCAGTGCAGCTTTCTATGCTGCCGATGACGGTACTTACCTGGCATCAGCGCGATTGGTGACTATTGCGCCTGCTGTGGATATAGCGCAGGGGCGTTTTCCTGACACCGCGCTGGAAGTGGATAAGGTACTGCAGGTCAGTTGCACTGATGAAGCCGGGCAGGCTTATCTGGTTCAGCACAAAATCGCTTCCGTGCCAAAGATAGACTGGCTGGCCGAGGTCGTACCAGCCGGAGAGTTTGTTCAGGTTAATCAAGGTTACAGTTACCACAGTGCCATTGAATACGACGGCAGCTTATCGGTGGATAACCGCACCCGTCAGGGCCATTGCCAGGTCACACAAGACCGTGGTGTGGCGCTAGGTTTATTCAATGGCCAGTCGGGCAAAAGTCACTTCCATGCTGACGTGTTTGTTACCCATAAGGTGGTCGCCAATAACCAGCCAGTGCTACTGCAGTCAGTGGAGTGCACGAACCCGGCTGGTACCACAAAGTTGCTCAAAGTCTGGGATCTTACCAATGAACAGCGGATTGATCTGATAGAAGATATTAAGATCATCCGATAGGCGCTCAATCAATCCTATAAAGTACAGGTCCGGCTGATATGCCGGACTTTTTTTATCCATAGCAACATGCTTGAATGGCATGACAACACCACAAAGAGAATGACATGAAAGCACTAAGCGGATGGATCCTGTTATTGATCAGCGTTTTTGCATATGCCGATGACAACAGCCTGTACCAAAGCATGATCTACAAGCAAGGCGAACAGACGCTGCAATACCGCATTCTTTACCCGCAAGGCTTTGACAAGCACAAACGTTACCCGCTGGTCCTGTTTTTACATGGTGCCGGTGAGCGTGGCAGTGACAATACCCTGCAACTGACACATGGGGGCGCACTCTTTGCCGATAAAGCAGTCCGGGACGACTATCCCGCCATTGTGGTATTCCCTCAGGTAGCCAAAGACCAATATTGGGCAAATGTGTCAGTTAACCGCGACACTCAACCCGTGCAACTGCAGTTCTCTACTGCACCTGTCCCCACTCAGGTGATGGCATTAACCCTGGCATTGATGGATGAACTGGTTGCCAAACCTTATGTGGATGACAGGCGTGTGTACATCGGTGGTTTGTCCATGGGGGGCATGGGCACACTGGAGATGCTTTATCATCGTCCTGATATGTTTGCTGCTGCGATTGCTATCTGTGGTGGGGGGAAAGAACAAATGGCGACACATTATCGCAAGGGCATGCCAGTGTGGCTGTTCCATGGTGAGGAAGATCAGGTCGTGGACCCTGAGTTATCACGTCGGATGCACAGTGCCATAGTCGCTGCGGATGGTCAGGCCAAATTAACCCTGTATCCCGGCGTGGGACATGACAGTTGGACGGCGGCTTTTGCCGAGCCAACGCTGCTGCCCTGGTTGTTTTCCCATCAATTGCCGTAACACAAAGCAGGTGGTGAGAAACACGCCATTTTCACTGATAAGGAGCAGTTCTATGCGGCTAGGCTTGATGCTGTGTTTTTGTTGTATCGCAGGCAAGGGGCTGGCAGATGATAACATCATTGATGTGGGTCTGCATTATGCCGCGCCCTGGGCTTACGCAGATGCAAGCGGGCAAGTTGTTGGGATTGACTATGACGTGGTTAAGCAGATTTTTTCCCAGGCCGGCTATAAACTGCGGGTCGAGCTGTTTTCCCATGAACGCATGCTGCAGAAGTTCAGACACAAAGAGCTGGATTTTGTCAGCCCGGTAGCCTTTGATATTCCCGGCGCGCATCGAACTTTAGCCTATATGGAAATTGAAGATGTGGCCGTCAGTCTGGACACCGCAGGTTTAAATAATCTGGTGCTTGAGGACCTGGTCAATATGCGCATTGTCGCTTATCAAAAAGCGGCTGACGTATTGGGAAAGGGCTTTGTGGATGCCTTGAACCCGGATGCCTATCTGGAAATAGTTGACAGACAACGGCAGTTTGAACTGCTGACCAACCATAAAGTGGATTTGGTTATCGGCGACAAGCTGGTGTTGAAGTATTTTGCCCAAAAACGCCTGGGCAAAGGCAAGATACGCATCCATTCGCTGTTCGACAAGCAAGCCTATCCTGCAGCAGCCTGGGATCCGCAACTGGTCAGTGTGTTTAATCAAGGGCTGCAGACCCTCAAGGGCAGTGAAGCATGGAACCGCATTATGGCAAAACCCAGACCATAGCAAGGGTTGATCTATTGTTTCTGTTTAACTAGCCGTTTAGATGGCTGACGATGGCTGGGAATTCAGGCACAATGCCAGCCAAACAGGTGAATTGGATAACAAGATGATAAATGTCGGGATCTTTGGTGCCAATGGACGGATGGGCAGAGTACTGATTGAGGCGCTGCAGCACAATGACCAAGCACAGTTAACGGCGGCGTTAGTGCGTAGCGGTTCAGATTGGCTGGGTATGGATGTGGGGGAACTGGCCGGCATTGGTCGGCAAGGTCTGACGGTCAGTGACCGTCCCGATGAGCAAGCCGATAGCGTCGAGGTGATGATTGATTTCACCTTGCCAGAAGCGCTGGAAAGCAATTTAAATTGGTGTATTGCGCACGGTAAGCCCGTGGTCGTGGGGACAACGGGGCTGAATGCGGCACAAAAAGCCTTGTTGCAACAGGCCGCCACCAAGATTCCGGTGGTTTTTGCCGCCAATTACAGCGTTGGGGTGAACCTGCTGCTTAATTTACTGAGGCAAACCGCCAGGGTAATGGGCGAGAGTTGCGATATTGAGATCTGGGAAGCCCACCACCGGCATAAAGTGGATGCGCCATCCGGCACGGCCGTTGCCATGGGTGAGGCAATTGCCGATGCATTAGGTCGTGATCTTGACCAATGTGCGGTGTACGGCCGGCAAGGGCATACCGGCGCGAGGCCACAGCAGCAGATCGGTTTTGCCACCATTCGCGCCGGCGACGTGGTAGGCGAGCATACCGCCTTGTTTGCCGATATTGGTGAACGGCTTGAACTCACGCATAAGGCCACTAGTCGTCTGACCTTCGCTAACGGCGCGGTCAGAGCGGCAATCTGGCTTAAAGACAAGCCCGAAGGATTATACGATATGCAGCAGGTGCTAGGCCTGCAGAGCTAACAAAAACGGGGCTGGATAAGCCCCGTTTTTTTATGGCGAATTAACAGTTTACGGAAGCTCAACTGTCAGGACAGGACTGGCCAAATTGCTGGCATCCACTGTCACCTGATACTCACCACCTTCAGACAGAGATAAGCTCAGGTTGTCATTGCTGCCTGGTACCAGATCCACTGTATCACCCGGTGTCACAGTGCTGTTGCCACCCAGGTTGGCACCTCCTGTGCCGCCCCAGTCAGCATCGGCAATCTTAAAAGCATAATTGCCAGCTGGCAGAGTCAGTATTGCCTGATAGCGTCCGTTACCAGCAAATGGCAACGGCATAGTGGTGCCCCAACCATTCAGACTGCCACGCAGATAAAGCGTATGACTGCCATAGGGAGGAGGAATGGCAGAAGGATCGTCAGGGATAACGGTCAGGCTCGGGCTGGCTCTATTACTGGCATCCAGTGCAAAGCGATACTCACCGGCCTGAATAATGTCGAGACTCAGATTATTTCCTTGCTGGTAAATCGTTTGTGCCTGTCCAATCGCGACTTGGAAACCGCCGCCCAGATTGGCGCTGGCAAAATCTGCATCGGCAATTTTAAACTCAAAGGTGCCTGGCTGCAGTTGCACATCCAGGCTATATCTGTCGTTACCCTGGTAGTGAAAAGGCATGGAGGTATCCCAGCCGTTCAGGCCGCCGCGCAGAAAGATAACCTTATCACCATAAGGAGGCAGGGCACTTAAGCCATAACCCTGGTCGCCGTTTTGCGGTTTAACAAATACCGCAGAGGTGCGAGGCGGCACAGTGAACAGGTTGTCACTGATACTGACCTGCTGTAAGCGACTATCCAGCGAATGTTGCTGCACCGGATGCAGTACAAAGCCACTGGCATTGTTAATCCGGATGCTTTGCGTGACTGCGCTGCTGTTAAAAACAACCAACAAGGCATCCAGGGTCGGATCCAGGTCCGTTAAACCCAGACCGTCATCCAGACTCATTGCAATAAGCCCCTGCACCTGTTCAGCACCGGTGTTATGGAATTTAAGACGCTGACGGACTTGCTCTGCCTGGCGCAGTCTCAGCAGTGGACTGCCGGCACGAATCTGCACAAATTCTCTGAATATGGCTGCGCTGAAGGCGATGTCAGATGGGCCAACCTGACTGTTGGGGTTAGCGCTGGCTGCACTGATGGCCTGCCAGTTATTCTGATTGTCAGCTGCGCGGGGCAGACCCACATTCCAGTTATTTGTGCTCATACTGAAATCGACACGGTTAAACCAGTCACCTGAATCATAGGTATTGCGATCCATGGATTTTGAGCGCAGCAAATCTGAGCCCAGATGCAGGAATGGAATCCCCTGACTCAGCAATGGATAACTCAGGGCCTGATTCTGAATACGTACTCGCTCGGCAGCATCAAGATCAGAAGGCAGAACTAGTTGCAGCTTGTCCCACAATGTTTCATTGTCGTGCTTGGATACATAGTTGACCGTGTCAGCCGGGTCTTGTGCATAGCCCGCGGGCTGGCCGTTCCACTGATAGTCATAGGCAGACAGGTAGTTACCGCTGGCAGCCACAAATTCAAAGCTGCCGATGTTCCCTGCCAGACCGATGCGGGTGGTATCCTGCTCGTGCAAACTGCCACCGGCGCTGAACAGGGCACCGCTGCGCAGCGCTTCACGCTGTCTGTCAGAGAAGGTGCCGACCTCGGTGCCCGCCATGGCTAACTGAGAAGCCTGTTCAAAGCGCCGGTTATTCACCACCTCGCCGAAGTTCCAGCCTTCGCCATAGAAATAGGTGTCTGGATCTACTGCCCTGACGGCTTCTCTGGCCGCCAATACTGCTTGGCGGGGAATATGGCCCATCAGATCAAAGCGAAAGCCGTCAAAGCCAAACTGCTGGGCGAATATTACCAAAGAGTCGTCCATCAGCTTGCTCATCATACGCATTTCCGTTGCGGTGTTTTCGCAACAGGTGGAGTTTTCGATACGGCCACTGACCTCATTAAGGCGCTGGTAATAGCCAGGGACCAGCTTGTCCAGCACAGAATTGTCGTACAGGCCTGAAGACGCCGTATGGTTGTACACCACGTCCAGTACGGTGCGCAGCCCCATCTCATGCAAGGCCAGGTTCATGGCACGCATTTCCACAATTCGCGCTTCACCATCCGGATCGGTGGCATAGCTGCCCTCTGGCGCGGCGAAATGCTGTGGGTCGTAACCCCAGTTAAATCCGTCCAGACTGCGCATAGATTCAATCAGTGCCTGGGCATCTGCTGTACCTGGGGTATAGCCTTCCAGCACTTGTTGTATGGTGGTGCTGGGATTTTCCACGCCGCACACCGGGGCCGCGGCGTTGAACTGACACAGGCGCGCTACGGTATCGGTCAGCTCGACCCGTTTGCTGGTATCTTCTTCGACAGAAGCAATATCATTGGCCGGTAACAGGTGAATATGGGTAAGACCCGCCTGTTGCAGTGCCCGAAGATGCTGTACCGACTGACTACCGGCTTCGGTAAAGGCCAGGTACTTACCGCGGTTGGCGCTGCTGACCGTTTCATCCCAGATACTGAAATCACGAATATGGGTTTCATAGATAATACTGTCTTCCGGCGCAGCAACAGTAGGTACCGGATGGTTGTCCCAACCGGCAGGTTTAAGGTCAGCATCATCCAGATTAACCAACTGGCTGAAACGCCCATTGGTGGACAAACTCAGCGAATAAGGGTCTGTGGTACTCAGAGTTTCAAACTGTTCGGTGAGTGGGTGATAAACATCCAGCTGGAACCGGTAGAATTGCCTGTCTAATTCAGCTTTGGGGCCTGTAAACGTCCAGATGCCAGTGTCATTGTCACGCTGCATTGGGTGGCTGGCGATGGGGTTCTTTTGCTTGTCATACAGTGCGATAGACAAGCTTGTGGCGGTGGGCGCCCAGACCGAGACGCGGATCTGTTCGCCCAGATATTGGACTCCCAGTACCGCCTCATCGGCATCGTCATTTGCTCTGGTGTAAAGATAGTCCAACAGCCTTGCTGACTGCACCCGGGTGGCGTCTAACAGATTGCCGTCACTGTCCAGTGCCACGGCAATAAGTTGAGCGCGGGCCAGTTGCTTGGCATCGTCGTCGGTTAAGCTCAAATTAAAGCCGCTGAAACCTTGCAGTTGAGGATCGCGCTGATAAAAACCGTCGTCAGCTTGCTGTGGCAGCAATGCCACAAAACTGGTGTTTTGCAGGGTATTGACATCAAGGGGAGACAGGCCCGCTGACGCGCTATGATAGAGACGGTACTCATCGGCCTGGCCGGTTTGCCAAAGGAGTGTGTCGGTAGCCAGCCAATGCGCTCGAGCGCCGTCCAGAAATAAAGGACGCGTGGTAATAGGTTGGTACCAGATTTCCGGGTAACCATCAAAAGTGAAACCTTGTTGTCCCTGCCCGGGCACAAAACGGCTGTTGTCCGGTCCCAGTGCTTTAGCATCGCCCTTGTGAATAATAAAGTTGTAGCAAGCGGCACCAGGTTCAATGCTCAGAATGTAGTAGGCACCGTATTGGGCATGCACGCCATCTGCCGGATAGGGATTGGCCCAGTTGGCAAAATGCGGGCTGTCGCTGGTTGGCGATGCATAGTTGCCACAGCCTTCGCCTTGCCACAAATGCAGGCCCCAACCGCTGTAGTCCCGATCCTCACGCTGGTAGAACAAGGCAATTTGGTTTTCAGCCAGCACCAGGCCGGTGTCAGATGTGCTGCTTTGCGATTGCAAACGCAGTGATAAAGACAGGGGGATGCGCTCCAGACTCAGCATCAAATTAAATTGCAGCGATTGTCCCTGGGTCAGCGTGTCGCTATCCAGCATGAGATAAGGTTTACCGTCCAGTTCGCCATCGGCATTCAGGATGCTGTGGCTGCTGGCATCCACCATCACGCGCATCGTACCCGACAGGGGGGTACTGCCATGGTGGGTCAGAGTGACCAGGCTGCGATATTGTTGATTGACACGGTCAAATACCGGTCGTGAGGCATAGTCAAAAGTCACTTCCTGCTGATCCTGCCAGTCGGCGGACGCTGGCAGGCACAAGACGCATAGCAGTAGGCCTAACAGATAACGTGTCATCAGATGGTTCTCCTGCGCATCAACAGCAGGCCCAGCAATAATAAAGCGGGCAGGGGCGGCTCTGGCACTTGGGTAGAAACAGCATCCAGGCGGACATTATCAATGGCTAAACTGGAAAATAAACCATCCCCTATGGCCAGCCCTTCCTGCAGACTAAAGTCCAGGAACCAGCCCGATAGATTATAAAAGCTGCTGTCGAGTTGCACAGAGAATGTGCCCGAGCCATAGCTGCTCAGCCCGTTCATAGCAGACTGCAACAGAGCACCAAGTTGTCCATCAGCCCCATACAGATTGCCCAACCCGTCATTTAGAGCAATATTGAAGAAATCGCCTATTTGCGGATCGCCATCGGTGCCGAAAAACGCCCAGTCGAAACTTAGCCACAGAGACTGACCGGCGGCCATGCTCAGATCCAATTCCTGATACAAGGTGTTGGCAAAAAACGCGCTGGCACTTTGACCGTCATCTACGCTTAACACCGCGCGGCAGTCGCCGGCGTTATTGTCTATGGCAAAGTCACCGGTCGGACCGGGGTCGCCGCTGCCATCCGTATCCAGACTCCAACCGCTGAGGGTGCAGCTTTGGAAATCGCCGTTAGAAATCATGGCCGCCTGGGCTGACCCGGCGCAGAACAGGTAGAAAGGCAACAGCAGAGATAAATAAGGTTTCACTGGTTTCTCCATAAGTGTTAACGGAATATTTACAACTGCCTGACATTAGATGAATGAAAACTCGTCAGGCAAGGGCTTCAGGCTGGTAAATCCGCTGAATACGTATGCAGTTGTCAGGCTGTCGGATTTTTTAACAAATGGCTTGGTGACAATAGACGACTAATAGTTTTTCTGCCGTGATGGGCTGGTGTATGGCAAGAACACTGCTGCCGATTTCCAGGCGGGTAGGAAAGCGGCCCTGTCAGCATGCCAACGGACAGGCTTTGGCTGTCAGAGAATTATACAATTGCGGGCCTGATGAGCGGCGTCGACCTGGATTAGGAGCGCCATGCAAGGCTGCATGCACGCTGAGAACAAGGGCTATATGAAGGATACTTATGCTTTTGTGTGTTTTGCCTTATTTTTGAGGTTAAAGGTCTATTTATATAAAATTTCCAATTCAGAATGGACGAATTTGTCAAGTTAATGTAGACTACTACGAATTTGCCAAAATTTTGCTATTTACCGGGAGAAACCGGCTTGCAGAGCCAGCAAAACAAGTAAACGGGATGTAAATTAACAATTTACGCCCGTTTTTTTTAGGTTGCCAAAAGATCCATATCGCTCAGTAAATGGGTATGGATAGCGAATAGGAGGTTGACTTGACTAAATCCGCCCTTTTGGTCCTTGAAGACGGCACAGTTTTCAAAGGGACCGCCATCGGAGCCGAAGGTATTGCTGTAGGAGAGGTGGTGTTTAATACCGCCATGACAGGATATCAGGAGATCCTCACCGACCCGTCCTATGCCGAACAGATAGTGACTCTTACATATCCCCACATTGGTAATACCGGCACCAATGATGAGGATCAGGAGTCCAACCGAATTTGGGCAAAAGGCCTGATTATCCGAGACCTCCCCCTGATCGCCAGTAATTTCCGCAACCAGCAAAGCCTTTCTGATTATCTCAAACAACATAACATTCTTGGTATCGCAGACATCGACACCCGTCGTCTGACCCGCGTGCTGCGTTCAACCGGTGCACAGAACGGTTGTATCGTCGCTGGTGACAACCTGGATGAAGCCAAAGCATTAGCGGCCGCCAAGGCATTTCCTGGGTTGAAAGGCATGGATCTGGCCAAAGTGGTGTCCACTGATGAGGCCTTTGTCTGGAATCACGGTTCATGGCGCTTAGGCAAGGGCCACGATGAAAATCGTGAAGATCTGCCTTTTCACGTAGTGGCCTATGATTTTGGTGCCAAGCTCAACATTCTGCGCATGTTGGTCGATCGCGGTTGCAAATTGACTGTGGTGCCAGCTCAAACCAGTGCCGAAGAGGTACTGGCCATGAATCCTGATGGCGTGTTCCTGTCTAACGGCCCTGGTGACCCAGAGCCTTGTACTTATGCTATTGAGGCGATTCAAACCATTCTGGCGAAAAATATTCCAGTATTCGGTATCTGCCTGGGCCACCAGTTGTTGGCGCTGGCCAGTGGTGCCAAGACCATGAAGATGAAACATGGCCATCACGGTGCTAACCACCCGGTGAAAGACATTCCCAACAATCGCGTGATGATCACCAGCCAGAACCATGGTTTTGCCGTGGACGAAGACAGCCTGACAGATAATCTGCAAGTGACGCATATTTCCCTGTTCGACAAGACCATCCAGGGCATTCATCGTACCGATAAACCGGCCTTCAGTTTCCAGGGGCACCCGGAAGCGAGTCCAGGGCCGCACGATGCCGCGCCGCTGTTTGACCATTTCATCGAATTGATCGCTGCCAGCAAGAAGTAATTAAGGGGGAAGCATGCCAAAACGTAACGACCTACAAAGTATTCTGATCCTCGGCGCTGGCCCCATTGTTATTGGTCAGGCCTGTGAATTTGACTATTCCGGAGCCCAGGCCTGTAAGGCCCTGCGTGAGGAAGGATTCCGGGTGATTCTGGTGAATTCCAACCCGGCTACCATCATGACTGACCCGGAAATGGCCGATGCCACCTATATCGAGCCGATTCACTGGGAAGTGGTGAAAAAAATCATCGAAAAAGAACGCCCCGATGCAATTCTGCCAACCATGGGGGGCCAGACTGCCCTGAACTGTGCGTTGGAGCTGGATAAGCATGGCGTACTGGCCGAGTTTGGTGTGGAGATGATTGGTGCCACTGCTGATGCCATTGACAAGGCCGAAGACCGTGAGCGTTTTGACCAGGCCATGAAGAGCATTGGTCTGGAATGTCCACGCGCTGAGATTGCCCATACCATGGAGCAAGCCCACGATGTGCTGTCCCGTATCGGCTTCCCTTGTATCATCCGTCCGTCTTTCACCATGGGCGGTACAGGCGGCGGGATTGCTTACAACATTGACGAGTTTGAAGAAATTTGTCGCCGCGGACTGGATTTATCACCCACCAACGAACTGCTGATTGATGAATCGCTGATCGGTTGGAAAGAATACGAAATGGAAGTGGTGCGGGATAAAAACGATAACTGCATTATCGTTTGTACCATTGAAAACTTCGATCCTATGGGGATTCACACCGGTGACTCTATCACGGTGGCACCAGCGCAGACCCTGACCGACAAAGAATTCCAGATTATGCGTAATGCCGCCATGGCGGTTCTGCGTGAAATCGGCGTGGAAACCGGCGGTTCTAACGTACAGTTCGGTGTAGACCCACAAACCGGCCGCATGGTGATTATCGAGATGAACCCCAGGGTGTCCCGTTCATCTGCGCTGGCCTCCAAAGCGACCGGCTTCCCCATCGCTAAGGTGGCGGCCAAGCTGGCGATTGGTTATACCCTGGATGAGCTGGCCAACGACATTACCGGTGGTTTAACCCCGGCATCGTTTGAACCGGCTATCGACTATGTTGTGACCAAGATCCCACGTTTTAACTTCGAAAAATTCCCTGGTGCCAATGACCGCCTGACCACCCAGATGAAGTCGGTGGGCGAGGTGATGGCCATTGGTCGTAACCAGCAGGAATCCTTGCAAAAGGCCATTCGCGGTCTGGAAATTGGTTTCCATGGCTTTGATCCTGTGGTGGATATTCAAGACCCCGAAGCCAAAACCAAGATTGTTCGCGAGCTGCGTGAAGCCGGTGCTGAGCGTTTGTTCTATATTGCCGATGCAATGCGTATTGGCATGACGGTAGACGAAATCTTTGCCCTGACCAATATCGACCCCTGGTTCCTGGTGCAGATTGAAGAGTTGGTGCAACTGGAAATCGATGTGACCGAACGCGGTTTATCCGGTATTGATGCTGATTTTATGCGCAAGCTTAAGCGTAAAGGCTTCTCTGATGCACGCCTGGCCGCGCTGACCAATGTGGCGGAAGCTGATGTGCGCGGCAATCGCCATAAGCAAGGCGTTGTGCCGGTATACAAACGTGTGGATACCTGCGCAGCAGAATTTGCCACCAGCACTGCATACATGTACTCCAGTTACGATGAAGAGTGTGAAGCCAATCCATCTGACCGTGACAAGATTATGGTATTGGGCGGTGGCCCGAACCGTATCGGTCAGGGTATCGAGTTTGATTATTGTTGCGTACACGCGGCGCTGGCCATGCGTGAAGACGGTTATGAAACCATTATGGTTAACTGTAACCCGGAAACCGTTTCTACCGACTACGACACCTCAGACCGTTTGTACTTTGAACCCGTGACGCTGGAAGATGTACTGGAAATCGTGCGGGTTGAGAAACCCAAAGGTGTGATCGTGCAGTATGGTGGCCAAACACCATTAAAACTGGCCCGCGCCCTGGAAGCGAATGGTGTGCCCATTATCGGCACCAGCCCGGATGCCATTGACCGAGCGGAAGACCGTGAACGTTTCCTGCAGATGGTGCATAAGCTGAACCTGAAACAACCGGCCAACGCCACGGTCAGCAATGTTGAGCAGGCCCTTGAGCAGGCCGAGCGTATCGGTTTCCCATTGGTGGTTCGTCCTTCCTATGTACTGGGTGGCCGCGCCATGGAAATTGTCTACGACATTAAGGATCTGAAACGCTATCTGAATGAAGCGGTGAAAGTGTCCAATGATTCCCCCGTGTTGCTGGACCGTTTCCTGGATGACGCCATCGAAGTGGATATCGATGCCATTTGCGACGGCGAGAATGTGGTGATCGGCGGCATTATGGAGCATATTGAGCAAGCCGGGGTGCACTCGGGTGACTCTGCCTGTTCACTACCGCCTTACAGCCTGGATAAAGCCATTCAGGACAAAATGCGCGAGCAGGTGAAGGCCATGGCCCTGGAACTGGGTGTGGTAGGGCTAATGAACACCCAGTTTGCGGTAAAAGATGGTGAAGTTTACCTGATTGAGGTTAACCCACGTGCCGCCCGTACCGTGCCTTTTGTGTCTAAAGCCATCGGTGTGGCACTGGCCAAAGTTGCCGCCCGGGCTATGGTTGGGCAGACCCTGGTGCAGCAAGGTGTCACGGAAGAAATTATCCCACCTTATTATTCGGTTAAGGAAGTGGTGATCCCCTTTGCCAAATTCCAGGGTGTGGATCCACTGCTTGGCCCTGAAATGCGTTCTACCGGTGAAGTCATGGGCGTAGGGGATAGCTTCGAAGAGGCCTATGCCAAGGCTAATCTGGGTGCCAGTGCACCCTTACCTAAACGTGGTAAGGCGCTGCTGTCGGTACGTGAAAACGATAAACGCCGTCTGGTTGAATTGGCTAAAGCCATGCTGGCCAAAGGCTTTAAGCTGGAAGCCACCAAAGGTACAGCGCAGGTGATTACCGAGGCGGGATTGGATTGTGCAGTGGTGAACAAACTGTCGGAAGGGCGTCCGAATATTGTGGATGCCATCAAGAATGGTGAGTACTGCTATATCATCAATACCACCGAAGGGCGTCAGGCAATTAACGATTCTGTGTACATTCGTCGCGAAGCACTCTTGAATAAAGTGGCGTATACCACCACTATGAATGCAGCGTTTGCTACCATGCATGCTCAGGAAGCCGATGATCGGGCCAGGGTAAGCTCAGTACAGGAATTACACGAGAGAGTAAGTCGTTAATGCAACAGATACCCATGACAGCCAAGGGCGCACAACAATTGCGTGAAGAGCTGAATCATCTGAAGTCGGTAAAACGGCCGCAGATTATCCAGGCCATAGCAGAAGCCCGTGAACACGGCGATCTCAAGGAGAATGCCGAGTACCATGCTGCCCGTGAGCAGCAGGGCTTTTGCGAAGGCCGTATTCAGGATATTGAAGCCAAGTTATCGGTGGCGCAGATTATTGATGTCACTAAGATGCCTAACAACGGCAAGGTGATTTTCGGTGCAACGGTAACCCTTTTAAATCTGGATACCGACAGCGAAATTACCTATCGCATTGTGGGCGATGATGAAGCGGATATTAAAAATAACCTGATCTCAGTGAATTCGCCCATTGCCCGCGGCCTGATTGGTAAAAGCCAGGATGATGTTGTGAATATCCAGACGCCGGCAGGGGTTGTGGAATACGAAATCATAGAGGTTGAATACCTATAAGGCATCTTGCCGATGGATTCAAAAGGGCCTGAAGGCCCTTTTTTATTGGCTTCTTCTGGTGTGGCATTGTTTGCCTCAGATGCTTATGCTTGGATGTAAGTTGATTCACTGTTTTGTTTTATGCCGTCTATCTCTGTACTTGCTCAGACTCTGCGCCACAAGCAATTTCGCTACGTGGGGGTAGATGGCCCGACTGGCGTGAGGAAGAGTTGGCTAGCCAAGACTTTGGCGCGGCAATGTGGCTACCAATTGGTGCAGTTAGATCATTTTGTGCAACCCGGGTTGGGCTGCTTTATTCAGGCGATTGACTATCAGCGTTTAGCGAAGGTTATTGCCAGAACGAAACCACCAATGATTGTTGAGGGCATCTGTTTGTTGGCGGTGCTGGAGAAACTGGCGCTGCCCTTGAACTATCTGGTTTATGTTCCTCATCAACCGTCAGGTAAAGGCTATCAATCCACATTACTGGTACAGGAACTGAAGCATTATCATCAGGTTTACCAGCCTGAGTCCCATGCTAACGCGACCCTTGTAACTGAGGAGTTACTTATGACCTCTTCCTATGACGTTGATATTGCCTATATCAAATCTAAAACCCTGGTTTCGGTGGTACTGGCTATTGGTGGTGTATTACAAACACTGGTGGGTGCGTTGCTGCTTAATAGCGGCCTGAATGCCCAAAGCGGCGCGACATTAAAGATTATGGGCGCAGAAATGTCAGCAACGGGAATAGGGGGGATCATACTTTCTACATCCGTGCTATGGGCTTATTTTGCGTACTTGGCCAGGCCAAAGTTCAGTACCCGCAGTGAAACGCGGCAGACCACAGGTGCTGATGGCTCATCAGAAATCTATGAATTTAAATCATCAACCCAAATGTTGGTTGACCCTGCCGCGCCGCCCACTGTAAAAGGTGAAGCTGATAACCGTGATTAAGATGGTCCAGAGGAGATAAATGAGTATGGAAGCAAAGTTTTGGCAGGATAAATGGCAAAAGCAGGAGCTGGGATTTCATTTGCCAGAGCCGCATCCTAAGCTGGTCAGGCACCTCGCCAGTTTGACACTGGAGCCTGGTGACAGTTTGTTTTTACCCTTATGCGGTAAAAGCCTGGATATCGCCTGGCTGTTAAGCCAGGGCTTTCGCGTGACCGGGGCAGAATGGGTGCAAAGTGCGGTGGAGCAGCTTTTTGCTGAGCTGGGTGTCAGACCACAGATCACCGAGCTTGGCCAGGTTAAGAAGTTTAGTGCTGACAACCTGGATATCTTTGTTGGCGATATTTTTGCACTCCATTCTCAGACTCTGGGGCCCATCAATGCGATATACGACAGGGCTGCATTGGTGGCATTACCGCCCTCAACCCGTCGTCTGTATAGTCAGCACCTGATGGCGCTGACGGGGGGGTGTGCACCGCAATTGCTGATTAGCTTTGATTACCAACAGGAGAGGTTAGCAGGGCCACCTTTTTCGGTGGTGGAGGAGGAGATCAGGGCATTGTACGCCGAGAAGTTTGCGATAAGCTTACTTGAATCCAAACCCATTAAAGATGGATTAAAAGGCAAGTGTCCGGCTGACGAGCAAATATGGCTGTTACAACCAACTTAGCCAATGGCTGCAAAGCGGCGACATATATGCTGTTAAGCGCCCGTTGAATGGCCAGGTAGACGGCTTATATCTGCGCGATTTCAGTGCTTTGCAACGACACAGTATCCGCTACGAAAAAGCCGGAAATTGGTTGGTAGATTAGAAGTGGAAGGACTGGCTAAACGTTATCTACAGATTAATGGGAAGTGGCAGGACCATGTTTTAAGTGCAAAGCTTAATCCACTGACCATGTCCCTAACAAAGTAGACAGAGATTTACCATTCATTGTTGTTGGACTAAAGGCCAACCCACAGTGGGTCGGACGTGAGTCCGACGTTTTTTGAAATTATTTTTGGAGCAGACAGACAACTGAATTCCCACCTCGCCAGATACTTATCTGCAACTGTAAAAGCAACTGAACAATTTCAACCGGCACCTGGCTTGCAACCCCTAGCAATTCAACTACGTTTACAGCCCCGAGACCATCAAGGAGCCTGCCTTTTTCTGTCACGGAGACTTCTTTGCCGGATGCAATGCTGTCGGGACATTCTGTTCATTAATACGGAGATTAATCCTATGAAAAAGTATTTAGTTTCTGCTGTCAGTTGTGCGCTGCTTTGCAGTGCCGTATCCAGTCATGCCACCCCGCCTTTTAAACCCGATCTGGTCGCTGAAGGTAACCGCTGGACCATTACCTTTTATGATGACGGAAGCGGCACCCATAACCAATGGGCCACCCAGGGCCTGTGCTTTTACTATGCCGGAACCTACGGGTCCCAGCAGCGATATCAGTGGGTGTCTGACACCTTCCCAGACTGGAACGGGCTGGCAACGCAGGAGGGCGATCAGATATTTATGCACGGTGATTATGCCCAGGATGTCGGGCATGACGGTATGGAGTGGGAAATTGTAACCCGTTCCCGTAATAATATGGGGGCTGGCCATTGGAAAGAATGGCGTGAAGACAGCCGTTTTGGCCGCACTATAGGCTGGGGTAATGCCCGATTTGAACGAGTCGGTCGCTGCGAGCCGGATAGTGCCGAAGAGGCCTGGGAAAAATATCGGGACATTGGTTATCCCAGAGACGACAAAGGTCGGGAAATGTACCAACCTATGGGGAATCAATCCGATAATCAGTAAAGTAAAAAGAAAACAAGCGGCTTTAGGCCGCTTGTTTATTTCAGTGTTTAAACTTTACAGCTTATATTCCACCACTTTCTTACCCAGTTTTTCCAGTTCTGGTTTCAGTGTCTTGGCGTCACCTACCACCACGGTCAGCATTTCATCCAGCTTAAGGTGTTTGGCGGCCAGTGCGTTTATCTCTGCCTGACTGATGCTGCTGACGATACCAGCCCGCTCCTTAACAAAGCTGGGCTTAAGGTCAAATTCCAGAATTTGCGCTAAGAAACCCAGCTTGGCTGACGGCGTTTCGTACTTCAGCGCATCTTTCTGGTTAATAGCCAGGCGCATAAAGCTCAGCTCATCACCACGGATACCGCTTTGGGCATACTGTCCAATCTCTTTATAGATCTCTTCCAGTGATGCTTTGGTGGCATCGGCCCTGACGTCGGCAGAGGCTGAGAAAGTGCCAGAGTATTTATCTCCCCAGAAACCGGTCCAGGCGCCATAGGTGTAGCCCTTGTCTTCACGCAGATTCATATTGATTCTGCTGTTAAATGCCCCGCCTAGTGGGAAATTCATCAGGTTGGTACGATAAAACTCGCCAGTAATGTCCTGCACTAAACCCGGTTTTGCCACCCGAATGGCAGATTGGGCAGCTTCGTCCTTGTTTACCAGGTAGATAACACCTGGTTCAAACTGCGCTTTGCCGATACTAGGCGCAACGTCAGGGGCGCTGCCTTGCCAGGCGGTTAGTTTAGGCATGGCGGCAAACACTTTGGCTTTATCCAGACTGGATACCAGGATCATCTCGCCACCTTGTGGTTTAAACCAGGTGTGGTAGAAGGCCTTAACATCATCAAGGGTGATATTGGCAAGGGTTTGCTCGGTGCCACCGTCAGGCAGCCCTGCAACGCTATGTCCATACATCAGTGCACGGGTGGCTTTGCTGGCCAGATAGCCGGCATCTTTTTGTGCGTTTTTTACCCCTTCAATACTCTGCTTCTGAATGCGAGCAAAGTCGTCCTGCGAAAATGCCGGTTCAAACAGGTATTCTTCCAGCAAAGTCAGGGTGGCGGGCAGGTTTTCACTCAGGCTGTTAACAAACACGTTCATGGTGTCATCTTTCGCTGAAACGCGAATGCTACTGCCGAGTTTTTCCAGCTCGCGCGCCATCTGTTCGCTGCTGCGGCTCTTAGTGGACTCGGTGAGCATCGCGGCCAGAATACTGGTCACCCCGGCTTTATCCAGGTTTTGCTGATAATTGCCACCGCGAATCTTCAGCAGCAGGGACGTGGTCGGCGTTTCATCATTATGTGTGCCCAGTACTTCAATACCATTGCCCCAGTTTTCCTGCCAATACTGGGGAACATCCACCGCCGGATTGGCGCCAGGGGTTGGGCGTACGGAGCGGTCAAAGTTGTCCTTGGCGACACGCAAGTGTAAGTCGTCTGCCGTAGTGGTGGAGGGGCCCATTTCTACCGGTGCTGGCAAGCTGAAGTTATCAGCAGCAGCGACAAGCTGTGTTTGGCCTTTGGGTACCACACTCATCACCACTGAGGCTTTACCCTTGATGTATTTTTCATACACCCGCATCACATCTTCTTTGCTGACACGACGGTAGCGCGCCACCTGTTCATTGATGTAGTTAGGGTTATCCAACAGGGTTTGGTAGTTGGCCAGTTGCGCAACTTTGCCATGTACTGACTGCAAACCAAAAATGGCATCGGACAGCATTTCTGCTTTGATCTTGGCCAGATCATCGTCGGTGACGCCGCGTTGTTCAAACTCAGCCAGGCTGTTTCTGATTACCGCTTCCATATCTGCCAGAGTTTTGCCGGATGCAGGATGTGGCAGCGCATACAGGGCGAACTGACAGGCCAGCTCTGAACAGCCATGGCTGGCCGCCGCTTGCACGGCAAGCTGATTTTTCACCAGATTCTGATATAGCAGTGAATTGTTGCCAGAGCCGATTATTTGCATCAGCACATCAAGGGGCGCTTCATCTGCATGGAACAGATGCACAGTGGGGTAGGCAATATACACCAGTGGCAGGTGCACGTTATCTTCCATGGAAATGTAGCGGGTTTTGTCCAGGCTCACGGTAGGCTTGGCCATAGGCTGCACTTCCGGCCCTCTTGGGATGGAGCCGAAATATTTCTCGACCAAGGCCAGCACTTCTTCAGCCTTTACGTCACCACCTATGGTCAGGGTGGCATTGTTAGGCCCATACCAGCGCAGGAAGAAGGCTTTCAGATCGTTGACATTGACCCGGTTTAAATCGTCCATCCAGCCAATCACCGGCCAGGAGTAAGGATGACCTTCTGGATACAAGGCTTGTGCAACCCGTTCGCCCAAACGGCCATAAGGTTGGTTGTCAATGCGTTGTCCACGTTCGTTTTTGACGGTTTCACGCTGAATTTCAAACTTTTCCTGGGTTACTGCATTTAGCAAAAAGCCCATTCTGTCGGCTTCCAGCCACAACATGGTTTCAAGCTGGTTTACCGGCACGGTCTGGAAATAATTGGTCCGGTCGGAATTGGTGGTACCGTTCATGGTGCCACCGGCTTCGGTGACTATTTTAAAATGCTCGTCGTCACCCACATGTTCTGAGCCCTGGAACATCATATGCTCGAAGAAGTGAGCAAAACCGGATTTGCCCAGCTCTTCGCGAGCCGAACCCACATGGTAAGTCACATCCACGTGCACCAGCGGGTCGGAATGATCCTCATGTACTATCAGGGTCAGGCCATTAACCAATTGAAATTTCTTATAGGGGATAACCAGTTCGTTGCCAACGGCACTGACCTGTTCTACCAACTGGCTGCCAACCGGCTGGCCGGTTGGCGTGCTGCTACAGGCAGCAAGGCCTGCTATGGATAAGGCGATAACGAGTTTATTCAGTTTCACTTATTGTTTTCCTATTTTGTGATGCGGCTTCCGTTGCTGTCCGAAGCATGCTGCCGCCAGTGCAAATTCCAACTGTACCGGGTTGAATGTCGGCATGTGGCCAATGGAACTATGTAAAGTCTTGAAACCTTTTGCAATAACTTACTTGTTAACAAGCGTGACAAATGGTGGCTTTTTAAGCGTAAAGACAAATAAACAAAAGGCCCTGACCGGGCCTTTATAATTTACATATTCGGGTAATTGGGACCACCAGTGCCTTCAGGAACCACCCAACGAATATTTTGGCTGGGATCTTTGATATCGCAGGTTTTACAATGCACGCAATTCTGTGCATTGATCTGCAGCCTGGGGCCATCACTTTCTTCGACAATTTCATAAACCCCGGCCGGGCAATAGCGCTGAGCGGGTTCATCGTAACGGGCCAGGTTTATATTTATCGGAATACTGGTGTCTTTCAGTTGCAAATGGCAGGGTTGATCTTCTTCGTGGTTGGTATTGGACAAAAACACCGAAGACAACTTATCGAAACTTAATATGCCATCGGGTTTGGCATAGCTGAGTTTTTGGCTCTTATCCTTGTCCTGTAGTTGTGCATAATCCTGAGTGTCGTCGCGCAGGGTCACTGGCAACTTACCGCCAAACCAATTCTGCTCAATAGTGTTAAACGCGCCGCCCCAGAAGGTGCCGAACTTGTGCATGGCCGGGCCAAAATTACGCGAACGATACAGTTCTTCGTATAGCCAGGAGGCCTTAATTTTGTCTTCAAAAGCAGTGAGGTCTGCACCAACGCTGTCGGTCTTAACAGCATCAAACAGGGCTTCAGCGGCCAACATGCCGGATTTCATGGCGGTATGGTTGCCTTTGATTTTAGCAAAATTCAGGGTGCCGGCTTCACAGCCTACCAGCAAGCCACCCGGGAAACTCATCTTGGGCAGGCTGTTCAATCCGCCTTTGGTAATGGCCCTGGCCCCATAGGCAACGCGTTTGCCGCCCTGCAAATATTGTTTATACACCGGGTGGTGTTTTAAACGCTGGAATTCGTCGAAGGGGCTTAAATAGGGATTGCTGTAATTCAGATCAACAATCAGGCCCACCAGCACTTGTCCGTTTTCGGCATGATATAAATAGCCGCCGCCGCTGGCCTCATCCAGCGGCCAGCCACCACTGTGCACAACCAGGCCCGGCTGGTGCTTATCCGCGGGCACATCCCAGATTTCCTTAAAGCCAATAGCGTAATGCTGTGGCGAGCGGTCTTTGTCCAAAGCATATTTGGCGATCAGTTCTTTGCCTAAATGACCGCGGCAGCCTTCGGCGAATACCGTGTATTTAGCCCGTAATTCCATGCCCGGCATAAAGCCGTCTTTTTCTTCGCCTTTGGCGTCCAGGCCCATGTCGCCGGTGACAACGCCTTTCACCACGTCGTCTTCAATAATCAAACTGGCGGCAGCAAAACCTGGGAATATCTCCACCCCCAGCGCTTCTGCCTGCTGAGCCAGCCAGCGACACAGGTTGCCCATGCTAACAATGTAGTTACCATCGTTATGCATGGTTTTGGGCGTCATAAAACCGGGCAATTTGCGTCCATCTGCTTCGTTCTGCAGTAAGTAGATATGATCTTCTGTTACTTTGGTGGACAGCGGAGCGCCGTTTTCCTGCCAGTCCGGGAAAAGCTCATTCAGTGCCCGTGGTTCAAATACGGCACCGGAAAGAATATGTGCGCCTACTTCAGAGCCTTTTTCCACCACGCATATCATTAATTCCTGATTGTGCTCGCGGCCAAGCTGGGCAAGACGGCAGGCGGTGGAAAGTCCGGCTGGTCCGGCCCCAACAATCACGACGTCAAATTCCATCGATTCTCTTTCCACTGCAGACTCCTCAATCTTTCTGGTTACTGGTCTATGCTTGCTTTGAGCACTTAGCTAAAGCTGTAAGCTATAGCTGTTCTAGGTTAATAAAGTATCAGCCCGGCATTAATATGTTGTAAATTTATCTGCCCGCGGCAAAGGGTAGTGTTGGTTGACGTTTACGTCAACAGGAAGTACATTTTTGCCCATGAATGGAATGCTCCTACTCGGGCTGCGTTGCCCTGTACCCTAAAAAAGGTGTCAATAATGAAGATATTAGTGCCAGTTAAGCGCGCCATCGACTACAACGTCAAGGTGCGGGTTAAATCTGATCAGTCAGGCGTGGATCTCGCCAACACCAAAATGGCCATTAACCCGTTCTGCGAAATCGCCGTGGAAGAGGCGGTGCGTTTGAAAGAACAAGGCGTGGCGCAGGAAGTGGTCGTGGTGTCCATCGGTGACAAGGCCTGTCAGGAGCAGATTCGCACTGCGTTGGCGCTGGGTGCCGACCGTGGCATCCATATTGAAACTGATTTGGCGCTGGAATCATTGCAGATCGCCAAGCTTCTGCAAAAGGTGGTGGACGAAGAGCAGCCGCAACTGGTTATTCTGGGCAAGCAAAGTATTGATTCAGACAACAATCAGACCGGTCAAATGCTGGCGGCGCTGTGCGGTATGGGGCAGGGCACTTTTGCCTCCAAGGTGGAAATTGACGGCAACAAAGTCAAGGTGACCCGTGAAGTGGACGGTGGTTTGCAAACGGTTGCGTTGGCAATGCCAGCGGTGGTCACCACCGACCTGCGTCTTAACGAACCTCGCTATGCCTCGCTGCCTAATATTATGAAAGCCAAACGCAAGCCGCTGGATGTTAAAGCCGCCGCTGATTATGGACTGGATTTAGCGTCTAAAGTGAAAGTGCTGAAAGTACAGGCGCCAGCCCAGCGTCAGGGCGGTGTAAAGGTGGCCGATGTGGCTGAATTGGTAGCAAAACTGAAAAACGAAGCGAAGGTGATCTGATGGCTATTCTGGTTTACGTAGAACACGATAATTCCCACCTGAAAGCCGAAAATCTTAAGCTGGTGGACGCGGCCAACAAACTGGGTAGCGAGCTGCATTTGTTAGTGGCTGGACACCAATGTCAGGCCGTCGCTGAGCAAGCCGCCAGGCTCGCCGGGGTGACCAAGGTATTAGTGGCCGATGACGCGGCGTATGAACAGCAACTGGCGGAAAATATTGGCATGCTTGTTAGTGAGCTGGGCAGGGACTACAGCCATATTCTGGCCGCCGCCACCACCACAGGTAAGAACTTTATGCCCCGCGTGGCAGCGCTGCTAGATGTGTCACAGATTTCCGACATTATTAAAGTGGAAAGCGCGGATACCTTTGTCCGCCCCATTTATGCTGGCAACGCCATTGCCACAGTGCAAAGTGAAGACACCATCAAAGTGATAACAGTGCGTACCAGTGCCTTTGATGCGGTGCAGGAAAGCGGTAGTGCCGCTGTCGAAGCCATTAGCCTGGTTAAAGAAAATAGCCTGAGTCAGTTTGTCAGCGCTGAGCTGACAGAGTCAGAGCGTCCTGAGCTAACCGCAGCACGGGTGGTGATTTCCGGTGGTCGCGGCATGCAAAACGGCGATAACTTTAAGTTGCTGGAAGGTATAGCCGACAAACTGGGTGCGGCAATTGGCGCATCCCGTGCAGCGGTGGATGCCGGCTTTGTACCGAATGATATGCAGGTCGGGCAAACCGGTAAAATTGTTGCCCCAGAGCTGTATATTGCGGTGGGCATTTCCGGTGCTATTCAGCACCTGGCAGGCATGAAGGACTCCAAGGTGATTGTGGCGATCAATAAAGATGAGGAAGCGCCCATCTTCCAGATTGCTGATTACGGCCTGGTAGGGGATTTGTTTCAGGTCCTGCCGGAACTGGAAGCCAGCCTCTGAGCAATTAAATAAGCCGCCAATGCGGCTTATTTTTTAGGTTATCAAGACTCAGAAGTTGTCGCTGGTGATTCAGGTGGTGGGGTGTTCAGCCAGTGGCGTTTGGCCATTTTATTGCTGATATCATGCAGACGTTGTGCATTGGCTTTGGACAGCGCCTGGCTGGATAATTCATTGTGCAGCACCTCACTGGATGCACGCTTGTGCTCTCTGGTGCCAGCTTCCACCATGCAATGCAGCAGGTTAATGCTAAAAGCGGCTTCTTCGGGAAACAGTAAGTATGCCTGGTAGAAGTCGTCAATGGCATCGGCAAATAATTGTTTTTGATAGAATTCCAGGCCTTGTCTATTGAACGCCAGGGCGCGCTCTTTTTTATCCCCCAGTGTTTCCTGATTTTTAACCAGCATCAGACTGCCAAGGGTTTTCTCATTTTCATCCGGCAGCTTGCCCAGTTTGCGCTCCAGTTCATCCAGAAGCTCTGAGGCTTTAGCTAAATCCCCGACACCATGCCAGGCATGCACGGCATCGGACAGGGTGGGAATATCCATGTCGCCGGCTTCCAGCATGCCTTGTAACGCCAGCAGTTCCTGGGCCTTGCTTAAGTCGCCTTCCAGCACATTGGCCAGTGCCGTCATATAGTTGCGTTTAATATCTATGTCCTGACCGTGAATATTGCGACTGGCGCTGCCGATCAGAAAGCGCGCCACCTGCAGGTGTTTGGCTCGCTCAGGCGCCGGTTTACCCTCTGCCTGGGTGAGGTAGCAGCGGGCCAGATCCAGGGACAGTTCGTTAAATCGTTCACGAATATTGCGATTGGACTCACGCTTTTTCTCCAACAGTGCAATGGCATCGTCCATACGATCCTGCACCTGAAACAGATAGGCCTTGAGCCGGGCGGCCGACAAAGACAGTTCCCCGTCTTTTATACGCTCCATATATTGCTGGGCTTTGGGGTAATCTTGTTTTTCAATGTTAATCCGGCTTAACCATTCACAGGCTTTGTCATTGGTCAGATGCGTATCCAACAAGGCTTCCAGCATGCTTTCACTCTTTTCCGTGTCACCTGCCAGGTAGGTACTTTGGATCAGGCCCCATTTGGCCCAGATGATCTTGTCTGAGGCCTGCAATATCTGGGTGTAAATTTCTCCGGCTTCTGTGTGGCGGCCCAGTTTAGTCAGCAATCTGGCTCTGAGCTTAATCATATTGGTTTTCGCCCGGGGCATTTGGTTGCCCTGCAACAGCTCATCCAGCTTGTTGAGGGCCGCATCAAATTCATCATTGTCCATCAGCTTTAATACCGGCGACAAATAGCGGTTAAAGGCAATACAGGCGGTCAGGGTTTTTTCCAGATTGCGAATGGTATAAGGCTTTAATACCAAAGCGTCGGGGTGCACATCGACAATCTGACCGATAATCATCGGCATGCGATCTGAGGTGACAAAGACCAGGCTGGTTGAGGGTTTAATCAGCCCCTCTTTTTGCAGTTCATTGACCACTTCCACCCCGTTTTTATGCAAGCCCAGATGAAAGTCCATCAGGATCAGGTCGAAGTGCCGCTGCTTTAGCACAGGTTTAAGTTCACGTCCGTGGCTGTAACAACCAATATCGGCATAACCCATTTCCATCAGGTGATTACGTAGGTTAAGGCGAGCAACGCCGTTGTCCTCAACAATGGCGATATTGATATGTGAATTGGCCAAACGGGCTCCAAAAAAGTCGATGCACTGCAATCAGCATAGCAAAGGCATCGTTTAAATCGATAGAAAATCCATGTATATCAAATAGTAGGCAATAAAAGACAGGAATTGTCAGGCTTTGCTGGCAGCACATGACAATCTGGCTAACCTTGTACAGAGAAGTTGTCATGGCTGAGGATAAATTTTTACAAGTTTACGTTAACGTCAAGGTAAAAACTCTGCTAAGGTAGCTCACACTTCATTAACAAGCTGTTCCAGTGGTGAACAGCCCGCAACAGATGGATGTCATATGAAACAGATACCCTTGCTAATCAATGGTGAGTTTGTTGCTTCCCAGTCGTCACAGCTTATCGATGTGACCAATCCGGCCAACAACAGTGTTATTGCCCAGGTACCTTGTGCCACCGAGCATGAAGTGCAGCAAGCCATCGCCTCTGCCAAGGAGGCATTTACAACCTGGCGCAACGTCGCGGTACCCGAGCGGGCCCGTTTGATGATGCGTTATCAGGCACTACTGAAACAGCACCATGATGAGATTGCCGAAATCCTCAGCCAGGAAACGGGTAAAACCTTTGATGATGCTAAGGGCGATGTCTGGCGTGGTATTGAAGTGGTGGAACAGGCCATGAATATTCCCGCCCTGCTGATGGGCGAAACAGTGGAAAATGTGGCCCGTGGCATCGACACCTATAGCTATATTCAACCCCTTGGTGTGTGCGCCGGTATTACCCCTTTTAATTTCCCGGCCATGATCCCTCTATGGATGTTCCCGCTGGCCATCGCTGCAGGTAATACCTTTGTGTTAAAACCGTCTGAACAGGACCCAATGACGCCGACCCGCCTGGCAGAGCTGTTTATTGAAGCCGGTGCGCCCAAAGGGCTATTAAACATTGTGCATGGCGGTGCCAGGGAAGTGGATCAATTGCTGACCCATCCGGACATCAAAGCCGTGTCTTTTGTCGGCTCTGTGCCTGTTGGTCAGCATATTTATAAAACAGCGACAGACCATATGAAACGGGCTCAGTGTTTCGCAGGTGCTAAGAATCATTCGGTAATTATGCCGGATGCCAATAAAGCCCAGGTGCTGAACAATTTGGTAGGCGCTTCGGTAGGCGCGGCCGGACAACGCTGTATGGCTATTTCTGTGGCGGTATTTGTGGGTAAAGCCAAAGAGTGGATCCCAGAGCTGGCCGAGATGATTGGCAAGGTTAAACCTGGCCTGTGGAATGACAAAGAAGCCGGTTACGGGCCGCTAATCAGCCCCAGAGCCAAACAACGTGTGCTGTCGCTGATTGAACAGGGCAAAGCCGAGGGCGCGACCTGTCTGGTGGACGGCAGCGACTTTAGCCTGGCCGGTCATGAAGAAGGTAACTGGGTGGGACCGACGGTATTTACTAACGTCACCGAAGAGATGACCATTTACAAAGAAGAAATCTTTGGTCCTGTGCTGTGCTGTATGGAAGCCGACGAGCTGGAAGATGCCATTGCGCTGGTGAACCGCAATCCCTTTGGTAATGGCACCAGCATTTTCACGGCCTCAGGTGCGGCGGCGCGTAAATATCAGCATGAAATAGAAGTGGGACAGGTTGGTATCAATGTGCCAATTCCTGTGCCACTGCCATTTTTCTCTTTTACCGGCTGGAAAAACTCCTTCTATGGCGACTTGCATGCCTACGGTAAACAGGCGGTGCGTTTCTATACTGAAACCAAAACCGTCACCAGTCGCTGGTTTGAGGACGACATTCCCCATGGTCCGAATATGACCATCAGTTTGCGCTAATTACGTAAACTACAGAGGCACGTTGTGCAGCGCGTCGTTAATCCAATGGATTAGCGACGCGGTCGTTTGATGTGTCTCAGTGCTTGTTTAACTAAATTTCGTTGGACGGACAGCGTCCATCATCAAACATGAACATCAGAGGTCACCAAGGTGAATTTTAATCTTACCGATGATCAATCCGCATTTGCTGAAACCGCCCGTCAGTTTGCCGAGCAGGAGCTGGCGCCTAACGCCGCAACCTGGGACAAAGAGCATTTTTTCCCTAAAGCGGTGATCCAAAAGGCCGGAGAACTGGGTTTTTGTGGTTTATACACCCCAGAGGACGCCGGTGGTCTGGGCTTAAGCCGACTGGATTCTTCCATCATTTTTGAACAGCTAGCCATGGGCTGCACCGCCACAACGGCGATGATGACTATTCACAATATGGCCGGTTGGATGATTGCTAAGTGGGGCACAGAAACGATTAAGTCTCAGTGGTGTGAACAGCTGGTGACGGGCCAGAAACTGGCGTCTTATTGTCTGACCGAGCCGGGCTCGGGCTCGGATGCGGCATCACTGCGTACCAGTGCCAAAAAAGACGGCGATCATTATGTGGTGAACGGCTCGAAGATGTTTATCTCCGGGGCCGGTGAAACAGACGTACTGGTGGTAATGGTGCGTACCGGCGAACAAGGACCTAAGGGCATATCGGCGCTGGTGATCCCGGCGGATGCCGAAGGCATTATCTATGGCAAGGCCGAAGAAAAAATGGGCTGGAATGCGCAGCCAACCCGGTTGGTGACTTTTGAAAATGTCAAAGTGCCGCTGGACAATCTGTTAGGCGCTGAGGGCGAAGGCTTTAAATTTGCTATGCAAGGCCTGGATGGCGGCCGCATTAATATCGCCACCTGTTCTATTGGTACCGCTCAGCAGGCCCTGAATACGGCCCGTGATTATATGCTTGAGCGCCAGCAGTTCGGTAAACCACTGGCGGCATTTCAGGCCCTGCAGTTTAAGCTGGCCGATATGAACACCGAACTGGTGGCAGCCAGGCAAATGGTGCGTCTGGCGGCATTTAAGCTGGACAATAACGACCCGGAAAAAACCGCTTACTGCGCCATGGCGAAACGTTTTGCCACCGATGTAGGCTTTAAAGTGTGTGACGACGCCCTGCAGATTCACGGCGGCTATGGTTATATCCGTGAATATCCATTGGAGCGGCATGTTCGCGATGTTCGGGTGCATCAGATTTTGGAAGGCACCAATGAGATTATGCGCTTGATTGTCGCCAGGCGGTTACTGGCGGAAGGTGCCACAGAGATCCTGTAGGAGATGACTATGCAAGAGCAAAATGCCTTGGTGCTGGCCAGTGAATTGACTACTGCCAACGGAAAGAAAATCGGTCATGTCACTCTGAATAAGCCCAAGGCTCTGAACGCCCTGAATCTGTCGATGATTCGCCTGTTACTGCCACAAATGTTGGCCTGGCAGCAGGACGATGAGGTGGTGGCGGTGATCCTCGATGGTAGCGGTGATAAGGCCTTTTGTGCTGGTGGTGACGTGGTGGCCATGCATAACGCCATGGCTGAGAAGCCAGGCCAAGTTCCCGAGCTGTTAAAAGCGTTTTTCGCCGAGGAATATCGTCTGGATTATTTGCTGCATACCTTCAACAAGCCGCTGTTGGTGTGGGGTAACGGCATTGTGATGGGTGGCGGCCTGGGGCTGATGAGCGGTGCCAGCCATCGTATTGTGACGGAAAGTTCGCGTATCGCCATGCCGGAAATCAGTATTGGCCTGTATCCCGATGTGGGCGGCAGTTGGTTCTTAAATCGTATGCCGCAGGGCTGTGGCCTGTTTCTGGGACTGACGGGAGCCAGCATTAATGCAACCGATGCCCTTTACGTAAAGCTGGCCGACCATTTTATCAGCCATGAACTTAAAGACGATTTTGTTGCACAAATGCTGGCCCTGAAATGGGGCGGCACCCAGACTCTTAATCACGAGAAACTCACCAGCTTGTGTGCCCAGTTTCAGCGTGACAGCCAGAGCAAGTTGCCTAAAGGCAATATCAAAGAACACCAAAGTCTTATTGCGGATGTGACAAGTCACGCCAGTTTGCCGCAAGTGGTTAGCGCAATTCAGGCCCTGGAGCCGATGCAGGATAACTGGCTGGCCCGCGCCGTGCAGACACTTAATGGCGGCTCTGCCATCAGCGCCCATCTGGTCTGGCAGCAGCTTGCTCGTGGCCGTAAGTTGAGTCTGGAAGATTGCTTTCGAATGGAGCTGAATATGTCCTGTCGCTGCGGCGAATTGGGTGAGTTTCAGGAAGGGGTCAGGGCCCTTTTGATTGATAAGGACAATCAGCCAAAATGGCGTTATGAAAGTGTGAATGATGTGCCACAGGCTCTGATTGAACATTTTTTCTCGCCGCTGTGGAGCGCCACAGAACATCCGCTTGTTGAACTGGGTAAGGAATAAGGAGCGACTATGCGTATTGCATTTATCGGACTGGGAAATATGGGTGGCCCAATGGCCGCGAATCTGGTTAAGGCCGGTTTTCATGTACGGGTGTTTGACCTGATGCCGGAGCATGTTAAAGCCCTGACCGAAAAAGGTGCCGAAGCGGCAGACTCGGCAGTGGAAGCAGCCAGTGGTGCGGATGTTGTGGTGTCCATGTTACCGGCAGGTAAGCACGTGCGTAATCTGTATCTTGGCGAGAATGGCCTGGTTGAACATCTGAAGTTCGGTGCACTGGTTATTGATTCGTCCACCATTGATGCACAAAGTGCCAGGGCAGTGGCCACCGGATTGGCAGAGAAAGGGATTGAATTTGTCGATGCGCCGGTGTCCGGCGGTGTCGCCGGTGCACAGGCTGGCACGCTGACCTTTATTGTGGGGGGCAGCCCGGCGCAATTTGCCAAGGCCAAACCCGTGCTTGAAACTATGGGCAAGAATATTTTCCATGCTGGTGAACATGGCGCCGGGCAGATTGCCAAAATTTGCAACAATATGCTGTTGTCGGTATTGATGGTGGGAACCAGTGAGGCCCTTAAGCTGGGGCTCGACAATGGCCTGGATGCCAGTGTGCTATCGGATATCATGCTGCAAAGTTCGGGCTGTAACTGGACGCTGCAAAAATACAATCCCTGTCCCGGTGTGATGGACAATGTGCCAAGCAGCAACGGCTACCAGGGTGGCTTTATGGTGGATTTAATGCGTAAGGATCTTGGCCTGGCCATGGATACTGCCCTGCAAAGTCATTCCACTACGCCCATGGGCGCGCTGGCGCAAAGCCTGTATGCCATGCACAGTTTGCATGGCAACGGCACAAAAGATTTTTCCAGTATTTTTGCCATGTTTGGCCAACAAGATAAGTGAGTGAATGTATGCAGTTGCAAGATCAAGTTATTGCCATCACCGGTGCTGCACAAGGACTGGGTTTGGCTATGGCAGAGTTTCTGGCGGCCAGGGGCGCTAAAATTGCTTTATTGGATATGCAGGCCGATGCGGTCAATCAGGCCGTGGACAAATTGACTCAGGCGGGCTTTAACGCCAAAGGCTTTGTGCTCAATGTGACCGATGAACAGCAGGTAGAGCAGACCTTCGCCGACATTGCTGCGCAGTTTGGCCGTCTGAATGGTCTGATAAACAGCGCCGGCATTATGCGTGATGGCATGTTGCTGAAGGTAAAAGACGGGCAGTTGGTGGACAAAATGTCCTTGAGTCAGTTTCAGTCGGTGCTTGACGTCAACCTGACCGGCACCTTCTTATGTGGCCGTGAAGCCGCCGCACAGATGATTAACACCAATAGCCAGGGTGTGATTATTAATATTTCCTCAGTATCCCGAGCTGGCAATGCCGGTCAGAGTAACTATTCGGCGTCTAAAGCCGGGGTAGCGGCCATGACCGTAACCTGGGCAAAAGAGCTGGCACGATTTGGTATTCGTACCGGCTGTATTGCCCCTGGCTTGGTGGAAACTGCCATGGCGGCACAAATGCGCCCGGAAATGCGTGAACGTTTTCTTAGCACCGTGCCCTTGCGCCGTTTGGCCGATCCGCAGGAAGTGGCCCATGCCGCAGGCTTTATCTTTGAAAATGACTACTTTACCGGACGGGTGCTGGAACTGGATGGTGGCACTCGGGTGTAAATTGGTTTAGTCGAACGCGATAGAGAATGGCTAAATAACTGACGCTAATTATGCGTCCACTTCTGCCAGTCCATGGTTGTTACCGGGAAATGGGCTGGCAGCCATCACAAATTGTCTCATATGCTCTAGTAAGTCGCTCAATCCATCGGCATTGGTGATTCAACGTTGTCATGCAATGCATTCCATTCCATTGTCTCTCGACTTGGTTGTCCCAGGACTGTAAACAGGCTAGAACAGCAGTTTGAACGCCGGATCTGTCCAAATAAAGCCTGGTTTTTCCGGTTCTTATGAGTGCTATTTCACTTTTATTTGTCTTCAAATGAAATGTATAAGCACCAAGCGAGTAATACGTAAATAGACATATTTTTAAAGTCAAACTCCCAGCCTAAAATATATGTTGTGACGCAATAATATGTTAGTTCGCAGAGTGTTAAGTATGTAAAAAAAGTCTTGTAGTTGAATTTCATTTTTTAAACTGAAGCTCCAATATAAAACTCTAGAATTATGAAGGCATTTTATTGCAGGTGTTTCAGCAGCGACGCTAAGCATCAACAGAGTCAATGGAACTGGTGTTGGTGAGGTATCGTGTGAACTTTCTGGTCTTATGCAGGCAACATCACTGGATGTTTGTCTACATCCAGCATAAGTCAGATTCAGTATTAGCGATAAACTATTGAATCCATACTTAGATTTATTCACTTGACGAGTATCAATCCCTGACAACACTAGTGTTTTACTTTACTTATGTTGCAAAATTATTAATAAGTCGCCCAAGTTTTGTCGGATTATAAGTTGGGCAAGTTGGTCGTTGTGCAAAAGATATGTATGGGCATAAGAGACCAAGTTTGTTAACCAATCTGGGTGAGCTGCAAGAAAGCGCACTGAAAACGCTAATTCTGTTATCCTCTTGCCCCTCTCGCAGTTATTGAGTCGTTCTATGCATAAGGCACTGTTTCTGGACCGGGACGGGGTGATTAATCTCGATCATGGTTATGTGTATAAGCCACAAGACTTTCAGTTTGTTGAAGGGATATTTGCGCTATGCCGGCGCTTTCACCAGGCGGGTTACCTGCTGGTGGTGGTGACCAATCAGTCTGGTATCGGCCGGGGCTATTATAGTGAAGCGGATTTTGCCCAGCTAACGGAATGGATGAAGCAGCGCTTTATTGAACAGCAGGCCCCGCTGGCTGGTGTGTATTACTGCCCCCATCATAGTGAAAGTGCTCAGGGCCAATACAAACTGGCTTGCGACTGCCGCAAACCCGAGCCCGGTATGTTGCTCCAGGCCGCCAAAGACTTGAATATTGATCTTAGCCAATCGGTGATGGTGGGGGATAAAGTCTCAGACATGCAGGCGGCCGAGCGGGCCGGGGTCAAAAAGCGATATTTCTTTGCACACCCGGGCACTGAAGGAGCACCCCAAGGGAGTGTAGCAATTCACAAGCTGACTAACATTCCCTAGCAAAACCTAGGCTTGAACTCTAAACAGCTTCTAAATAAAGCCGACAAATTGTCGGCTTTATTTTGTTGCGGGTTATCGATGTTCAGCAAAGCGGCTCAGATGTTTAATCGCCTGGCTGAGCCGGCTCATATTCAAACTGTTGGGACTTTGTTCACCGCTTTGCAAATCATAGATTTTGTAGTTGCCCTGCGGATCGACTTCTACCCGCTGGTTGTCATCCAGCAGCACCAGTTTGCCGTTATTGTTACTGATCAGCCAGTTGCGCTGCACATTGGTCAGGGATTGGCCGGTACTGTAATTCAGGCTTGGCGCATTACAACCCAACAGTCCCATCAAGGTGGGTAATAAATCTTCATGACTGGATACTGTGCCATTTAACGCCATGCTGCTAAACAAGCCAACTTGTTGATTGGGGCGCATTTGCGTTAGCAGCAGTTGACTGTGCTGGTGCAAATCGCCGCTCATTAAGGTGTTCAGTTGCTCAGCATTGACAAAGCCTATTGCCAGCTTGGGACCAGGCTGACTAACCTGATTGAAAAACTCTGGCCAGTCTTTACTCAGGCTTTGCACTCCAGAGGGCAAACGTTGTGCTGAATAAATCAGGGTAGGTAAACCCAGTTTATGGGTTAAATCCAGCGGAACCGGCCGCTGGCCCTGCAAGGCGGACTGATACAGGGACGGCAGACCATAGAGTACCGAGAATCTGGCCGCGGATTGTTCGGCGGCCACATCAAAATGTTGTGGGTGATGCTTAAGGGCCAGGGCTGAACCCAAATGCCCCAGTTGCACGGGCTCAGTTGCCACCAACAGTACTAGGCTGGCCTGGTCACGAATACCACAGTATACAGGCGCAGCCGGATAGGTAACGGCATTAAACTGGCTGTCCAGTTGCAGTTCTTTGCGACGTTGGTAACTTTGAATATCCAGCAATCCATACTTGGACATCAGGGTTTTGGCGGTGGCCGGATACGACAAGGGGAACATGTCGTCCTGCTTAATAATGGGCTGATACAAGTTGGCATCGGCCCAGATATGGCTGCCGTGACTGCTGACAAAACACAACACAAAAAAGCTCAAAATAGGTAAGCCAATGCGCTTCTTCTGAAAGCGTTCAATGCGCTTCCACAAGGCATTTGCCATCATTAACTGAAAAGACAGCCACACAACAAACAGCAAACCCAGGTAACTCCATTGCTGCCAGCTGAAGTTCATCATGGCATTGCGGGTTTCTGAGCGAATCACATCGGCAGAACCCAGGCTAAGATGCAGACCGTGTTTATTGTAGAGCAGGGCATCGAAGGCAAGCAGTGCCAACCCCACCGCGGCAAACACCGAACTGATGCCCTTGACCACCCTGACATTGGGTAGCAGATAACACAAGGGCAGTACAAACAGGATAAACCCCATAAAGGTCAGAAACGCAATATGGCTGAACCAGTTGCTAAGCAGGTAAACCACCCCAAGGCCGCTTTCTGGCATCGGGGAGTTAAAGACGTAGATAGACGCAATCACTATGGCTATCAAAATATTGCTAAGCGCAAACCAATGGCCCCAACTGACCAGTTTCGTCACGCGTTGCCTTCTGGGGGTATCACCAAGTATCATATTATGCTGCTTTATTCCTTGCGCGCGGCTTGCTTCGTGTCAATGCTTTTGAGCAGAATCTGGCTGAATTGTTCAGCCATGGCCTGGCGATTTTGTGGTGCGACCTGATGATTGAAGACATTCGTCACCAGGTTGCCTAACGCCATTAGCGACAAATCGCGACCGGCCTGGTGTTTTTCCAGTACGGCAATCAAATCCTGGGTGAGTTGGTCGAATTGTGCATCTGAATATTTGGACTTTTGCGGCATGCTGTCATTCTTTGAAATTGTCTGTGCCCAAGTTTACCAATCCGTTGCCGCTATCGCTACGACAACTGCTTAATTTATAACTATTTGCTAAAGGCTGTTTGTATTCATGAGTGCTGTTATTCAAGATTTTATTGTCCATCAACTAAGAATCAATGCTGAGCAGGAACTGGTCTTGGTGCCTAAGGCAGCCTGTTTCTCCATCAGTGCGCAAATAGAAGAGCTGGCCCAGCAACTGCACCACAGTTATAACGCCAAACCTGGTAAAGGGGTAGGCGCATTGAGTGATGAAGAGCATCCGGATTTTGCCCAGTTGCTCGCCCAGTTACAGGGCGAGCAGTTGGATTTTCACGCATTCAGTGTGAGCATTGCCGAGTTACTGAAAAAGACGCTGCTGGACTTTGCTACGCCGGAAAGCGGCTTTGTGATTTTCAGCCGCTATCAGTTTCTTGCCACCGACTATTTGCTGGTCGCACTGGTGAACACTAAAGAGCATGTAGAAATCAATCATGAATTGGAGCTGACCTACAGCGATCACCTTGACCTGGCTCGTATGCAACTGGCTGCCAGGGTGGACCTGACCGAAATGCGGGTCAATGCTGACAAGCAGCGTTACGTCAGTTTTATTAAAGGTCGGGCAGGGCGTAAAGTCTCGGATTTCTTTCTGAGTTTTCTCGGCTGCCAGGAATTAGTGGATATCAAGCAACAGAACAAGCAGCTTGTGGCATCGGTGGATGAATACCTGGCGTCTGAGCAGTTAGCCCCGCAAGAGAAGCAGCAAAGCCGTCAGGCGGTGGCAGAGTATTACAAAGAGAAACTGGATTTGGGGGAAGATATCAATATTCAGGAGCTGTCCGGCCGCTTGCCCGGTGATGAAGGCGGAACGTTCTATGATTTCGTTAAAACCGAGATCAGTGAGAGTCCGCTGGAAGAGGTTTTTCAGGCTGATCGCGGCGCACTTAAAGGTCTTAGTAAGTTTAGCGGCGCAGGCGGCGGCGTCACTATCAGTTTTGATCGAGCATTGTATGGTGAACGGGTTCGCTACGATATCAATACCGATACCCTGGTTATCAAGGGCATTCCCCCCAATCTTAAGGATCAGTTGTTAAAGCAGGCTAAGGAATAATGTCTGGCGCCAGACGCAAGCCTGTGCTTTTACATTGGCCCATTTCGGGCCTTATAATACTTACTGATTTTTTAAAGTGTCCTTCCTGATGCAACTATTCGTAAATGACCTGACTGTAATGGATTTTTCTTACCTGTGCCCACGACGTGGCATGGTAGGAGAAAGCTGGATTGTGGATGTAATTCTGGACGGTGGTCTGAATGAAGAAAGCATGGTGCTGGACTTTTCCAAAGTCAAAAAGCAGTTGAAGCGACTGATTGATGAACATGTGGATCACAAACTGCTGGTACCCGCTGAGCATGAATTTGCCAGGGTCAAACACGACCCGCTGACCGACCAGGTTAACCTGGACTTTTTACGCCCGGATGGCCGTTCTATCCATTTGCATTGTCCACCTGAGGCCTATGCCTTTATCTATTCCGAAGAAGTGACTATGGCGTCGGTCAGTCAGTATCTGAAGGAAATCATTGCCACGGAGTTACCGGATAATGTTCAGGGCCTGACGCTGATGCTGCGTGAAGAGGTGATTGATGGCCCCTACTATCACTACACCCATGGTCTGAAAAAACACGATGGCAATTGCCAGCGTATTGCCCATGGCCATCGCTCCAGGGTCAAGGTGGTCAAAAATTCCCAGCAGGATATCCAATCAGAGCGTTATTGGGCAAAGCGCTGGCAGGATATATATATTGGCACCCGAGAGGATTTGGTATCTCAAAGCCAGTTGCATCTGTCAGAACATGCTAGTGAACTGGACTTTTCTGAGCATTATCTGTTTGCTTATGAGTCCTCGCAGGGCTTATTTGAGCTGATTATTCCAAAATCAGAATCCGATCTGGTAGATACTGACTCCACAGTTGAGTGCCTGGCTCAATTTATGGCCGATGAGCATAAACGCATGGAGCCTGATGCCGAGTTTCAGGTATTTGCTTTTGAAGGCGTGGGCAAGGGAGCTATCGCCTATGCCTAGGTTGCTGCTTGCTCTGCTGCTGATATCCGGCTTGGCGCAGGCTGTTGAGCTAGAAGGGCAAATGGTACAAGGCACGTTGTTGCGTGGCCAGGTGGCGCCCGGTACCCAGGTGCGTTTAAATGACAAGCCGATTAAGGTTTCTGCGCAAGGCCATTTTGTTTTAGGTTTTGGTCGTGATGCGGCACTTGAACATCAGCTTAGTCTCATCGATAGCCGGGGTAGCAGGCCGCAGACCATTAGCCTTAACGCCAGAGAATATGATATCCAGCGTATTGAAGGGGTGGCGCAAAAGTATGTCTCGCCACCCAAAGAGGTTACTGAACGTATCGCCAGAGACAATCGCCAGATTGGCGAAGCCCGTGCGATAAACAGCGACCGGCTGGATTTCCTGCAGGACTTTATCTGGCCTGCCGAAGGCAGAGTTTCCGGTGTATACGGCAGCCAGCGGGTGTTTAACGGGGTCCCTAAACGGCCACATTTTGGTCTGGATGTCGCAGGCCCCATAGGCACAGCGGTGGTGGCCCCCGCCGATGCTGTGGTGACCTTATTTGTACCCGATATGTATTATTCCGGTGGCACATTGATTCTGGATCATGGTTTTGGCGTGTCCTCCACCTTTATTCATTTATCCAAAAGTCTGGTTAAGGTTGGGGATGAAGTTAAACAAGGCCAGAAGATTGCCGAAATAGGTAACACCGGCCGGGTGACCGGGCCGCATCTGGACTGGCGCATCAATTGGTTTGGCGAGCGCATTGATCCTCAATTGTTAGTGCCTGAACGTCACTAACTTTCATTGCTTGTTTGTGTCGTGATCCTGCAGAAAATACCAATGACTAAGCAAGTATTTTCTGTACTCTTCCAACCACACCGGATTCAAGCCTGACTTTAATGCCATGAGGATGATTGGGCGAATTGGTCAGTATTGCCTGTACCACACCCTCGGTTAGTTTGCCGCTACGCTGATCTTGCTTTTGCACGACCGCGACCTGCAGCCCCTTACGGATATTACTTCTGATTTGCCCGCTCACAGACGGCTCCCTGGTTAGTTGGTTTCTCGGCCACCGTGACTGGCAGCCAGGTCATCCAGCTCGCTGCTGGTTGCATCAAAGCCCTGCTCCTGGTAGCGGTAACTGACCCTGACGCTGCTTGGGCCACGATGAAATTTAGCCTCAACATCGGCCACTGACCAGTGTTTAAGGGCATTCAGGAAGCGATAGGCATCCTGTTCGGTATCAAATTGATAAGCTAACTGTACTTGCATTGCATTTGTTCATGGTTAACGGCTGTCGCTGGCCAAGCGCCAGCGGCAGATTTAGCACCAAAAGGCTTACCTTTGGTGCGGTGATTATCAGCCAATAATGTTTTGCCACAGCATACTGCGCTGGGCATCTGTTTCCGTCAGCATTACCACATATTTGGGGGCTGGCGCTGGCACGACCTGCAAGTTTAACAGTTGTTGGTTCCGAAACAGATGAATTTCGACCTGTTGGCCAGCCGGTTGATTTTGCAAAATATTCGCCAGGTTAGTGCTGTCCAGCTTCTGCTTGTCCAGTGCGATAAGGATATCCTTGGGGCATAGGCCAGCTTGTTCCGCAGGTGAATCCTGCATCACCGTCTGAATTTCCACGCCCAGTGCATGAGAGCGGTATTGAAAGCCCAACCAGGGATTATGCGAGTTTTCTTCTGCCTTCAATAGATCGCCAAGCTGTGGTGCCTGCAATGTCAGTTCAATGCCAACTTGGTTTAGCAATGTGGCTAAGGGGATGCGCTCGGCGTTATGCAACAATGCCTTAAAGGCCTGCTCCTGATCCTGGCCGCTGAATTGGCTTAACAAACGAATAAAATCCGCTTCGCTGGTGCCCTGGCCACTTTGACCGAATTGTTGCCAGAGCGCTCGCATCAGATCATCCAGACTGTGTTTGCCCTGGCTTCCCAACCGGATGCTGAGGTCCATCCAAAGGGCGACCAGGCTGCCCTTAGTGTAATAACTGACAATATTGTTCGGCGCGTCTTCACCTTGCTGATAGAAACGGGTCCAGCTGTCAAAGCTGGAGTCAGCCACCGACTGTTTTAATTCGCCCTGACCGCGCAATACCCTGGTATAGGTTTTTGCCAGCAGCGCCAGGTAGTCCTGAAAGCTGATCAGGCTGCAGCGGTACAGGCTGAAATCATCGTAATAGGAGGTAATCCCCTCAAAGGCCCATAACTGGCTGGTATGGTTTTCCCGGCCAAGGTCCGGATTATGCAGCTCCTGTGGCTTAATGCGACAAACATTCCAGGCATGGAAATATTCATGGGATGCCAAAGACAGGAATGTTTTATAACCGTCAGACATGTGCTCAGGACGATTTGCATTGGGAAAGTCAAAGTTTGAGCACAATAACGCAGTGGAATTTTTATGTTCCAGTCCGCCAAAACCCTCAGGCAGAATATTAGTCAAAAACCAATACTCCTTGAAGGGAGCTTGCTGGGACTGCGGTTCAAACAAGCGGATATGGTGTTCACAGAGTTTGGCTAAATCTGCACAGAGCCGGTGCTTATCCGCATAATGTTTGCCGGTCAGAATCAAATGATGGGGAATACCCAATACATCAAACTCGAAAGCGTCGAAGCAGCCGATTTCCACCGGGCAGTCGATAAGCTCTGCATAATCTGCTGCCAGATAATGGCCAAAAGCATATTTCTCTGTATTCTGCTGGCGGGCAAGGCCGGTTGCCACACGCCACTGATGTTTTTCTGGCGGCGCCACCAGTTCCAACTGATGGGGTAAATGGGCCATGCTTTCAATTTTCAGAAACACACTGGTGCCATTAAAAAAGGCCCGTTCATCATCCAGATAAGCGGTGCGCACCGAGCTGTCAAAAGCGTAAACCTCATAGCACAAGGTACAAGCCAGCCCATGACTGGTTAGCAGCCAGTTTTGCTTATCTATTTTGACCAGTGGCAGAGGCGTTTGTTTGGCGGTGCATTTCGCCTCGATTTTGACGATATGTCTGGCAAAATCACGAATCATGTAAGAGCCAGGGATCCAGGCCGGTAAACTGAGTTGAAGCTGCTCAGGCTGGTGAGCCGGGATATGCAGCTCAACAGTGAACAGGTGACGCTTGCGTTGGGTCAGATCAACCCGGTAATCAATGTACATGTTTAAACCCTGAATCGATTCTTTTGTGACAATGTTGTTGCTGATGAAGCGTTGTGTTTGCTTCAACATGCGGCTACATTGTGCATATACCAGCGAAATATTCGACTTTGCCGGTGTTATGCTCGCTAAATCATAAAGATAATAATGATAACTGGATTGCCCGAACGGTTGAATACATGGCGATTTTAAATGAAAAAGTAGGGCTCTCGAATTCCGATCTACGCAAGTTGCGTTCTATGAGACCAGGTATGGTCCTCGATATTCAGGTCAAATCACCCACTGCAGCCAAACGAGTCCGCACCGAGTTTGTTGGTATGGACGGTACCCGCTGTATTATTTTGCGTTATCCCGACGAAGGCAAATGGGGTAACCTTAAAGACGCTATTTATGCTGACAACAGCATGATCGTGCGCTTTATCTTAGAAGACGAAACCGGCGAAGTCATCGCCTTTAAAAGCCGGATCTTGCTGGTCGCCACCAAGCCCACCCAACTGGTATTTGTCACTTTTCCTATGGCGATACAAAACCAGGGACTGCGCAGCGACAAGCGCACCAGTACCCGTACCCCGGTGGAATTGTCTGATGGCGAAAACGGTGCACCGCTGTTTGACGCATTGGTACTGGATATTTCCGCCAGTGGCTGCCGGGTGGGCGTCAAGCGTTCAGTGCAAGGTGGAGTGAAGCTGACCGGCAAACATTTGCTCTTGTCCATCCGGCCGGTCAAAGACAATGTCTATCGCCTTAAGGGGCAGGTGATGAACCACAAGGCCGATGAAGAATACAATTACTACGGAATCAAGTTTGAGCAGGGTGATGAACAAATCAACCCGCTGTTGTCGGAAATACTTATAGACTTCTAGGTAGACCATGGAGCTACCGCCATAAAAGGAGCGAGACAGATGCGACAGATTGATGCGTTGTTAAATGAATATGGTGAAAGCCATACCAACAAAACCAATATCCTGATCCATGCCATTGCGGTGCCGTCCATTTATTTTGTCACTGTGGGGCTGATATGGTCTATTCCGGTACCGGATTTTATTGCTTACTTCGGCGCTACCTGGGCCCATGTGCTGATGATTCCCACCCTTTACTATTATTTCAGATTGTCAGGGCCGATAGGGGCAGCGATGACGCTGTTATCCATTCTGGTGTTTCTGGGTATCAGGTTGTTGGTGGTATTAGACATTTCCGTGTGGCAGTTTTGCCTGACGCTGTTTGTACTGATGTGGATCCTGCAATTTGTCGGTCACCATATCGAAGGTAAGAAACCCTCTTTTTTCAAAGATCTTCAGTTTCTGCTGGTGGGGCCAGCCTGGTGGTGGGTGCATTGGCTGAAAAGAATGAATATCAGCTATTGACGGCAAATTCACTTACGCCACCTTGACCAGCATTGCGGCGGATGACGTAAGGCTTACGACCAGCAGCCTCGGGTCAATCTATTAAAGCCGTATAATTCAAATGGTTGTTATCTCCTGAGAGTTAGGTTTGATCCACTGGCTGAAAATGTTTGACGACAGAGAGCGTCAGTTTTGGTTGTTGCACACAGGTGGCTGGGCCGGCTTTGCCCTGATCTATTACCTGGGGTCTTTCCTGCACGATATGCGCAGTATCTGGTTGTTTGTGATACTGCTCAATGCCTATGCCGGTTGGTTGATTACCATTCCCCTGCGCTATGTGTTCCGCCGTTTGTGGCGCTTGCAGACCTGGCAAATGGTGCTGTCTGCGCTGCTGTGCTCCTATTTTGTTGGTGTACTTTGGGCGGTGATTAAGAACATCAACTATTGGGAAATCTATAAACACGGTTATCGCCCGGATGAATGGATTTATTACTTTAGCAACAGCGTTAACAGTTTTTCTGTGATTGTGTGCTGGAGTGGTTTGTACTTCGGTATTAAGTACTACCAACTTATGCAGCATGAAAAACAAAATGCTTTGAAGGCCTCTACCATGGCCCATCAGGCCCATCTGAAAATGTTACGCTATCAGCTTAATCCGCACTTTTTGTTTAACACTCTCAATGCTATTTCGACCCTGGTGCTGATTAAAGAGAATGACACCGCCAATGCGATGGTGTCGAGGTTAAGTGATTTTCTGCGCTATTCGCTGGACAAAGATCCCATTAAGAAAGTCCCTCTTGAGCAGGAAATTCAGGCCATAGAGATGTATCTTGATATTGAAAAGGTGCGTTTTGAAGACAGGTTGACGGTGCAGTGGGATGTCGCCGCTGAGACGCGTGAAGCATTGGTGCCCAGTCTTATTTTGCAGCCACTGATAGAAAATGCCATTAAATACGCCATCGCCCGCACAGAGCAGGGCGGCTGTATTGCTATCAGTGCCAAAGCCTTTGGTCGTGACCTGCTGATAGAAGTAGCAGATAATGGGCCTGGCGCTGATATTGTGAACGGCCAGTTACAACGAAACGGTGGCGTGGGCTTACCCAACATCCGTGAACGATTGCAATCTTTGTACGCTAATAATTTTTCCTTTGTGATCGCCCAGAATCAGCCATCTGGGGTCAAAGTCAGTATCAGAATTCCTTATCAGGTAGGTCAGGATGCAAACCAAGATTAGAACTATCATTGTAGACGACGAACCACTGGCGAGACGTGGTCTGGCGGTACGTTTAGGCGACTTTGCCAACATTGAAGTGCTGGACGAATGCAAGAACGGCCTGGAGGCTGTGGAGAAAATAAGCAAGCTGCAGCCGGATTTAGTTTTTCTGGATATTCAGATGCCAGGGCTGAACGGCTTTCAGGTTATCAATCAGTTACGGGAAAAAAGCCGTAATCTGCCGTTGATTGTCTTTGTTACGGCCTATGATACCTATGCTATCAAAGCCTTTGATGTACATGCACTTGACTATGTGCTTAAGCCTGTGGACGACAAGCGTCTTAAGGCGGCAGTGGACAAGGTGTGCCAAACGCTGGAATTGCGCCAGGAGGGCAGTCGCAAAGACAAACTAGCCCGTTTGGTGGCGGATATTACCGGTGACGATTGCGAAGAGATTCTGCGCCGCCTGGCAGACGGCGAACCTATCAGTCAGTATCCGGATATTCTGGCGATTAAAGATGGCAATGAAGTCACCCGGGTGCCGGTTACGGATATTCAGTGGATTGACGCGGCCGGTGACTATATGTGTGTGCACGCCGGTGACAACACGCACATTATGCGGCGTACCATGAAAGAACTGGAAGAGGAGCTGGACCCGCGCCGGTTTGTGCGCGTTCACCGCAGCGCCATCGCTAATATCCAGTTTGTCAGTAAGCTGGTAAGCCATGTCAGTGGCGAATATCACCTGGTCCTGCAAAATGGTACGGAGCTGAAAGTCAGCCGCAGCCACAGGGACAGAGTTAAGAATATGATTCACCAATGATATGCAGAAGCCCTTGTTACTGGCTGCCAGGGGAGGCGGCTCCGCAATAGTGGAAGCGCAGTTTATACTGTGCGGTCTGGACTATGAGGTTGATTACCTGGAATGGCAGCAACTGGCAGAGCCAGGTAGTCGGCTTGCAAAATATAATCCGCTGCGGGAAATTCCGACTCTGGTGTTAGCGGACGGACAAGTACTGAGTGAATCTGCGGCTATTACCTTATGGCTTGGCGATTTTAATGCGTTGCTGGTCCCTCAAGCCGCAGAAAGCCAGCGAGTGCCGTTTTTGCGTCGGCTTATCTGGTTAGTGAGTGCCTTATATCCCACCTTTACCTTTGGCGATCATCCCGAACGTTTTGTCGGCGCAGCAGAATCTGATGCACTGCGCCGTAGCACCGATGGGCGCCGTCAGCAGCTTTGGTTGCAATGGGAAAAAGAAGTCAGGCCTGAGCCTTACTTGTTGGGTAATCGTCTGACAGCACTGGATATTTACCTGTGTGTCATGTGCTGTTGGCGGCCAAGACCTGCCTGGTTTGCCAGCCATTGCCCAAAGTTGTTTACGGTGGCAAAACGGATATCCGCTATTCCTGAGTTACAGGCCTTGTGGAAACGCAATGAATTAAATTGGAAGATTAAAGTGGCTAACAGCTAACACTGTCCTCGTCTGTTCATCATACCGCTACCCATGCCGATCACGCGCTTTTTTACCTTTGCTCTATGTTTCACTTTTCCTCCATTAACCTTTTGTAATTCATTAGGTTAAGTGTCAAGTCATAGGTGTGGTTTGTTTGGTATTAAAACATATACATAGGTGTCAACCTGGTGATAGGTAAAAACCATGGGCCTCTGTATGATTCGCGCCGTCAAGATTTACAACATTTTTTTAAGAGGCTGTTATCCATGAAAAAATCTGCTGTTACCCTGTTCGGTTTGATGACTCTGGCTGTATCCCCACTGAGCTTTGCTGATATCAACGAAGATCTGCAAAACATCTGCACTATTGTAAAGAACGATGATAAGTCTGAGCTGCGCAAGAAAATCAAACAAGTACAGGATGATTACAACCTGCGTCTGGGTGACTACTACGACGGTATCAGCTGTGGTGGAAGCAGCCTGATCCGTTACTCGATGGAAAACAATGCAGCTGAAGTTGGCACCTTTATGATCAAGAAGATGAGCAAATCAGACCTGCAAAAAACCGAAAAAGACGGGATGGCTCTGCAGCAGTGGGCAGAAGCCAATGGCCATATGGCTGGTGCTATCGGTCAGGAGCTGATGTCACGTATCAGTTAATGCAGATAAATTGAGTAAAGCATTTGGGCGTCATTTGTCTGATGGTCTTGACGCCTCTTAAATCAGATAAATGACTTTGCCCAATTTTTCCCTTAGCCCCGCGAAAGCGGGGTTTTTTTATGGGTTATTGCTATTTTTTACCAAGTCAAAGGTTTCCTGCTGGATGTGCAGTAGATAAGGATCCAGGGCTTTGGCTTGGTTCCAGGTATCTTGAAAAGGTACTTCCACCATTTGCTGATTATGTTCGCCAATCATAATACCGGTTTTACCTGTACGTGCGGCTTCCACAGCATAAACACCTAACTTTGACGCCAGGATCCGATCAAGGCTGACCGGTGAACCCCCTCGTTGTACATGACCCAGAATAACCGGGCGGCAGTCGATACCGGTGCGCTGGTGCAGTTGGTCAGCTAAATCCATCACCCCTCCTGGCCAGATGTTTTCCGACACCACCATAATATAACTGCATTTGCCACGGATCTTCTGGGCAGTTTGAATATGCCCGGCCAGGCTGTCCAGGTCCGGTAAGTTGTCGGTGAAAAGCTCGGGCAGCAAAACCTGCTCTGCCCCGGAACAAACGGCTGCACTGAGGCCGATAAAGCCAGCGTGACGGCCCATGACTTCAATTAAAAATATTCGTTCAAAGGCATCGGCCGTATCCCGGACCCTGTCAATACTTTCCAGAGCCGTATCTATGGCTGTGTAGTAGCCTATGGTGGCATCAGTGCCATTAATGTCATTGTCAATGGTACCGGGCAGGCCCAGAATCTTGCCGGACCAGAATCGACCTAAATGCACAGCACCACGGAATGAGCCGTCCCCACCGATAATAATTAATGCATCTATCTCAAGGGCTGTAAGGTTGTCTGCGGCCTGGCGCCCGCCCTCGTCAGTGGTAAATGCCTGGCAACGGGCACTTTTTAAAATCGTACCGCCGCGCTGAATAATGTTGTTGACGTCGCTGCTTTGCAGAATTTGGTATTCCTGCTCAAGCAGTCCGTTAAATCCATGACGGTAGCCTATTACCTGAACGCCAAAGTAGTGGCTGGCCAGTACTACCGCTCGAATGGCGGCATTCATGCCTGGGGCATCGCCACCAGAAGTCAACACTGCTATGCGTTTCATCCCTTGTCCTTCTTTTCGCTGCGACACATGGCTAGCTTATACCCTGCCTTTGTAATTTTTCCACTGCTCAGTTTAAATTTCCGTAACAACTTGGTTATTGCCTAAGATCAAAGCCTTGTTACACTCGCTCAAAATGGCGTATCAGGGAATCTTGCATGGTCAGAATTTTTGCCGCGTTACTACTGGTTTTAACGCTTAGTGGTTGCTCAACTACCTTCGTATACAACAATCTTGACTGGTTGGTGCATTGGTATATAGACGATTATGTTGAACTCAATAAAGAACAAAAAAAGCAGTTTGACCATAAAATGCAGGACTGGTTGAAGTGGCACAGACACCAGCAATTGCCCAGATACCGCGATGACTTGGTGGCCCTGAAACAGCAGTTTGAACAGGGACAGATGACTCAAGCTCAGTGGCAGGAGTTTTTTTCCAGGGTGCGCGGCCATTGGTATTCGCTTATCAACCATCTTGGTCCGGATCTGGCCGAGCTATCTCTGCAGCTTAATGATCAACAGATAAAAGATATGTTCGCCGCTTTTGAAAAACAGCAAAAAGAGCGTGAAGAGGAGCGCAACGAGCTGGATGAACAGGAGCGTCTGGAAAAAAGCCGGGAAAACTTGCACGAAGACATGCAGGAGTGGACAGGCAGACTGAGCGCTGAGCAAAAGGCGCAACTCAATGAATGGGTCGAAGGGTTTGCACCAACCTATGAGTTAAGGCTTAAGTACCGCCGAAACTGGCAGCAGGCTGCAATGGACAGTCTGTTGGGGCGAGTGGATACGAAAGCGTGGCGGGATACTTTCACGCTTCTTCTGGTGCGTCCTCAGGATTACCAGTCCGACGCCTTGCGGGAAGCTGACCTGGCCAACCGCGAATATTATGCGCGTATGCTTGCTGAACTGACCCCAGGTCTGAGTGATAAACAGAAGCGTCATGTGTTGCGTGAAATGCAGCAACGTATTGATGATCTGAACGACTTGATTGAGCACTGATGTTGGGTAAAACCTATGACCTGATTGTTGTGGGGGCCGGTATCCTTGGTGCCGCCTGTGCCCGGCATTATTTGCAGTGCCATCCAGGTAAAAAAGTTCTGATAATAGAAAAGGAGTCAGCACCGGCACGCCATCAGACCGGACGCAATTCGGGGGTGGTGCATGCTGGCGTGTACTACGCTCCTGGTAGCCTCAAGGCCCAGTATTGTCGCGAAGGCTTAAGTGAAACGCTGGCCTTTTGCCAGGCTGAAGACATACCTTTGTTGCAGTGTGGTAAGTTGATTGTGGCCACCGATTCGCAAGAGGAAATTCGTCTACAGGCACTTTATCAACGCAGCCAGGACAACGGGTTGCATCCGCAGTGGATGAACGCCAATGCCTTGCGCCAAACCGAGCAGGCGATTAGTGGCAGGGCCGCCATTCTGGTCAGGGACACGGCCATCACTGACTATACCGCCATTACCCGGCGACTGTTGGAAAAAGCCATTAAGGCCGGGGCAGAAATTGAATACTCTGCGCAAGTCAGCGACATTCACGAAACAGCACATGAGGTGCAGGTGTCTTTGCATGATGGACGGCGACTGCTGGCTGAAAAGTTACTCAACTGCGCGGGATTGATGGCTGATCGTTTGATTCAGATGCAGGGCCTGAGCACGGATTTTCGCATTCTGCCGTTCAGGGGCGAATATTATCGTTTGCCTGACAAGTACAATGCATTGGTTAAACATCTTATCTACCCGGTTCCTGATCCACAGTTACCCTTTTTAGGCGTGCATCTGACCCGCATGATAGACGGCAGTGTGACGGTTGGCCCTAATGCGGTGCTGGCGCTGGCCAGAGAAGGCTATAGTTGGACGCATATCAACGTTAAAGACTGCTGGGAAAATCTCAGCTACAAGGGCTTTTGGCCGCTAGCCAGACAATACTGGCAGAGTGGCCTGAGCGAAGTGCGCCATTCTCTGTTTAAATCACAGTATTTGAAATTAGTGCAAAAGTACTGCCCGCAGATTCAACAGCATGATCTTCTGCCTTACCGTCATGGGGTGCGGGCTCAGGCGGTAACCGAAAGTGGCGAGCTGCTACATGACTTTCGCTTTGTGCACAGTGAGCGAACCCTGCATGTGGGCAATGCCCCCTCGCCAGCGGCGACATCGGCCATGCCTATTGCCCGGGCCGTGGTCAGCGAGTTTGGAAAATAATTCTATTTAATCGAATTTATCTTCGTATTTATTGCGCTTTATGTTCTCTTCCTTCGGTGGTTCAATCAGCACATCACTTTCCAGGAGCACAACCATGGCTAACAGACAGATTATCCAGACCCTAAGCGGCATTCGCACCCAGGATGGTGCTGGTGTGGCGCTGACAAGACTGATAGGACAACCCGCTTTGCCGCGCCTGGATCCTTTTTTAATGTTGGATGAGTTTGGCTCTGATCAGCCAAGTGACTATCTGGCCGGATTCCCGCCACACCCTCATCGGGGATTCCAAACTGTTACTTATATGCTGGCGGGTAAAATGGGTCACGCCGACTCTGTGGGGAATAAAGGCGTTATCGAGACTGGCGGCTTGCAGTGGATGAATGCTGGCAGAGGAATCATTCATGAAGAAATGCCACAGCAGACCCAGGGGTTAATGCGAGGCTTTCAATTATGGGTGAATTTGCCGGCCAGTGAGAAGATGTCGGCGCCGGGTTATCAGGATATTGCGGCTGATAAGGTTACCGAAGTTTCGCCACAACCGGGCATACTTATCCGGGTGTTGGCCGGAGAGCTGTTTGGCGCAACGGGTCCTGTCAGTACCCAGGCTGTTAAACCGCTGTTTGTGGATGTTCAGACACAACAAGGCGGTGAAATCGACATTCCATTGCCGCAGCATCACAACGCCTTTATTTACCCTTACGAGGGGCAATTAAGCGTTGGCGACAAGCTGCTGAAAAAAGGGCAACTTGCCGTATTGGGGCATGGGGAGAATCTTGGACTTAAGTTGGAAGCTGATACCAGACTCATTCTGGTGGCAGGCGAGCCTATCGGCGAACCTGTAGTGCAGTATGGGCCTTTTGTTATGAACACAGAGGCCGAAATCCAACAGGCTATCAGTGATTATCAACAAGGACGGCTGGCTTAGTACCAGCCTCTTCAATTAACCTATTGCTTTGATTCTTCAGGTTTCCTTGGCTCGCCAATGGCGCGCTCATCACCTTTACAGATAGTGTCGTATTGATCGCGATAGTATCGTAATTCCAGACAGGCTTCCTCATAGCGTTTTTTTGCTGTCAGCGCCTGCTGTGGATGCTCCTTATCCATCATCACCTTGCGCCACTCTGCGCACTGCTGTTCCTGTTGCTTCACTTCAAGAATTCGCTCGCAGGGATTGTCAGTGCTGGTACAACCTATTGCCAGACTGGCCAACAATGCGGGGATCAGTGTGTGCTTTTTCATCTGTGCTCCAGATAGCTTTTAACATTTTCTTTTATACTGTCAAACTTGCTTTGATGACTTTCCGGCAAACGCATGCCATCTACCATTCTGTAGGTTTGACGGCATTTCATCAGCAGTTGCTGGTCGGGCTTGGTCATTTTTTCCATCAATTTAAGCAAGCATTGCAGCAAGTTCAGTGCCACCCCGGTGTTCATGGGGGCCAGTTCCTGGGCCTGCAGAAATGACTGGTAGGCTGCCTCGTATTGACCTTCCGCATATTGCGAAATACCTGCTCTGTTGTGCTTATTGTAGTTCTCTCTGACCTCAGTTTGCCTGCGTTCAATATTACCAATTAAATATTGCAGATTGGGATCCACCGGCAGGTTGCTGCTTTTCAGTTCACTGAGCAGGCGATTCGCGTCTTCAAATTCCCCCAGATCGGTCATCAGGGTCAGGGAATCCGGTGCCAGTGCCATGGGATATTCCTCAAAGCGGCTGCGCAGTTCGAACTGTGTGGCATTTAAGGTGCGTTTGGCTTCCAGCAGCTTGCCGTCAATCAGGTTAATTCTGGCCCCAACCAGATCTTCAAATATATTGTAGTCAAAGCTTTCTCTGGTGCGGCTTAACAATTCATCGTTGCGGTTACGTTGCAACACCAGCATGGCTTCCTGATGATAACGGTTGCGCAGTTTCTTATCTTCGGCTTGTTCCGCAGCGTCCAATATGCTGCGTACATAGTTGCAAAGGTGCGTGACACTGCGATGAACCGACTTTTTGCTTTGCTCTAAAATGGCCTGGCAACAGTTTTTGGCTAACTCAAAGTCGCCGGCTAATCTGGCTATCTCACAGCCCAGGAACTGCCGGGTGAGAGAAAATGGGGCAATATTCAGGGCTGCTTGTATAGTTTTTAGTGCGTCATCCAACTCGTTTCGCTTAACCCGGCACTGGGCCATGATGTCCAGGCCTTCCACGGCATAGAGTTTCTGTGCGGCGACCCGGCTGGCAAGCAGCATGGCATCAGGAATATTACCAAGGTATAAATGCGTGCGTGCCAGGGCAATATTCACCCAGGGCAGGGGCTTTGCGTCGCTGATAGAGTTGAGTAACTGCAGGGCTTCTTCATTGCGGTTCTCCCGCCACAGTAAATCCAGCAGGATGGACAGACAGTATTTGCTATATCTGTTACCGGAACGGATGAGTTTGCGGCATTCCTCAATGGCAGCAACATTTTCACCGTCCATCACTTTCTGATAAACGTCTTTGAGCGTGTGCCGTTTGTGGTAGGCACGGGACAATCTGCTATGTAACTGCGATTGTGAAAACGGCTTGATAATGTAACCGTCAGGTTGTTTTTCAATGCTGCCTAACACCATTGGCCGGTCGCTGTCGGCACTGACCATCATATAGATGGTGGTGGATTTGATCAGCTTGCGTACCCGCAGTTCTTCCAACAACTGGTAGCCGTTTTTTTTGTCACTGCCAAGATGCAGATCGGAAATAATGATATCGAACTTCTCCTGGCGGCAGGCCGCCACGGCAGATTCACCGTTTTGCACCACGACAACAGAAGTGGCACCCAGGTTGTTCATTATGCCGCGCAACAGGATTAGAAAGGGTCGTTGATCATCAACGACTAATACGCGTTTATTATGGTAGGACAGGGTCGCCATCTTAGCCTGAGTTTCGTACATCCAATAGTTACTGCTCCAGCCATCTTCTTTGAATCACCGCCACAAAGCAAACTAAAGTTATGTGCTGCGTAAACGATAACCAAGTGTAGCCGGAAGGTGGGGAGAGTATGCGCAATATCGTCAACGATTTGGAGTTCAATGGTAAGCTAAGCCAGGCCGCCCGGCCGGGCCAGGGCCAGACCTTCAGTCTGCTGCTGAGTATGCTGCAACAAAATCTGCTTGAACGCCTGCAGATTGTCAGCGAGCCGTCTGCGGTGGCCTTGCCTGAGGCCACCGAAACCCTGACGGGGGCCCCCGCCTTTCCCCTTAAGGCAGATACCGAACATTGGCGACAGGCCGAGATTCAGGCGGCCTATTTTCAGCAACAACTGACTGATTCTGCGCGCCTTTGGCAATGTCTGCATCCAGGTCCTTTGTCATTGCACAATGACCCTGGCTATATCGACCCGGTTGTGATTGAAAATTGCGACTGGCATACCCGTCAGCGCCTCAGCGGAGCGCAACAAACCGACCTGGAGCCGGACGAAACCGCCTTGTTGGATATTCTTGATTCGCTTCATCAAGCCGCCTGAAATCTCATATTTTATGGCCGAATTTGCACTGTTCGTGTCCTTTCGGTCAATGCTGGGCATTGTTATAGTTGCTTAAAACCTCAGGTGGAGCAGCCAATGAAGCAAGTGGGTATTTTTATTTATGAGCAGGTGCAAGCCGTTGATTTAGCAGGTGCTTTAGATACCTTTGGGCAGGCTAATGAGGAGCTGAAAAAATTGGGGCGCCCGGCGTTTTATCAAATACATCTGCTGGGTTTGAATACGCAACCGGTCAGGGCCGAAAACGGTCTGAAACTGATGGCAGACGTCGCACTGAATGATTGTCCTGCACTGGATTATCTGGTGCTGCCCGGTGGCAGCGGTAACCAGCAACTACAGCAGAATCCTGTGTTTTTGCACTGGTTGTGCAGCCAGGATAGTCAGCTTGAAAAACTAATCAGCATTTGCACCGGGGCATTCTTACTGGCCGCCAGTGGTCTGGTGAATGGCAAAACCTTGTCTACTCACTGGCGCTTTGCTCAGCAATTGCAGGACGCCTTTCCTGCCGTGCAGGTTAATGCCGAGGCCTTGTATCACAAAGAGGATAAATACTATTCCTCAGGCGGCATGACGGCGGGCATTGATTTGTGCCTGGCGATATTGGAAGAAGATCTGGGGCTACATCTGGCCCAAACCGTTGCCCAGGAGCTGGTCATGTACCTGCGCCGCAGTGGCAATCAGACCCAGTATTCACGACCACTGACGGTGCAGGCCAGCGAGGAAACCCGTTTTATTCAGCTACAACAATGGGTGCTCGACAACTTACACCGTCCCATCGGCCTGGCACAAATGGCAGATAAGGCCTGTCTGAGTGAGCGGCATTTCAGGCGTATTTTTACTCAGCGATTTGGCCTTTCTCCCAGCCGTTACCTTGAGCAGTTGCGTCTGGATCGGGCGCGCAGTCTGTTGCTGTGTGACGGTTATAGTCTGGAGCGGGTGTGTCAGGAATGCGGATTTAGCGGTGCCAATAGCTTTGGTCGTTTGTTCAAGTTACGCTTTGGTTTTACGCCTATGGATTACCGGGTGCATTTTGGCGGCTAGTCGGCAGATCATCGTATTTGATGGGGTATGCAATCTGTGTCATGGCGCAGTGAATTTTATCATCGCCAGAGATCCTAAGGCTGTGTTTTAATTTGCCGCCATGCAAGGGGTAACGGGCCAGCATTTGTTACACGAATTTGGTCAGAATACGCATGCACCTGACAGCTTTTTACTGGTGCAGGATCATCACTGCCTGACCATGAGTGATGCGGATATTTCCCATCGGTTTTTACCTTGGCTGAGGGACTGATATGTATATAAAGCGACTGGTTTTGCTGGTGACGCTGCTATTTTGTGGCTTGTTGCATGGGCAGGAAAACATCAGAACAGTTGAAAAATTCATAGATGCATTTAACCGTCATGATGTGAATGCCATGTTGGCGATGACTACCCCTGATATACATTGGATGAGTATCTCCGCACAGCAACTTTCAATTGAAACCTCAACTCAGGCGCAACTTCGCGACGCTATGACAAGTTATTTTGAAAGTGTACCCAGTGCCCGTTCCAGGCTTCGCTCAATCGACAGCAGTGGTGCATTTGTCTATACCCTCGAAGAAGCAACGTGGCTGTCAAGGGACGAGCAGAAAAGCCAATGCAGTATTGCGGTCTATGAATTTAACGAACAGAAAATCCGCCATGTCTGGTATTTCCCTGCGCATAGCTGCGGCAAATAACCTTAACTCCCAACCTGTAACTAAAAGTTAGTTCGATTACCCATGCCTTGGTGTGACTGAAAATCCCGGTTACAAGCACAACTATCGACATTCCCATACAACTTTGCCACAAGCCTGAACGGATTTCAGGCTGTCCCCTTGGCATGCTATTGGCCACATCACCAACAAAAGGATTGAGTATGTTACGACTATTTTGTTTATCGGCCATTGCTCTGGGAATAGCTGGTTGCGGCTCAGACAATAAGAAACCCGTTATACCGGTTGAACCGACAGTGTATCAGCAAGCGCAAGGAGCTTGGGTACAAAAAGGGTATGGCCGCTATTTGCAGGCGGACAGCCAGGGAGTGCGCATTTTTGAAGCCAATCAGGCCGGTTGCCTGCCGTTGATGAATGTACCAATGGCACAAGCCGATAGCACTTTTGGTGACTTCTCGTTGCCCGGTGCCAATCGTCTGGAGTTCGATCTCATTGAGTATGGCCCTTACTACCGCTTTGTATTTGAACGGGTCGATACCTTACCTTCGGTATGTGTGGATGGCACAGACGAAAGCCAGGACCCGGTAGCGAACTTCGAATACTTCTGGCATAAGTTTAATGAACTTTATGCTTTTTTTGCTTTGCGTGAAGTGGACTGGCAAGCCATGTATGACAGGCATCGCCCGCTTGTTAATGCGTCCACCACGGATGAACAACTGTTCGATATCTTTACCCAAATGCTTGAGCCTCTGAAGGACGGCCATGTAGTGCTGTCTGCACAAACCCTGGACAGGGAATATTCACCCAACAGTAAAACAGGCCAGTTGTTTAAACAAATTGAGCAGGCGCAGGTTAGTGCCTTTATGGATGACCCCAGTATTAGTGAAGCGCAACTGGACGCGTTGCAGGAACTCTACATTAACGAATACATACAGCGCATTCGTAGCTATATCGTCGCCGATAGTGGTGGTGAGCTGGGCGACTCTGGTTTACCTGGCATGATTTGGGGGAAAACCGCACAGAATGTCGCCATACTGGTGGTGACCCGAATGTACGGGTTTAGTGGTAAAGGTGCCCCTGAAGACCTGGCGGTACTGGATGAAATCATGCCTGAAATCATGGCAGATTTGGTTGACACTAAGGGCATGATCGTCGATATTCGCCTGAATGACGGCGGATTTGATCCGCTGGGACTAAAGATTGCCTCTTACCTGACCAATGAACGGCGACTCGCCTTTACCAAACAGGCCAGAAACAAGCATGGAAACTCGCCAGTCGGTGAGTTCTTTATCGAGCCGGATGGCGACATATTCTACAATAAACCGGTTTATCTGCTTGTCAGTGAAGATACCGTCAGCGCTGGCGAAACCTTCACCCTGGCCATGTCGGCTCTGCCTCAGGTGACCTTAGTCGGACAATCAACCTGGGGCGGGTTGTCAGACAAATTACCCGGAAGTTTACCTAATGGCTGGGACGCTGAGCTTTCTCATGAATTTTATTGGGATCACCTTGGCCGCCATTTTGAAAAGAGCGGTATCCCGCCCCATGTGTATCTGCCAACTTACAGTCTTTCCGGTGCGCAGTTTGGCCGCTTCAGTAGTTACGATTATGTACTGACACAACTGGGTGGAAAACTGGCACCAGCGAGCAGTGAAAGCGAGTTGGATAACAATATTGAGACCATACTGGCCGACGCTAACCTGGTGGGCGCCAGTATTGCGGCAATCAAACAGGGGCAAATTGTTTGGCAGGGTAACTATGGTCAGGCTGATGACAGCGGCCGGCCTGTGACACTGGATACGCCATTTAAGCTGGCTTCAGTGAGTAAGACCTTTCTCGGGACGGCACTGGCTCATGCCCAGCACGAGCTGGAACTGGACTTATCTGCACCGGTGCAAAACTGGTTGGACTTTCCATTGCAAGGCGCATCACAACAGGCCAGTTTCGCGCATCTGGCCAGCCACACTTCCGGTACAACGGATGCCTCCTATCTGTGTGCTTATTACGCGCTGGATGACAGTCGCTCTTTATACAACGAGCTTTATGTCAGCGACAGCTGTCCGGACCCGGTAGAAACCGATTTGGGAAGATTTTTAAAAAGCTACCTTGTTCCCGGAGGAGTGTTGTATCAGCAGGATAACTATCTGCAACACCCGACTTTTGAGCCTGGCATGTTCAGTGAGTACAGTAACTTGGCAACCGGATTGGCATCCTATGCCTTTGGACGCTTTTTAAACCAACAGGGCTATGTGGACTATTTTGATTATACTCAGCATCGTTTGTTCACGCCGTTAGGCATGCATAATACCAGTTGGGATCCGGCTTTGCCTGATCAGGCGACGCTTTATGCTGATCTGGATGGCGACGGTGTGAATGAGCCTATTCCACAGTATAGCGGTGTGACCAGTGCCGATGGCGAGTTGCGCTCATCTGCACGGGATCTTAGTCGTTATCTCGATGCTATGATGCATCAGGGCAAACTGGGGGATCAGCAGGTACTGAATGCCAATGCAGTGAAATCAGCACTAACAGATAACCCGGCTTTGTTTGGGCAACACGGTTTATTCTGGGAAGTGGACGGCAGCTACATACGCCATAGTGGCGGCGACCCTGGGGTATCAACAGAAATCATCGGTGATTTACAAAACGATATTGCCCTGGTGATTTTAACCACCGGCGGTGATCTTGAAGGTGATGCCTCTGCCCAGGCATTAGTGACCATTGAACAGGCCGTATGGCAGTATTTGTTGGGTTTGTGAAGCCGCAAGAGCATACAAAGGGAGTCGCGTTTATTCGCGCTCCCTTACAATAATCACCAGCACACCGCTATGTTAGCAAACACAGCAGGTCGAACTTCAGTTCGACCAAACGGCTAAAGTGCATCGGCGTAAGCGAATAGGGCAGGTGCCCCACCGGTATGCCAGAACAACACTTTATCCTCTGCGTGGAAGTACCCTTTGTTAATTAAATCCAGCAATCCCGCCATGGCGCGTCCTGTGTAAACCGGGTCCAGCAATATGGCTTCATTTTTCGCTAAGGTGGTAATGGCCTGACGTTCAGCATCACCAATGACCGCATAGCCGCCCCCCAGATAATCCTCACTTAACAACACATCCTCTTTGCTAAAAGCTTCCAGGGCCAAATCTGCAGCGACTTCGTTAGCCAGATTCAAGACCTTGTCAGCAAATGGCTGGTCCGGAGCGTCCAGTTTATCAATGCGAATACCCAGCACCTGAGCAGTTAAGCCTACCAACCGGGCGCCAGCCAAAATCCCGGCGTGGGTGCCGCCAGACGCGGAAGCAAAGACAATATGGGTAAAACGGGTTTCGCTCTGTTTTACCAACTCCAGCACGGCATTGGCATAGCCCAGGGCACCCAGCAAATTGGAACCGCCGTAAGGCACGACATAAGGCTTTTTGCCCTGAGCCTGAAGTTTTTCCACCAACAACGGAATATCTTCACCTTTACGATGATCACCTGCCCAATGAATTTGGGCGCCCAGCAATTTATCCAGCAGCAGATTGCCGTTACAGGAGCCAGGCTCATGACCGCCTAGCACCAGATGACATTCCAGCTCCAGCATCGCTGCCGCGGCGGCGGTTTGTCGGCAGTGATTGGACTGAATGGCGCCTGCTGTGATAATGCAATCCGCACCTTGTTGCAGCGCTTCAAACAGCATGTACTCCAGCTTGCGGGTCTTATTGCCGCCCAGCGCCAGACCGGTAAGATCATCACGCTTGATCCAAAGTTCAGGCCCGCCTAACTTGTCAGACAGATTCTGCATGGGCTGAAGTGGGGTAGGCAGGGTGGCCAGTTCCAGCCGGTTTTCCAGACTCATGGTTGTTCCTCCGCTCGCAAGGTTAGTATTTCCACGCCGCTGTCTGTGACGGCGACAGTATGCTCCCACTGGGCAGACAACTTGCCGTCACGGGTCACCACCGTCCAGCCATCTTTTTTGGTTTTGGTGCGATAACCGCCCTGATTGATCATCGGCTCAATGGTAAAGGTCATGCCCGGCACCAATTCAACCCCGGTTCCAGGCTCGCCATAATGCAGCACCTGTGGTCCTTCATGCATTTCTTCGCCAATGCCATGGCCACAATAGTCCCGCACCACGGAATAACCTGCCGCTTCGGCTGTTTTCTGAATGGCGTGACCGACGTCACCCAGAGTCGCACCGGGTTTGACAGTGTGAATACCGGCCCACATGGCCTGATAGGTGGTTTCCACCAAACGCTTTGCCAATGGGGTAACCTGACCAATCATATACATCTTACTGGAATCGGCCACAAAACCATTTTTCTCCAGGGTGATATCCAGATTAACAATGTCGCCCTTTTTCAGCTTCTGCGTGGCCTTGGGCATACCATGGCAAACGACCTCATTGATAGAGCAGTTCAGAACATAGGGATAGTCATACTGGCCTTTACTGGCCGGGCGTGCCTTTAGTTCATTAATAATAAAGTCTTCGACTTTATTGTTGATGTCCATGGTACTGATCCCGGCCTGCACATAATCATCCAGCATCGCAAATACGCCCGCCAGAAGCTGGCCTGAGTGGCGCATCAGTTCAAGTTGTTCCGGGGTTTTCAGAACGATTGACATTAATCAGACTCCAGTTGCTCGGCTTTTTGCGGTAAAGATTTGGCGTGTTCGGGCAGTTTAATCACCGGGGTTTGTAAAATCAGGCTGTTGGGGTAGGTAATCAGCTCACCCTGGTCGCGGCGAATCAGTACATGAAAGGTGGTAATTTCCTCAATTACGCCCGACATATCAAAATCTTTATTGACGATCATAATGCGGTCGCCAACCCGATAGGGGAAATTGAAGAAGATCAGAATGCCGGCGGTGATATTGGCCAGAATCGACCACTGGGCAACCAGCGCCACGCCCAGGATGGCGAAGGTGGAGGATAAAAACACCATCAGATTGGCATAATCAATGCCCATGGTCACCAACGCTGCAAACAGGAACACCGCCAGATGAGCGGTGTTCAGAAACTTCTTAATCATGGCCTTGCGGGTCAGTGGGGCATCTTTCATTTCCACCACTTTTTGGATAAATAACTGAATACCGGCGCGGCTGACAAAAAACAGCACCAGTAACAACAACAGTATTAAAAATTTGGTTTGCATCGGCTTCCCGTTAGCTGATTGATTTATTAAGTTTTACTTTGTTAGCCTGCTGGCGCTTGCGTATCCGAATATTCAGCACTTCCACTGCCACCGAAAATGCCATGGCGAAGTAGATATACCCTTTTGGCACATGCACATCGAATCCTTCGATAACCAGGGTAAAGCCCACCATTATCAGGAAAGAGAGTGCCAGCATTTTAATGGTGGGGTGGGCGTCGACAAACTCACCGATGGATTTGGCAGCAAACAACATGACCAAAACCGAGGCCACCACGGCAATCACCATAATGGACAGGTGAGACACCAGGCCCACGGCGGTGATCACCGAGTCCAGCGAAAACACCAGATCCAAAATGGCAATTTGTACCAAAATGGCGCCAAAACTGGCAGCGGCACTGCCTTGTCCCTCTTGTGCATCCCCTTCCAGACTGTTGTGAATTTCATGGGTGGATTTTGCCAGCAGGAACAGGCCACCTAAAATTAAAATCACATCCCGTCCGGAAATCTCATTGCCCAGAACACTGAACCAGGCGTCGGTCAGGCCCATCACCCAGGTAATGGAAAACAGCAACGCCAGGCGGGTCAGCATTGCCAGGGCGATGCCCAGCTTACGTGCTTTGTCTCGTTGCTCTGGGGGTAATCTGCCGACCAGAATGGAAATAAAAATGATATTGTCGATGCCAAGGACGATTTCCAGGGCCATCAGGGTGCCCAGGGCAATCCAGGCTTCGGGGCTGGCGATCCATTCAAACATAGTGGCTCCTGCAAAAAAACACGGCCAGTATAACTGGCCGGGCTGACTTGGCGTTAGGAAAAATGTGTTGGATTATTTCTTAACCCATTGACCATCAAGCAATATGTAATGCCCAGGTTGAGTTTTTTCAACGGCTTTTTTACCGGCCAGGGCTTCCACTTGTGAAAGGGCAATGCCATTTTTTTGCGCCAGCTCCTGATACTTGGCTTTGCGTTTGCTGTTGACATCCTGCACCAGCTCAGGCACTTGCGGGGCACTTTTGACTATCCCCAGGTAGCCGTCGGTTTGTTCACCCACCAGGCCCTTGTCTTTAGCTTCGTCCAGTTCTATCGCCAGGGCTGGCAAGCTCAGCAACAGGGGCAGCGCGAACAGGGCAGATAATAGTCTGTTTTTCATCAGAATCTCCTTAGAATAATTCGCTGTCTTCGCTGAACAGGCTGTCCAGCTCTTTATCAACCTTAACGCGGATCTCATGGTCGACCTTGACATTAAGATTGATGGTAATAGGTTCCTTGGTTTCCACCTGTACCCTGTGGGTGCAGGCGCCAAGTGATAGCAAGGCTGACAGTAACAATAGGCTTCTCACAGCGTTTTCCTCATTTGACTTTTTCTTGCACTTTTTTCTGTACCTCATCCCCTAACTGCAGGGCCCTTAACAGGGTAAAGAGGTTCTCTTCATGGGTATAGTTAAAATTTACATCCTGTTTCTTGCCAGGATTGTGGCCCTTTATCTTCATATCTAAAAGTAACCAACCATCAGGTTTCAGGTTCACTGTACTGGTCAGTGACGAAATATCCATGTTCTTCAATGCCGATAAACTGGGGGCCAGGTTGGGCTGACTGGCCAGCAGGCTGTCAAAGGCTGCATTGTCATAAATCAGCAATTTAGCTGGACCTTCGTTATATAACTTGCCGTCTTTTACTTCTACCAGTTTGCCATCCAGTTTGATGGGGACATCAGCTCCCACCTTGCCACGCACTTCTATGCCTGAATCTTTGCCCAACTTAGCCAGTTCACCGGCATCAAGATGGCGTAGCGCCAGGGTCATTTGCTGTGGCTTGTTATCCAGGCGCAGCTGCGGCAGGGAAAATTCGCCACTTAGCAATTTGCCATTTAATCCGCTTAGCACCGGCCCTTTGGCATCTGTGCCAAGTTGGGCGCTGATATCTGTAATGGGCAGGCCTACATTTACCGACTTGATGCTCAGAGTAGCGGGGGCCAGATGAAGGTTACCTGAATACCAACTGATGTCGCTGTTAACACTGATATCTTCAACCTGATAGTCCTGATAGCTAAGTGATAAGGTTGAAACGTCAATATTGGCATTCAGTTTACCTGTGTCCAGCGCATACTCGGCGCTGGCGGCCAATTGACCGGCCGTCAAGGCCAATTGTGGCAGCAGCGGTTTAAGCAACGGGGTGAATTTATTGCTGCTTTGCGCAGGCAGGGTCAGATTAAACCTGTTCTGCTCCTGATTAACCTGGCCATGCAGACCCGAAGGCAGTTGCCATTGATGTACTGAGCGGCCCTGCAACGGCTCGCTCAAAGGCATGAACAATTCATGTTTGAAAGCCAACTCATTAAGCTGCCATTTTTGGACATCCAGTTTTTTCAGTTTAGTGTTACCAAGGATTGTGACCAGCCCTTGCTGAACATTGAACTGATGCTGGTGCATCAGGCCAGTAATTTTGCCATCTGCGCTTGCCAGATTATCCAGACTCAAATCCGTTTTGCCTGTGACATTTTTGAGATCTTGTGATGCCAGACTAATTGTGGTTTTTATTGCGCCCAGCCGGATATCTTTATTCAAAGCCTGTGCCGCCTTAACCTTCAGTTCGGCCTGTAGGCCCGCCTTGCTATCCAGCGTGAATTGGCTGTTGAGCTGAAGCTTGTCGGCCTGCCAATCCTCGACACGCCAACTATCTGCACTCAGTTGCCATTCCTGTCCTGACAGCTGATAGTCTGGTACCTGGCTATCCACGCTCAGGTGAATTTGCCCAATACCCTGCAGGGCCAGCGGGAACCACTGTTCTGAGGGCTGGGCCGGTACCAGTATGCTGTTAAGCTGATAACTGGCGGTCAGCGGCTTATCTGTCTGCCAATCAATATGATTTAACGTCAGCAGGCCCTGCGTTTTACCGGTGAATTGCACCTCTGCACTGGCAAGCTTCAGGCTTTGCAGGTTAACTTTGGCGATGTCTGGCAAGTTAATTGTTATTTGTGCAGGCTTATACAGTTCTGCCGCTGGATTGGGTATTGGGCAGTGCTGTAAATTCAGCTTAATTGGCAGGGCACTGAGGTCCATATCAGCTTGCAGCATCGTGGTATCCAGGCGTAAGGCCAGTTCACCCGTTACAGCAATTGGCATCTGACATTCCAACGCCTCTAAAAGGTAGGAGAACTGCGTTGCTATTTGGTTGGTGGCAACCAGGTTCTGGCCATCAAAACTGGCTTGTGTGTGTATGGGACTGTCGAGCAGCGCTGCGGGAAGCGCTTCTGGTAAGCGTAAATAGTTGGCTAAATCTGCCAGTCTCCAATTCAGTTGTAACTCGGCTTGGTTGTCTTTAAGGGCAATATCTGCCTGCCATGGGCCGTTTAATTGCAGATTGCCCTGTTGATAGCGAACGGCCATTTCCAAAGGTTGGCGAAGCAACGGGCTTTGCAGTTGTAACTTATCGATGCTAATCGCTGGCAAGTCAGGGAGCTGCCAGCTGACAGGTTGATTTTCCTTACTGTGGGTGGCGGCATTGTCTGGCTGGTGCACAAGTTGCAGGCTGGCCACCTGCAACTGAGACAAATCGAATAGTGCATTTGCCGCTTCGGCGCTAAAGCCCGGACCTTGAACACATACACTGCGGGCCGAAACCTGCCAATCCAGATTGGTTTGCAGGTGTAAATCCCATTGCAGGCAGCTTAGCTGTACTTTATGGGGGGCCAGATAGTGATTGGCCAGCTGTAAGGCCAAAGGCTGGCGAAACCACCAAAGTCCCGCCACACAGACAAGCAGTGCCAATAATGTCCAGACAACAACATTCAGCGCCGTTTTCATCAAGTCCCTGTTTTACTGCGCACAAAGGCCATTAGCTTAGCGCAAAATAGCCAGCCTTGAGAATCAGGATTGGGTGATTTGCACCTGCTGTCCGTCGCGCAGGCGCTCTGCGCCGCGTATGGCTACTTTATCCCCGGCTTTTAGTTGCCCCTGTTTGATACTGACCCATTCTTTCTGGCCCTGACCAACTTCGATCTTTTCCCGGTGCGCACGGTTTTCTTTATCGATACGCACCACATAAGTGCCATCCCGACGCAGGATCAGGGCGTCGCGGTGCACGGTAAGGGCCAGGCTGGGTGATTGTATGGGGACGGTGGCGGTCACCAGTTGTCCGGCGGTCCAGGTTTCACTGGCTTGTTCCGGTAAACTGACGCGTAACTCAAAGGACTGCGATTGCATATCAGCAGCGGGAATAATGGCCTTAACCCAGGCTTCCACCTGTTGTTCACCGGCTTTGAGCACAATCGACTTACTCTGGCGCAAAAATGCCAGGTATTTAACCGGTACAAAAATACGCGCTTCCAGGTTTTCGGTATCCAGCATGGTCACCAGTTCTTCGCTGCGATTGACATCACCACCGGCTTCACGCAGCCTGTCTGTGACTACCCCCTGAAAAGGCGCGGGTACTTTAGTGCGGGACAACTGATCGTCAATCTGCGCCAGGCGTAGTTTAGCAATTTCCAGGTCAGCCTGAGCCAATTCGAACTGGGACTGAGTTTGATCCAATTGAAAGGCCGACGCGCTATTAGTCTGACGTAGCTCCTGGAGACGCTGCAGTTCACGCTGCAGGTAATGCAGATTAATTGTGGCGCGTTTGATTTGCGCTTGTTGTTCGGCCTGTTGCAAGCGTAAGGGCAGGGGATCGATCTGCGCGACCGTTTCGCCCTTGGCCAATACGCTGCCAGGCTCTGCCACCCATTCCAGACGTCCCGCCACACCGGCGGTCAGTTTGACATTGTGGCGGCTGAAAATACTACCAACCAATTCCACGGTTGGAGCAAACTCACTTTGCTTAACCTCATCAACCCTGACCGGGCTCGGTGGTGGCTCATTAGCGAAGGCGCCTTGGCAGCTCAGCAGGACAAGGGTAACTAAGGTGGACTGGAATTTCATATCAGGACTCCTGAATAAGCTGTACGGTGTCAAGTTGGGATTGGCGCTGCCCCTGTCCAAGTTGCAGTAATGCCGGCAGTAAAATCAGAGTAAACAGGGCACTAAAGGCCATGCCACCGACGATAACTGTGGCGAGGCCCCGGTAAATCTCCGAGCCGACCCCGGGCACCAGCATCAATGGCAGCATGCCGAATAAGCTGGTCAAGGTACTCATGTACACCGGGCGGGCACGGATTTGCACGGCCTGCGCTACAGCATCGGTCAGGGGCAGGCCCTGACGCTGACCAAAACGGGTCTGATCTACCAGTAAGATGGCATTATTGACCACCAGACCGAGCAGAATAATAAAGCCAATCATGGTCAGCAGATCCAATGACTGGAAGGTGAACAGATTCAGCAGCCACAGTGCCAGTACCCCGCCCGCCACCGCCAGCGGCATGACCGTCAGTACCAGCAGGCTGTCATAAGCCGAGCGGAATAATGCGGTCATCAGCAGGAACAGGATTACTATGGCGAGCAGGAAATTTTTGCCCATATCCACAATGGCCTGCTGCATATCATTGGCATTGCCGCTGATCTGTATGCTGGCATCCAGTGGCAGTGCCTGACGAATAACCGGCAACACATGTTCGTCCAGTTGCTGCATGGCGTCTTGCAGAGACAGATTCTCCGGCGGATTCAGAATAATACTGACGGTCCGTTTACCGTTTACCCGACGCAGTTGTGTCGGTCCGACCGTTCTTTGTACCTGCGCCAGTTCGCCCAGAGTTTGCAGCCCGGCTCTTGGCGTGTGTACTGGCATGGCTGACAACTCGTCTGGTGTCTGCCATTTGTCACCCCGCAAAATAAGGTTCATTCTGTCGTTGCCGTCGAAATACTCAGCGATAAACAATCCACCGCTTAAGGCTCTGACCATGTTAGCCACATCACCGCGATCCAGCCCGGCCTGCGCAATACGCCGGTCATCCGGTAGCAGGCGCAGTTCGGGTTCTGCCAGCATCAAACCTGGCACCGGCTGGGCACTCACCCCAGGCATATGTTGATTGATGGCAGCAAGGCCGGTCTGGGCCGCATTCATCAGGGCTTCCACATCCGGTCCCTGCAGATCGATATTTATTGAACGACCGTTACCGCCACCCTGCACGTTAATCATCGAACCACGGAACATAAATACCTGGGTATCGGGTAAATCGTTAAGCACCTGGGTTCTGACCACCTGCATCAGTTCTTCTACCTGAGTTGGATCGTCGGCATACACAAAACCACCACTGGCACTGGGTCCAAAGGTATAGAAGTTATAGCTCTTTATTTTGGGTTGTTTACTTCCTTGCAGATAAGGCGCCAGGCGTTGTTTAACCCGGTTGGCCAGCTCTTCCTCCAGAAAACTCAGACTGCCGCCCGGTGGCAGGTTAAAGGCGTAGAAGAAACCATCAATGGGAGCGCGTGGCATAAAGTCGGTTCTGGGGAGCAAACTCAGCGTTATTACCAGTGATGCGCCCAGTAAGCCGCCAATCCAGGCCAGTCGCTTGCCCTGATGGCTGGTCAGGCGCATGACCATGTTGCTGAGTTTTTGCCACAAATTTGCCAGGTTATCCTGCGCTGGCAAATCGCGAAGCAGGTAGTGGCTGGCCAGCGGAAGCACTGTGATGGCCCCCAGCATGGAGGCCATCACAGATACCGACAAGGTCAGGGCCAGGTCGGAAAACAATTGCCCCTCCACTCCCTGCATAAACAGGATAGGCAGAAAGATGGCCACGCTGGTGGCAGTGGAGGCAAACAGCGCGCCGGTGACTTGCCCGGCGCCGCGCAGTACTGCCTTTTTGCTGTCCAGACCTTCGGTGCGCAGCCTGACAATATTTTCCTGCACTATGATGGCAGCATCCAGTACCAGCCCCACTGCGAAAGCAATACCCGCCAGGGATATTACGTTTAAAGAGCGATTCAGAATACCAAGGGCCAGAAACGCCACCATAATGGAAAACGGAATAGTCAGGGCAATGATCAGGGTGGCCCGCCAGCCGCGCAGGAAATACCAAAGTATTGCCAGGGCCAACAAAACCCCCAGGCCGAGGTTGCTCTTGACCAGAATCAGAGCATTGCGAATATGTACTGAGGAGTCAAAACTCAGATCGATCATCAATCCCCGCTCAGCCAACGGGCCAGCATTGAGTTCATCAATGGCCAGATTGATATTGTCCAGTAGCGCGACTGTGTTGGCGTCGCTATCTCGGCTGATAGTGATATAGTAGGCCGGCGCGCCGTTTCTAAGCGTAAAGCCAAACCTGTCTACCAGGGTGTCTTCGATGCTGGCAATATCACTTAGATAGACCGGCCGTTCATTACGATAGGCCAGGATCATGTTACCTAAGTCGCTGACCTGATACTGACCGGCAAAACGTATGGTGTACTGGCGTCTTCCCACATCAGCAAAACCACCAGACACATCGGTGGAGCGGGCCACGGCCCGACTAATATCGCCTATGGCAATCCCCAGTGCTGCTGCTTTGTAGGGATCAAAGCTGATACGCAGCTCTCTGGGACGTTGACTGTTAAGATTAACCTGGGCGACGCCGGGAATACGGGCCAGACGCGGTTCTACCACATCTTCAATAAACTGCTGGTACTGGGATATATCTTCGGCGTCATTGCCTGGTGCCGTGCGCACCAGTAAGGATGCGGCATTCGGACCATTTTGCCCGCCACCGGCTGAGACAACAGGTTCAAAGGCATCCAACGGCAGCGGCGGTGCCTGATTAAGCCGGTTGATCACCTCCAGCATGGCCCGCTGCATATCTGTACCGACATCATAGGTTAAGGTGATATTGCCAAAGCCGCGCTGGACACTGGTGGTCACATCAATCACCCCGGGCGCATTTTTGACGGCGTTTTCCAAAGGTTCAATTATCACCGATTCCATTTCTTCCGGTGCGGCGGAGCGCCATCCCGTGCCTATGCTGATTTGCGGCTGTTCTATGTCGGGTGTTAGCTGTATGGGCAGTTTTAGGGCAGCCAGCAGGCCAAACAGGCAGAGTAAGGCTGCCAGTACCAGCACGGCTGCCGGATTTTTTACGCTGGTTCGGGTCAGATTCATTGTTTTTATCGGGTGCAAGACAAGGTGTTCCGCTAAGCCTAGAGCTTGCTTAGTTTCAGGCTATGGCTGTTGCGACCAATTGCGGGTTGTTGCGATAAAAACTTGTGCTGTTAATGCTTTGTTACAGGTTGCAATATCTGCTGGGATGATTGGTTACAATTGATGGGCGTGAAGCGTGAAGCGTGAAGCGTGAAGCGTGAAGCGTGAAGCGTGAAGCGTGAAGCGTGAAGCGTGAAGCGTGAGGCGTGAAGCGTGAGGCGAGAAGGATGTCGGAATGAATTCCGACCCACTGTGGGTCGGGCTTTAGCCCAACAGCGACAGGCCACCAATCTTAGGTAAACTAACTGGCAGCCGCTCAGATAACAAAAAACCGCCGGATGGCGGTTTTTTAAAGTCAGGCGCTGATTACTTTTTCAGCGGCTGATATTTACGGGCATCATGACCGGTGTACAACTGACGTGGACGACCGATTTTCTGACCTGGCTGGCTGAGCATTTCATGCCAGTGTGAGATCCAGCCCACAGTGCGCGCCAAGGCAAAAATACAGGTGAACATGTTGGTTGGAATACCAATGGCTTTCAAAATGATGCCAGAGTAGAAGTCCACATTGGGGAACAGCTTCTTGTCTTTGAAGTAAGGGTCTGACAGCGCAATACGCTCCAATTCCATGGCCACATCCAACAACGGATCCTGAATGTTCAGCTCGGCCAGTACTTCGTGGCAGCTTTCACGCATAACCGTTGCACGCGGGTCGTAATTTTTGTACACCCGGTGACCGAAGCCCATCAGACGGAACGGATCGTTCTTATCCTTGGCGCGCTCGATAAATTCTGGAATTCGATCCACTGAACCGATTTCTTCGAGCATGGTCAGGCAGGCTTCGTTGGCTCCACCATGGGCAGGGCCCCACAATGAAGCCACACCCGCTGCAATACAAGCATAAGGGTTGGCACCAGAAGAACCGGCCAGACGCACGGTACTGGTGGAGGCATTCTGTTCATGGTCTGCATGCAATGTGAAGATACGGTCCATGGCGCGTACCACGGCTGCACTGGCCTGATAAGGTTCGGCCGGAACCGAGAACATCATATTCAGGAAGTTGGCCGCGAACGACAGGTCATTGCGCGGATAAACAAAGGGCTGACCGATGTTGTACTTGTAGCACATGGCTACCAGGGTCGGCATCTTGGCCACCAGACGATAACCACTACGCAAACGTTGTTCCGCATCAGAAATATCCAGGTCGTCATGGTAGAAGGACGACATGGCACCCACGGTACCGCACAACATCGCCATAGGATGCGCGTCGCGACGGAAACCGCGGAAGAAGTTGTTTACCTGGTCATGCACCATAGTGTGACGGGTAATGGTATTTTTGAACTGAGCATACTGCTCTGCATCTGGCGCTTCACCGTGCAGCAGCATGTAGCAGACTTCCAGATAGTCGGCATCGCGTGCCAGGTCTTCAATAGAATAACCGCGGTGCAACAGGACGCCTTTCTCGCCATCTATATAAGTGATGGACGATTCGCAAGAACCGGTTGCCATAAAACCAGGGTCAAAAGTGAAGTAACCATTGGCGCCCAATGACCGAACATCGATCACATCATGGCCTGCTGTTCCGGATAGAATAGGGAGTTCGATTTCCTTGTCGCCTACCTTCAAGATGGCCTTTTGATCTGCCATAAGATGCTCTCCTTCAGATTGCTTCTGTGGTGGTGTGTTGGAACTTTCCCTGACTGATACGCAGGACGGTGACAGCCGGATTAAAGAGCGGAAAGTTCACACAGGCGTTTAAAAAGTGCCGCTATTTGTACTGATATTAGCGTGACAAGTCAATTTTAATGCGTTTCTGGTCGATATCTATTCAACTAAAGTTTAGTGGTCATCGGCAGATTGTCGCCATAACCTAGCTGCAACGCTGTTGGCGTCATTTGAATATCAGCAGCGCCAGTCAAGTTTATGCGCCAGTCCGGTTGGTTGGCAAACTAATGGGTTTGTTTTATGTGGCAAATCTCTGGGGTGTTCCAGTGTACTGAGATGGCATGTGGCTTGTCTGAAAGGCCCCTTGAAAACTTGCAGGGTGGATTTCCTGGGCATTGGGTTAATTGGCTATGACTTAGTCCGCATTAATCTATTGAACAGGAAATAATCAAAATCCAAACAAGACGTTAGGGCGTAACAAAAATTGTAATTATGGCGCGGGCTGGATATACTTTGCGACGTTTAAGTAGCGGTGTTTGTAGCATTTTTTTAACAAATTTGGTGCGACACCCCGTCATACAAAAAGACAGCTTGAATCTTGAGACGGTTAATTTTGCGCAAGGCAGAATTAGCGACGAAGAACTCAACCCTTCCGGGGGTGTAACGGGCAACAAATCGTGAAAAAACAAAGACCAGTAAATTTACAACTCAATACGATTAGTTTTCCTCCATCTGCCATTGTTTCTATTTTGCATCGGGTAACAGGTGTTGCCATGTTCTTTGCCCTGATTTTCGTGATCTCGGCTTGGGCGGTATCCCTGACATCAGCAGAAGGTTTCGACTGCGTGGTGGAATGCATGAATGGCGTGTTGGGTAAGCTGATTGCCATCGGCACTATTTCTGCCTTCATTTATCATCTTCTGGGTGGCTTGCGCCACGTGGTGATGGATATGGGGCACTGGGAAGAACTGCAATCCGGTAACGCCAGCGCTAAAGCGGTGATTGCACTTTGGATTGTTCTGACAATCTTGGTGGGAGTAGTACTATGGTAACCAATCAGGCAAGTCTTAAACGTAACGGGGTGCAGGATTATCTTTCCCTGCGCACAACCGCCGCTATTATTGCCGCGTTCTTCCTTTATATGGCGTGGTTCTTTATTGCAACGCCACAAATTACCTATGATGTATGGCATGACCTGTTTGCCGGGCTGAGGATGAAGGTCTTTACCCTGGCGGCACTGGTTTCCATCATGATCCACGTACGCATCGGCCTGTGGCAGGTTCTGACCGACTACGTTAAGGCTCCAGCCTTGCGCGGTACTATTCAGTTCCTGTTGAATTTGTTGGCTTTTGCCTACGTTGCCGTAGGTCTGTTCGTATTGTGGGGTGTGTAAGTGACTATTCCAGTACATGAATTTGATGCAGTGGTAATTGGCGCCGGTGGCGCAGGCATGCGTGCCGCCCTGCAGATTTCCCAGTCCGGCAAGTCCTGTGCCTTGCTGTCTAAAGTGTTTCCAACCCGTTCCCACACCGTGTCCGCTCAGGGCGGTATTACGGTTGCACTGGGCAATGCCCATGATGACAACTGGGAATGGCATATGTATGACACGGTGAAAGGCTCCGATTATATCGGTGACCAGGACGCCATCGAATATATGTGTAAGACAGGCCCAGAAGCCATTATTGAGCTGGAAAATATGGGCCTGCCTTTTTCACGTTTTGAAAACGGTAAGATTTATCAGCGTCCGTTCGGCGGCCAGTCCAAAAACTTTGGTGGCGAGCAGGGCGCACGTACGGCCGCAGCGGCTGACCGTACCGGTCACGCTCTGTTGCACCTGCTGTATCAGCAGAACGTAAAGAACAAAACCAAGGTGTTCAGTGAATGGTATGCCCTGGATCTGGTGAAAAACCAGGACGGTGATGTGGTGGGCTGTACCGCCATCGATATCGAAACCGGTCAGGTGGTGTACTTCAAATCCAAAGCCGTTGTCTTGGCCACCGGTGGTGCGGGCCGTATTTACGCCTCTACCACGAACGCCCATATCAACACTGGTGATGGCGTGGGCATGGCCCTGCGTGCTGGTGTTGCTCTGCAAGATATGGAAATGTGGCAATTCCACCCCACCGGTATCGCTGGTGCTGGTGTATTGGTTACCGAAGGTTGCCGTGGTGAAGGTGGTTATCTGCTGAACAAAGACGGTGAACGTTTTATGGAACGTTATGCGCCAAACGCCAAAGACCTGGCTGGCCGTGACGTGGTTGCCCGTTCCATGATGACCGAAATCCGCGAAGGTCGCGGTTGTGACGGTCCCTGGGGTGTGCATATCAAACTTAAGCTGGATCACCTGGGTAAAGAAGTGCTTGAATCACGTCTGCCAGGTATCCTGGAGCTGTCCCGTACCTTTGCTCACGTCGACCCGGTTAAAGAGCCGATTCCGGTTATTCCAACCTGTCACTATATGATGGGCGGTATTCCCACCAATGTTGATGGTCAGGCTATAACCCTGGATGCCAATGGCAACGAAAAACTGGTTAACGGTTTGTTTGCCTGTGGTGAAATCGCTTGTGTATCCGTACACGGTGCTAACCGTCTGGGCGGTAATTCACTGCTAGACTTGGTGGTATTTGGTCGTGCAACCGGTCTGCACCTGGGTAAAGCGCTGGATGAGATTGCCCCCAGCCGTGAAGCTTCTCAAACTGATCTGGATGCGTCGCTGGCACGTTTCAATCGTTGGGAGAGTTCTGAAGCCGGTAAAGGCGAAGATCCAGTGCAAATTCGTAAAGACATGCAGAAGTGCATGCAATTGAACTTCTCTGTATTCCGTGAAGGGGATGCCATGGCTCAGGGTCTGGTTGAACTGAAGGAAATCAGGGAGCGTCTGCAACATGCTCGTCTGGATGACAAGAGCAGCGACTTTAATACCCAGCGTATCGAGTGTCTGGAGTTGGACAACCTGATGGAAACGGCCTATGCCACCGCAGTTGCCGCCAACTTCCGTACCGAGAGCCGTGGTGCCCATAGCCGCTTCGACTTCCCGGACCGCGATGATGAGAACTGGTTGTGCCATTCCATCTATCGTCCAGACACAGAGTCCATGAGCAAGCGTGAAGTGAACATGTCGCCTAAGCTACGTGAAGCCTTCCCGCCTAAAGCCAGGACTTACTAAGAGGAGCATGAAGTAGATGAAATTGAATTTCTCAATTTATCGTTACAATCCTGATGTGGACAATGCACCTCGGATGCAGGATTACCAACTGGAAGTGGAAGAAGGTCGGGATATGATGGTGCTGGATGCACTTATCCAGCTTAAAGAGCAGGACCCAACTCTTGCATTCCGTCGCTCTTGCCGTGAAGGGGTCTGCGGTTCAGACGGCCTGAATATGAACGGTAAGAACGGCCTGGCCTGTATTACGCCGTTGTCTGCACTGGGTAAAGGCAAGCTGGTATTGCGTCCATTGCCTGGTCTGCCCGTTGTGCGTGACCTGGTGGTTGATATGAGCCAGTTTTACACACAGTACGAGAAGATTAAGCCGTTTTTAATCAATGACGATAAGCAGCCGCCGGCCCGTGAATTCCTGCAGAGTCCCGAAGAGCGTGAAAAGCTTGACGGTCTGTACGAATGTATTTTGTGTGCCTGCTGCTCAACGTCCTGTCCGTCGTTCTGGTGGAACCCAGATAAGTTTATCGGCCCGGCTGGTTTGCTGCATGCCTACCGCTTCCTGGCCGATAGTCGCGACACGGCTACCGAAGAGCGTTTGAATGATTTGGATGATGCCTTCAGTGTATTCCGCTGCCACGGCATTATGAACTGTGTGAGTGTATGCCCCAAAGGATTGAATCCGACCAAGGCCATTGGTCAGATTAAATCCATGCTATTGCAACGGGCTGTTTAGTTAGACTGATTTCCTGCTGACAGGAGTTCGGTTGTGTGGAAGCTAAATAGCCATCCGTCAGGGATGGCTATTTTTTGTTTGGCGCGGTTTGCAGCAAGAGATCGGGCCAACGTCTCGGGAAGAGACATGTAAACTCAGGGACGATAGCAGTTTGTCGCAAACTGTACCGCCGTCTGTAGTGACGGACCTTTGGCTGGCACAAGGGTGCCAGTGTTGTAATTTAATTCCGGTCTTTTTGATTAAGGGACAAAAATGCTAGAAAGCGTGATGAAAGCATGGTGGGAATCTTCCCACATGGCTGGTGGAAACGCTGCTTACGTAGAAGAGATATACGAAGCATATCTTGACGATGCGCAAAGCGTATCGGAAGAGTGGCGCGCGATTTTTGACCAACTGCCCAAGGTGAACGGCGTTGAGCTGGAAGCCAAACACAGCCAGATCCGCGACCAGTTTCGCCATCTTGCCAAGCTAGGCCCGATGGGGCGTGTCGCCAAGGCCGTATCGGCTGCCAGTGGCGGTGACGAGAAACAAGTCAGAGTATTGCAACTTATCAATGCCTTCCGTTTCCGTGGCCATCAACATGCTAATCTGGATCCCCTTGGCCTGTGGCAACAGGAACGGGTGCGCGATTTGGAATTGTCTCATCACGAGTTGTCTGAAGCGGATTTTGAGACCACTTACAAAGTGGGTTCTTATGCTATCGGTCAGGACAGCATGCCGCTTGGCGAGTTGTTCAAGTCCCTTAATCGCACCTATTGCGGCAGCATTGGTGCAGAATATATGCACATTACCAACACCGAACAAAAGCGTTGGATTCAACAGCGTTTTGAATCGGTGCAGGCCAAGCCTGAATTTGACCGTGACACCAAGGTTAATATTCTGAAAGGCCTGGTGGCAGCAGATGGTATGGAAAAATACCTGGGCTCCAAATTCCCTGGTGCCAAGCGCTTCTCGCTGGAAGGTGGCGATGCGCTGATCCCCATGCTCAAGCAGTTGATCACCCACGCTGGTAGCAACGGTGCCAAAGAAGTCGTCATCGGGATGGCGCACCGCGGTCGTTTGAATGTACTGGTTAACGTACTGGGTAAAAACCCTTCTGTGCTGTTTGACGAGTTTGCCGGTAAGCATGACGAATCGCTGGGTGCCGGCGATGTAAAATACCATGCTGGGTATTCATCTGATTTCGCCACCCCCGGTGGCAATGTGCACCTGGCGCTGGCCTTTAACCCGTCGCATCTGGAAATTGTCAACCCGGTGGTGATGGGCTCGGTCAGGGCGCGTTTAGATCGCCGTGGCTGTAAAGACGGTTCCTCGGTGGTACCGGTGACCATTCATGGTGACTCGGCCATTGCTGGTCAGGGGGTAGTGCAGGAAACCTTCAATATGTCGCAGACCCGCGGCTTTAAGGTGGGTGGTACGGTACGTATCGTGATCAACAACCAGGTGGGTTTCACTACCTCTAAAACCGAAGATACCCGCTCCACTCAGTACTGTACCGATATCGCCAAAATGGTGCAGGCACCAATATTCCATGTGAATTCCGATGATCCGGAAGCCGTGGTGTTTGTCACCAAGCTTGCTATGGATTACCGCAATACCTTTAAGCGTGATGTGGTGATTGACCTGGTCTGTTATCGCCGTCATGGACACAACGAAGCCGACGAGCCGATGGTAACGCAGCCGTTGATGTACCAGAAGATTAGAAAGCATCCGGTACCGCGTGAAATTTATGCCGACCAACTGACCGCTGAAGGTGCGATTCAAAGCCACGAAGTGGAAAAACTGATCAGTGACTATCGCGCGGCATTGGATCACGGTGCCTGTGTGGTGGAAGAATGGCGCCCTATGACCGAACATTCAGTGGATTGGTCCACTTATCTTGGTCATGACTGGACCGTGCCCTACGATGGCAGCCTGACCGTGGATAAGCTACGCGAACTGGGTGATAAGCTGTGCAGCTATCCGGATAGCGTTAAGCTGCAAAGCCGGGTCAACAAGCTGTATGAAGATCGTAAGGCCATGATTGCCGGTGACAAACCACTGGATTGGGGGTTTGCCGAGCTACTTGCCTATGCCAGTATTGTCGAAGCCGGTACCCGTATTCGTATGACAGGTCAGGATTCCGGCCGTGGCACTTTTTTCCATCGTCATGCGGTTTTGCATAGTCAAGGCGATGGCTCTACCTATATGCCCCTTGAGCATGTGGGCGAAAGTCAGGGCCCGATTGAAATTTATGACTCGGTATTGTCAGAAGAAGCGGCCATGGCCTTCGAATATGGTTATTCCACTGCTGAGCCGGGCTGTCTGAATATCTGGGAAGCGCAGTTTGGTGATTTCGCCAACGGTGCGCAGGTGGTGATTGACCAGTTTTTAAGTTCAGGTGAAGCCAAGTGGGGGCGTCTGTGTGGCCTGACCCTGCTGCTGCCGCATGGCTATGAAGGACAGGGACCTGAGCACAGCTCAGCCCGTCTGGAGCGCTTCCTGCAACTCTGTGCTGACCACAACTGGCAGGTGTGTGTGCCTTCTACCCCCGCACAGGTATTTAATATGCTGCGTCGACAGGTGGTACGCCCTATGCGTAAACCGCTTATCGTCATGTCACCTAAATCCTTGCTGCGTCATCCGCTCGCCACATCCAGTCTGGAAGAGCTGGCCGATGGCACCTTTAAAAACGTAATTGGCGAGATTGATGACATTAACCCGGCCAATGTTAAGCGTGTGGTGTTGTGTTCCGGTAAGGTGTATTTCGACTTGCTGGATCAGCGTCGTAAGAGTGAACAAACCGACGTGGCCATTGTGCGCATTGAACAGTTGTACCCGTTCCCCCATGATGAACTGGCTGAAGTACTCAAACCATACAGCCATGTGCAGGATTGGGTATGGTGTCAGGAAGAGCCGCAAAACCAGGGTGCCTGGTATTGCAGTCAGCACCATTTCTGGCAAGCCATTCCAGATGGCGCCAAGCTGAGCTATGCTGGCCGCGCTGCATCTGCTTCGCCCGCCGTGGGCTATGTTTCTGTACACAACCAGCAGCAAAAAGCCCTGGTTGATGACGCATTATCGATTAAATAAGGGACCCGTATGAGCATTGAAATTAAAGTACCGGTATTGCCCGAGTCTGTGGCAGACGCCACTATCGCTACCTGGCACGTTAAGCCCGGCGATAAGGTATCTCGCGACCAGAACCTGGTGGATATTGAGACTGATAAAGTCGTACTCGAAGTCGTGGCCCCGGCCGATGGCGTGTTGGCTGACATTCTTGAGGAAGAAGGCAGCACGGTATTGGCGGAACAGGTTATTGCCAAGCTGGAGGAAGGTGGTAAGGCTGCCGCAAAACCAGCCGGTGATGACAGCAAACAACAAAAAACCTCCTCCAGTGAAAGTGCCAAAGGTGAATCTGTGGAAATAAAAGTACCCGTACTGCCAGAGTCGGTGGCCGATGCCACCATTGCGACCTGGCATGTGCAGCCAGGTGAAGCGGTATCACGCGATCAAAACCTGGTTGATATCGAGACTGACAAAGTTGTGCTTGAAGTCGTTGCCCCGGCCGACGGCTCTCTGAGCGAAATCCTGGCCCAGGAAGGTGACACCGTGACCGCTGAGCAGGTGATTGCCAAGTTTGTGGCTGGTGCCGCCGCGGCCCCGGCTAAGGCCGAAGAAGCCAAAGCAGAAGCCGAAGATGACAATGACGCATTAAGCCCGTCTGTACGTCGTCTGCTGGCCGAAAAAGGTGTGGACGCCGCCAAGATCAAAGGTACGGGTAAAAATGGTCGTATCACCAAAGAAGATGTCGAGCAATTCCTGAAAGCCGGCGATGCGCCTGCTGCAAAAGCGCAAAGTGCCGAAGCACCTGCCGCCGCTCCTTTGGGTGAGCGTACCGAAAAACGTGTACCTATGACCCGTCTGCGTAAGACTATTGCTAATCGCCTGCTGGAAGCGAAAAACTCCACGGCCATGCTGACAACGTTCAACGAAGTCAACATGAAGCCGATTATGGACTTGCGTAAGCAATATCAGGACGTGTTCGAGAAGCGTCACGGTATTCGTCTGGGCTTTATGTCTTTCTATGTTAAAGCTGTAACCGAAGCCCTGAAACGTTTCCCTGAGGTGAATGCCTCTATTGACGGTGACGATATCTGCTACCACAACTATTTTGATATCAGCATTGCCGTATCTACCCCACGTGGTCTGGTCACGCCGGTACTGCGCGACTGCGATCAGCTGTCTGTGGCGGATGTGGAAAAAGGCATTAAAGATCTGGCCCTGAAAGGTCGTGACGGTAAGCTCTCTATGGCCGACCTGCAAGGTGGTAACTTCACCATCACCAACGGTGGTGTGTTTGGTTCACTGATGTCTACGCCGATTATCAATCCACCGCAAAGCGCGATTCTGGGCATGCACAAAATCCAGGACCGTCCTATGGCGGTAGATGGCAAGGTGGAAATCCTGCCAATGATGTACCTGGCCCTGTCTTATGATCACCGTATCATTGACGGCAAAGAGTCTGTTGGCTTCCTGGTGACTGTGAAGGAACTGTTGGAAGACCCGACACGCCTGTTACTGGACGTGTAAGCGCCAGTCAGGTTTGAAGTCTAAGAGGTGAGGGGGCCGCAAGGCATCCTCACCTTGGCGCTTCTGGAACGTGGATTGGGGTAACTCAGTCCTTTTGGCAGTGTCCCGTTGCAGGGGCTTTGTCGCAAATGCCTCCGGCAAGCTGATTGCCGGATAAGCGGTCGGAACTCAGGTTCCGGCGAATTCGTACTGCAAAAGCAGTTTTTTCTCAAAAAACGGAAAGAACACCATGAACTTGCATGAATATCAGGGCAAACAGCTATTTGCCGAGTATGGCTTACCCGTATCTGAAGGGTATGCTGCCGACACCCCACAGGCAGCAGTAGAAGCTGCCGAGCGCATTGGCGGCTCCGAGTGGGTGGTCAAGTGTCAGGTCCACGCCGGTGGCCGCGGCAAGGCCGGTGGTGTAAAGCTGGTTAAGACCAAAGACGAAATCCGTAACTTCGCCCAAAACTGGTTGGGTAAGAACCTGGTGACCTACCAGACTGACGAGCATGGTCAGCCGGTAAACAAGATCCTGGTTGAGTCTTGTACCGATATCGACAAAGAGCTGTATTTGGGTGCGGTAGTTGACCGCGCTACCCGTCGTATCGTGTTTATGGCTTCTACCGAAGGTGGTGTGGAAATCGAGAAAGTGGCCGAAGAAACCCCTGAGAAAATTCTCAAGGCCGAAATCGATCCACTGGTAGGCGCACAGCCATTCCAGGCCCGTGAAATTGCCTTCAAACTGGGCCTGCAAGGCGTACAGATTAAGCAATTCACCAATATCTTCCTGGGTCTGGCCAAGATGTTCGTTGATTTGGACGTGGCTCTGATCGAAGTGAACCCACTGGTCATCAAGACCGACGGCAACCTGCACTGTCTGGATGCCAAGGTGGTGATCGACTCCAACGCCATGTACCGTCAGCCTAAATTACGCGACATGCACGATCCATCTCAGGAAGATGCCCGTGAAGCGCAAGCCGCCAAGTGGGAGCTGAACTACGTCGCTCTGGACGGTAACATCGGTTGTATGGTGAACGGTGCAGGTCTGGCCATGGGTACCATGGATATCGTTAAGCTGCACGGCGGCGCACCCGCTAACTTCCTGGATGTAGGCGGCGGCGCCACCAAAGAGCGCGTCACCGAAGCATTCAAGATCATCCTGTCTGACAGCAACGTACAAGCCGTGCTGGTGAACATCTTCGGCGGTATTGTTCGTTGTGACATGATTGCCGAAGGTATCATCGGTGCCGTTGAAGAAGTCGGCGTAAACGTACCTGTTGTTGTGCGTCTGGAAGGCAACAACGCCGAGCTGGGCGCCAAGAAACTGGAAGAATGTGAACTGAACATCATTGCTGCTGCCAGCCTGACTGATGCAGCGCAAAAAGTGGTAGCCGCTGCCGGGGGTGCAAAATGAGCGTTTTGATTAACAAAGACACTAAAGTCATCTGCCAAGGCTTTACTGGTGGTCAGGGCACATTCCACTCTGAGCAAGCCATTGCCTATGGTACGCAAATGGTGGGCGGTGTTACCCCTGGTAAAGGCGGTACCACGCACCTGGGTCTGCCGGTATTTGATACCGTTAAAGAAGCGGTTGCTGCCACTGGCGCCACGGCGTCTGTTATCTATGTACCTGCGCCTTTCTGTAAAGACTCTATCGTTGAAGCGGCAGATGCCGGTATCGAGCTGATCGTGTGTATCACCGAAGGTATCCCCACTATCGATATGCTGTTTGTGAAAGAGTACATCACGCAGAAAGGTGTACGTATGATCGGTCCAAACTGCCCAGGTGTGATCACCCCTGGAGAGTGCAAGATCGGTATCATGCCTGGTCATATTCACAAGCCTGGTAAAGTGGGTATCGTATCCCGTTCAGGTACGCTGACCTATGAAGCGGTTAAGCAAACCACTGACGAAGGCTTCGGCCAGTCCACTTGTGTGGGCATCGGTGGTGACCCTATCCCAGGTTCTAACTTCATCGATATCCTGAAGTTGTTCCAGGAAGATCCGCAAACCGAAGCCATTATCATGATCGGTGAAATCGGCGGCACGGCTGAAGAAGAAGCGGCGGCATTCATCAAAGAAAACGTCACTAAGCCAGTGGTTTCCTACATTGCCGGTGTAACAGCACCTCCAGGCAAGCGTATGGGCCACGCCGGTGCCATTATCTCTGGTGGTAAAGGCACGGCGGATGAGAAATTCAAAGCCCTGCAAGACGCTGGTGTGACTACCGTGCGTTCTTTGGCCGATATCGGTAAAGCGCTGCGCGAGCGTACTGGCTGGTAAACAGCAGTTACGCGCTTCGGGCCGCTAGATGCGAGCTTCGAGCTAAAAGTCAAAAACCCGCTTCGGCGGGTTTTTTGTTTTTTACCGCTGCGGCGCTGAGAGCGCTGAGATTTTAATAGCATTAATGGAAAACCACAGAGGCACAGAGGGCACGGAGCAGGGCTTTTTGAGGCTTTTAACTCTGTGTTCTTTGTGCCTCTGTGGTTATTATCGTTTTGTTGGGCTGGTTTTGATTGTTTATTCGGGATGTTAGTAACTTCCATGTTCTTTATGTCACGCCGTCCGTGGCGCGCCGTCCCATTCGACCGCCCTGCCTGTTGCCCTGCGGGCCAGATGAAGCCGTTAAATCTAAATAGTTTCACCAACAGGAAACTTTTTTCGCAGGGCCGCTGAGAACCCAGAGGCATTAAAAGCACTAAATACCTCGGCGAGCTTTTCTCTGTGGCCTCTGCGTCACCGCGAGAGGTATTCCAACACCGGCCGAAGGTTGGCTTGTGTTTTTTCGTGTAGTTCGACCGACCGGGAATTTTTTAGCGGGAGTCAAAGCGCCCCCGAAAAGGGGTCATAGTGAAAACAAGTGGATCAGATTTCAATTGTTGGAGTGGATCAGTTTTGCATTGTTGGTGACAACTGGTCAGGGGATCGCTACGCAGTTACTAATTAATTGTCTGGGACAGGCCGAAAAGAAGCATGCCAGGGTAGTGTTGATAGAACGGCATGAAGAGAATTTGGCCTCGGCAGGCATGATGAAAAAAGCAGGATTTTACATTATCGACAGGTTCTATGACCCGGACAAACGCGAGTCAGGTTCACGTTGCAGTGTTATCTTTCAAAAGGATATATTGCCAGAGTAGTGATGCGGTTTATGCAGGGCTTTAAGTCAGTATAGGTCCGTGAAGATAAAAATTATAAAAACAGATGGAAGTTAACATATTGAAAAAATTACTTGTCGTACTTGGTGTTGTTCTGCTCCTGATTATTTTGGGGATAGTGTTATTCAGTCGCTTCAGCGGAACCGGTATCCGGCTGACAGATGGCCGTTATGTAGGCTACTCAGAAATAACCAATGAGTGGCTGCTGATGGAATACCAGAATGTGCCGATCGGCCTTGATGGTCCTTATGTATTTGAACAGGACAATGCCTACTTTGCGCTGACCCTGGCTAGTGATATTCATGGCCAAAACAGCGTGGAGAAACAAGCGCTGACCCACCAGGTGCAGGTGACGGTAGATAGTCCGGCCAAAGCGCAATTCTCAGTGCCACTGAGGCACTCATACCCCCGCTCAGAACTCGAATATGCCATGCCAGACAAGCTGCTGGCTATATCTGATATTGAAGGGAACTTTGACGCCTTTGTTGATTTACTTGTTGCTAACCAGGTTATCGACACTTCCTTCAACTGGATATTCGGTACAGGCCAGCTAGTGCTGATCGGCGACATGGTAGACCGTGGCAGCAATGTGGTGCCGGTACTGTGGTTAATTTACAAGCTGGAGGCAGAGGCTGAACACGTCGGTGGTAAGCTGCATTATGTGCTGGGAAATCATGAAAGGTATCTGCTGGATGGCCGCACCAAATCAGTGGCAAGAAAGTATTTTGGTACTTACCGGGCAACCGGGCAAAGCCAGCGTGCCTTGTGGACTGAACAAAGCGTGCTGGGCCGCTGGCTGCGTAGTAAGCCTGTTGCGTTAAAAGTAGGGGATTCCCTGTTTGTACATGGCGGCATATCGCCAGAAGTTCTGGCGACGAAGCCCACGCTTTCGTCAATGGATAAAGAAGCCGCCGAGTCTTTTGTCACCCATGATACGGTTAACAAAAACAGTGATAACAGTATTCTGCATGGTTCAAGGGGCTTGTTGTTCTATCGGGGCCTGGCTAAAGATATGAGTCACTATGAGCTTGGTGAAAAGGCCAGTTCCAGCCATGTTGCCCAGCTGTTAGATGCCTTTGCTGTTAAACGTGTAGCCATTGGTCATACGTTAACGGAGCAGATTGGCTGGGACTATAACGGCGGTGTTATTCGGGTTGATGTGGCCCATTCGGATGGTGTCAGCGAGGCGCTGCTAATGGAAGATGGCGCGCTCTACCGGGTTAATGCAGAAGGTGAGCGGTTTGCTCTGACTCAGATTAGTGATGAGATGCTGGATTGATTGTTTATTCAGGGAAAGGATTGCACCACAAAGGACACGAAGGGCTATAGAGATTGCCCACCCTTCGTGTGCTTCTGATCTTCGTGGTAAAGCGATAGTCACCTGTGAAAGGCTTGGATACCTGACGTCCCTGTCATATATGACACGCTGTCCGTGGCGCGCCAGGTGAAGCTGTTCAATCTAAATAGTTTCACCAACAGGAAACTTTTCTCGCAGAGCCGCTGAGAACTCAGAGACAAATACCTCGGCGAGCTTTTCTCTGCGCCCTCAGCGTCACCGCGAGAGGTATTCTTAAATCGGCTTGGGCCGCTGAGGGGATACAACAGTTGATGTATCAGGCATTGATATTGTTGTTCCGTTGCGCTGGCGGTAGTGACAAATCGAGTAAAAACAAAGCATTCCCTTAGAATACAATTTCCATTAGCATCAACCGGACCAAGAATAAGATTTATCTGACCGTCCAACAGACGTTTATCTGTCACGGACGACGTGACAGATAAAACGCTAAACCGTTATACATACGGAGAGCATTCGTGCCAGATATAGCATCAATTGGTGCCGCTTTAGCGAGCATAAAAACAGCTACAGAAATTGCAAAGCTGATTAAAGAAAGTGGTGCTTCGTTGGAGCAGGCCGAAGTAAAGCTACAACTAGCAAATTTAATAAGTAGCCTTGCGGATGCAAAAATTGAGCTCGCGGAACTTCAAACAGAAATGAATCAGCTCAAGGATAAACTGAGTCAACGGGCTGCACTCAAATGGGTTAAGCCGTATTACATGATTCAAAGTGGCAATGAAATGGAAGGCCCATTTTGCCCAACCTGTTACGATAATCATGAAAAAATGATAAGACTTCAGGGTTCTGGACGCAAAGGATGGTCTTGCTTAACTTGCAAAGGGTTCTTCAAAGACTCTGAATACGTAGAACCACCACCAATCAGGTTTAACGGGTAAATGTATAACAAGCGCAGTCACAATCGGCCACTGCGTGGCCCGAATCTCAACCGCTGCGCGGGTTTCGGCCTGTGCTGCGAGCGTTGTGTGCCCCTGAGTACGAGACAAATCCCTTGAAGAAGAATATTTTATTTCTAGTGCTTGGAATCATTCTTGGCTTCGTCGCTTCAGATTTTATCGTGAGAAGCAGCACTGAAAAATATCTGGAAGTAAGAAGCTCTCTTAAGGAGACAGTCGATGAGTTTGGAGATCTTTATTTTGGATACTCAAAGTTCGAGCTTGATGCAAGGTTACGACTTTTAGAGGAACTTGTTGAGTCAGATAGAAATGGGCAGGCAACATATAAGTTCATTCAGGAGAAATCTGATGAACTGAAAAAAGACTTGGTTGAGCTCAAGGAAATTAAACTGAGCAACTCTGGGTCACAGGAGGCTCTTGAACGCTCAATTTCTGAAGCCGAGAGACTCATTGAGTCAATTGAGTTTGACTATGGTTTGGGCACCTAACAAGTAGCGTAAGTTTGCAGCAAACAGCGCGGCAGGGATGCAAACTCGCTGGCTTAGCGCTTCGTGCAGTATAGCCAGAGGTTCGCGCCCCTTCGTGAAGATTTAGCTTTTTGATTAAACAATGGACATTGTATGAGGTTCTGGTATTTATTTTTTGCGGTGAGTCTACTATTGCCGAATTGCAGCAACGCAGTTGTAAAGCGACACGATATTCCAGCTGAAAAATATTTGGTTGAGAATGCACCAGAGTTCCTGATTGATATGCCGCACGAGGGGCATGGCGTGTTGATCGCGTCTCAATGGATTGTTACAGCCGCACATGTCATTTTTTATGATTACACAGGTAAAAGCATAAAAATTGCTGGTGAAAGTTACACAATTGAATCAGTAACCAAACATCCTGATTATATCGAGCCTGATGAATCTTTGTTTAAAGGTGATGCTGCACCTTTAATGACATTCTTGGCTTCAAGGAGTGATATCGCGTTAATCAAACTGTCATCACCAGTCAGTGGCATTGCCCCGGTGAAAATTTATCAGGAAGATAATGAAGTGGGACAAATTGTCACTGTGTTCGGTCGGGGAGCTACAGGGAACGGTCTGATTGGTGAGGATTTAAGCACTAAATCTCTACGTAAAACGCATTCCTTTCATAACAAAATTGACGGTGCAAAGGGTAACTGGTTGACGTATAAGTTTGATTCGCCGCCTAATTCATTACCTCTTGAAGGGATGCACGGATCTGGTGATAGCGGAGGTGCATCCGTTATTTTCCTTGATGGTGAACCTTATCTTGCCGGGCTATCAAGTTGGCAGTATTGGCAAGGTGACCTTTCTAAATTCAAAGGCGGCCTATATGGTGCTACCGCCTACCAAGTACGGTTATCTGTCTACAAAGATTGGATTTTAGGTGTGTTGGCTAGCTAACAAACGCCAGCACAATGCGCCTTTGGCGCTCGACTCGCAACAAGTTGCTCGCGTGTGTGGCGGGCGTTATAAATTTCTCGACCTCGTTTAAACCTTTACGAAATATTAGTCGACTAAGTATATTTTTAGATAAAGGAAAATATGTTGTTTACCAGAACCCTATTCCATTCTTTGGTGATTTCTTTAGGACTTCTGACATGTTCAGTTTATGCATCAGCAAAGGATCTAAAAAATTGTGTTTTGGCACAGTATAGTCCGCAAACAGTCGCAATTTCGGGATTACCAGATCCATCTATCATGGGAAGCTATAAATTTAAGGTAGTGAAATATGGTAAGAAACCTTCAATATTCAGTTCTTCAAATCCTGAAATTGTTACTCAAAAAGTAAAACTCCCGAGATTCTTGGCGGAACATTCTCGTTCCAAAGGTTACAAAGATGATGCCTACCATAAGTTTAACATTGATGTTTCCCTTGATGGTAAAGTTTGGCTTCCAAATGGGAAAGGTCCATTTCCTTTAGTGTTAATTACTCACGGAAATTCTGCTCCAGGCTTTGATTATCTGGCAGAACTATTAGCGAGCCGGGGGTATTTAGTTGCACAGGTTGATCAGACATATTTAAACGGTTTATGGGGCGAGAATGGTGCCAGAGGATGGGTATTGCTTGAACATTTGAAGTTATGGAGACAGTGGAGTTCAGAATCAAAACAGCCTTTTTTTGAGAAAGTAGACATGGAGAATGTTGCACTTATAGGGATGTCCAGAGGCGGTGAAGCGGTAGCTCTGGCTGCAACATTTAACCAATGGCAAACACTGCCTCATAGTGATGAAGTTCTCGATTTAGGGTTTAACATTCGAGCGGTTGTAGCGCTTGCACCTATGGATGGGCAATACCTACATACAGACGGAAGTAATGTCTTGAAAAATACCAATTACCTTGTCCTACAAGGCGGCCACGATGCCGATGTTTATCAGTTTCTTGGTAGTCAACAATGGCATAGAACAAGCTTTGATGACGGTGGAGACTATCTTAAGCAATTGGTCTATTTTTACCGTGGAAACCACATTAACTTTAATCAAAGTATGTCTGGAAGTTTTCATTGGGGAAAAAGGGGGAATTTTGACGCTCAATTGCTGGCACCAGCTCAACAAGAACAGCTTACTAAAGTATTTGTATCAGCTTTTCTAGAAGCAACTATATTAAAAAAGTTTGAATATCGCCAGCTTTTTAAACAGCTACCACTGAGCGAATTTGATTTACCTAAAGATATCTACATCAGTCGCTATATTACTTCCGATTTTAAGGTTATTGAGGATTTCGAGGATAGCTCTGTCAAGGTGAAATTATCGCGGGTAAATCGAGATAATAAGCAAACTTTTCTACCTGTATCGATTGAACCAGAACGGTTGAGGTATGGCGTAGAGACTCTAAATCGAGTGCTAAGAGTAAACCTTGCAAAAGACGTTGAAACGCATGTGAGAATAAAGCTACCTTCCCAAATGATAAAAAATCAGAGCAATCATCAGTATTTTAATTTTCAGTTTTCATTAGCACGCGCAGACACTTCTACGCAACAACAGTGCGAACCCTACAACTTATTCTCTGAGACTAAAGTCGAAGTGCTACAAGATTCTTTGTTGGTTGATTCTATTTCATTGGGTTCCATAGGAACTGTTAGTCCTTTATTGCTTTCCGACTTCTCAGAACTGGAACGAGGAGGTGTTCAATACGCACAAACAGAACCAATTTTACAGACTTTTTCCGTACCGGTTAAAGTTGAGAATGTCGTTGATGGTGCAACAGAGCTTGATATCATTTTTAAACCATCACAAAACGTGACTATTATTCTCGATGATTTTGGAACTACAGGAGGCACACATTAGTGCAGTCATTAATAAATATTGCAGTCTCTATAGATTGGAACTAAGTTATAACAAACCACTAAAGCGGACATAAAAAAGCTGGCTTATGCTCCTGCGTCGCCAATTTTAGCCAGCTATTTTGTGCTGTTTATGACGGTTTTGAGGTTGTACAAAAACCCTAAAGCGGCTCAATAGATCATCAACAATTGCTTCCCCCTGATCAGCGTTTGTGATCCAATAGGCTTATCAAATTGGCGCAGGAGCCTTGATGATGCTGCGTTTTAAGCCCCTCAATTATCAGCAACACTCGATGGTGGTGATTTACTATCTCGACTAGTTGCAGCCTGGTACGTTCAAACACGCCATTCATCATTTGATTGATGAGAAGCTGGATTTATCGGTGTTTTATCCGAGGTATAAAAATGATGACAATGGCCGTCCTGCTTAGGATCCGGCAGCCCTGTTAAAAATCATTTGAAGACCAGAAGAACACGAAGAGTGGACGATCACGAACTGCACGAAAAGGCAGGAACCGACCTTCGGCCGGTATTGGGATACCTCTCGCTGTGACGCGGGGGCGCAAAGAAAAAGCTCGCTGAGATATTTTGCTTTCAATGACTCTGAGCTCTCAGCGACTCTGCGAGAAGAGCTTGGGTGGTCAGGGTACAGAATATGCCGCTATGACTAGCCTGTTATGCAAGTGACATGGTGCACAATGGAGCGCGTGTCTTAGGCAGTATGAAAGTTAAGCAACTTCTGTCTTGCCACAGCGGTCTTCGCCATGGATACTAAAACCGCAATTTGGCTAAACAATGCCATAGGTATAGTTAAAACCTGACATGGACAGTTGTCCCCAACAGTTACCACTTAGGTTTGGCAAAACTCCGGGAAAGGAAGAGTCCATATCATTCGTTGAGTGATCACGAAACAATGAGCATCACGCTTATAGCAAAGGAAAATGAATTTTATAGCCAATTGGCTTTCCAATAGGAACTGAGTTAAGCGAGCTTGAAAATATGAGTAGATATCTTGGTATTGTCGGAAGCGATAATCTAGTTGTTTCTGGTTGGCCCACAGAGCTTTACCCAAGGCACTTAAAATTACTCAAGTTGTTGTTCAGCCATCTATGCAGGGGGACGGATACGGTTTAAAAATAATATTTGACTTGTTGATGCTGTGGTAAGTATTGAAGCTAAATCAATCAAACTTAACTCCCAATTATCCGCAATAACTCTCTCTCGAAAGTTGGGCTTGGAGGTACAATGGGCTTTATATCCTTCAAAATAAAGAGGTATTTAGCATGTTAAAATGGTTCTGGTGCTGATCAAATGATTCGGAAGGTTCAGTGTAAGTTGATGTGAAGAAACGCGCTGCAATAATCAATTTACTCTACCCTTTTTAATTATCGGCAGAATATAAGGATTTTCCAATGACAGATCTCACTCTCAAAGATGCGTTGATAGCTATAGAATCTGAAGCCGGAATCGAACTTCCTCTGGGGTTTAACCGGTTACCTTTGGCAGAAAGGTTTTCCGAAGTGCTTGCGTTGCTAAAGAGCAACATATGTCCCAGGAAAACAGAGATATCCAAGCGGGCTGATAGTGAAGAGGTATCGTTGGCCGTTTGTCTCACAGATGTTCTGATTACTCACTACACAGGAATACCAGCTCCCGTCTCAACAGTTTCACGTCACATCGCGAAGATCGGTCTTGAAAAATTTTGCAACACACCTGAAAGCTTGCTAGAGGCTGGAGTAGAATGACTACCCCTCCTGAAGAATTATTAAAGTGGCTTGACGAAGGAAGAACCCAGGCTTTTTCAAAAGTACCTTACGGTAAGATAATGATTGATGCTTGGCGATCCGCAGTCGCCGAAGGAAGGAAAATACGTCAGGATAAAGGTGACCCGGCCGCTTCACTGTCTACCGGTGCAAAAGATTTTGCAGAGCATTTCTACAAAGCAGACTTCAGTGAGAACAACGAAATTCCTTTTTATTATGGCTACCTGGTACAAAGCAAATTGCTGGCAGAGAGAGGAGCTCAATCACTAACGAAAGGAACACCTCTGAAAATTGCAGTGACCACACGCCCAACCAATCACAGATACGCTGCCGTCTATAAACCCGCAATCAGCCCAGACTGGTCAGTCATTATTATCGACTTCGGTTTCCTTTCAGTACTTATAGGGCTGTCAGTGATTTTGTCCAGATACATAGGCCTCAGCAATGATGCTAAAGGCTTGGCATTCCACTTTCCTAAATCCGGTGCAGATGCGTTCTTCGCAAAGGATAAAAGCACTCGCAATGATATTGTTCGCTTTTTGCTTCCTTGTCTAAATCTTAATCAAAATGACGCACCTGTACCACTTCCTCTGGACAACATCGATGAGCAACGCAATGTCGCCGCAACAATATTTATTCGCAGCCTGATTTTTTCAGTCGTTGCTCATGAATTCGGGCATGTGATTCGCGGACACCGCAGATTGCATTCAACACCGCATGAGCAACTCCATCAAATGGAATATGAAGCAGATGCTCTTGGTTTGATACTGACAGCCAACAACCCTTGGAAATATTTTGAATATTTCGGCGGAGGTGAAACAGCTACAGTCATGCAACTGACATCAATCCATCTACAAGCATTAATGTTGGCGGCCATAGGCATGATTGAAAAAGCTGAAAATATCGCCAGAAATATCGGTCATAAGATCGCTCTGGATAATACTCACCCCGACATAGGCAATAGATTAAAAGCCTCCGAATACATCCTAGGTACTATGCCGATGAGTGCCAGCATGCGCAGCCACATTCAGGAAACTCGGCAAAGCCTGGTTGATTTCACAGATAGTATGTGGACAGTAATCGAAGAAGAGCTTTCACGGCAAATTAACAGTCGCAGTCCTATATCAGGTACTGACTTTACTGTACCTGATGCAGATTTGCGTTTTGCATGATCTTTTCTTGAAGCAAAAGGGCTGAGCAACTTAATCCAAACAAGGGATCGATGGAGTAAGTGACATTGATATTGGTAATGGGGCAACTGAGCCAAAGCTTTGCCCCTAAGCGACCCGAGCCTGCCTTCGGTCGGAATTGGAATACCTCTCGCTGTGACGCGGGGCCCGCAAAGAAAAGCTCGCTGAGATATTTTGCTTTCAATGACTCTGAGCTTCAGCGACTCTGCGAGAAGAGCTTGGCTGGTCAGGATAAAGATTAAGCCGCTATGACTAGCCTGTTATGCAAGTGACTGAGGCGCAATGGAGCGCGTGTCTTACGCAGTATGAAAGTTAAGCAACTTCTGTCTTGCCACAGCGGTCTTCGCCATGGATACTAAAACCGCAATTTGGTTAATCAATGCCATAGTTGCAGTTAAAACCTGACATGGACAGTTCTCCTCAACAGCTGCCACTTATGCCTGGCAGAACCCCGGGAAAGGGGGAGTCCATATCATTCGTGTAGTGCGACAATCGAATTCAATGAGCTAAAAAAGGGAAGATTATGCACCGTATTTACAGGTCAGCGGCTATAGCTTTATTAGCTATATTTATAGTGGGTAAGAGTTATGCTGAAAACGCATCCCCAGTGCTAACCGGCCCTTATCTTGGGCAAAATCCACCCGGTTCAACACCGGAAATTTTTGCACCTGGTATTGTTTCTACAGAAGGTTGGGAAGTGAGTGGGGTGTTTACGCCTGAACTCAAGGAGTTTTATTTTATTCGGGATAGCAAGGAAAGCAAAAAGCAGGAAATTGTTGTTTTTAAGAGTATCAATAATCAATGGCACCAAACGGTTTTCTCACCCAGGGTAGGCACTCCTCTTTTCTCGCCTGATGGCAATATTATGCTTTTGGGTAAGCGCTATAGAGAACGGACAGAGCAAGGCTGGTCGGATGTGAAAAGCCTTGGCGCTCCTTTCGATAGCTTACCTATCATGCGCCTGTCAGCATCTGCAAAAGGGACTTACTATTTTGATGAATTCAAACGAGATTTTACTGGGGATATCCGATATTCACGATGGGTAGACGGAAAATATGAAGAACCCAAGCTGCTGGGGGGAGAGATCAATAGTGGAAAAAGTTTTCATCCTTTTATAGCTGCAGATGAATCATATCTGATATTTGATGGGGAAAGAGACGGCGGTTATGGTGATTCTGATCTGTATATTAGTTATAGACAGCAAGATGGATCATGGGGAAAGGTGATAAATTTGGGTGACAAGATAAACACCGCGGGCTGGGAAGCTGTTGCCAGCGTTACGCCGGATGGAAAGTATCTATTCTTCAATCGAAATATGACCCCAGACAACCATGATAACGTTGACATATTCTGGGTAGATGCACAATTTATAGAAACACTTAAGCATAAACAATAATTCATCTAACAATCGCAGCATGCGAGACACACAAAAATGTGTCTTTTGCTGTTTTTATGCTTTATCACTAAAAGGACTTAAAAGTTGAAAATTGCATATATTATATTTTTTGTTTTTTTAACCTTCAATCTATCAGCAGGTGAGAGGTTTCTAAATTATGATGATGTCCCTCAACAAATACTAGAAAGAATAAAGGAGGGCGCAAATCATACTATTACCCAAATGCACTCTCAGGGAGTAACTGCATTTGACTACAATGAAGATTCTGTGCGGCTTTTGAGCGATATTATCACTAATGAGCGCCTTCATCTTTCAGAACAGGCTAAAATGCTCTTACCTGAAATCTGGGGAGCTTATTTAGGGGAGGTGCTAATCAGAAAGCTTGGCGGTAAATGGGTTAAACTCGGAGATCAGTACGGGGTTATAATAGGGAAATCTCACATCTGTTTTCCTTTGAATAAAGTACATAAGCAGATCGTAAATGGCGAAGTGGATTCAATCTATGGGTTCTATTTATCAACAGTAAAAACTGCTAATGCTCTTGCAGAGCAATAGGGGCAGGTTAATTGATCCAGCGGGAGACTAGTTCGGCCAAAATCGTTGAAATATATTGTCGCCAGATAGCCAAGTCTGGCTTGGTTCCGATATAAATTCCTAGGCTGGCGTTAATGGGAATATTAGCCTGTCTATTGAGATTACCAAGATGGGTATGATAGACAGTTGCGGGGGGATTAAACGCTATTGATATTAGTCGAGCAACTGATAGCAAGGGAGCGAGGCAAGCAAGCCACTGAATGGAGCTTTAAGTGTCACTTATAAACAAGCATTGTTGCAGAGATATGGAACGCGCAACCTCCTTAAACTGTAAGCAACACCGAGACGTGTTCGAATGTCCCGATGTGTTGATCAGTTACATTTCAAAGTTTGATGAGTTTGGGCTAATTATCCACGATGGCGGCAGTTCATCCGTAGTTATAAGGTTTTGTCCTTGGTGTGGTTCAAAATTGCCTCTTTCGAAAAGAGAGATATGGTTTGAAAAACTAGAAGAGCTAGGGTTTGATGATCCGACTGAACAAAAAATACCAGAAGCGTTCGAAAGTGACGCGTGGTACAGCAACACTTACCTGGCGATGTAGAGCGTTCGCGTGGATGGCTATTTCATACAAAAAATATGCGTCGATAAACTATTGAGACGGTGTGCGGAACAAGACTTAATGCCTGGCCGTAGCTACTTATATAATCAGGCTGCATTATAGATAGTGAAAATCCATTTTGGCTAAGTCAACGCCTTAGCCACAGCGAAACAAAGGAAATTAAACAATGTGGCAGTGCCCCAACTGTGACAGGGAATTTACCCGTATCAACCAACGACATGTCTGCGGCACCGGCAACCGGGATGACGTAATACGCGACCGACCGCAGTCTGTTGTTGAAGTATACCGTGCCATAGAGGCACTGGTCAGTAGTCTGGGCAAAGTGGAGATAGTGGCAAGAGACAGATATGTGCTGTTCAGAAGCCGCCGAATTTTTGTTGATCTGTCAATTATGAAAGATGTGGTGCGCGTTGCCGTTCATATTGGTCGTAAGGTAGAAAACCCCATATTTATCAAAGTGGTTGATGATGGCAAGCAAGTTACCCATGTGGCCAAAATTGCCAGTCTAGATGAGCTCGGAGTCTTACAACCTCTGATTGAAGAGGCCTATAGGTTTTCTATTGCCAGATAATTCATGTCACGGCCTCACCATTCAGGGCCGTGGCTGCAAAAGCAGACTGATTATATTAAGGAGAAAAGACAATGAAACTTGCGCATTATGAAGGTAGCTGCCAATGCGGCGCAGTAAGCTACGAAGTGGATGTCGATCTGGATAATACCATCACTTGCAACTGTTCCCGCTGCCAACGGATGGGCTTTGTGCTGGCATTTACCTCAAAGGACCAATTTACCCTAAAGTCCGGGGAGCAGCAGCTCAGTGAGTATCTTTTCAATAATAAGGCAATTCGTCATCTGTTTTGTAAAACCTGCGGAGTGGAAAGCTTTGCCTACGGCAATATGCCGGATGGTTCACAAACTGTTGCTATCAACGTCAATTGCTTAGCCGGAGTGGAGCCAAGGGCGCTGAACAGCCAGCATGTTAATGGCCGCGACATGTAGCTAAATGGGCGTCGGGCAGCTTGCTATAGAGCTTGTTTTGCAAGCTCTATACGGCTTTCACAGGCCGTTAAAAGCCAATATTGCTTTGACCACGTAAGCCTGCCAACCATCGCTAAATTAACGCCCGGATTAAATTACGCCAAGCCGCGATGCTTGCGGTAGATCAATGTTACCCGCCGCGGATACTCTATATTATTTGCATCCTTTGTGATTGATTTGCGTAGGTTTTAAGGGCTTATTCAGGTCCCTGGGTTAAAACGGCTGTGACGACCTGACACAGACCGGGCAGTCCGGGTGGCGAGACAGCTTAAAGGTATGCCACTGGCCTGTGCGGGCATCGAACTGTTGCAGTTGCGCTGTTTGCACCGGTAGTCCGGCCAGCAGTTTCACTGCCATCAGGGCTTGCATTACGCCGATAACGCCGACCACCGGCGAGAGAATGCCGGATTCAACACAACTGAGATTTTGTTCGCCAAACAGGCTGGAAAGGCATTGATAGCAGGGGCAGTCCAGGTGGGGCTGATAACAGAACAGTTGGCCTTCCATACGGATGGCAGCGCCTGACACCAACGGCTTTTGCAGTTGTACGCAAAGGCGGTTAATCAGGTTGCGACTGGCCAGGTTATCGGTGCAATCCAGTATGACCTGATGCTGGCTGATAAGCTCAGAAAGCTGCTTTTCATCGGGGCGGGTAGCCAATGACGTTATCCGGCATTCGCTGTTGATGGCATGCAATCTGGTGGATGCCGCCTGGACCTTCTGCTGGCCAATATCACCTTCGGCAAACAGGATCTGCCGGTGCAGGTTGCTGAGTTCCACTTTGTCGTCGTCACATAATGTCAGATGACCAACGCCGGATGCGGCCAGATATTGCGCGGCAGGGTTACCCAGGCCGCCCATACCCATGATCAGAACGTTGGCGCACAATAGCTTTTCCTGGCCTTCAAGGTCGAAACCCGGCAGCAATACCTGCCTGTTATAACGAAGGGCTTGTTGATGGTTGAGCGTATCGGACATGACGGCTTCCTGCGGAGTTTTGTTCTTTTTAACGCCTGACGTGCCCAGGGGCAATACCTATTTGGGCGTTGTGGCTACCCCATAGGGTGTATGGCGAAAGTTTGTTCTTGCTGGTCAACTGACCACTTAGCAGTAGTTGGGAGTGACAGATGGAAACGCTAGGCTTAGTTATCACCCATCAATGCAGTGATGCCTGGTTACAATCCGCTGATTTTGAACGTGGCGTGACACGACTTAACGCCCTGTTAAGTGAATGTGGGATTACCAGCGTGGCAATTAGCGGTAATTGTTTCAGCCCAGGCTATATACCTGATATTTATCCGCATCATGGCATATTGTCTGCGCTGCACGCCGGGCTGTTTTACCGCCCTGAGTGTCATTTGCTCTGTGTTGCGCCGGATATGCCCGGCTTATCCACCGAACTGCTGCGCTGGTTGCTGGTGTCCGGGCGCATTGCCGGGCGCAGTTGCCACTATCGTCATCACGGTCTGCCGCTGTATCTGCACAATAGCCAGGCCCTACGTGAATGCCTGGAACACCGCTTAACCTGTGGTGAGCCGGTGAATACCGATTGCCTAACTATTTTACAGCCCCGGCAATTGGTCGCGCCTGATCCTAGCTGTCTGCTGCGTACTCTTAGTTAGAGGGTTTAAATTACCATGATGGTATTTTAAACCCTGCCAGGTTGGTGGTTCATTTTACCCTGTTTGAATTAAACTCATATAAAACAATAGGATAAACATGGTCTGCTGTTTGCAGAGTCTGGCTAAGATAAAACAGTAGAGAGTTAACAGGAGACACTATGGAAATGTTGTATCAATCCCTGGGTAATCTGGCCATTCAAATTGCCGGTGCCACGCGGGTTTTCCATCACTATAAGTTGGATTTTTGCTGCGGTGGTCATCGTACCCTGGCCGAAGCACTGCACAAGAAGGGCCTGCAAGCCGAGCCTATTCTGGCAGAGCTTAAGCAACTGGCAGAGAAAGGTGAGACCGAAAAGGATTGGACTTCTGCCAGTAACCAGGAACTGATCGCACATATTCTGGAGCGATTTCATGCCAAACACAGACAACAACTACCCGAGTTGATCCGCCTGGCCAGACGCGTAGAACAGGTGCATGGCGATTCAGCCGATTGCCCGCAGGGGCTGGCAGAACATCTGGAAAACATGCATCTGGAATTGGAAAACCATATGCTCAAAGAAGAGCAGATTCTATTTCCTATGCTGTCAAATGGCTTTCATCCGTCTGGTCCCATCAATGTCATGCAGGAAGAGCACCTGGATCATGGTGAGGCACTGGAGCAGATGTTGACACTGGCCCATGATCTGGAACTCCCGCTTGGCGCTTGTAATACCTGGACCGCCCTCTATCTGGGCCTGAAGGAATTAAAAGAAGACTTAATGGACCATATTCACCTGGAAAACAATGTCCTGTTTGTTGAGCGCCAAAGCGGCGAAGGCAGTTGTTGCGGTAGTTGTCACTAAGCACGGCTTTCCAGCCATCGGGTGGGCGTAGTGGTCTGATTGCCCACCCGATTTTTTCTATCTTCGTGTCTTATCTGTGGTATCTGTGGTCACTTTTTTTGTGTTAGTCTGGGGCAGGTATGCATGTCGGATAGATGCGGGGCGGCTTGTCAGGCCACCCGGGTCGATAGGACATGATTGCTCTGTCCGTGAATCAGCGCTTCAGTCAGGCACTTAATCAGACTGGCCACTTCCGCAGCCGCTTGGTTCATACTGAGCAAACAAGTCTTTGCGGTTTTGAATTGTTTCTCGTTTGCTGCCTGCAAAGCCAGGCGGGCAAATTCATGTACCTGTTCATGCGGTTGCTCCAGTTGCCGGAATTGCGGAATGGATTCGAAGTGGGTGCGAAACATGGGGTTGTAATACCAGCGACCAATGCCGCACTCTTCTTTGCCAATAGCCTGCGTCAGGTCAATAGGCAACAGGCCGAGCACCATACGTTGTACGGTGACGACCAACTGCAATTCCTCTATGTTGCCCAGCTCAATCTCTGCCAATAAGGCACTTTTAACCAGGCTGGCCTGAATATGCCGCATATCCTGCAGTTGCTCACTGATATTTCCGATATGCTGCTCCACGTGCCCAAGCTGGTGTTGGGTCAGAGCGATATCCTGTTGGCTTTGTTTGTGGGTTTGCTCCACTTTGCGCTCTATTTCCTCTGCCTTGTCACCTATATGGCCGGTAAGCTGCCCGGTTTTTTGTGCCAGTGTCCTCACTTCGTTGGCCACTACGCTAAAACCCCGCCCGTGCTCCTGAGCACGAGCTGCTTCAATGTTGGCATTGAGAGACAGCAGATTGGTGGTTCGAGCCACGTCATTGACTTGCTCGCTAATTACCTGAATTTGCCCGGTGTGTTGTTTCAAGTCGACGATATCTGCTGCCATTTGCCGGGTTCGGCCGAGAATGTCGCCAAGATTGCCCAGCACCTGACTGAGTGCATGCTGAACATGCACAGAGCGTTTGTTCAGAGATTCCATATTGTCTCTTTCGTCGGCCAGGAATGTCTGCAGTAGCTGAAAGCTTTGCCGATAGCCATCCAGCGAATCAGCAAAGCCGGTTAATATGGCCTGCTGTTCATGGCGTAAGCTGTCCTTTTGTTTGAGACGCTGGTTTTCCTGTTGGCACAAATATAGCTGCTGTTGCATATCGCACTTGGCCTGTTGTTCTGTGCGCAGTGTTTCTGATGCTTGCAACCATTGCTGTTTGTAGTACTGGCCGAAATATTGTTGTAGGGAGTGAAGCAGCATTTAAACCTCCATTTTTTGTGCATGGCGTCCAATACATCTGAGCACATAAGCGATTTTTAGCAGGGTGGCTGCAAAAATCAGGCTGATATGGGCACTCACCTGCACAGTGATGCTGAAGTGATCGGCGGCCAGGTAACCTACCCAGATTGTCAGCAACATAATGCTCACAGATAAAACCAGCAGGCCTTCGGCCATTCGGGTCAGTTGTGGAAATTTCATGTATACCTCCAGAAACAGTTTGGGCAGTAGGGCAGGACGTGCGCCTGCCCCAAGGGGTTAATCTTGTTCCGCGGTGGCGGGCTGCGTCAGGGCCGAATTGTGCCCCCATGCCAATAAGCCTCTAACCACCTGCCAGGACAAGGCGAGGGCGCCGATGATAAAAATCACATCGCCTAAGGTTCTGATCCAGCGCAGTGTTTCCAGCAACGGAGTCTGCATAAAGGCTTCACTGCGGGCATACCAGAATCCCTGTGACACACTGGCATAAAATTGCAGTACGCCAATGGGTAGCAAACTGGTGAAGAGCATCAATACCAGACCGCCGTTTAACCACCAGAAGCCGACTGTCATCAGTCTCTCGCTAAAGACTAAACCTGGCCGGATATAACGCAGCACCAGCAGGGCAAAGCCCAGGGCCAGGAAGCCGTACACCCCAAACAATGCAGCATGGGCATGAGTGGCCGTGGTGTTCAAACCTTGTATGTAATAGAGCGCAACCGGGGGATTGATCATAAAGCCAAAAACGCCGGCCCCCAGCATGTTCCAGAAAGACACCGCCACAAAACACATCAGTGGCCATTTGATCTGCTGCATCCAGGGCGCACGTTGTTGTAAGCGCCAGTTCTCAAAAGCTTCGTAACCCAGTACCACCAGCGGCACCACTTCCAGCGCACTGAATGTGGCACCTACCGCCATTACCGGGGTGGTGGTGCCGGAAAAATACATATGGTGAAAGGTGCCAGGTACGCCACCGAGCATAAACAGCGATGCCGAGGCCAGACTGGCCGTTGTGGCCATGGTGCGGGACACCAGGCCCATACTGCAGAAGATAAAGGCCAGGGCGGTGGTGGCAAACACTTCAAAAAAGCCTTCCACCCAAAGATGGACTATCCACCAGCGCCAGTACTCCATAATGGACAAATGTGTGCGCTCGCCATAGAAGAACCCTGCACCATAGAACAGGCCTATGGCGACCACTGAGGCGGTTAGCAGTGCCAGCAGATTGCGGTCACCTGGCTGGCGCAGGGCTGGGACGATACCGCGTAACATCAGGCCCAGCCAAAACACAATGCCAGCAAACTTACCTATTTGCCATAAGCGGCCAAGATCAACAAATTCGTAACCCTGATGGCCCAGCCAGAAGCTCCATTCGGCTGGCATGATTTGCGCAATGGCCAGGTAATTACCGGTAAAGGAGCCAATCACCACGATCACCAAGGCCCAGAACAAAATATCGACCCCAAGTTTCTGGAATTTGGGATCGCGCCCGCCATTGATGATCGGGGCCAGGAACAACCCTGCGGTCAGAAAGCCGGTGGCTATCCAGAACAGCGCGGATTGAATATGCCAGGTTCTGACCAGGGAATAGGGAAAGTACTGTGATACATCCAGGCCATAGAATTGCTGGCCTTCCACCGTGTAATGGGCGGTAAAGCCACCCAGAAAAACCTGAAAGGTAAAGAGCGCCACCACCAAAAACACATATTTGCCCAGCGCCTTTTGCGAGGCTGTCAGCTTGACCAGACTCAGTGGGTCTCGCTGTGGTGCCTGTGGTTCGGGATCCTCTTTACGCAGAAATGCCCAGGCCCATACCAGGCCACCGACGCCGGCAATCAGCAGCACCACTGAGACAACCGACCACAGGATATTTTCGCCTGTGGGTTGATTATCTATCAGGGGTTCATGGGGCCAGTTGTTGGTATAGGTTGCAGTAGAATCAGGTCTTTCGGTGGCGGCGGCCCAAGCTGTCCAGAAAAAGAAATGTGCCATGCTGGCACGTTTATCTGCATCTGGCAGGGTGTTTTCTTTCATGGCGAAGCTTTCACGGCTACTTTGCAATTCAGGATGATCACTGAATAGCTTGTCATAATACCCGGCCACGTCCGCCATGGCCGCTGCCCGACGTGCACTGACCAGCACAATATCGCCTGGTTGCAGCGTGTTTTGTCGATACTCCTGTTTCAGGCGAAATTTCAGCAGATTCTGCTGTTCGGCATCAAGCCTGGCATAGGCTTGTCCGTAGGTGTCTTCTGCCGCCAGTTGCAACCAGGCCATCAGTTCCCGGTGTAACCAGTCGGCAGTCCAGTCCGGGGCCTGATAAGCGCCATGGCCCCAGATTGAGCCAAGCTGCATACCACCGATGGATTGCCAGGCTGTCTGACCATCCAGGATTTGCGATTCGGTCATCAGCACCTGTCCCGATGGGGTGACCACTTGCTGAGGAATAGGCGGGGCCTGGCGATATACTTCGCGACCAAAATAGCCCAGCATGGCAAAGGTAACCGCCAGTATGGTGATAAGCACAAACCAGAGTCGACGATAATTAGCCATACATCCTCTCCCGGTGATGGGTAAATAAGTGGATGCTGACAGGCAGCATCTTGCAACAGGTAGGTAGCATTTGGGTGTTCTCCGTTATTGTTGTGAAGCGCAACCTTCTATGGCAAGGCCTGTGCCATGGTTTAACTCAATGAAAATAAAGAAATAAAAAACAACATGGTAAAATAGACCTTGTTTTGGTAAGGTTCTATTTACCGTTTAAAGGGTTGTAAATACCATGATGAATGAATTTCTGGTGGCAGATCTATCGGTCGAACTGCCTGACCAACTGCGTTTAGAAAGGCTGGTTAAAACCCTTAAGGCCGAGTTTGAATGCGGCGCCGTAGCGCTGCTGAAACTGGAAGGTGAGATGCTAAAGCCCCTGGCTGTCACCGGGCTGGTCAAGGAGACCCTGGGGCGGCGGTTTTTACCGGCCCAGCACCCAAGGCTGGCGGCAATTCTGACCAGTGAGCAGCAACCGGTTTGTTTTGAACACAGCAGCGCGTTGCCTGATCCCTACGACGGCTTACTGGATCAGTTAGCCGGTGAGCCGCTGCCTGTGCATGATTGTATGGGAATGCGTCTTGAGCAGGACGGCAAGAGCTGGGGGGTGATCACCTTTGATAGTTTGTCACCCGGCACCTTTGATCAGTCGGCGTTATCCAGACTGAAGCAGCAGAAACTCTTACTGGAAGCCGCTATTCGCACCACCCGGCTGGAGCAGGAAAATCGCAGCTTGCGCCAGTCGCGCATTGGTGCGGCAATTCCGCAGGAAGCTGGGGGCAGCGGTGAAACCGAAATTGTCGGACGTAGCCAGGCATTGCAGCAACTGCTGGCAGAACTGGATACAGTGGCGGATTCAGAGCTACCGGTGCTACTGCTGGGGGAAACCGGTGTCGGCAAAGAATTATTTGCCAGGCGTTTGCATCTGCACTCCAGGCGGGTTGATAAACCCCTGATCCATGTGAACTGTGCGGCGTTACCCGAATCCTTAGCGGAAAGTGAGCTGTTTGGTCATGTTAAAGGGGCGTTTTCCGGGGCCCATCAGGAGCGGGCTGGCAAATTTGAAGCCGCCAACGGCGGCACCTTGTTCCTCGACGAAGTAGGGGAGTTACCGCTGGCCGTGCAGGCTAAGTTGCTAAGGGCTCTGCAAAACGGTGAAATTCAGCGCCTTGGTGCTGATAAGCCGCGCAAGGTCAATGTACGGATTGTGGCCGCCACCAATCGGCAGCTTAAAGACAGTGTCAAAAATGGCGATTTTCGCGCCGACCTTTACCACAGGTTGTCGGTATACCCCGTGCCTATTGCACCACTGAGGGAAAGAGGCAATGACATCCTGCTGCTGGCCGGCCATTTTCTGGAGCAGAATCGTGCGCGACTGGGATTACGCAGTCTGCGTTTGTCCGGGGAGGCAGAACAAGCCTTGCTGGCATACCAGTGGCCGGGCAACATCCGTGAGCTGGAACATGTGATCAGCCGGGCTGCGATCAAATGTTTGGGACGCAGCCCGGCCCGTGACGGCATTTTCAGCCTGGCACCGGAGCTATTGGATCTGGATGTTGAATACAGCCAGCCTGTCGTGCCAGCAATAACAGAAGCAGCCAGTGGGCAGACGTTGATGCCGATGAAAACCTTGTTGGATCAAACCCAGCGGCAAGCCATCAAAGCGGCGCTGGAGTGCAGCGGGCAAAACTGGGCTCAGGCGGCCCGGTTACTGGAACTGGACGCCAGCAACCTGCATAAACTGGCAAAACGCCTTGGGGTAAAATAACCACTAACAGTGAACTTGCGTTCTCAGGCCTGGGGCGTGCAGCAGCACGTTCTCGTTGCTGTTGGCTGCGCGCCTGGCTGCCCTGTTACTGGCAGTGCCACTGCTGCGCTTTTTGTTGATCTTGCGGATTGGCCTGCACCCAGTGTTCACCAGTGTCGCCTTGTTCTTTTTTCCAGAAGGGCGCGCGGGTTTTTAGCTGATCCATAATGAACTCACAGGCCAGAAATGCGTGGTGCCGGTGACAACTGCTGACACCAACAAACACAATTTGCTCACCGGTGTTTAAAGTACCAACGCGGTGAACCAATCTCACACGGCTAACCGGCCATCTATCGCGTGCCTCTGTGACTATTGCTTTTAGGGATTTTTCGGTCATGGCCGGATAATGTTCCAGTGTGAGTGTTTGTACCTGGTTATGCTGATTAAAATCCCGTACCAGACCAACAAAACTCACCACCGCGCCGTCCTGTCGGTTACCGGCACACAGTGCTAAGTACTCTTCGGCCTGACAGAAGTTGGCCTGCCTGACCGAGATATAATCTGATGGTTGCCTGGCACGCATATCAGCCTCCTGTTACTGGCGGGAAAAAGGCCACTTCATCGCCGGAATGTAAGGGATGATGGTCATTCACTAAGCATTGATTAACCGCGGCCAGGGAATTATCCGGGGCAAGATAAGCCTGCCATTCTTTGTGCTGGGCCATTAAATAATGGCGCAGCGCACCAATATCGTAAAAGGCGCTGTGTAAGGTCAGCTTGTCATGGCCCAGTTGTTCCCGTAGCTGGGCAAAAAATAACACGGTAATCATACTGACTGGTCCTCCTGCCAATGGCCGCTTTTGCCGCCTTGTTTTTCAATTACCCTGATGTCACCGATGCACATTGCCGGATCCACCGCTTTACACATATCAAACAAGGTCAGTGCTGCTACCGAGACGGCGGTCAGCGCTTCCATTTCCACACCGGTTTGGCCTGCCAGTTTGCAAAGGCTGCGGATCAGCACGGCCTGGTTGGCCTGATCCAGCTCAAAGTCAATATCCACCTTACTAAGCAGCAGTGGATGGCATAAAGGGATCAGATTGGCGCACTGTTTGGCTGCCTGAATACCGGCCAGCCGCGCCGCTGCGAACACGTCCCCCTTGGGCAGATTGCCCTGGCTTATCATTGCCAGCGTCTGTGGGCGCATTGTTATTCTGGCTTGGGCGCTGGCCATGCGCTGAGTCACTGGCTTTTGGGTGATATCTACCATGCAGGCGTCACCCTGTTGATTGACATGACTAAGACTCTGCATCAGCGCCCCTCACAGCCATGTTCGCCAAGTAAATGCGCGACGAAGTTACAGGGGCCGGTGCTGGCGTCCAGTTGTGGGGCCAGCAAATGCTGCCAGGCGGTGCGACAGGCATTGGTGGAGCCGGGCATACAGGCTATCAGGGTATGATTGGCCAAGCCGGCAAAGGCCCTGGATTGCATTGCCGCACTGCCGATATCGGCAAATGACAGCTGCCGGAACTGCTCACCAAAGCCATCTACCTGCTGGGCCAGAAGCGGCTGCAGTGCTTCGGGGGCGCAGTCTCTGGGGTGAAAGCCGGTGCCACCACTAATCAGCACCACCTGAATACCCACATCAGCAATCCACTGGCTGACCTGGGCCCTGAGGGGATAAAAATCACAGCGCAGCAGTTTTCTGTCAGCCAGGTGGTGACCTGCCGATGTGATGGCGTCTGCCAGATACTGACCTGAACTGTCCTGTGCCAGACTGCGGCTGTCAGACAGGGTCAGCAGCGCAATGTTTAAACAGAAATTCGTTTTCATTAGGCACTCCTGGGGGCCGTGGCATGTTGCCACTGGGCCGGGGTATTGATGTTTTGCAGCATATTTAGCTCAGAACAGGGTATGGACAGCGCGCCCTGCTGGTCAAGCATCTGCCGCACCGAGCCGCAACCTTCGTTATCGAGTAACTCAGCCAGATAATCACGCAGCGCCGGGTTTACCGGTAAATACAGGGGTAAAAAACTGTCTTGAAAGTAGCAGGGGCTTTGCCGCTGTCGGCCCTGATAGCAAAGTAAGCGCAATGGCGCGGCCTGCAAAAATGGCATATCCACCGGCACAATCAGCAGCTCGTCATCATCCTGCAGATGGGTGAGTACGGCATGAATGCCACCCAGCGGACCGGCATCTTTAATCAAATCCTGCACAAAGCCTAGCTGGTTACGACTTATCATTACCCGTTGACAACCGCTGTCTGCCAGTAATTGGCTGGTATGCTGCAAAAGTGATTGCCCTTGGTAGTCCAGCAAAGCCTTGTCGTAGCCCATGCGACTGGATTTTCCTCCTGCCAGTACCAATCCGGTCAGCATATTATCCTCCCAGCATGGCCAATTGGCGGGTTGCGCCGCTGTGACCCTGATGCAGCCAGTGACTGGCATCTTTAAGCCCAATCAGTTCTGACAAGCGTTGCTGCACGGCGGCAATATCGCCGGTTTGCAACCAGGGGCGCAGCGACAGGCCCTGCTCGGCAAACAAACACAAATGCAGGTCGCCGTTGGCAGCCACTCTAAGCCTGTTGCAAGAGGCACAAAAATCCTTGTCGTAGGGCATAATCAGGCCGATACGCCCCTGGTAGTCCGGGTGGCTGAACTCCTGGGCGGGGCCGGCGGCTTTATCTGCTGTAATGCGGGTCCAGCCCTGTTCAAGCAGCGCGCGCTTTATACCCTGGCCACTTAAATGATGCTGGCTAAAAAACGCCTGATTGTCCCCGGTTTGCATCAGTTCTATCAGGCGTAAGGTGACCGGCATGCTTTTCAGCCAGGTTAACGCAGTCTGCAGCAGCGATTGAGAATAGGGTTTAAGCAGGACCGCATTGACCTTTACCGGCAAATTCAGTGCTAAGGCGCGGTCCAGTCCGGCCAGCACGGTATGTAGTTTGTCATGGCCGGTAATGGCATAAAACTGGCGCGGATCCAGGCTGTCAATACTGACGTTCAGCGCATTCAGTCCGGCGCTTACCCATTGGTCCACCATCTTGGGCAATTTAAAACCGTTGGTGGTCAGGGCGACTTTTTGGATACCCGGCGTCTGTGCACAGCGCTGTATAATTTGTGGCAGATCTTTACGCAGTGAAGGTTCACCACCGGTGATACGAATTTTACTGGTGCCCAGGCCCGCAAAGGCCCCGGCCAGAGTGGTGATTTCCTGTGGGCTGAGAAAGGTTTGTTTGGCATTGCCCTGATACCCATCAGGCAGGCAATAACTACAGCGAAAATTGCATACTTCGGTAATCGACAGCCGCAAATAGCGAAAGCGGCGGCCAAATCTGTCTTCCAACATACTCACACCTTTCCAAACATGGGAGGCTGGCAGATTTCTCGTCCAACCCTATAGGCCAATGGCGCATGCCCGCAGGTTTAGCGCTAAGGGCTCGGCAGGCCCGGAACGGTCCGGGCACTGACAAGCCTACGTGAAATTGGCATTATGACTATTCCCCAAAAGGGATAGATGGACGGCGCATTAGCGTTACCAGGCTGCGCTTAGCATCAGCCACAGTTTGTTGGTATCGGTGCCGGATTGACCTGCATGGTAGGCCGCATATTTCACCAGCAAGTCAAGCTGGTCGTAAACTGGCAAGCCAAACGTGGCATCCCACTCATGGCCGTAGTCAAGATGGTTCTTATCACTGACAAAATGATGGTAGGTCAGTTGTAGCTTGGCGTTACCCAGACTGGTGCCAAGCCCGGCGTGGCTATCTTGCAATCCTTGCATGGGGGTATTGAGGAATTTGTCGGCAAAACCCTGGAACTTATGCAGGGTCGCCAGTGGCGTGACAATCCGGCCCTGTGCGTCCGCGCCCAGACGTTCATAACCCAGATGCCAGTCAAGTGCCTGCCATTTACCAGCCACACGGGTAGACCAATAAATGGCCCGATAGTCCGCCGGGTTCTCGGCATAGTCCTGTTGGCTGGCCAGGCTGGCAGTGATCTTTATACCGGCCATTTCGCCGTTATATGTGACGCCCAGGGTTTGATTCGACAAGGCCGGACTCTCGGCAAAATCCATCCAGTAAGAGAAGGCGGTGAGCCGGTGTTGCCTGTGCAGTTGATAGTGGCTGTTGAGTAAATGGATATCCCCGTGCCAGGTGCCAGCCGGGCTGTTATCGCCGAAAATGCGATTCACCCGGTGGAAATAGCTGTAATCCAGGCTGAGATCCTGCCATTGATATTGCAGGCGGTAGCCGTCAAAGGTTTGTTCGTTCTGACGCCAGCCGACGCTACCGACGAAACGCTGGTCGTCCAGATTGAGCCGTTGTCGTCCGGCTTTCACCTGCCAGGCGCCGTGCTGATAAGCCAGGTACGCCTGGTTGATGTCGCTGCCGGTGGGATCGGCTATCACAGGGCGGTCAGTGACCCCGTTGCTGGTGGACTGATATTTTTCGGCGCCCAGATGCGTCACGCTGTCCAGTTCCATATGCGCCGACAGTCCATAATAGTCGCCGCTGTGATAGCCGAAGCGGCCGCGCAGGGTATGAGCCCAGGCTTGATGTGACCATTGCTTGTCATCCACCATTTCGGTGCGATAACGCAAGCTGATGTTGGCCTTACCCTGAGTCAGGGCGTCGCTCAGATTAGAATGTGGGGCGGCAGTCACAGTCAGGGGCAGCAGCAAGGGCAGAACAAAACATTTCATAGTCGATGTCCGGGTGATGAGTACAGCCTTTACTATGAAAAGTGTCACAAGGTGACTTGTTGATATATATCAAAGCACCGCGCCCGCTACCCCCAAGCCTCCGGCGCTTATCCTAAAGAGGTATCAAGCCTTACCTTGCTGATTAACCATCCACACCGCGGCTTCCACCCTGGAACGTAGATCCAGCTTTTTCAGCAAGTGTTTTACATGTACTTTCACCGTACCATCTGAAATATCCAGTTCCCTGGCAATCAGCTTGTTGCTCAGTCCCTTGGCGATAAGTTTAAGAATATCCAGTTCTCTGCTGGTCAGGCTGGCCAGTGCGCGGTTGGTCTGGCGCTGCGGACGGCGCAGGGCAGTTGCCAGGATCTCGGTGAGCTTGGGACTCATAACCATTTTACCCAGTACCGCTTCTTTGAGCTTATCGATCAGGGCGTCGGGGTCCATGTCTTTCAGCAGATAACCGTCGGCGCCTAAGCGAATGGCCTCGACCACATCCTCATCACTGTCTGACACTGTCAGCATAATAATGCGGGCAGTCACACCCCGTTCACGTAAGGCTTTGAGAGTTTGCAGACCGTCCATGCCCTGCATATTCAAATCCAGGGTAATCAGGTCCGGGTCCAGGGTTTCGGCCAGCTCGATAGCCTGCTGACCACTGCTGGCTTCGCCGACCACCTGAAGATCGTCCTCCAGTTCGATAAGTTGGGTCAGCCCTTTGCGCAGCAGGGGGTGGTCATCAACCATTAATACGCTGGCGGGGGTAAAATCAGACATCCTTTGCTCCGGTCATTATCTGGATAGTTTTCAAAGCCTAACCTTTGCGGGCAGGGATGCCAACCAATCTCAGGAGATAGGTGGGTACCTCTTAGTAGGTAGATGTTCATGGCGATTTTCACACTTAGCGGTGTGGCTTTGGGCAAAACATTTCCCCCCCATAGAAACGGTAGCGATAGAAAATTGTAGATTAAGGAAATGCGGCTCGTAATTTCTTTGGATTTTTTCGTTACAATAGATATAAAAATTTCTTCTTCTTCTAAATTTCGACTATGTTTACTACATCAGGGGTGCTGGCTTTGTAGAACAAAGAAGTAACCTTCAGTTCAGTGTCTGACAACAATTCTAATATTTAAAGTAATGAGGTTGCGCTTAAGGATTAAGCTGTACCTGTCTGTTAGCGTGTTGACCGTTAAAATACTTTTTAAGCTCTAACTAGACAAAGGGACTTGTTATGCTCAAGCAACTAAAAATGGGTCTGGCAGTATCTATACTATATGCTAGCTGTCTTATAGTCTCTGTTCAAGCCGTCACTCAGTCTTCTAACAATTCCAAGAACGAACATCAGGATAGGATGACTAATGTTAATCAAGATAACATAAATCAACATCCTGAGTTTAAAGTGCAAGTTGACTTTCTGAATGAATTTTCCCCGCGTAGAAGGGTTAATACATTATTTGAAAATCCGCACAACAACGAAGTGGGTTTAATATTCAATCACGTGAATACATCAACAGGGACTCTTTCTTTTTCCCGGCGAGATTTAGTGGTTGTGGCTAGAATTCCGATAGTGCTTAGTCGCTATTATGACTCAAGCAGAGTCAACGAGTCATCAGACTTTTCTTCAGGGTGGTTTCTAAATTATCACCAGCAGCTAAAAGAATTGGGAGATGGTCACTATCAATTTATAGATGAACATGGGCAGAAACATAATTTGAGTGTCAGCCGTCCCAACGTTATTGAAAGTGGGCAATCTAAATATATGATGGAACTATCCAAAGAAGACGATAGATTTTTGATAACGTTCTCTAACGGCATAAAAAAGCGTTTTGAAAAAAAGAACAACAAGACTCGGTTAGTTAGTCAGGTGGATAGATATGGTAATGGATTGAGTTTGGAATATGAGAACGGTTTACTAGTCAGTATCAAAGCTTCCAATAATAGAAGAGTGACAATTAAGCGCAACAAGTATGGTCGAATTATAAGTGTCTCTGATGAGCAAAATCGCACAGCATCTTACCATTATGATAAACAAGGTGGATTAGCATCAGTAACGGATATTGGTGGCTATAATTGGCATTATCGCTACACGGATTCTGGCCAGTTGGCTGCGATTATCAACCCTGAAGGTACGGCATCTTTGCTGGCTACTTATCATTTCACAGGAGATAGCGAAGGTAAAGTAGCTTCCATTAAAATTGGACCCCACATTAACAACTATTCATATGAAGGAAGCGCTACTTTCATTAACCTGGAGAACATTGATGCTATTAAAATAGATCATACAAGTACGGGCATTGTCACCAAAGTGACCCGCCAAGATGGAGCCGTAAGTGAAAACCGCATAGGTGAAGAAAACCGAATTGAGTCGATCACCACCAGTAATCAGGGACATTTCCAATATGAATACCTAGAAAATGGCAACCTTAATAGTATTACACAGGAAAACCAGGAGGGGATAACAACATTAACCTATTACTACAACGAAAAGCAGCAGTTGCAACAAGTTACAAGTGAATACAATAACTTGCTACTGGAATACGATTCTAATGACCGTTTAGTATTACAGGATGATGATGGTGTGATTACTGAATTAGGTTATAACAACAAGGGCGACTTAATTAGTAAAACCGAAAAAGGTTATAAAATATCTTATGGTTATAATGACGACGGCCAAATTACAAGGGTTGAAAACAGTGATGGTCTTAGCCAATTTACGTATTTCAACAATGGAAAATTGAAACAAGTGACTTTCCCCGACGGAAAGACGCACAAATATCAATACAATGCATTAGGTTTGCGGATTGAAACAATTCGCTCAAATGGTCAGAAAATACAGTATGAATACGACACTATCGGAAATCTCATAGGGCTTCAAGAAAGCTTCCCTGGGGAAGACGTAAAGAAAAGTAAAATATTACTAGACGAACACTTTCGCACCATTGGTTTGATAGTGAATGGAAAAAATGTGCTAACTGTACATTATAATAGTCGCAACTTGGTATCAAAAGTTGTTCACGGTGCAGAGGAAACACACTTTGAATACGATGATTGGAAAAGACTAACTAAGCTAGAAAATAGCTCTCATGGCTACGTGTATCAATATAAAATTAATGAGCGGGATATTGCGACAAGACTAGATGACAGAACACCACTGATCGTCACTTCACCGTATCTAAACAACAATTCGATTAATTCAGTGTTGTATACGAGAGAACAAACAAATAAACGTGGACTTTTAGTATTTTACTCAGAAAGTTTGTCATTTGGGTTGCCGTCGCCTTGGGGAATTGAATTGCCTGAAATAGGAATTAACTCAGCTAATCACAGAAGGCGTTTATACAATCTTACATCGCAAGAAATGGCACAGTTGAATTTTGATAAACCATCTAGCAGCTTTTTTATTCCAGCAGAATATTATTCTATTAACTGTCGTCCAGGACCAATCTGTGCTTTACCTATTAGCTCCACTTTACTTGGACCAGCAACCGTCAATGAAGGAGATGTTGCAATATTCACTAATGCAATGACATATCAACAATATACTTGTGGATTCTTTGAAATGCAATGGAGGCTTAACGGAACATTAATAGAAAGTCAATCTTTGAGCAAATTTGATACTACGACAGCTTCTAGAGAAATTACTTTTAGTGATGTCGGAAATGGTAAGGTAGTAACCACAGTATTCTGCTACGATTGTTATGCAGGATATCAAGTGGAAATTGCAACGGTCTGTGTGAATCCATCATCATCTACTACATATGAAAAACTCATCAATAATTGTCCAGATAGAAGTCAAAATAGTAGGGCTCATGAAATTGATGGATGTACATGGTCGCCAGATAACTTGGAATCTTGGGACAATCTTCCAGCCGCAATCAATTATGATAAATACGTAACTAATGTTATATGGGGTTCGGTTTTAGGACAAGTAACTCCCCAGATGGCTGCAAGTCAAACCTTAGCTTGCAACATCCATGACATCGAATATCAAACATGTCTTTCTAATAAGTCAAGTGCGGATCAAGATTTAGGCACCAGAGTTTCAGCCGCTTGCAGAACTGGATATCCAGTGGCATGCCCTTATCAAACGGCATCTGACTGTAACGAATATTTTTATGAATATAATAGTTGTACAGAAATTGGGCCTTATTATAAAGCTGGTACGGAAACGTCTATGGGGCGACAGAGCTATAAGAATCGTCAGTTGCAATACTGCAAATGTTGTTAAAGGGGAGTTGGAATGAAAAATTATATTATTTTCATACTTATGTTTAGCTCAAGTGCCATAGGACAAGAAATTTTCAATGAATGGAGCGTCGGCAAGGATAAAGTGGTGTTGGAAAACTCATGGGTTGATGGTGATGACGGTGGTGGTTTTGTTATTGTAAAAGAATTTATGGATGAAAGGTGGATGGATGTAAGCCCAGGATTTAAGAACTCTGCGAATTATTACGTTCTTAACATAAAAAACAAAAATAAAGTAAAATTATTTTCTATTGGAGGAAATGAAAAAGTTTCTGTTTATAACCCTAGAATAGAAAATGGTTACATTATAGTCCCTACAATGCGAAATAATTCTGAGATTGTTGAGTATAGGGCTAACTTTAATGATGGTTCAACTAAAGAAAAGCTTGTTTATCAAAGCGAAGGATCTGGTTCTATTGACAGATACTTTCCGCTTGAAAATTCTATGGTGTTGAAATTTTCAAATGGTGAAAGTGCTTTTTTTTCAGATGATGAAAAACTAAGAAATAGATACTCTCCATATCTTGATTCCCTCAGGTCTGAAGTAATAGATTTGGTAGAAGTTGAAGAAGGTGTGAAATTTGTTGTAAAGTCTGAGGTAGATAAAAAAGAGATATTAGAGCTTCATGATTTGAATGTGGTTGGACAAAATATTGTATCTACTATTGAGGTGTATGAAAATCCTAATCTAATAATTAATGTGCGTCTGAGTAGAAACTTTCCTGCTCTCTCAGTTGCACGGAAAGAAAATTTGTATGCTTCGCCTAAAATACAGTTTTTTGATTTGAGTGGTGATGTTGAGTTGATTTTGGAAGCGAGCATGGAAGAGGGGTTTAATATTAACAAGGTCAAATTTTTTGATTCTTGCAAAAATGGATTTGGGATGAGTAAGCCTCTAATTGATGGACGGATTTCTACTGGAATATCCGTGTCGGTTTTGGGACCTGATATGAAAAATTTAGAAACGGTTCATTTTAATGTTAAAAAAGGTGAAGTTGTTAACTCTCACATGACTCATGCTTCTAAAAATAGAGTTTACAATATAATTAATTATTATAAGCTTGAAGAAGAAAGGCGAAAAGATGGATGGTATGGTTGGCAAGGCTTTATGATTTATTCTTCTTTAATAACGTCACTTTGTGGCTAATCCGATATCTAAAGTATTCCTGCCTAAGGTTTAGCTCAAACTTTTAGTAATCATTATGCATAGGTTTACAAGACTACATTAAAACCCAATCACCTCATCTTTGCGCTGAGAAAAGTACTCAGGTTCGAACTCAAAACTAACCAGGGTGCCACCTTCAGCATGGCGGCAAACACTTAGTTCACCGCCGAGATTGCGGCTGCGCTCCCGCATAATGGCCAGACCATAATGATTCAGTTTGCCCGGATCTTCCTCAATTCCCACCCCGTTGTCTCTGATACTCAGTCTGAGTAACGATGGATTGTGCTGGTCACGGCGCAAGCTGACCACCACTTCATCGCCACAGGAATGGTGCAGGGCGTTTTGTGCCGCCTCGCGGGTGATTTGCAGCAGATGTATTTCCTCATTCGGGCTAAATGGCAGATTCTCCACCTCAAACTCCAGCTTAAAGCGAATCTGTTCGCTGCGTTCCTGCAACTGCTGCAGGCTCTGCGCCATGGCCGCGTGCAGACTCTGTCCATCCATTTTCAGGCGGAAGGTGGTCAGCAGTTCGCGTAGCTCGCGATATGCCGAACTTAAGCCGGTTTTCAGTTCATCAATCACGGGCTCGGCCTTAGTGGCGCCGTCCGGCATTTTCAGCAGTTTTTCCAGCCTGGCCACCTGAATTTTCAGGTAAGACAATGCCTGGGCCAGGGAATCATGCAATTCACGGGCGATTACGGTGCGTTCATGCATCAGTACCAGGCGGCGGCTTTGTTCCTGTTGGTCTCGCAGGCTGAGACTGACGGCAAATTGCTCCGCTACCGACTTGAGCAAACGCATTTGCCAGGTTTCCAGCTTTTGGCCGGGCTGTAACTGGCAAACCAGCACGCCGTAGTTGTTATTGGAGCGACTCAGGGGGAAGGTCAGTTTGTTGTCGCAGGGTGGGGTATTGTCCACACAGCCCGAACAATCCTGCTCCACGCAGCGGCTGGGCAGTATTTTATCGCGGGTCATCAGATGCTCATACGGAGTGCTACCCGAGGCCGTCATCACGCACAGATCCAAATCCGACAAACCGGTGATATTGGCTAACCGTTTCAGCAAGGGCGCAAAGTCGGAGGGATGGCTAAGGGAGTCCTGTAAGCTGTTGCTGATATGGAAAAGCAACTCAATAGACTGATTACTCTGCTGCAGGCGTAAGGTTTTTTCCTGGACTTTTTTTTCCAACTGGGCATGAGAACGGCTGAGCGCATCTGACATATGGTTAAGCGTATGGCCCAGCAGCGCGAGCTCGTCGTGGCCATGATCCGGAGCCCGGCCGGTGAAGTCGCCACGGCCAATCTGACGGGCTATCTGGGTGAGCTGTGCCAGTGGCTGGCGGATATGGCGGCTGATCGTGAACATGGCCAGTATCATCAGCAGTGCGGTTATCAGCAGCGCCAGGCCCTGAATCAGGCGGATGGCGGCAACATTCTGTTCGGCGTGCTGCTGATGCACGCGGACCAACTGATCAATGCTTTGCACGAGTTGGTCTACTTCATTTATCAGGGTTGCCAGCTTGTCGGGGCTGTGCAGTGTGGCCAGCATGTCCGCTTTAATACTGTCCTGCCAGCGGGCCAGAATAGACTCGTATAAACGAAAGTGTTCGCTGCGCCGTTCAGCCAGCGCTGGCCGCTGCAAGGTGGGCAGTTGCAACGTGCGGTCAAATTGCTGCACCTGCTGAGTCAAACGGCTTTCGCGCTCTGCCGGGCTGAGGTCTGTACGCATCAGACTCAAAAGCAGTTGATAGCTTTGCATACGCAACGTGCCGGACAGGTTCACTGCATAGGCATCCGTCTCGGCACTGTCACTGATGACCACCGAACTGGCCATACTGACCACCGCCAACAGGCTGATGGCAAACATCAGCAGCCCGACCCGAAAGACGATGGAACGATTGAGTTGCTTAAACATCTTGAGGCCTTGTGGGGGCACAGGGGGTACTCCTAATAAACAGGGGGAGAGGATTGTCCCTGTTTTTTTACCCATCACCCTTGGTTAATACCGCGATTTTACTGATTTTTGCCTAATTTAGCAGCTACCTATTTAGGGGTAGTTGCCTCTAAACCCTTCCCTGACAAGGGATTGCGGGGCTATGCGCTATCTATTTAACTAATGGCCAGGGCGGTTCCAATCGCCAAGACCAGTAGCTAAAAACATTAATGGGAGTCCGGCATGAGTCAGTTTCTGGACAGATTACAGTATTTCAAGCGTATCAAAGGGCAATTTGCCAACGGCCATGGCGTGACCACGGACGAAAATCGAGACTGGGAGGAAGGATATCGCCGCCGCTGGCAGCATGACAAGATAGTGCGCTCCACCCACGGGGTTAACTGCACCGGCTCCTGTAGCTGGAAAATTTACGTCAAGGACGGTTTGGTCACCTGGGAAACCCAGCAAACCGATTATCCTCGCACCCGTCCTGATCTGCCGAATCATGAACCGCGCGGTTGTCCTCGTGGCGCCAGTTATTCCTGGTATATCTATAGTGCCAACCGCCTTAAATATCCCAAGATCCGCAAACGCCTGATAAAACTCTGGCGTCAGGCCAAACTGCAACACCGCGATCCGGTGGACGCCTGGGCCAGCATAGTGGAAGACCCGGTTAAGGCCAAAGACTACAAGCAGCAGCGCGGCTTGGGTGGCTTTGTGCGGGCCCGCTGGGATGAAGTCAACGAAATCATCGCTGCGGCCAATGTGTATACCACCAAAACCTATGGGCCGGATCGGGTTACCGGTTTTTCACCTATTCCCGCCATGTCCATGGTGTCTTATGCGGCCGGGGCGCGTTATCTGTCGCTGATTGGCGGTAACTGCCTGAGTTTCTATGACTGGTATTGTGACTTGCCTCCAGCGTCACCGCAGGTGTGGGGGGAGCAAACCGACGTACCCGAATCGGCAGATTGGTATAACTCCAATTACATTATCTGCTGGGGCTCCAATGTACCGCAAACCCGCACCCCGGATGCGCACTTTCTGACCGAAGTGCGTTACAAGGGCACCAAAGTCATCAGTGTGACCCCAGACTACTCGGAAGTGGCTAAACTCACCGACCAGTGGCTTGCGCCCAAACAGGGCACTGATGCCGCCCTGGCCATGGCCTTTGGCCATGTGATCCTCAAGGAGTTCTATGTCGAGCGGCAGATGGAGTATTTCACCGACTATGTGCGTCGTTACAGCGACATGCCGATGCTGGTGATGCTGGATGAGCACGAAGGCGGCGGCTATGTGCAAGGCCGGTTTTTACGCGCCTCGGATCTGCTGGACAACCTTGGGCAAGACAATAATCCGCAGTGGAAAACCATTGCCATCAATGAACCCAGCAGCGAGCTGGTATCCCCCACCGGCGCTATCGGCTATCGCTGGGGCGAAGCCGAGGCCGGTATTGGCAAGGGGAAATGGAACCTCACCCAGCGCGATGGCAAAAGTGGTGAGCAACTGCAGTTGCAACTTAGCCTGAAAACCAGCCATGACGAGTTGGTGGCGGTTAACTTCCCCTATTTCGGTGGCCGGGAGCATGAATACGGCTACTTCCAGCACACCGAACACGACGCGGTGATCCCACGCAAGGTACCGACCCGCAGGGTCACGCTGGCAGATGGACGTACAGTGCTGGTGGCCACGGTATTTGACCTGACACTGGCGAATTACGGGGTAGACAACGGTTACCTGGATCCCAACTGCGCCAAGACCTTTGAACAGAATCTGCCCTACACGCCAGCCTGGCAGGAGGCCATTACCGGCGTGCGGGCCAGCGACGTGGTGAAAGTGGCCCGTGAGTTTGCCGACAATGCCGCCAAAACCAAAGGCCGCTCTATGATTATTGTCGGTGCGGGGATGAACCACTGGTACAACATGGATATGAACTACCGGGGTCTGATCAATATGCTGATCCTCTGTGGTTGTATTGGCCAGAGCGGCGGCGGTTGGGCCCATTATGTTGGCCAGGAGAAACTTCGCCCACAGACCGGCTGGACGCCCTTGGCGTTTGCCCTGGATTGGATCAGACCACCACGCCATATGAATGGCACATCTTTCTTCTATAACCATTCCAGTCAGTGGCGCTACGAGAAACTGCATATGCAGGAAGTGATTTCCCCGCTGGCGGACAAGAGTAAATGGACTGGGGCCATTATTGACTACAACACCCGGGCAGAACGCATGGGCTGGCTGCCGTCGGCGCCGCAACTGGGTATGAATCCTCTGCAGCTATGCCGGGATGCCAAAGCGGCCGGTATGGACGCCAAGGACTATGCCGTTCAGCAACTGAAATCCGGTGAGTTGGAATTTGCCTGTCTGGACCCGGATAACCCGAAAAACTTCCCGCGTAATATGTTTGTCTGGCGCTCCAACCTGCTGGGTTCCTCGGGTAAGGGCCACGAATATATGTTGCGCCATTTACTTGGCACCAAACACGGCTTGATGGGCAAGGACCTGGGGGAAGAGGGCGGTCATTTGCCCGAAGATGTGAAGTGGGTGGAGCAGGCCCCGGAAGGCAAGGTGGACTTGTTTGTGACGCTGGATTTTCGTATGTCCACCACCTGTTTGTATTCGGATATCGTGCTGCCCACGGCCACCTGGTATGAAAAGGACGACCTGAATACCTCGGATATGCACCCCTTTATTCATCCCTTGTCCAAAGCGGTTGATCCGGTATGGGAGTCACGCAGCGACTGGGATATTTTCAAAGGTATCGCTAAGTCTTTCTCTGACTTATGCGAAGGGCATTTGGCGGTAGAACAGGACTTGGTCACCTTGCCGATGCAGCACGACAGCCCGGCTGAACTGGCGCAACCCTTTGGTGGCCAGGCCTGGTGGAAGGGGGAGTGCGACCTGATCCCAGGCAAAACCGCCCCCGCCATGCTAACCGTAGAGCGGGATTATCCTAACACCTATGCCCGCTTTACCTCACTCGGCCCGCTTCTGGACAAGCTGGGTAATGGTGGCAAAGGCATTAGCTGGAACACCCAGAAGGAAGTGGATTTTCTTGGTGAATTGAATCAGCGCCATATTAAACCTGGTGCTAATCAGGGCAGACCAAAAATTGACAGTGCCATTGATGCGGCCGAAGTGATTCTGTCGCTGGCGCCGGAAACCAATGGTCAGGTGGCCGTGAAGGCCTGGGACGCACTGTCACAGATCACCGGCTTGGATCACCGTCATCTGGCGCTGCCCAAGGAAGAGGAGAAGATCCGTTTCCGCGACATTGTGGCCCAGCCGCGCAAGATCATCAGCTCGCCCACCTGGTCGGGATTGGAAGACGAGCATGTGTCATACAACGCAGGTTACACCAATGTACATGAACTGATCCCCTGGCGCACTATTACCGGTCGTCAGCAGTTTTATCAGGACCATGAATGGATGCGGGATTTCGGTGAAATGCACTGCCTGTACAAGCCGCCGGTCAACCTGAAAACCATTCGACCCTTGCTGAATCAGAAAGGTAACGGCAATAAGGAACTGGTACTGAACTGGATCACGCCGCACCAGAAATGGGGGATCCATAGCACCTATTCCGACAACCTGCTGATGCTGACCCTGTCCCGTGGCGGCCCTATTGTGTGGATTGCCGAGCCGGATGCAGCCAAGGCCGGTATCGAGGATAACGACTGGATCGAAGTATTCAACGTCAACGGTGCCATTGCTGCCCGTGCTGTGGTGTCGCAACGGGTGCCTGAAGGCATGAGCATGATGTACCACGCCCAGGAGCGTATTGTGAATGTACCCGGCGCCGAAACTACAGGTACCCGTGGTGGTATTCATAACTCGGTTACCCGTGCGGTGCTAAAACCCACCCATATGATCGGCGGCTATGCCCAGCAGGCCTATGGCTTTAACTATTACGGCACAGTGGGCTGCAACCGTGACGAGTTTGTGATTGTACGCAAAATGAGCAAGGTGGACTGGCTGGACGATGACAGCGTCGACGCCCTGGATGCCCAGATGAACGAGCAGGAGAAGTAACATGAAGGTCAGAGCGCAAATAGGCATGGTGCTGAACCTGGATAAGTGCATTGGTTGTCACACCTGTTCGGTTACCTGTAAAAACGTTTGGACGTCCCGCGAAGGGATGGAATATGCCTGGTTTAACAACGTAGAAACCAAGCCGGGTATTGGCTACCCCAAGGAATGGGAGAATCAGGAAAAGTGGAATGGCGGCTGGGTACGCAGCAAAAACGGTAAACTGGAGCCGAAACAAGGTGGTAAACGCCGGATTCTGGCGAATATTTTTGCCAACCCGGATTTACCGGAGATTGATGATTACTACGAGCCCTTTGATTTTGACTATCAGCATTTGCACCGGGCCGGCGAAAGCAAACACCAGCCGGTAGCCCGCCCTCGCTCGCTGATTTCCGGTCAGCGTATGGAAAAAATTGAATGGGGACCCAACTGGGAGGAAATTCTCGGCACTGAGTTTTCCAAACGCCGTAAGGATAAGAACTTCGATCAGGTGCAGGCCGACATCTACGGCCAGTTTGAAAACACCTTTATGATGTATCTGCCGCGTTTGTGTGAACATTGTCTGAATCCGGCCTGTGTGGCGTCTTGTCCCAGCGGCGCCATCTACAAACGTGAAGAAGACGGCATTGTGCTGATCGATCAGGATAAGTGCAGGGGCTGGCGTATGTGCGTGTCAGGCTGCCCCTACAAAAAAATCTACTACAACTGGAAAACCGGCAAATCAGAAAAATGTATTTTCTGCTATCCGCGTATTGAAGTGGGGCAGCCCACTATCTGTTCAGAGACTTGCGTGGGGCGTATCCGCTATCTGGGGGTGATGTTGTATGACGCTGATAAGATAGCCGATGCCGCCTCGGTGCCGAATGACAAGGATCTGTATCAGGCCCAGTGTGATATTTTCCTCGATCCCTTCAACCCGGATGTGCAGGCTGCTGCACGCCGTGAAGGCATTCCCGAGGCCTGGCTGCAGGCCGCGCAGCAATCACCTGTATATAAAATGGCCATGGAATGGAAGGTGGCACTGCCGCTACACCCGGAATACCGCACATTACCCATGGTCTGGTATGTACCGCCGCTGTCGCCTATTCAAACCGCAATGGAAGCCGGACACGTCGGTATGAACGGTATCATTCCCGATCTGAAATCACTGCGTATTCCGCTTAAGTATCTGGCCAATTTGCTTACCGCCGGTGATGAAAAGCCGGTGATTCGGGCCTTAGAACGCATGCTGGCCATGCGTGCCTTTAAGCGTGCCCAGCAAGTGGAAGGCGTTAAGGACGATGAGGTGATCGCCGCAGTAGGCCTGCATGACTGGCAGATAGAAGAGATGTACCGGGTGATGGCGCTGGCCAATTACGAGGACAGATTTGTTATCCCTACCAGCCATACCGCTTATGCCGAGCAGGCCTATGACATGAAAAGTGGCTGTGGTTTCAGCTTTGGCAATGGTTGCAGCAGTTCGTCCGGGGTGAACCTGTTTGGTGGCAAGAGCCAGACGGTGCGTCAGGTTATCCCGGTAGATGTACAGGAGTAAGTCATGAAGATACTGACCTTAGTTGCCAGATTACTGGATTACCCTGAAGCGGAATTGCTTGGTGCCCGTCAGGAGGTGTTGGCGCTGATTGACGCCAGCCCCTTGCCTGATGAACACCAGCAGGCATTGCGCCACTTTGTTGAACAGCGTTTCAACGGCGAGTTGCTGGACTGGCAGGAAGAATACGATGGCCTGTTTGAGCGTGGTCGTTCATTGTCGTTGCTGATTTACGAGCATATTCACGGTGAGTCGCGGGATCGCGGCCAGGCCATGGTGGAATTGCTTGCCCAATACCGGGCCGCCGGTTTGGAGATTGCCGAACAGGAACTGCCGGATTATCTGCCGTTATTTTTGGAATTCGCCTCAACCCAGCAGCATGAAGCAAGGGGCTGGCTGGCCGATATTGCGCCGGTGCTTGGCTTACTGGCGGTGCGCCTGGAGAAGCGCAGCCCGGACTATGCCGGGCTGTTTAAAGCCTTGCTTGCACTTAGTCAGGCGCCGGTGGACTTGCAGGAATTGCGCAGCCAGATCAGTGCGGAAAAGGCAGACCATACCCCCAAAGCGCTGGACAAAGTGTGGGAAGAGGAGGCCGTTACTTTCGGTGGCGATGCCATCAATGGCGGTTGCCCCAGCCAGCGTCAGCGCCCTGAGCCAGGGCAGCGGCGCGATCAGCAGGTGCCCATTGAATTTATTGATACTCCAGCCCCTGTGCGGCTGAATTAAGGAGCCGAGCATGTCATTTATCAACCATTTGTTGTTCGGGATTTATCCCTACATTGCGCTGGCCGTATTTGTGCTGGGCAGTTTGATTCGCTATGACCGTGAACCCTACAGCTGGAAAACCGGCTCCAGTCAGATGCTGGAAAGCAAGCAACTGCGTAAGGGCAGTTTCGCCTTTCATATCGGTATACTGGCGATTCTGGCCGGACACTTTGTTGGGTTGCTGACCCCGCATCAGGTTTGGCACTGGCTGGGTATCAGTGCCGCAACCAAACAGGTGGTGGCCATGGCGGCTGGCGGCCTGTTTGGTCTGGTGTGCTTGTATGGCATGACGATTTTACTTAAACGTCGCCTGACCAATCCGCGGGTGCGCGCCACCAGCACTAAGATGGATATCATTATTCTGGTGCTGCTGTATGCCCAGTTAATCCTGGGGTTGTTGAGCATTCCTTTCTCCATGGGCCATCTGGACGGTTCGGAAATGCTCAAGCTGATGGCCTGGGCGCAGCACACCGTGACATTCAATGCTGTAGCGGCTTCTCAGGCCATTGCCGGTGTCGGCATGATCTACAAGCTACATGTATTGCTGGGTATGACCCTGTTCCTGCTGTTTCCATTCAGCCGCCTGGTGCATATCTGGAGTGTGCCGGTTAAGTATATGCGCCGCAATTATCAGGTGGTGCGTCAACGCTAGTTTCACTCAGTTGACACATGGATGTGTCGTTTTTGGAGAACCGCATGATTGTCAGTGATATTCCTGCCGTACAGGTGAATGAATGTACTATCAGTGCCGAACAAATCAGTGCCGAGATGCAGTATCATCCGGCTGCCAGTCGCCGCGAGGCGGCGGTTAAATCGGCGCAGGCGCTGATTATTAACGAAGTGGTGCGTCAACACGCCGTCAAGCTGGGCCTGTGGCCGACTGACAAGTCGCTGGAAAGCCAACAGGAACAACAGCTTATGGATGTGTTGCTTGAACATCAGTGTCAGTGGCCAAAGGCCAGCAGTGCAGACTGCCAACAATATTACCAGGCCAATCAAGCTAAGTTTGCCACCGCGCCGCTGCTGGAAGTTCGGCATATCTTGCTGGCCGCAGACCCACGAGATATGCATGAGCGCGAACTGGCCAAACAGGTTGCCGAGGAGTTGCTGGCCCGGTTGCAAAAAAATCCTGGCGAATTTGCGCAACTGGCCGCTGCTCACTCAAACTGCCCCTCGGCCAAACTGGGCGGCAATTTAGGCCAGGTAAGCAAGGGCCAGACCGTACCTGAGTTTGAACGTCAATTGTTGTCAGCCTCGCAGGGCTTGATGGATAAACCACTGGAAAGCCGTTACGGCTTTCATGTGGTGGATGTGGTGCGCCGTGTGGATGGTCATGCTTTACCTTTTGAACAGGTCAGGGCCGATATCCAGACCTATCTGGACAACAAGGTCAGGCGTAAAACCACCGCACAATACATCACCCGTCTGCTTAGCGAAGCACAGATTCAGGGCTTTGATTTTGGCCTGGATGGCTCACCTTTAATGCAGTAGGTCGGGATTTATCCCGACATACCGCTAAGCAGCACCAGATAGAGCCATGGCAGACAATCCCTTTCACGCCAAATGGTCAGCACAGGGGCATACCCTGTGTCTGGGCCACTGGATTATCCACTACCAGGGTTTACCCCTGAGCCTGCCCGACAGTAAAGCCGAAAACGATATGGATACCCGTGGCAATTTCAGTTATCTGTTTCCCGATGAAGATGACTTTATTGAGGGCACAGCCGAAGACGACTGGATAGTGGCCAATGTCGACTGGCTGATGGATGTATTTGCACAACATCATATCCCGTTGGATGAGGAACATCTGCGCTGGTTTTATCAGGCGGTCAATGTGGCTGACTGGCGTTGTGGTAGCTGTGGTGGGTGTATTTAGTTGTCAGTCGTCATCGTCAGTCATCAGTATTCAGTAGTCAGTCGTCAGATGTGAGTTTTCAGTAACAGCATGATGTACGGCTGAATGTCCAAGGTACAGCAAGTCATTTAATTTTTGTTGGGCTAAAGCCCAACCCACAGTGGGTCGAAATTGATTTCGACAGCAAAGTTCAGATAAACACAACGAGTCAGAATTGATTCCTACAGCAAAGCTTAGTCTGAGCGCCGTGGGTCGGACTTGAGTCCGACAGAATTAAAGTCGTCAGTTCTAAGCTAAGTGGTCAGTAATCAGTAATCAGTAGTCAGTTAGCAGAAATCCGTTGACAGAGCGCGAGGGCGAGTCAGACTGAACAGCCAACAGCCAACAGCCAACAGCCAACAGCCAACAGCCAACAGCCAACAGCCAACAGCCAACAGCCAACAGCCAACAGCCAACAGCCAACAGCCAACAGCCAACAGCCAACAGCCAACAGCCAACAGCCAACTAGCCCTTTTACGCCAATAAGTTACCCCCAGTGGGGTATATCAAAGCATGCCTGACAAGGCCAAGATCTAGTTATCCATCAAGGCCTTGAGCCTGGAAAGCGGGGAACAGAGATGATACCTGATCGGCAAAGGCCAGAAAGTTGCAATGATTACTGGCGCTGTATTGCTATGATGCTGCTGGTTTTGCTACTGCACGTACCCAAGCTGGCATGGGCCGGTGACCAGCAACAATTGGGCTGGCAACGTGTTATACAGTTTTTCCCTAATGCCAGCGGCTGGTCGGAACCCGCAGGTGAATTCGCGGTGCGTCAGATTTTGGCGGGCGAAAACTTACTGGGCTATCAGTATCAAAGCCTGCAGGTCACCGACATTCCAGCCTATTCAGGTAAACCCATCAACATCCAGGTGCTGCTTAATCCCGACGGACAAATCGTGGATGCCTATGTACTGGAGCACCATGAACCGATTTTGCTTATTGGTATTCCCGAGCAAAAACTGCATGACTTCAGTGCTAAATACCAGGGCATCATGGCGGATCAGCGCGTAGTGGTGGGCAACACCAGTGATCCCGACGCCGTCACCGTTGACGCTGTTACCGGCGCCACGGTGACGGTAATGGTGGTTAACGAAATTATTATGCGCTCGGCCCATGAGGTGGCGGTGTCGCTGGGATTGATTGAAGACCACAGCAACCGGCCGTTTGCTCCGTCCGGTATTAAGCGCGAGCTATTTGCAGCGGCTGACTGGCAAAGTTTGTTAGGCAATGGTGCCATCCGCCGTTTGCATCTGACTCGCGCCCAGGTAGACCAGGCGTTTGCCAATACAGAAGCTGCGCATATCGACAATGCTCCACCAGAGCAGGGCGGGCAAACCTTTATCGATTTATATGTAGCGCAGATTGACCCGCCGACTATAGGCAGTAACCTGCTGGGCGAACGCCAGTATCAGTATTTGCAGCAACAGCTGCAGCCAGGGGAGTTCGCGCTGGCGGTGCTGGCGTCGGGACAGTATTCCTTTAAAGGTTCCGGTTATGTTCGCGGCGGGATTTTTGACCGCATACAACTGCGCCAGTTCGGCGACATTATCAGCTTTCGCGACCTGGACCAGCAGCGCCTGTCTGATCTGTATATCGACGGCCTGCCGGCATTAACCGAAATGTCGGTGTTTATTATTCGTGACCACCACGGCTTTGATCCGGGTTCACCCTGGAGCCTGGAGCTGCTGGTGCGCCGTCAGACCGGGCCGGTGGACGGGGTGTTTACCAGCTTTGAAGTGGGCTATCAGTTACCTGAAGCCTATATTGAGCGTCCGGTGCCTAGCGCTGAACAATTAGCGGCGATGGAAGCGGCCAATCGCCCTATGTGGGTCAATATCTGGTATCAGAAGAGCTTTCAGCTAGCGGTGGTGCTGATTGCCTTACTGGTGCTGATGGTGATTTTATTTCTGCAGGATAAGTTCACGCAAAAGCCGCAGTTTTTGCATTGGCTGCGCCGCGGTTACTTGCTGTTTACCGTGGTCTTTATTGGTTGGTATGCACTGGGACAATTGTCGGTGGTCAATGTACTGACCTTTGTGCATGCCATGATGCAGGACTTTCGCTGGGAACTGTTTCTGATTGATCCGGTGATTTTTGTGCTGTGGACCTTCACTGCCGCCTGCATATTGCTGTGGGGCAGAGGGGTGTTCTGCGGTTGGCTTTGCCCTTTTGGCGCCTTGCAGGAACTGATCAACGAGGCGGCACGCAAACTTAAGGTGCCACAGTTTGAATTGCCATTTGCCGTGCATGAACGCTTGTGGGCCATCAAGTACATCATCTTACTGATGCTGTTTGGCATTTCCCTGGAGTCCCTGGCCAGCGCCGAACGCTTTGCCGAAGTCGAGCCCTTTAAGACCGCGATTACCCTGAAGTTTGATCGCCAGTGGTGGTTTGTGCTGTATGCCGCCATTCTGCTGGTGATCAATATTTTTACCCGTAAGGTGTATTGCCGCTACATCTGCCCACTGGGCGCGGCACTGGCCATTCCCACCAAACTCAAGTTGTTTGACTGGCTAAAACGCCGCAAAGACTGCGGTAATCCCTGCAAGCTGTGCGCTATTGAATGCGAAATTCAGGCCATTCACCCGGATGGGCATATTGACCATAACGAGTGTCACTACTGCCTGGATTGCCAAATGACTTATCACAACGAGCGCAAATGTCCGCCATTGGTGGCCAAAAATAAGAAACGTCAACGCGCTGCGAAACAAGAATCTGGGCAGATCCCCATCGTCCAGATTGAATCTCAGGTTTAAGAGTGTTCCTAAAGGAGACAACCATGACGAGCAGAAATGACAACGATAAAAATGGCATGAGTCGCCGCGCCTTTCTGGGTGCCACGGCCATGACCGGTGCAGGTGCTGCGATGTTGGGCACCGTGGGGTTGGGATCGGCGGTGATGAGCCGTGAAAGCTGGGCGGCGGCGGTGAAAGACGCCAAGCAAAAGATCCATGTAGCGCCGGGTGAGCTGGATGAGTACTACGGCTTCTGGAGCGGTGGTCACCAGGGCGAAGTAAGAGTCTTGGGTGTACCGTCCATGCGCGAGCTGATGCGCATCCCGGTGTTCAATATAGATTCCGCCACGGGCTGGGGCATTACCAATGAAAGTAAGGCCATTATGGGGGAAAGCGCCAAGTTCCTGAATGGCGACTGCCATCACCCGCATATCTCCATGACCGACGGCCAGTACGATGGCAAATACTTGTTTATCAACGACAAGGCCAACAGCCGCGTAGCCAGGATCCGTCTGGACATCATGAAGTGCGACAAAATGCTAACCGTGCCGAATGTGCAGGCCATTCACGGGTTACGTTTGCAGAAGATGCCGCATACCAAGTATGTGTTTGCCAACGCCGAGTTTGTTATTCCGCACCCCAACGACGGCATACACTTCGATCTGCAGGCCGATTACAGTTATACCATGTTCAACGTTATAGACGCCGAGAAAATGGAAGTGGCGTTTCAGGTGATGGTGGATGGCAACCTGGATAACTGTGACGCCGACTACAGCGGTAAATATGCGGCATCCACCTGCTATAACTCGGAAAAAGCCTATGACCTGGGCGGTATGATGCGCAACGAGCGCGACTGGGTAGTGGTGTTTAATATTCCCGCCATCGAGAAAGCGGTAAAAGCTGGCAAGTTTGTTACCCTGGGCGATGCCAAAGTGCCCGTGGTGGATGGCCGTAAGAAAGATGGCAAAGACAGCCCCTTTACCCGTTACATTCCTGTGCCTAAGAACCCGCACGGCCTGAATACTTCACCAGATGGCAAGTATTTTATCGCCAATGGCAAGTTGTCTCCCACCGTCAGTATGATTGCAATTGACCGCCTGGACGACTTGTTTGCCGACAAGCTAAAAGATCCCCGTGATACCATCGTCGCCGAACCCGAGCTGGGTCTTGGGCCACTGCATACCACCTTTGACGGGCGTGGCTACGCCTACACCACCTTGTTTATCGACAGTCAGGTGGTGAAGTGGAATATGGCCGATGCCATCCGTGCCTACAATGGCGAGCAAGTCAGCTATATTCGCCAGAAACTGGATGTGCAATACCAGCCTGGACACAACCATGCGTCATTAACCGAAACTAAAGACGCTGATGGCAAATGGCTGGTGGTGCTATGTAAATTCTCCAAGGACAGATTCCTGCTTACCGGCCCACTGCACCCGGAAAATGACCAGCTTATTGATATCTCTGGTGATGAAATGAAACTGGTGCATGACGGCCCGACCTATGCTGAGCCTCATGATTGCATCCTGGCCCGCCGTGATCAGATCCACACACGCAAAATATGGGATCGCAATGACCCCTTCTTTGCCCCCACCGTGGAAATGGCCAAGAAAGATGGCATCAAACTGGAAGCCGACAATAAGGTGATCCGCGACGGCAACAAAGTGCGTGTGTATATGACCTCCATGGCACCGACTTACGGTATCAATGAGTTTAAGGTGAAGCAGGGGGATGAGGTCACTGTGGTGATCACCAATATCGATCAGATTGAAGATGTGTCCCATGGTTTTTGTATGACCAACCATGGGGTCAGCATGGAGATCAGCCCGCAGCAAACCGCTTCTGTCACTTTTGTGGCCGACAAACCCGGTATGCACTGGTATTACTGCAACTGGTTCTGTCATGCCCTGCATATGGAAATGGTGGGACGCATGCTGGTCGAACCGGCCTGATAACAAGGAGCCGGCGGCTGGTCCGCCGGCCTATTGCCATGAAGACGATATTTATCACCTTGATTCAATCTGCTGCAACTGTCGCGCTTTTGTGGCCGCTAAACTGTGCCGCCGTGCCAGAAGTGCAGGAGTTAAACCAGGCGTTACCATTGCAATTGACAGCATCCGGGCAGTGGCGCTTGGCGCCTGGTCACTATCAAGGCAATTTTCGTATTTCCTCTGCCATGGTGCTTTACTGCGAGCCGGGCGCTGTACTGGATGGCAGCGGACAGGGCACGGTATTAAGTATTGATGCGCCCGACGTGCAGGTGCATGGCTGCGAGCTGCGTGGGGCCGGTCATGACCTTACCGCTATGGATGCCGCCATATTTATTCAGCATCAGGCCAATGTGGCTGTTGTTGCCAATAATCACATCGTCGGTAGTGGCTTTGGGATCTGGGCTGACGGCAGCAAAGATGTGCAAATTCACCATAATGTGATTGAAGGGGATGACAGCCTGCGCTCCCAGGATAGGGGCAACGGTATTCACCTTTATGCGGTCAGTGGCGCCAGCGTGGTGGGCAACCGGGTCAGTCAAACCCGCGACGGAATCTATATTGACACCTCTAATCACAATCATCTGCAAAACAATCAACTCACCGACCTGCGCTACGGCATTCATTACATGTTTTCCAATAACAACCAGGTTGTTGGCAACCTGACCCGCAATACCCGTACAGGTTACGCCCTGATGCAAAGCCGACAGTTAACCGTGACCGGTAATCGTTCCGAGAACGATCAGAACTACGGCATCCTGATGAATTACATCACCTATTCCACGTTGTCTGGTAACGAGGTGTCCAGGGTCAGAAGCGGCAGTACCGGTGACAGTATGATCCAGGGCGCAGAAGGCAAGGCGCTGTTTATATATAACTCGGTGTTTAACCGCATTGTTGCCAACCGTTTTTCTGACAGTGCACTGGGGATCCATCTGACCGCTGGCTCCGAAGACAATGAAATCAGTGCCAATAGTTTTATCGGCAATCGTCAGCAGGTTAAGTACGTAGCAACCCGCACCCAGGAGTGGTCTAAAGACGGGCTGGGCAATTACTGGAGTGATTATCTGGGCTGGGATCGCAATGCCAACGGCCTGGGTGATGTGCCCTATGAACCCAACGACAATATTGACCGCCTGGTGTGGATGTACCCGCAAATGAAATTACTGATGCATAGCCCGGCCATTGAATTGTTGCGCTGGGTACAGGCTATGTTTCCGGTGGTCAAGTCACCTGGTGTCAGGGACAGTTTCCCCCTGATGGCGGGTTACCAACAGGACGAACAAAATGAAAGCCGTTGAATTAGCGCAGGTTCGCCAGTGTTATGGTGATTTTATCGCTTTAGATAATGTCAGCCTGTCAGTGCAGGCAGGCGAAGTACTGGGGCTGTTTGGCCACAATGGGGCAGGCAAAACCACCAGTATGAAACTCATTCTTGGTCTGTTACAACCCAGCCAGGGTCAGGTCAGGGTGTTCGGTGACTCTCCGCGCACCGTGCAGGTCCGCCAGCAAATAGGGTATTTACCGGAAAATGTGGCTTTTTATCCGCAATTGACCGGTTTTGAGACCTTGCGACACTTTGCCCGCTTAAAGTCAGCCCCGCTGAGTCAGGTTGAGACATTGTTGGACCAGGTCGGTCTGCAGCATGCCAGCCACAAACGCGTGAAAACCTATTCTAAAGGCATGCGTCAGCGTCTTGGACTGGCCCAGGCACTGCTGGGTAAGCCGCAGTTGCTGTTACTTGACGAACCCACAGTGGGCCTGGATCCCATCGCCACCGGCGAATTGTATGCCCTTATCCAACGCTTGCGGGAGGCGGGCACGGCGGTAATTCTTTGCTCCCATGTGCTCTCTGGTGTTGAGGCCTTTATCGACAGAGCAGCCATTATGGCCGGAGGCCAGTTACGGGCACTGGGTAGCTTACCTGCCTTACGTGCCGAGGTGGGACTGCCCAGTCTTATCCGGGTGAGTGGTATGCCGCAGGCACATGAATGGCACAGACAATTGTTGTTAGACGGCTACCAGGCCAGATTACTGGGAGAGCAGAATCTGGAAATCACTGCCCATAACGGCGCTAAGCAACAGTTATTAAAATTGCTGCTGGAACAAGGGTTGCCACAGGATGTTGAGGTTCGCCAGGCCAGCATGGAAGAGTTGTACCGGCATTATATGCAGGCACAAAGCCGTATCGATAAGGGGGCATGATGAGAGCGGTTTTAAGTATTGCGCGAAAGGAACTGCAGGACGGGTTACGTAACCGCTGGCTGCTGGCCATTAGTTTGTTGTTTGTGGTGTTGGCCACCGGCATTGCCTGGTTTGGTGCCGCCGCCGCCGGGCAGGTGGGGTTTAGCTCCATATCCTCAACCATTGCCAGCCTGGCTAGTCTGGCCACCATCATTGTTCCGCTGATCGCGCTGTTACTGGCTTATGACGCCGTGGTTGGAGAAGACGAAGGTGGTACGTTACTGCTGCTACTCAGTTATCCCCTTGGCCGGGTGGATTTACTGCTGGGCAAATTTGTCGGCCAGGGACTGATTCTGGCGCTGGCCACCCTGATCGGGTTTGGCGGTGCGGCACTGGCCATGGCAGTGCTGATCCCCGGGCTTGATTTGCCGGCACTTTTCAGTGCCTTTGGCCGTTTTATTCTGTCGGCCATATTACTTGGCTGGGTGTTTATCGCCATGGCTTATGTACTGAGCTGCCGGGCCAGGGAAAAGTCCAGCGCGGCAGGCATGGCGCTGGGACTGTGGTTTTTCTTTGTGTTGCTGTTTGATTTGGCGCTGTTGGCTTTGCTGGTGCTAAGCAAAGGCCAGTTAAATCCACAGTGGCTGCCCTGGCTGTTGCTACTGAACCCCGCAGATATTTTCCGTCAGTTAAATCTGCAGGGCTTAGACGGTGCCAGCCAACTGGTTGGCGTGATGGCGTTGGGGCAGGACTTACCCGGTTCTGCGGCGATGTTGTGGAGCGCCATGCTGGGCTGGATGCTGCTATGTCTGCTGCTGGCACGACGCAGCATATTACGCCGACCGGTTTAAGCTGCCGGTGCCAGTTTAGCGCTGCACGGCAACGATAGTGATTTTTTGAAACTCAGGAGTAACGTTTATGCGCATTATCTATTTGGCCTGTTTGCTTATGACGCTAAGTCTGCTTGGCTGCGAAGGGCAACGCCAGCAAGAGCAGGTTCTGCAGCCAGTGGCATTTCATAGTGGTGATGAATGCCATGTGTGCGGCATGGCTATCACCCGCTTTCCCGGCCCTAAAGGTGAAGCATTGGGTGGCCAGCCACAGGGCGTGAAAAAGTTCTGCTCGGCCGCTGAAATGTTGAGCTGGTACAGGCAGCCAGAAAATCGTCAGGCCAATTTCAGTCTTTATGTGCACGATATGGGCAAAAGTGAGTGGGATATGCCGGATGATGCCCATTTAACCGATGCCAAGGTCGCGTTTTATGTACCTGCACCCACTCTGCATGGTGCGATGGGCATGCCGCTGGCCAGTTTTGCCGACAGGCAGGCCGCCCAAGCCTTTGCCACCCAGCAAAATACCCAGGTATTGACCTTGGAGCAGGCCGGCGATTTCCTGGAACAGCAGCAACATGCTGGGCATCACGGCCATCATTAGGAGGACACTATGGGAGTGAGTATCTGGCAATTGTTGATTGTACTGCTTGTGGTGGTGGTGCTGTTTGGAAGCGCCAGGTTGCGCCATCTTGGCAGCGATCTTGGTGGCGCTATTCGTGGCTTTCGTCAGGCCGCCAGTGGGGATGAGCAAAAAGACAGTGCGCCCTGAACGCTGTACCCCATTTTAGGTACTCCCAATGTACCGCTGAGATAAAACGGGCCTTGCAGTAGCATAGGCTCTGTAGAAACCAGTAGACAATCGAGGTAAAAATGAAAAACGTTGTTTATGCCGCCCTTATGCTGACCCTTGGCAGCCAAAGTGCACTGGCGGCCGGTGATGCCGAAGCAGGCAAAGCCAAATCCGGTATGTGTGTGGCCTGTCATGGCACTGATGGGAACAGTCTGGCGCCAATGTATCCCAATCTGGCCGGTCAGCATGCCCAGTATCTGGAAGGTGCGATTAAGGCTTATCGGGATGGTCAGCGCACTGGTGGTACGGCGGTTATGATGGCACCGATGGCCGCTAACCTGAGTGATCAGGATGCTGCCGATCTGGCTGCCTATTTCAGCCAGCAGAAGTTAAAGCAAAAATAAGCATAGGGGCCAGCAAGCTGGCCCACTTTAACCCGGTAATAAATTCAGCAGATTGCCCTGGCGATCAAAGGCCAGAAAATCATCAATTCTGCCACTGTTGATTTTGTTCATCATTAAGTGCAGCGGTTGCACTGCTTCATCGACACTGGGAGCGAAACCACCGCGGCCCGGCAAGGCTGCCACAAAGGTAATGTCCCAATGTGTATTGGTGTATTCAGACTCTGTGACTAATGCTGCAAAATCCTGTACTTCATCTGGCAGCTTATCCACGCACAGCACAGGTGAAAGGGTGCCGCCATGGCCCTGCTCAAATTCCTGTTTTTGTTTGCCTGTGTGTCCAACCGGTAATTCGGCCCTGGCGAATACAAATAGCAACCTTTGTGGCTCAGGCTGAGCCAGGGCGGCTTCAATGAGTTGTGTATAGCTGTGAATGTGCATAGTTAAAAATCCCAGAAAGCAGGTGTGGCTATTTTACCCTCAGGCCCTGTTGCTTGCTATGCGCACAAAGAGTAGCTCCTGTACCCAATGGGAGGTAGAGAGCCATGGCTGTACAACCTGAATTAGCCAACGACAATGGGTGCTTGCTGGCATGTTAAGGTGACATATTCTGCATAACTAGGGGCGATACCATGCTATAGGCTTAAGTTCCCTGGCGCGGCCAGGCCGCAACAATGAACACCATTCAGTTGGTTCGACCTTTTTGGCTGTTGGCATATAAGGCTGCAATCAGGTCAGATTGGGTCACCATTCCCACCAGTTTGTGATTAGTATCCAGCACCGGTACCTGATGTAAGCCCAGTTCTGACAACTTGGGGATTAGCTCGATAACATGCTCATCTTGCCGAATGGCGGTGATCCCGGTGCGCATAATATCGGCTACCTGCTGTTTGTGATGTTTGCGCCATTGGCGTTTGGCACTGGTGTGCAGACTGAGGCTACTCATATGTCGCAATAGTCCCCAGTAATGTGGAACACTGATGTCTTTTAAGAAATCCGTTACCGAGACCATTCCCAGTAGTTGCCGATCGGCTGTAATCACTGGCAGGGTGCGAATTTTGTGCTTTTGTAGTAACCGCCATGCCTGGGTTAGCGGAGTCTCTGCTGTGACGCAGATAATATCCCGCGACATGATATCCCGGCACAATATTGCGCCGAGCTGACGCTGGTATGCGTGCAACTGGGCTTGCTGATAAATTTGCTCTAAATCCGTTTCGCTGACATCCACTACGGTTTGATAGTGATTCAGGGCGTACAATAAATCTTCAGGCTGCAACCCGGTGCGTTTTATCGGACTGGCATCCTGGTGCAAATGCACCGGGTCAAAATCGCGCTTTTGTGGTCGGGGACGCAACAGATAATTGAGCATCAGTGCCATCAGCAACATCACCGTTACATTCAACGCGACAGGTAGAAATAGAAATTCATAGCCGAGTAACTGCTCGCTTGAAGCGATAACCGGCACTAATGCAGTGGCGCCGCCAGGCGGATGCATACATTCAAACAGGTACATGGCAAACAGTACCAACGCAATAGTCACGGCAGCCATTACCGCCATATCGGTAAACAGATGTGAACACAACAGTCCAATGCCGGCGGAGATAAGGTGACCGGCGGCAAATGACCAGGGCTTGGCCAGAGGACTGGATGGCAGACCGAACAGTAAAACCGCTGAGGCGCCCATGGACGCCAGCAACACAACCGTGCTGGCTAGGTCGGCCAGATATTGGCTGGTCAAAGTCACAACAAACAATGCAATACCTGCGGCGGCAGCGACTTTTAGTCGCTCGGCGACAGGAATACTGGACAAGCGCTGACTGTCGGCTTTGATTATGCCAAGCCGTGTCAGTAATTGGCCGGTAATTTTGCTTATAAACAGTTTCATAATACGACAGGACAAACGACAAGCGCGGCAGTGTACAAGTGCAGTGGCACAAGCGCATGTTTTTTCCGTTATAAGTTAAACCCGGCAGGCCGAATTTGTTGATCCAGATCAACAACAAGATCTTGTGCTCATTTACCGTATAAACACAATATATGGTGTTTGCGGTTGTGTTATGACACAAGATAAGAGGTTTGAGCCCTTTAACAGCTTTCCCCCCCAGGTGTGCTTTCAGGAAGTGCCGGATGAAGTGGCGCTGGCCTTTACCATCACTGGCTGCCCGCTGCGCTGCGAGGGTTGCCATAGTCAGGATAGCTGGGATCCCAGCACAGGAGAGGCGCTGACCCCGCAACTTTTTGCCCGGTATCTGCAACGTTATGCGCACCTGGTTAGTTGCGTGCTGTTTTTTGGCGGTGAATGGCATCCGGATGCGTTACTGGCATTGTTACAACAGGCCCGGCAAGCCGGACTGAAAACTTGCCTGTATACCGGTATGAACAAAATACCGGCCCGCCTGCAAACACACCTGGATTATCTGAAAACCGGTCGCTGGTATTCGCAACTGGGCGGTCTTACCAGTCCCACAACCAACCAGCGTTTTCTGGAGCTTGCCACCGGCAATCTTCTTAATTTTCGATTTATGGAGAATGATTATGCTGCCGCTTAATGCGCAACAACTACAAGGCAAACTGAATTTTATTCGTGAGTATCAACAGGCGGTGAACCCGGCAGATGGCTCGAAGCTGGACGCCAACGCCAATGTGACACATAAAAACATTGCGACCCTGGAAGCAGAACTGATGAAGGACTGCGTGATCCAGATTAATCGGGCACTGGTCAAAAATAAGATCAGCGAATTGTTTGGTGACGCCCTGGGAGATGAGTATGTGCGCCAGATAGAGCGGCACGAAATCTATGTGCATGACGAAACCAGCCTGAAACCCTATTGCGCATCAATTACCATGTACCCGTTTTTGCTGGATGGACTGACCAGACTGGGCGGCGAATCCAAGGCTCCACAGCACCTGGAATCGTTCTGCGGTAGTTTCGTTAATCTGGTATTTGCCATCAGTGCCCAGTTTGCCGGGGCGGTAGCGACGGTGGAATTTTTAACTTACTTTGACTACTTTGCCCGCCGTGATTACGGCGACAACTACCTGAGCAGCCACACCAAAGCCATTGAAAATCATCTTCAGCATGTGGTGTATGCGCTCAATCAACCCGCCGCAGCGCGCGGTTATCAAAGTGTGTTCTGGAATATTTCCCTGTATGACCGCCATTATTTTGATGCCATGTTTGGCAACTTTGTCTTTCCCGATATGAGCGCCCCCGACTGGCAATCGGTCAGCGCCCTGCAGGGCTTTTTCCTTAATTGGTTTAATCAGGAGCGCAATAAGGCCATTCTGACGTTTCCGGTGGTAACCGCCGCCATGCTGACCGAAAATGGCAGGGTGAAGGATGACAGCTTTGCCGGCTTGTGCGCCGAGAATATGAGCCAGGGCGGGTCGTTCTTTGTTTACCAGTCACAAAGTGCTGATTCGCTGGCGTCCTGTTGCCGCCTGCGTAATGAAATTAGTGACCATACTTTTTCTTACAGCCTGGGCGCCGGTGGGGTGGCCACCGGCTCGATCAATGTCATCACCCTGAATATGAACCGATTGATTCAGGATGGCCGCGACCTGGCCGTTGAAGTGGACAAAGTGCAGAAATATCAGGTGGCCTATCGCCGTTTGATGGAGGAATACCAGCGCGATGGTTTACTGAGTGTGTATGACGCCGGCTTTATCAGCCTGGACAAGCAATTTCTGACCATTGGCGTTAACGGTATGGTGGAAGCTGCCGAGTATCTGGGTATAGAAGTGGGTGTCAACGAGGATTATCAAAGCTTTGTCGACAGCCAACTGAAGGTCATCTATGACGCGAACCGCCAGGCCCGGGTGCGTTGGGGTTATATGTTCAACACCGAATTTGTGCCGGCCGAAAATTTAGGCATCAAAAACGCCAGATGGGATCGTAAAGACGGCTACCAGGTGCCACGTGACTGCTACAACAGTTATTTCTATGTGGTAGAGGACGAGACCATTAATCACCTGGACAAGTTTGTCCTGCATGGTGAGCAGATGACCCGCTATCTGGATGGCGGCTCGGCATTGCATCTGAATCTGGCAGAACAGCTCAGCGCTGCCAATGTCATGAACCTGTATAACATTGCCGCCAGCACCGGTTGCAATTACTTCTGTGTGAATGTACGAATTACCATTTGTAATGTCTGTGAACATATCGACAAGCGTACGCTGCACTGTTGCAGCGCCTGTGGCAGTCAGGATATTGATCATGGCACCCGGGTAATAGGCTACCTGAAGCGGGTGTCTGCTTTCAGTCAGGGGCGACGCACAGAACATGCGGCCCGTCACTACCACAGGCAGGCCCGTTCAGCCTGAGGTAGCAAGACTCAGCTCCCGATCCGAGTTGAGGATATGGGAGCTGTACCATTCCGCCAGCGACGCCAGTTGTTCCCTGACCGACAGTGTGGACATGGGAATATCTGAACTTAAACGCAGAATAAAACTCTGCAGGGCTTCAAGAAAGTGCTTGTGGTGCAGCTCATGCAATCTCTGCTGGCCGCTTGGTAATGCCTGTAGGTAGGGGGCCTCGGTCAGAAAATGTTGCTCAGTTTGCGCCAGCAAATGGGTGGCCAATGGTAGTGCCTTAGGGTCCGGCCAACTGGCTAAAATGGCAGCATGCAAGAGATTGATACTGTCCAGCAACTGGCGGTGTTGGAGGTCAATTTCCTTCACCCCCATCGGCATACTGTGCTCACACCAATGCACCAGATGGGCACGTTCCTCAATCATGGGTATAGCTCCATCAAGACCCTGGTGACCGCGTCGGTGTTAAGCAACTTGTCGCAGCAGGGATAGAGGCCAAACTCATCATTTTCAATATGATCTGACAGCATCAGTTCCAGGCTGCGGTCGTCCTCCTGGCTGTCAATGCGTTTGTCCAGCAAGTTCTCGATCCAGTCAAGTTGCTGGCGGAGTTGCTGATGTTCACGCCTGGCCTTACGGATAAGTTCAGCGTCACCTGTTACCTGGCAAAGCTCCGGCAGCAGACTTTGTTCTTCCTGTTCAATATGCTGCAGCATACCGGTTTTAAATTTGTCGAATAACTGCCGGGACAGAACCGGATCATCCTTTTTCAGGCGCCGGTAGGCGATAAACAGCAATTCCAGGGCATGCAGGTTGGTGTTAAACAACTGTGAGAGGATCTTTTGCATATGTCACCTCAGGTTGGCGATTGATAAAGTGCGGCGTAGAACGCCAGGGGTTTGCGCACAAACGGCGGCAACTCGGCCAGTTCCAGGCTGTCCAGCAGATTTTTCAAAGCCAGCCCCAGTTCGGTGTCACCGCTAATCGACAACTTGCGCTGAAAAAACAAGGTATCCGGGTCAACCGACTGGCTGGCCAGCATCAGCAGATCATGCAGTGCCGCGCTGAAACACACCTTTGCCTGTGCCTGTCTGGCAACCTGGATTTGCTGCTTATGGACGCTGAAGAACCAGTTTTGGTTAATATCCCGAATATGCACCTGAACCCAGGCATCACCCAGAAAGTCCAGCTCATTGGCCTCCAGTAAAGGGCGTAGGGCCTGATTAAACAGCGCGCTCAGCAATCCAGTTTGTAACCGTTCCGGGGCCAGACCAAAGAGCATCACTGCCGGACGGACCAGCGTTTGGCTATGTTGCAGTAGTGCTTGCATAAGGTGTTTCCAAAGCCGTATTGATAAAAAACTGTTAACAGCTTACGCCCGCACTCGGGATGAAAAGTTAATCTAAATCAAAGATGCACAGAAATGTGCCGGGCAGAATGGGTACTCCTTTGGGTGGATAGCAATAATGCGGGGGCGACGTAAACTCAGCCCTTTGCGGCAGTCACTGCCTGTAGCTATACCTGAAGTCTGAGGAGAAATCATGGAACTACTTTGTCCTGCAGGTAGTATGCCCGCCCTGAAAAAAGCAGTGGAGCAGGGCGCTGATGCGGTCTATCTGGGGTTAAAAGATGACACCAATGCCCGGCATTTTGCCGGACTGAACTTCACCGACAATAAACTGGCCGAAGCGGCCGACTATCTGCATCAGCATGGTAGAAAGCTACATATTGCTATCAACACTTTTGCCCATCCACAAGGGTGGCAAAGGTGGCAAAATGCCGTAGATATGGCGGTGAAAAATGGTGCAGATGTGTTAATCGTCGCCGATCTTGCGGTACTTGCCTATGTTAGCCAGCGTTATCCTGAGGTGGAATTGCATTTGTCGGTGCAAGCCTCTGCTACCAACAGTGCCGCCATTGAGTTTTACCAGCAGCAGTTCAACGTGCGCCGGGTGGTGCTGCCCAGGGTCTTGTCCATCCATCAGGTTAAACAACTTGCCCGCCAATGCTCTGTTGAACTGGAAGTGTTCGCCTTTGGCAGCCTGTGCATTATGGCCGAAGGGCGCTGCTATTTATCGTCCTATATGACCGGGGAGTCGCCGAATACCGCAGGTGCCTGCTCGCCTGCCGCGCATGTGCGCTGGCAGGAAACCAGCCAGGGACTGGAGTCCAGATTAAATGGCGTGTTGATCGACCGTTATAACAGACAGGAAAAGGCCGGTTATCCGACCTTGTGCAAAGGGCGCTTTGATGTGGATGGGCAGACCTATCATGCCCTGGAAGAGCCGACCAGTCTGAACACCCTTGAGCTACTGCCGGATCTGCTTGGTTGTGGCATTGCCGCGGTTAAAATAGAGGGGCGCCAGCGCAGCCCTGCCTATGTGCAGCAGGTGACTCAGGTATGGCGTCAGGCCATCGACACCTGCATCAATGGCAGGGAGGATTTTCACATCATGCCAAGCTGGCGTCGGCAGCTTGATGCACTGTCCGAAGGCAATCAGACCTCTCTTGGTGCTTATCACAGAAAATGGCAGTAATTTATGCAGTATGCGTTAGGACCCATTCTTTATTTCTGGCCCAGAGCAAAGGTGGAAGACTTTTATCAGGCCGCGGCACAAAGTAGCGCTGACATTATTTATCTGGGCGAAACCGTTTGCTCAAAGCGTCGTGAACTGCGTACCCGCGACTGGCTGACGCTGGCGAAAACTCTCACCGGCAGCGGTAAGCAAGTGGTGCTGTCTACGATGGCATTGCTTGAAGCGCCCTCAGAAGTGAAAACGCTGAAAACCTATTGCGATAACGGTGACATTCTGGTGGAAGCCAATGATACCGGGGCCATCCAGTTTTTGCATGAACAGCGTAAACCCTTTGTCGCGGGGCCGGCGATTAACTGTTACAACCAGTATGCCGTTAAGGGCCTGCTGGATCTGGGCATGCAACGTTGGGTGATGCCGGTGGAATTGTCGCGGGACTGGCTAATTCAACTGTTGCAGCAGTGCGAAGACATGGGGCTTCGCCAGCGCTTTGAGGTGGAAGTCTTTGCTTATGGCTACCTGCCTTTGGCCTATTCGGCCCGCTGTTTTACCGCCCGTTCACAAAACCGTGCCAAGGATGACTGTGAACTGTGTTGTATAAAGTACCCCAATGGCCGGCTTACCCGCAGTCAGGAAGGCCAGCCGCTATTTACCTTAAATGGCATCCAGACCCAGTCTGGTCAGTGCTACAACCTGGTAAACGACTTACCAGGCATGCAGGGTTTGGTGGACTGCTTGCGACTCAGCCCCCTGGGCCCGGACACCCTCGACTGGCTGGATAAATTCCGGGCCAATCAACAGGGTTTTGCGCCGCAACCCCTGGCGCAGGATTGCAACGGATACTGGCATGCTATCGCTGGTATGGCCAAATCAGCACAAAGCGCATCCTGACCACAATGGCTACCCCTTGATGGGTAGCCGCATCCCAGCCTTATGCCTCTTCATCTGTATAGTGCCCACCTGCCGCTGTCTCTATGATCAAACTGAGACAACCGGGAGTAACAAAAATGATTGAGGCAGGTACGGTTTCCAGTAAAGACCAGCGATATGCCCTGTGGCTGACAACGCTGGCCTTTACACTCTGTTTTGCGGTTTGGACCCTGTTTTCCATTCTGGGTATTCGTATCAAGGATGAAATGGGCCTGACCGATACTGAATTGGGGCTGCTGATGGCCACCCCAATATTAACCGGCTCGATTAGCCGCTTGTTCCTTGGCCTGTTGACCGACAGGTTTGGTGGCCGTTGGGTGTTTGGTTTGCTGATGCTGACCACCTCTGTCGCGGTATTTTTGCTGAGTCTGGCAAGTAGCTATCCATTGCTGCTGTTGGGCGCCCTTGGGGTTGGCCTGGCGGGAGGCGGTTTTATCGTGGGGGTGGCGTACCTGTCCAGTTGGTATGAACAGGGTAAGCAAGGAACTGCACTGGGGATATTTGGTGCCGGCAATGTGGGCGCCGCGCTGACTAATTTCGCGGCACCTTTTTTACTGCTGGCAGTAGGCTGGCAAAGCACAGCTCAGGTGTACGCCGCAGTGATGGCGGCAATGGGCCTGAGTTTTTTGCTGTTTGCCAGGGCCGATCCTGGTCAGCATCAGCGTCAGCAGGAGCGCATCACCCTGGCCGCCCAGTTAATGCCACTGACTGAGCTCAGAGTGTGGCGGTTTTCCCTTTACTATTTCTTTGTATTTGGCGCGTTTGTGGCGCTGGCCTTGTGGCTACCGCACTATTTGATGGAAGTGTACCATCTGGACTTGGCCACGGCGGGGATCCTGGCGGCGCTCTACACTATCCCTGCTTCCCTGTTTCGCATTCTGGGTGGTTGGCTGTCTGATCGCTTTGGTGCACGCAAGGTGATGTACTGGACGTTGATTGCATCAGTGCTTTGTACCTTCTTATTAAGTTATCCCCCCACCGAATATCAGGTGCACGGAATACGCGAAGTGTTAAGTTTCTCTCTGCAGACTAATCTGGTTGCCTTTGTACTGCTGACCTTTGTACTGGGCTTTTTCATGTCGCTGGGTAAAGCCGCGGTGTTTAAGCATATTCCGGTGTATTACCCCAAACACGTTGGTGTGGTAGGGGGAGCGGTTGGCATGATTGGTGGTCTGGGTGGTTTCTTCCTGCCCTTAACCTTTGGCATGCTCAATGACGTGGTCGGCATCTGGCAAAGCAGCTTTATGCTGTTGTTTGTGATTTGCGCGCTGGCGCTGTGGTGGATGCATTTCGCGATACGCCAGGCAGAAAAACGCGAGTGGCAGGCAGGGCAGGAGGTCACCGACCTGCCGGAAATGTCCAGCGACAGTTTGCTGCTTGAAGACTGGCGGCCTGAAGATAAAGGCTTCTGGCAGGACAAAGGGCGGCGCATTGCCACGCGTAACCTGTGGATCTCTATTCCCAATCTGTTTCTGGCCTTTGCCGTGTGGTCCATCTGGAGCATTATGGTGGTGAAAATGCCGCAACTGGGCTTTACCTACAGTGCGAACCAACTGTTCTGGTTGGCTGCGCTACCGGCCTTGTCGGGTGCCACCTTGCGGATATTTTACGGTTTTATGGTGCCCATTTTTGGTGGGCGGCGCTGGACGGCATTGTCTACCGCTTCATTGGTACTGCCTTGCCTGTGGATGGGAGTTGCACTGCAGGACACCAGCACCCCATATCTGGTGATGTTGATCCTGGCATTGCTGTGCGGATTGGGGGGCGGCAACTTTTCTTCCAGCATGGCCAATATCAGTTTTTTCTACCCCAAAGCAGAGAAAGGCGCGGCACTTGGATTAAATGCCGGGCTGGGCAATCTTGGTGTGTCAGCAATGCAGTTAATCGGGCCTTTGGCCATCTCTGCCAGTTTGTTTGGCGATATGGGTGGTGCGCCGCTGACCCTGCTGGATAAAAACGGAGCCAGTCATCTACTGTGGCTGCAAAATGCCGCGTTTATCTGGGTGCCCTTTATTGTGATTGGGGCGCTGGCAGCCTGGTTTGGCATGAATGATATTGCCGATGCCAAGGCGTCGTTCAAAGAACAGGCGGTGGTTTTCAAGCGTTCCCACACCTGGATTATGTGCTGGCTGTATCTGGGCACCTTTGGCAGCTTTATCGGTTTTGCCGCGGGTTTTCCGCTGCTGTGTGGTTTGCTGTTTCCCGATGTGGATCCGGTTAAATATGCCTTTATCGGCCCTCTGGCCGGTGCGCTGGCGCGGCCCTTTGGTGGCATTATGTCGGACCGCCTGGGCGGCGCTACTGTAACGCTGTGGACCTTTGTGCTGATGGCCCTTGGTGTGTTGGCGGTGCTGCATTTTCTGCCACAGGACGGGCAGGGGGGGAACTTTATCGGCTTCTTCGCGGCCTTTATTGTGCTGTTTATTGCCAGTGGTATTGGTAACGGCTCGACCTTTCGCATGGTGCCGCTGATCTTCCTGACACTGCGCAGCCGTGCTTTGGGAGCGTCAGGGGCAAAACAGGCGGAGATTGAAGGTAACCGGGAAAGCGCAGCGGTACTGGGCTTTATCTCGGCGATTGCCGCTTATGGTGGTTTCTTTATTCCCAAGGCGTATGGGTCCTCTATCAGTGCAACGGGCTCTGTGGCGATGGCGCTATATGGCTTTGTACTCTTCTATATCAGTTGCGTACTGGTCACCTGGTGGTGTTATGCCCGCAAACAGGCCACTATTCCATGCTGAGGGAGAATCTCTGATGACACACCACAACCCGGCACTACCACATCCACTGTTTCGTCTGGGGTTTCGGCCGCTGTTTCTGGGCGCAGCCCTGTTTGCTGCGCTGGCGATTGGAGCCTGGGGTGGGCTGTATGCCGGGCTGTGGGGCTTTTCACCTTATGGCGGAGCCTACTTCTGGCATGCCCATGAAATGTTGTTTGGCTTTGTTGCTGCCGTTGTAACGGGCTTTTTGCTGACCGCGGTGCAGAACTGGACCGGCATTCCCGGACTCAAAGGCCGGGCGTTGGCATGGCTGGTGATGGTCTGGCTCGCGGCCCGGCTTGTCAACTGGTGGGGACCGGCGTGGCCAAACTGGCTGATAGCAACACTGGATCTGCTGTTTTTACCTATGGTGGCGGGCTTTATGGCCTATCCGCTGTGTAAAGCCGGTCAATGGCGAAATCTGTTTTTTGTACCGGTTTTGTTGCTGATGAGTGGGGCGAACTTTCTCACTCACTTTGGCCTGCTTAGTGGTGATAATGGGTTTGTCAAACAGGGCATCTACCTGATGCTGATGCTGGTGACGGCGCTAATGTGCGTGATTGCCGGCAGAGTCACCCCCATGTTTACCGCCAACGGCACTGGAACCGTCAAAGTGCAGCCTGTTGCCTGGCTGGAAAAAGCCGCATTGCTCAGTATCTGGCTATTGGTTGTACATTTTCTATGCCGGGAAATACTACCGCCGTTACTGGCGGGGGGCTTGTGCCTTGTCGCTGCGGCTCTGCACTTGTGGCGCTGGTGGCGGTGGCGCTTCTGGATTACTTTTCGTGTGCCGCTGCTGTGGTCTTTGCATCTGGCCTACCTGTTTATTCCTCTCGGGTTGGGGGCATTGGCGGCACATTATCTGTTCAATGCGATGGCGCTGAGTACCGCCATACATTTTCTTACGGTAGGGGCGATGGGCGGCATGATTCTGGCCATGATGGCCAGGGTGTCATTGGGCCATAGTGGTCGGCCGCTTAAGCCCAGACCGCTGATGAGTCTGGCCTTTGCTTTAGTGTTGCTGGCGGCGATGATTCGAACGCTGGGCAGTTGGCTGCTGCATCAGCACATCGTCGCGGTATTGTTGCTGGCCAGCCTGCTGTGGTGCCTGGCATTTGTGCTGTTTGTGCTGTTGTACTGGCCGGTACTGACCCGCCCCAGGGTCGATGGCAAACCTGGGTAGAAAAGTGTCAAGCCCGATGTAATTCTGCATGCTGCCTGATCTTGGTAACAAGGATAGGTTGGTTAATCTTAAACGCTATATCAGTCAAATGAAGAATGCGGTTGATTGCCCTTTTCCGGACGACCACTGCGAGTAGTGGTTCAGCGACTCAGCAATAACGCTATTCGAGTGCTTGACAGTTGGCATCGGTATACAGTTTGGTTGTGGTATGTTATAACGTTTTCGCTTGGCTCGCGTATTCCGGTGAAAATTATGGCGTTGCGTTTTGTATCTCTCTGTTTATCTGTTGCGATGTTGTTAGTATTTGACACGTCAGCACAAACGTCTAAGTCCCTTGACAGGCAATATCAGGAAGTCGAGTGGGTCGCATTGATGCCCAAAGACGATCTGGATACCTTGTTGGATCCTCCGGATTACTTTGCCGATATTGCAGACGGCTCGCAGGAAGACTCCCTGGAGGCGCTGACTCAGCAGGCGCAACAGGATGAAAAAGTGCGTCGCTACCAGGATGCCCTGACATCGACTCGTGTTGTACAGGACTGGCACAACAAAGCCATAAAAATTCCCGGCTTTATTGTGCCGTTACAAGCCGATGAACAACAACATGTCACAGAGTTTTTTATTGTGCCTTATTTTGGTGCCTGTCTGCATATGCCGCCCCCGCCACCCAATCAAATTATTTATGCGGTGTTGAAAAAAGGGGTTGAGCTGAAAAATCTCTATGATCCCTTTTGGTTTGAAGGGGTACTGGCCATTGAAATCAATGAAAATGAGATGGGGACGGCCGCCTACCGCCTTTGGATAGACTCTGTTGTGCCATATGAAGACTAAACCTCTTCGGTTAGCGTACTGCAGCATTTACACGCTGATGTTGCTGAGCCTGGCACCCAGTTCAGGGCAAAGTTGTGAGTGGCATGACGGGGCGGAGCGTTTTGGCCATTTTCATCCTTTGATGCAACAGCATAGGCTACCCAGCTCCCCGCAGCTTATTCGCGTCAGCCATCAGAAGCAGGTTGCTGTCTCTTCGCAACAGCCAGCCGTGCTGGAAATAGACTATCAGGTGCCTGGCCGTTTTCATCAGGCAACGCTGAAAGTTTCAGCCAGCGATAAGATTGTCTTGCAGGAGCCAACCAAGATAGCCTTATCTCTGTCGGGTAAACTGCGGCTTTATTATCAGGCCAGCGAACCGGGTGAGCATAATATCACGCTGCACATCCAGGCAGAGGACGGTCGTCAGCCTCTGTTGAAACAACAGCGAATTAACGTAAAAGCAGATTAGGATCAAAATATAAGCACTTATTGCCAGGAGCCATACAAGGGGTTAGGCAGCAAAAACAGTGTTTTTCCTATTTGAGGTAATACGGTCCCAATATCGGCCTGCTGCTGCGTAAGCCCGGAAAAATCCTCAATATTGTCACCAACTTGCAACACTATGTTATGTGGTTCCGACCAGGAGGTTTTTGACTCATGGGGGTGCCCAAAACAAGGGGCATCGCCTTGCACGATTTGCTGGCGACGTAAGTCTTTGTCGTTCCTGATGAGCTTATGGTCCAGCGCGTCCTGGTCTGATGCATGCCGACCGATAAGACAGGTATTTGCCGTTGTTATGGGAATGCCCAATTCCTGCAGATTGCGCCAGGTATGAATGTCCAGGCGCCGGTTGCGGTTGGTCACCAATGCCAGCTTTCCGCCGCGCTGAAATATGGCTTCTATAAAAGGTTTGACACCGGGCACCAGACTGGCTTGTTCGCTTTGCACCCAGGTATCCCAGGTCGCAGGTGAATAGCCGGTCCCTGCGATTTCTGTCTGCTTTTGGTAGGCAGTATTGTCCAACACTGTTTCGTCAACATCCATAACCACCACCCAGTTTTGCAAATCAGCAGGCACCTTTGCCAGAGCCTGTTGTGCCTGCTGATAGATTGCCCTGCTAACAAGCTGATATTCCTTGCTGGTGGTTTGCCACAATAATGCAGTAGAAAGTCTGGGGCTGTCAGCTGATAAGGATACTGACACAGCGCAATGGTCACTGAGCATGGCACCTTCATCTGCGTAAGTATGTATCTGTGCAGATTCAGTTATCCGCTCAGTCGGCATGCCGCCTGCCAGTATATGGTCGATCAGGGCCGAATGGCGTGGATGACAACTTAGCAGATTGCGTGTGGTAATCGTGGTTGAGCGCTCATTATTCAGCAGTACCCGGCTCAGGCGGTTATAGGATGCTGAAATCCGGTGATTAAAATCCCCTAATACCAGATAGGGTGAAGCCGATTTTTCCCGCTGCGCAATCCACTCATTCAACACATCTGCCTGTTTAGCCAAAACCCGGCAGGCCTGTGTGTCGCTTTGCAGGTAATCATCGACAAAACAACCGCTTTTCAAGTGCAGATTTAAAATGTCTATTGGCCCGGTGGGGGAGTCAACCCTGACGGCCAGCCCATAGCGCAAGTCGGGTAAGTCCAGGCCGAAATCTTTAACATGGGTGATGCTTAGCAGCGGTACTTCTCTTCTGATTGCAAAAGCTAATTTTTGCTGGGTAGAAAGATAGCCATTTTCCCTGCATTGATAGGGCTGGCTATTGGGTCTGTCGGACAGGATGAGTCGCCAGTGTAGATCCGGAAAGATCAGTCTTAACGCCTGTTTCGAATCGACTTCCTGCAGGGCAATAATATCGGCATCCAGACTTGCTGCATATCGTCGCATGGCTGACAGCTGAGTATTGCTTCTGGGTTTGCACCCACCGTCGCCCGGATAGGCCAGATGTTCAGTGTTCCAGGTGGCCACTTTTAGCGCCCTGGGTTGTGGGCGTTGCGCTGTGGTGAAGGCGTCTGCAGGACTCTCTGTAACTGGCGATGGAGGACTGGCCACGCAACCGCCACAAAGTGAACTGATGGCCACCAGCGCAAAGAATTTAACGATATTCATCTATGTCAGCCTTAGAGTTCGTTAGCGAGCTTTTTGTAACCCTGCACCAGGTAATGATTGGCCGATACAACGGATTCTGAAAAGCTTGAATACTCAGGTGGCACTTTACTGATGCTATCTAAATCAAAACCGGGTCCGATGTTGGTCATAGGTGGGACATGAAACTTGTCGGGCAGGTTTAACCCATCAATAACCGAGTTGTGTCTTACTACACAGCCGTTACCAATTCTGGTCCGAAATACCACGGAGTTAAAGCCGATGAACACATCGTCACCCACTTCGCATGGGCCGTGAATAATGGAGCGGTGGGCGATGGAGGTTCGTTCGCCCACGATAACCGCCGCGCCGGATTTGGAATGGATTACCACCCCGTCCTGAATGTTGGAATCCCGTTTGATTACAATGGGCTGCATATCACCGTTGGTGTCCACTTCATCGGCGCGAATGACCGCATAGGGACCAATAAATACATTGTCCTCAATCACCACTTTTCCACAAATAATGGCGGTAGGGTCGATAAACGCGCTTTGTGCCACGTCGGGCAGATGACCACTGGGATTTTTGCGTAACATATTAGTTTATTCCACGTTTATGATGGACGGGCGCCTTTTGTCATTATGCCAAACGGCGGTTCAATAAGCCCTGTTATGGCCGTTATGCAGCCAATCGGTATGGTGTTTTTGGTCGTGCACCACGGCGTTATGAGCATGCAGACTTTCCTGATGCTCTACTTTAAACCAGTAGTCGGACACCTGAGGCATCAGCTCCAGCGCTTGCTTAATACGTCTGGCTGCATCCTCACAAAACAGCAGGTTTTGCGCATTCAGCTTGGCAAAGGCCTGCTCGTCCTGACGTTTGACGGCGGTTTGTACTGATGTGCCGATAACCTGCTCAAGATGGAAGATTAGGGAGGGCAGATTTGGCAGGTCTTCATCCGTCAGTCTCAGCCTGATATAGGCGTAGGAGCGCTGGCTATGGGGGGTGGCGATACTGGCCTGCTCAGACGCGAGCCACTGGATAAGTTCATCTTTGTCTAACTGCGCTGTGTTGAAACGCCGGGCGAATGCCTCACTCAGAGCCTGCCTTGACAGGGCCGCAGAGCAAGGGCAAGTGCTGGAATAGGGAATGGTGACACTAAGATCGGTGATGAGGGAGCCGCTTTTCAATTCTCTGGTCAGGGTCACAGTGTAGTTCTGATAACCGGACTCGTTGCTCAGCAGTGCGTTTTTTACCAGCGGCAGATCAAACTGCAGGTTTAGCTTAGCGGCCTGGCTGAGCCCTTGCTGGCTTTGCACCATATCTTTTAGCAGGGCGGATATCCCTGAGCCACTCAGACGTTGCTTGCTCAACTGCTGATTAAGGCGCAAATACAAACGCGACATATGTATGCCCTTGGCCTCGGTTTTTTCCAGGCTGACAAACACATCTGCCCTGGCGGTGATGTGGATTGGCTGGTTGCCATCCCCATCTACCAGAATGGGCAGTGCGATGGCCTCCATACCTACCCAGCGCAGGGGCAGAGAATTTAAGCCGGTTTGGCCAGCGGCAACATCGGGTAAGGTGATCATCATGTTCATACAGCGGGATTCCGGTTATCGGTTAAAAACAAGTGGCATGGCCGGCGTTTGAGATTGAGTTAGCTTACCAGCATCAAAAACAACCTGGCCGTTGACCCAGGTTGTTAATATGCGCGATGAAAAACGGGTACCGTTAAAGGGCGTCCAGCCACAGTGGTAGTGGCAGGTTTTGTGGCTGACCTCTGTACTGTGCTTTGCTGATACCAGCACCAGATCGGCAAAGTAGCCCTCGTGGATAAACCCTCTGTCGGCAATGCCATAGCGAATGGCTGGATTATGGGCGGTTTTCTCTGCCACCAGCTCAATGCTGAGTCTGTTGTGGTGCACCTGTTCACACAGGCTTAGCAGTGCGTGTTCAACCAACGGCAATCCGGCCGGTGCCTGCAGATAGGCTTGCTGTTTTTCACTCCAGGTATGGGGAGCGTGATCGGTTGCGATGATATCGATAAGGCCGCTTTGCACCGCGTTTAGCAATGCTTCCCGGTCACTTGCGGCCTTGATGGCTGGGTTGCATTTGATTAGGTTGCCAAGCCTGGGGTAGTCATCCTGACTAAACCATAAGTGATGAACACAGGCTTCGGCAGTAATATGTTTGTTCCTTATATTACCGGTGCTGAACAAGCTAAGCTCTTTTTCGCTGGTGATGTGCAGGACATGCAACTGGGCGCGATATTGTTTAGCCAGTGACACTGCATAAGAAGACGATGCATAGCAGGCTTCGGTATCGCGGATTTTGGCATGATCTAAAATACCTGGCGTCAGACCGTTTTGACGGTACATCTGTAGATTGTGATTTATGCGTCGCCCGTCTTCGCAGTGGGTCACGATCAATACCGGACTCTCCCTGAAAATAGCTTCCAGTGCCTGGGGATGTTCCACCAATAAATCGCCTGTCGAAGCGCCCATAAAGACTTTCACCCCGCAGATTTTGCTGGGATCCAGTGCTTTAATATCTTCCAGGTTGTCCTCGGTGGCGCCCAGATAAAAGGCATAGTTGGCCAGTGAACCTTGTCGGGCAATGGCATATTTATGTGCCAAGGCAGCCATATTGGTACTGGCAGGGCTGACATTAGGCATTTCCATATAACTGGTGATACCTCCGGCGACCGCTGCCCGGGACTCGCTGGCGATGGAGCCTTTGTGGGTCAGGCCGGGTTCGCGAAAGTGCACCTGGTCGTCAATCATACCTGGCAACAGCCAGGCACCTTTTGCATCGATAACCTGTTCGTTTGCTTTGGCTGGTATGTCCGGGGCAATGCGTTCAATTCTGGCCCCGCGGATACGCACGTCAGCCGGCATACTTAAGCCGGCATTGATCACCAGGGCATTTTTGATTAACTGCTCATTCATAAGAAAGGGTAACTCAGAAAACAAAGTCCAGGGTCATTAACAGGCGTTTTTCAGTCCCGCTGGCTGGCGCAGAGCGGTGGACTAAACCAGCATGCTCATTGCCTTGCCAAAGTTCACCTTTTAACAAGGCGACATCCCCTGGTGCTAATACCTGAATACAATCCTGGCCGCTGTATAAACCTGATTGTTCGTCTGCCAGGTCCTGACTTTTAATGCCGAGTCTGTCGCGGTTAACCAACTGATGGGGTAGCCATTGGGTACCCGCGCCGTAAAAGGTTGTGACTAATCGACAGGGCACCCTGTCCACATGAAAGCGCGGACACATTGCGTGTTCCAGTACTTTTAAGCGTAACCCGGCCCGTGTTAAATCGAACAGGCAGCAAAACATCTCGACCAACTCGGCCACCTTTGCCTGTAACAGCGCATTGCCGGGAAAATCCGGCAGTGTTTCCTGTAGTTGCTGTTCAATAGCTTCAGCCTCAATGGTTTTGGTGATACTTAATCTGGGGTTGCTCTGCAGATACTGTTGCAGACTGCCAAGCAGTTCGGTTGGCAGTTTGCGTTGCCAGATGGCAATATTGACCGCGTCCTGATAGATATCCGTCAATACCACGGGGCTTGTGCCTTTTGAGGCAACTCTTAATAGTGCACCCCTTTGTTCTGCCGCGGGTGCTAAACATGCGTTACTCATGTTTCGCTCTCCCAAGCGGGAAAAGGATCGGGCAGGGTCTGCCAATAGCTTTTACCCTGCAACAGTTCTTGCTCAGACAGCAGACAACGATCCAGCGACTCGGTGATTACCTGCTTATCCAGATTCTGGCCAATAAACACCAGTTCCTGACGCATATCGCCAAATGGCTCCTGCCAAAGCTTTTGTATATAAGCCAGAGACTCTGCATCGGTAGGCCATTGTGATTCAGGCACCGCTTTCCAGAACAGGCCCGCAAACCCATATCGGGCGATGCCGCCAGCCTGGTTCCACTGACCCGCATACTGGGGGCGCGATGCCAGCCAGAAATAGCCCTTTGAGCGCAGCAGCTTGCCCTGTTGGTTGCTGTTGTGCAGAAACTGATAAAATTTTTGCGGGTGGAAGGGGCGACGGGCGCTATAAGTGAAACTCGAGATACCATATTCTTCGGTTTCTGGTATATGTTCACCGCGCAGTTCCTTTAGCCAGCCAGGCACCTGCTGGGCTTTGTCAAAATCAAACAAGCCGGTACCCAATATGGCGCTGACCGGCACCTGGCCATGTTGAATGGGGATAATACGCGCGCTGGTATTAAGGGTACTGAGTATGACTTTTAAACGTTCCAGCTCAGCATTGTCCACCAGGTCGGTTTTACTGATTAAAATCACATCGGCAAATTCCACCTGATCGATTAACAGGTCGGCAACGCTGCGTTCATCCTGTTCTCCTAAGTGTTCACCGGTATCCTGCAAATACTTGGCTTCGTCATAATCCCTGACAAAATTAACCGCATCTACCACGGTAACCATGGTGTCCAATGTGGCCACATCGGACAGGGAAATGCCGTCTTCGTCTGCAAAGGTAAAGGTTTCGGCCACTGGTAAGGGCTCAGAAATGCCTGTCGACTCGATAACCAGGTAGTCGAACTGTGCGGATGAGGCCAGTTTGCGGACTTCTATTAATAAGTCCTCTCTGAGCGTACAGCAGATGCAGCCATTGCTCATCTCCACCAGTTTCTCTTCGCTGTGATTGAGCGATACCTCGTTTTTGACCATGGCCGCGTCAATATTCACTTCACTCATATCGTTGACTATCACCGCCACTTTCTTACCCTGACGGTTATTCAGAATATGGCTGAGTACCGTGGTTTTTCCTGCGCCAAGAAATCCTGACAGCACGGTGACGGGTAATTTGTTGTTAGTCATGGTTGGTATATTCCTGATGGGCATTGGTGCACTGCTGCTGACGACCAAGTTGATAGTTGCGGATATGGCCAAAGGCAATGATGCAGGAACCCAGCACGGTCATGGCGACTTCACCATACTCACCCAGCAGGTCATGACCCATAACTGCTGCAATTACCAAAATGGTTAAGCCTAAGGCACCGATAACAAAGACACGGCGGTTGCGGTGGTGAAAGTACCCCATCAACAATGCAATGCTGCTAATTGGCACTACTGCGAACAGCAGCCAGATGTGAAACAGCTCATCATTTAATGCCAGCACGCCTGACAAGGGCGGGATAAGGATCAAGATAATGGGCATAAATAAACAATGCACGACACAAAGTGCTGAGAGGCCTATGGCTGCTTTATCACTAATGTTTTGAAGCTTCATCTGACATCTTTCCTTAAGACGAAGAGGCTGATTGGCACTTGCTGCACAGCCCATTAATTTCGAGTTGTGAGCCAGCAATAAGAAATCCTGATTTTTTGGTGCTCTGTGTCAGTAGTCTCACCAGATTGGTGGGTACCGACGTCTCCTCCACTTTCTGGCAAAGGGTACAGATCAGAAATAATGGGAACGGATGATCACATTGGCCTGATAGTTGGGTGCAGGCCATATATTTATTGGCAGAGTGGAGTCGGTGTGCAAGTTTCATCGATTCCAGAAACACCAGGATACGGTATACCGACATGGCCATAATGGGGGCTGGCGCTATCTGATTGTAAGCGTCCGTCAACTCATAAGCGGACATAGGAGCTTCCGTCTTTAGCAATATCTCCAGCACTCGCTGACGCTTTTCTGTCAGACCACGGCCACTGTTGCGACAAGTCTGCTTAGCCTGCTGGATAACCTGACCCATTTGCCCCTGATTCATCATTACCACGCTATATAGGGTTGGCTGCTGGTGAGATTGGCGACACCTTGCCCCTTGTCGGTTAACCACTGCGCTTTTATCAGGCTCAGTGAAGGCATAGATTCAAACAGTGGCAGAGAAAGCTGGGTGACTGCGCTTGCACAGTCATATTGGTAGGTCACCTCAATATTGCTATGTCTATGCTCGTGATGCTGTTCATTGTCGTCATGATGCTCATGATGCTCATGATGTTTGTGGGGGTGATTTTGGTTGTCAACCGCCTGTAGTGAATGCTCTGCGCTGACCAGCGAGCATTGCCCGGCCAGTTGTACAACCCCGGCATTGTGCGTTAGCTTGTGTGCCAGGTGGTGCTGGGCTTTTTTTTGTTCACTTGTTTTTGCTTCATGTTCAAAGCCCAGGGCGTCGGCTGCCGGCAAAATCAATTGGAGATGCCAGCGCTCGCCATCCTGAGCAATCAGCAGTTCGCCCTGGCCATGGGTGTGCTGCTGGGCATAGGCTGACGGGCTTAAGCACAGTATCAGTGCCAATCTGAGCCAGTGTGAATTGTTCATAGTCCAACCTGTAGAAATGACTAGCGATCTACGGCAGGGCGGTTGCCCTGCCTGTTCATTTGACTTAAAGCTGCAAACCAACGTATCGTAGGTGTACTGTATTGATACAATATAACATATCGAAATCTAATTGAAATGATATGATGTATCTTTTGTGCGTGAAGCGTTTAAGACGTTTTGCTGTTCTGCAGATTATTTCCGGCAAAAAGTGGTGGGCAACTCAATAGCAGTTGCATATCAGACCTAGCAGAAAACAGTTTATCAGCCTGAGTAAAACTTGGTTGGCTCCTAACTTACTAACGAGAAGATAAACATGCGCTATACATTCATGGCGGCCCTTATTGCCGCTTCCTGGGTTGAGCCAGGCACGTCGTCAGCTGTCGCTGGTGAGACGTTTTCTGGCCAAGCAGAAACTGGCATCGAACGAGTGGTTGTGACGGCAACCCGCTCTGAACAAATGTTGCTTGAGGTTCCAGCAGCGATTTCTGTGCGTGAACTGGATGACTTGCGCGGCAAGGGCTTCACCTATGGTACCGACGAATTCAGAGGCGTACCTGGTATATTCTTTCGGCGGGGTGAGGGGGATGGGGAAGAGTTCCCCTTTGTGTCCATACGTGGTGCCACAGGTAATCACGGCAATGATACTTTTCTAGCCATGCTTGATGGCATTCCTTTTGTCGGCCCCGACGAAGAAGTGTTACTTTATGAGATTCCCTATCCCATAGTGAATCATATTGAAATTGTGCGGGGGCCGGTATCTGCACTCTATGGTCGCGGGGCTATTGGCGGCGCGATAAATTATCAGACCCGCAATCCAGTCAACAACAGCGCAGAACTGTCTTTTTCTGCAGGTCAGGACGGCTATTATCGCGGCCAGGTGCTGTTAGAAAGACTGTTTGAACAGGACATCGGCGTTCTTGCCAGCCTCAGTTATGAAGATTTCGCTGGTTGTAGAGACAACAGCTCGCGTGATGCAACCAGCGCTTTTCTGAAGACCGTCATCCCCTTCAACAGCAGCAGCGCGTTGACTGCCTGGTTGTCTTATTTTGAACGCAATGCGCAGGTGCCCAGCGTTATTCCGACGCTGGCAGATGGCTCAGTAGTAAAAGTGGCAGGTGGCGCTGAGCGCTTTCTGGGGCATAAGCCAACCCGCAACAACAACCAGGGCTGGATAGCTGCGCTGCGCTATGAGCAACAAGTAACAGACATTCTGGATATCCAGCTAACTGCCCAGGCGCGCCAGTTCGACAGTGACGTTCGCCTCAATTTTTATGACTACTTAGAGTTTAATCCCGACAACAACATCATGGGGGTAAACGGCTTTGCCTCAGTCAATGACGCTTCCGTATATTTTGCCGAAGCGTTGGCCAACTGGCAAAGTGGCAGGCACAAACTGGTTGTCGGTGTCAGTGCTGAACCACCACATTAGATGAGCAGGACAGGTGGTCAGGAGAGCTTGACCCGTTTTTCAGCGGTGAATGTGGATTTAGATTCTACGCCATTCTGATTGATTACAGCACAGTTGAAGTGCTGAATGATCAGCCTGGCAATGACTGTTTTGTGCGTGAGCAGTTGCGAACGGCAGCAGATACCACCAATCAGTTTTATGGGGCTTTTTTTCAGGACGAAATCAGTCTGAGCGAACGTTTAACGCTGACTGTGGGCGCGCGATATGATGAGTTTAAGCGTAATATCGATTTTTCTGTGATTGCCGCATTACCTGATTTGCAAAATGCCGAGGGGCGTTCTGAAGCCGTGTCGCCCAAGGCGGCACTCGCCTATCAATTGGATAGTGGATTAGTCTATGCCAGTTATGGACGGGGCTTTAATTCCAATTTTGGTCCGGTTTGGCAATGGGAGCCGGATCGCTATGCCCGCGACGAAGCCCCTACCTTTATTGACAGTTATGAATTGGGATGGAAAGGGCAAACGCAAAACAAACAACTGAGCTGGGAAACCGCGCTGTTTTATTTACGGCAGACTGACCGGCGGATTTTTATTGACAATCCCGATCCAGAAGGACCACCAACCCTGGCAACCACAGGACAGAAATACTCCAGTCGTGGCCTGGAAGCCGCTGTCCGTTACCGCCCAGTGCGCAGCACAGAATTGCTGGTCAATTACACCTACCTGGCCCCCGAATGGGATGAGTTAATTCTGGCCGGCTCTTTTGGCGCGCCTGACACCAACTTTTCCGGCAACACACCGCAAGGCGTGCCAGGGCATATTGTTTATGCAGAAGTATCACACGAGTTTTCCGAGCAATGGCACGGCAGTTTGTCTTATGAATGGTACAGCGACTATTTCGTTGACTTGTCCAACAGTATAAAGACCGGTCAATACAGTCTGATGAATTTGTCTGTTAGCTGGTTTCCCATCAACAATCCAGACCTGGCCTTCGACCTGTCAGTCACCAATGTGCTGGACGAAGACTACTTTTTCTATTTTGCTGGCTCGCGTAGTGCGGTCACCAATGTGACGCCGGGCGTGCCACGCCAGATTCGCCTGGGTACAAAAGTGAGATTTTAATGAAGACATTCATCATCTTAATGCTGTTATTTGTGGTTGGGGGCTGCAGCCAACCAGACAAATCACAAGATAAGGTGCAGGGCAAACCAACTTTGAACCTGTCATCCAGTGTTCAGGTGCCTATGCGTTATACCGAAACCTTTGTGGTCAGGGAATTGGATGGCTATCAGATTATTGATTTAAAAGCACCCATGGTGTCCTGGGGCGGCAGTGCGCAGGGAAATGAGCAAAGTGCTCGCATTATTCTAGTGCCGCGCGATAAAGCCGAACCTGTCCTTACAGGTGACCTGGAGGGTGCCACCGTGGTCAGAACACCAGTGATGCGTATTGCAACTAATTACGGCTTTTTGGAAGCCATCGTCAGTGAATTGGGCATAAAGGACAGGTTGGTGGCGGTTGGCGGAGTTAAAAGTTACGACGACGAGTTACGCGCCAAAGCGCGCAGCGGTGAACTGGCGCAAATAGGTTATGGCTGGCACACGCCACCGAATATTGATCCCTTGCTCGATGCCAGTCCAGATGTATTGTTAATGGTATTGGGCAGCCTTGAGCATGTGCAACATATGCAGCGCATCAGCAAATTAGGGATTCCGGTAGTACCGATTTTTTTCGAAGCCGAAACCCATTATATGGGGCCTGTTGACTATGTGCGCCTGATTGGGCTGATGACCGGCAAAGAAAAGCAAGCCCAGAGTTTTGTCAACAACGTGGCAGAACAGGTTGAGCAACTCAAAGCCATCGCCGATACCGCCCCAAGGAAAAAAGTGCTTAGTTCCTGGTATGGCGGCAGTGATCGCTGGATGGTGACGGTCAGAAACGCAGACAATGCGCTGTTGAGGGACGCCGGGGGAATGAATCCGCTTGCCCAGCCAGATGATATTCGCATTGATGATTTTGTTAAGCTCAGTTCCGAAGTGCTGCTTGAACAAGCCAGGGACGTTGATTGCTGGGTTATTCGCGACAGCCATTCTCAGCCTTTTACCGATGTTAAGTTTCTGCACAATTTCAAAGCCTGGCGACAAGGCTGCCTTTTTGCCGCCGATGGCTCGAGTAAACCTGAAGCCGATGCTTTTGACATTTATGCAACCGACCAGATACGCCCAGACTTGATTTTGCGTGATCTGGTGCAAATGCTGCACCCGAACCTGATCAACGCCCCTTTCACCTATATTCAACCCGACAGTCAGACGCCAAGGCCATGAACAGCACAATACACGCTTCAAACCATTTTGCATCGCTACAACGCATGGTTGTTACGGTATTTTTACTGATGTTAGTGGCTGTCATTGTCTTTAGCCTGAGTTATGGGCAGGTCATATTGGGGGGAGAACGGTTGTTGGCGGCGGTACTTGACCCCAGTGGGGATCCCGTTGCCAGCCAGATTGTGCGGGATATCCGCCTGCCCAGGGTGCTCACCGGATTAATTGCTGGTGCAGCACTGGGGATTTCTGGGGTGCTGATGCAAGCGTTGTTCAGAAACCCAATGGCTGACGCCTGGTCTTTGGGACTGCTGGCGGGAGGGCAGTTGGGCGTATCACTGATTGTCACTGCTGCAGCATTTGCCGGGCCTGCCGCATTGGCGTTTTTGACGGCGTTTCAGGGCATTGGCTTAACCAGTGGTGCAATTCTGGGCGTGGCCGTGTTTGCTGTGCTGATGGCCGGACTGTCAAGACGGGTCAGCAATATTACTCTGTTGGTGGTGGGTTTGATGCTTGGCTTTACCGTTCAGGGGCTGGTCAGTATCGTGATGCATTTTGCCAGTCGCGTAGGTGGGAGGGTGTATTCAGGCTGGAACGACGGCACCTTTGCCAGCACAGAGATCAGCGACGTTGCTTTAATGCTACTTCCTATTGGGCTTGGGCTGGTGTTGGCGATTGTCAGTGCCAAAGGACTGAGCGCTATGCTGCTGGGAGAGACTTATGCACGCAGCATGGGGACGGATGTTAAACGGTTGCGCTGGCTGACCTTAGGCGCCGTAGTGCTTTTGGTGGCACCAGTAACGGCGTACTGCGGCCCGGTGACCTTTATTGGTCTGATCGTACCGCATTTTGCCCGTGCCATGGTCAGAACGTCGCAAATTCTGCCCTTGCTACCCATTGCCGCCCTTTGCGGCGCATTGCTGGCTTTGAGTGCCGATGCCATTGTGCATTTGCCATGGGAACAACACTTTTTGCATTTGAATGCTATTTTGGCTTTAGTGGGAGCACCGGTGGTTATTGCGATATTGTTGGCCAGTCCATCCTTACGGGGGCGCATTTAGATGTTGGAAGTGATGAATGTAGCGGCCGGTTACCCCGGGCCTCGCGGTGCGGTGTTGGCCAATCTGAACTTAACGTTAAGACCTGGCGCATTTATCTGTGTCATCGGCCGAAACGGTGCGGGTAAATCAACTCTGCTGCGCACTATCAGCGGCCTGCAGAAGCCACTTGGTTGAAGGGTTTGCCTGCACAATGTCAATATTCATGAGATGACGGCACAATTGCGGGCACAGCGTATTTCTGTGGTAACTACCGAGAGAGTTTCCAGTCCGGGGCTCAGAGTACGAGATGTTATCAACCTCGGCCGTCAGCCCTATACCAACTGGCGAGGCCACTTGAGTGACACAGATTATGAGGTTATCGCAGATGCCATGCGTACCGTAGATGTCTTGAAATTTGCCAATCAGCCGTTTGACAGCCTTTCTGATGGAGAACGCCAACGGGTGATGATTGCCAGAGCGCTGGCTCAGGATACTGATGTGATAGTGTTAGACGAAATTACTGCGTTTCTGGACCTGCCCGGAAGAGTAGAGGTAATGAGTCTGCTTAGAACTCATGCTCACACTATGGGTAAAATAGTATTGCTGTCCAGCCACGATCTTGAACTGAGCCTGGAATTGGCAGATCGGCTGTGGATTGTCGACGAAGGTAAGGTAAAAGCGGGTATTGCCGAAGATGGTGTTATTTTACAGGCAATTGCTAATGCCTTTGATACTAAAAATGTCAGGTTTGAGCCTGCAATAAGACAATTTAGGTTACGGGACCCAATGCTAGCCATTACAGATCCTCCCTGATGCCATGGGGATGATCTGTGCGGGCCTGACCGCAGGGTTATAGAGCTCATGCTCTACGGCTTCCCAAATGTAGAACCCCTTGAGGCCAGAAAATGGCCGGATTTGATGTAATGTATCCCCTCCAGTAGGACACTATATTTCAATGCTTTGTTGATGTAACCTGCATTGAAGTGGATTCGGATCTGCCAGCTGTTTTTTCTGAGAGAAGTGTATTTGGCATACAATCACCTTTGTTCTTTATTGCTACGTAATGTTCTTTCAGAAAACCTGTGGGCAGTGTAAAAGTATTCTGTCAAAGAACATTTGCATATTTTTTAAGGTTTTTGATGATCCGGTTTCGATTGAAGGAGCTCCTGGCCGACAAGGAGTTCCGGGAAAAAAGAGAAATCATGCTCGAAGAAGTGGCCGAGCAAACGGAGGTCAACCGCACCTCCTTATCCAAGATGCAGAATCCCGCGATGCGTCATTCCACGACGACTAACGCCATTGATTCACTGTGCAAATACTTTGGCTGCAGAGTAGATGAACTGATGGTGTATGTGCCGGATGAGGAATAACTAAACCAGACACTTAGCCAGGGAGGGTATTATGACAGTCAATTCACACCTGAACCTTGTCATCGACGCAATATCGACGTTTTCGTTAGCCGCACAACAAAACGCCTACCCACTGATAAAAAGCTTGAAGCTTGAATACCTTAAGCCCGATACCCAAGAGCCTGAAGTGCAGGCTGTGCCGAGCAAGAGCCTCAAAGTGGTCCTGCAAGCTATTCCTTGCTGGTTGGAAGAGGAAACCTGGCTCGTCGATGAACTGGCCCCCGGGCAAATACTGACATTACCCAAACGTGACCTCAGATTTACCTTCGACAAACTCTTCGGCCTAACCGAAGAAATATCCCTGGAGCTGTCATTTCGGGTTCTTAACGAAGACGAGGTGATATTGGCCTCTGCAACCCACACTATTGCTGTGTTACCGGCAAACTATTGGGGTGGGGAAACCCGGCAACCTGATTTGCTGGCGGCATTTGTTAAGCCCAACGGCGTATATGTTGAATCACTGCTTCGAAGCACCGCTGAGCTATTGGAACGAGCAGGGCACGGTCGAGTCATTGACGGCTATCAGTCAAATACCCGTGAAAAACCTTATTTGATGTTAGCCGCTCTGTGGAACGTCATTTTCGATCAGCAACTGGCCTATGTTTCGCCCCCAAATGGCTTTGCCAGGTACGGTCAGCGTATCCGGTTAGCCTCTGATATCAGCACTAGTAAAATTGCTGCCTGCCTGGATACCTCCCTGTTATTCGCAAGCTGCATTGAAGCAATGGGGCTGAATCCTGTTGTCGCACTAAGTAAAGGGCATGCTTTTGCGGGGGCATGGTTGATTGATGAGCGCTTGCCGGTCCTTACCAATGACGATCCCATGGATGTGCGTAAGCGACTTGATAACCGCGACATGGTGTTGTTTGAAACCACCCTGGTGACCAATGTTACCCCCGTAACTTTTGAGCAAGCCAAAGAGCGGGCACGCAGCCTGCTTGCAGAAGAATGTGAGGATGAGTTTGTCTACGTTATTGATATCGGACAGGCTCGCGCCAGACAGATAAAGCCTTTGTCGACAGTTGAGGAAAGACGGGAAGAAGTGCTGGCAAAAGGTCCTGCAGTGATGGACTTACCAGTTGTGCCACCTTTACCGCCGGTTCGTGCGGACGAGCGGGTAACGGTAGAAACACCCGAAACCCGCATAGACAGCTGGTCACGAAAGTTACTCGATCTATCCAAGCGCAACAGTCTACTTAATTTGCGGGAGCAAGCGGTCTCCATAAAATTGTTTTGCCCGGATATAGCGTCCATGGAAGATGAACTCGCCGATGGGGGGCGCTTTCGCTTTATCTCGGCCGAAGAGAGTCCGATTAACGATCGTGAGCGTGATCCTGAGAGTTTCAGGATGCAATCAGGCTCAGACTTACACAAACAGTATGCGCAGGAGCAGCTTGGAAAGCAGGTGCTGGTGGCAAACCAAAGTCAAAAGCGACTGGAAAGCTGTGCCGTCTCCTTGTTCCGCAAAGCTAAGAATGACCTGGAGGAGGGTGGGTCTAATACCCTTTATCTGGCGTTGGGAATGCTCAAATGGAAAGAAAATCCCGAGGACGACAAAAGCTACCGAGCACCGCTGATTCTGATCCCAGTGAGCTTGAGCAGAAAAAGTGCACGCTCACCGGTGACGCTACAACAATTGCAGGACGAAGATCCCATATTCAACCTGACCTTAATTGAATTTCTTCAATCTGAGCATGATATCAATCTGTCTGAATTTAAAGAGACACTGCCAACCGATGACAGCGGGGTAGACGTACCCTATATCTGGCACAGGGTGAGAGAAGCGGTCAGTGAGCACCGCGGGTTTGAAGTGGTTGAGGAGTTGGTGCTTGCCTCGTTTTCATTCGCCAAATATTTAATGTGGAAAGATCTCAGGGATCGAATCGACGAGCTAAAGGAAAACCCTTTCGTCAATCATTTGGTTGACCATCCCAAAGAACCTTACAGACAGGAAACGCATTTTTTTGAGCGCTCTGAGGTAGACGCCAAGATTGATCCTGCTGAGCTATACACGCCATTGAATTGTGACAGTTCACAACTAGTAGCCGTGGCGGCCTCTGCAGAACCGCAAGATTTTGTATTGGAAGGGCCGCCCGGCACCGGCAAGTCAGAAACCATTGCCAATATCATTGCTCACAATATCGGCAAAGGCCGCAAGGTACTGTTCGTTGCTGAGAAAATGGCGGCACTGAATGTGGTTTATCGACGTTTGCAAAAGGTCGGGTTGGATCACCTTTGCCTGGAGCTTCACAGTAATAAAACCAATAAGCGGGCAGTGTTGGACCAACTCAATCGCGCCTGGCAGAAACGGGAAGGGCTGAGCCAACAAGAATGGTTACAACATGTTGAACAGCTCAAGGCTCATAAGGATGAACTGAATGCTTATGTACATGCCCTTCATGAAAAATCGCCATTTGGATTGACCGCCAGAGAGGCCATTGCAAAGGTTTCTTCCAAATCGAAAGAACCTGTCATTTCCCTGGGTTGGCCGATGAATATAGAGGCTGGCCCTGTTCAGTCTGACCATGACCTCAATCAGGCAAGAGAAATAGTCGCAGCTCTGGCCCTGGCATTTGTGGATGTCAGAGAACTTGATGGAAACTGTTTTGCTCCGATAACCGCCTCGACCTGGTCGAATGTTTGGCAGTCAAAACTTACTGAAAAACTTAAAACCTTTAGTGACCAACTGACGCCGCTGGAAACCGCGATCACCAGCCTGTTGCACTTGCTTGATATCAAACCAGCCGCCACTGCTACTGGCCAGCCCTTACTAGAGGGCCTTTCGGCGATCACCACCCTTGTGGACATGGCGGAAAAAGAGAGTATCGACTTTGCCATGGAAAAGGGAGCTAAAGAGCGACTTGCCGCAATTGAAAGTCTGGCAGACAACAAACGCAAGTTTGACGTACAGCTCAATGCATTCAAGGGCAAAGTCACGCCACAGCAGCTTCAAACTATCCCTATCGACCGCTGGCTCCAGTTAAAAGATGAAGCGGCCTCGGGCTGGTTTAAGGCCCTGGTTTCAATCTGGAAAATCAAATCCGAAGCTAAAAAACTCGGCTTTACTGCCTTAGAAGGGCTGCAGACCATTGAACAGCTTAGAACGATCATACCACTTCAAAAATCGATTCTGACGCAAGTCGAACAACTACAGCCATATGCGCTTTGGCAGGGATGGGAAACAAGCCCCGAGTTTTTACAGGGCAAACTGCAGACGGGGCAAACCGTTTTAGGCGCGATATCCCGTGGGTTAAGTCTGGTTGACGAACCGGTTGAACTAATGATTCCGCTTAAAAAGTGGCTAGTCGAGGGACGGGACTATCTTGAGGGATCGAAGCTGCAAAAAGAGAGCGCTTCATTCGCACAGCTAGTCAGTCAGTACCTTTCTTATGTTAAAGAACTACAAGAGCTAGGCTTTTCGTTATCAGAAGAGTTCACGCTGGAGCAAATTCGTCAAAGTGTTGAAGCCATCTTAAAAGCCCAGCCAAAGCTCAAAAGTTGGTGTGAGTGGCAAGGTACAAAACAAAAGGCCATGTCGCTGAAGTTACAAGCAATGGTGTCCGGGTTGGAGAAAGGGGAGTTCCCACCAGAACAAGCGGCTGAGCAATTTGATGCGGCTTACAGTGCCTGGTTGGCTCCCTTGCTAATAGATGCCAATCCGGTGTTGCGTGAATTCAAAGCCTCCACCCATGAAGCCACCATTGAAAAGTTCAGGCAGCTTGATCAAAAACTGGCGGATATCACCAGCGACTATATTGTCGCCTTGTCTGCATCCGCAGTGCAGTCACAGGATTCTCGTGACAATCCACCAGAATTTGGCGTTCTTGCCAGAGAAATCCAGAGAAAGACCCGTCATCTTCCCACCCGTGCGTTGATTGAACAACTGGGTAAGTCTCTGCTTTCACTTTGCCCCTGCTTAATGATGTCTCCATTGTCAGTGGCGCAATTTCTGCCAGCCGGGTTCAGGGACTTTGATCTGGTTGTCTTTGATGAAGCATCGCAAATGACGACCTGGGACTCGGTAGGAGCCATTGCCCGGGGACGTAACGTCATTGTTGTAGGCGATCCAAAGCAAATGCCGCCGACAAACTTCTTCTCGGCTGCCAGCAGTAGTGAGGATCCTGAAGAGGAGGATTTGGAATCTATTCTGGACCAGGCCCTTGCTGCCAGATTGCCACTGCTGCGATTGATGGGACACTACCGCAGTCGGCATGAAACCCTGATAGCCTTTTCAAACAGCAAGTATTACGAAAATGCGCTGGTTACCTATCCTTCATCTGATACCAAGGAATCGGCTGTTCATCTGCATCGGGTGGACGGCGCCTATGCCAAAGGTAAGGGGCGTAACAATGTTATCGAAGCCAAAGCAGTTGTCGATGAAATAGTGCGACGGTTGAAAAGTCCGGCGAAAAGCAAGTTGTCGATGGGAGTGGTCACCCTTAACACTGACCAACAACGGACAATAGAAGATTTGCTAGACGATGCCAGGCGGCGTCATCCTGAAATTGAAGCCTATTTCAGCTCAGATCAAAATTATGACGGCGTTTTTGTAAAAAATCTGGAGTCGGTGCAAGGAGACGAGCGTGACGTTATTATCCTGAGTCTTGGCTTTGGCCCGACAGAAGTTGGCGACAAGACAATGAGCATGAATTTTGGCCCTCTGAACAAGTCAGGCGGGGAGCGCAGACTCAATGTTGCAATAACCAGGGCAACCACCGAGGTGCTGATATTTAGCAGCTTCGACTCATCCATGATTGACTTGAATCGTACTTCGGCAAAAGCGGTAGAGCATCTGAAGCACTATCTGGAATTTGCTGAGCGGGGACCCCGTGCTTTAACTGAACAAACGACTGCGGTCTATGGTACCGATCAGTTTGACAGTGACTTTGAAAAAGCCGTTGCCTTTGATCTTCGCGAAAAGGGCTGGAAAATCCAGACACAGGTGGGAGTCAGTAAATTCAGAGTGGATCTGGGTATCGTCCATCCAGACAAACCCGGAGTGTACTTGGCAGGCATAGAATGTGATGGCGTGAGCTATCATGCCTCTCCCTCGGCTAGGGATAGAGACAGAGTGCGCCAGGCTGTACTTGAAAACCTGGGTTGGCGGATCTTGAGATTGTGGTCAACTGATTATTTCGTAGACCCTGAAACAGCTGTCCAGAAATTGGATGTTCAACTAAGAGAGCTGGTCGAAAAAGACAAGTCTGAGCTAAGTGAGATCGAGCAAATGGCTGAAGTGGTTGAATCTGTCCCAGACGATGCAATGACCACAATTTTGGATGTTCCTCTCTCAGAAACTGAAATTCAGCAAGCTCAAGATACAGGACCCACAGGTCCGGAGGCCAAGGACTACTTTGCTGACAGTAACAGGCAATCTATGGAGCAAATGGCCAGAGGCATACTACAAGAGAAGCCGGGAATTACGCTGCAGGCCTTGGCTCTTGAAGTGGCTAATCTGCATGACTTGGCCAGAACCAGTCAAAAACAGATTGCTCATTTACGTTCCATCATAGAGCCCTGGGCTGGTATTACTGAGATTGATGACCAAAAGCCAGTGGTGTGGCCAAGTGCTGATAACATCGCCAGTGAAATCCCATGGCGGGGTGTTGCTGCCTTTGGTTACCCCAGACTTTGGAGTGAAATCGCCTATCCCGAAGCATTAGGCTTGGCAAGGCTGGCACTTGAGAAAAGCCCACAGGACCCTGTGGGCTATATATGTGACGAGTTTGAACTGAAACGCAGGCATGATAAAACTTTGAGTATCTTTAAATCCTGGGTAGATGAAGTCAAAGAAAACTCAATTGTAATGCCTCCGGCTCAACAGTAAGGCCGGTATACAATAAGCCATCGCAAGAATTCGATTTCTTTTTAGCAAGAGAGCGACTTTTCCGATGGCTTCATAAGCAAAGATATTCAATCACCTAGGCTCAAGGAAATTTCGTAAAGTTTAGTATCTATTTCTTCCAGCCACTCAAGTTGCATCTTGCTGTGTGAATGTTCCTTAGTCCAATCAAGTTCATTTGTGATTGTGGACAGCTCATTTTGTATATCGAAAAGTTTTTCCAATATTTGCTCATTAACTTGAACTAGGCGTTCAAGCAAAGCCGTTTGCTCATTGCTCATATTTCTACATCAACCTTTTAGTGATCCTAATGCTTGTGTGTTTCAGAGTTTTGTCTGACTTATCCAATATTCCTCGCAAACAATCCTAAGCGGTACACCGGATTCCCGGTATTCCATGGCCTTTTCAATCTTGCGCCCAAAACTTTCATGTGCCCAGCTGTCGGTAACGTAACTGCCGATAATCAGATAATTCAGTTTCTTAGTTACACTGTTAGCGTTTTGACCGCCGAGGGATTCAATCGCTTGCTGACACTGCTTGCGACTGCCATAAGCACAGGTGCCGGTAAACAGAAAACTGTGTCCAGGGAAGGTAATTTGTGGGGCAGGAGAACAGAGCGGCAGACTTGTTGGCTTGGCTACCTCACCTAACTCTGAAGGTTCACCGGAAAAGCGCCTTAGGATCTGCAGCAGCTCGGTGGACTCTTCTTTATCCAGAATCCCGTCTTCCAGCATCAGGCTGATTTTCTCCAGCAGATTGCGGACCACAGGGCTTTCTGCACCTGTGTGCTGGACCAGCCAGGTTTGCAGCATTTCGGCTTCAGCCTGGTTCACCATGCCATCGGCGGTGATGCCTTTGGCAAGACCAATCAGGGTGTCGATATCCCTGTCCTGGATTTGCTTGCGATTAAAGCGAAGAAAGATATTCATATTGCCCACTCCCTGTTGGTACCTGATAGCCTCCTTCGGTTCCAATCACCAAAGGATCATGCCGGTGCTGTTTGTTATGGCTTTGATAAGCCTAGTTTTTTTAATATCTATACCACCAGATCTCGGGATGGGCAAAAATTAGTTAGCAAGGAAACTTCAGGCAACTGAAGAATTTCGATAAGGCGGATGTAGTTGAATGGTTACTGAGGAAGGTCTGTAATGGCAATCAGAGCCAAACTTGAACGTCAGCAAAGGGAAAAATGAGAGGAATTAGCCATGTGTGACCGAGTAGGGTGGTGGTCAAGAAAAATCGGCCGAAAGTTGGGTCAAAAATTCATTTTGGTCACCAAATGGCCAGTGATAGGAATATGCCATTCTAATAGGGATCCTGCATGACGCAAAGCAAAGATCTAATATGCCAAACATATTATTCATGCATCTGTGAAAAGTAAAAGTTCAAGCAGAGTAATAATCGAAAGATACACCACGAGATGAGCTGCCTTTTTATTGTCATACCAATTAACCTTCTTTTTATTACCACAAGTTTTGCCGCCGTCTAAAGACTTCAAGACCATTGAAGCCAGGAAATAAGGTCCGTCTGGACCTGACCTTCCAGATGCTTATTTAATAATTATCCTTATAAAACAGGAGGGTACAGCTTTTTTAAGGAGCTCTTTGCGGTAATGGGACAACAGGGTCTCAGTATCTTCCTGCCAATTTTGACGCCATCTTGGTTAAATGGCTTTGTTCGAACAGTTTACCGTTGTTAAAATATTGGTTGACAAATTGGCAATACACAAATAGTTTAACTGATATACCGTGTGGTTAGGTTGAAACTATGGCAGCCTGAAAGAGAACGGTATGTGTCGAATTTTTGCAACTGCACTTTTCTGTTGCGAGAGTGCAACAATGCGCTGCTGTTAGGTAGTGGGTAAGCGTGCTTGCTCCAGCGGTTATGCGGCAACCAAATTAGGGGTTACTCATGTCAAAACCAGTTATAGGTTTCATCGGCCTTGGCCTAATGGGCGGCAATATGGTCGAAAATTTACAAAAGAAAGGCTATGAGCTGACGGTTATGGATCTCAACAAAGATGCTGTTGCAGCCTGCGTGGCCAGAGGAGCATCGACTGCAGACTCAGCAAAAGAGCTAGCGGCCTCTGTTGACATCGTCATGCTCTGTCTGACCACCTCCGCCATTGTCGAAAAAGTGGTGTATGGAGAGGATGGCATTCTCGAAGGAATCAAAGAAGGCTCGGTACTGGTTGATTTTGGCACGTCTGTTCCAGCGTCAACCCGCAAGATTGGGGCGGACCTGGCCAAGAAAGGGGCCGGCATGATTGACGCGCCATTGGGTCGCACGCCTGCTCACGCAAAGGACGGATTGCTAAATATTATGGCAGCTGGCGACCGCGAAATTTTCGATAAAGTGAAACCAGTGCTGCGAGATCAGGGGGAGAACGTGTTTTATCTGGGGGCCTTGGGCGCTGGGCATACCACAAAACTCATCAATAATTTTGTTGGTATGACGACCGTCTGTGCGATGTCTCAGGCATTTGCTGTAGCCGATCGTGCTGGTGTTGACCGCCAGCAACTGTTCGACATTATGTCAACAGGCCCTTCCAGCTCCCCATTTATGAAGTTCTGCAAAAACTATGCAGTGGACAATGTGAGTGATCTGGGCTTCTCCCTAGCCAATGCAAATAAAGACTTAGGTTATTTCTTAAAAATGGTGGAAGACCTGGGTACCGAATCAAAGATTGCCAAAGGCTCTTCTTCCGATCTGCAAGCGGCTTTCGATGCTGGAATGGGCAACGGAAACGTCCCTGAGATATTCGATTACTACCTCAAGCTGGTTAAATAGACCGGGTTGTCTTTATGTCGGCGCTTATCCCACAGCTAAGATGGTCCGGCTAGTTCCGGTTCCGGGAACTACTCTAAGCGCCGGATACCACTAACGTGCAAATGAGATGGAACTCGTTTGTGCAGAAAGTTTTCCTCGCTTCATCCACCCTAGGAAGTGAAGCGAACATCAGCGACGAGGCGCAAGATCTTGGTATGCATTTATTCAATGGTTATCTGCTTAAAATAAGCCTGACTCTGGCACTGGCCTCTGCGGCCGTTGTGGTCCACGCTACCGAATACTTTGTAGGAAGCAAAGCCGACTACAAGAAGATTTCGTCGAATCTGGTTGCAGGCGACAAGGTCATTTTGAAAAACGGGGTTTGGACTGACTTTGAAATATTACTGACAGGTCAGGGGCAGGCTGACAACCCCATCCAACTAACGGCTGAAACCAAGGGTCAAGTAATTCTCTCTGGCCAATCAAATCTCAGACTGGCCGGGCAGCATCTCATAGTGTCTGGTTTGGTATTCAAAAACGGCTTTACGCCCAGCAGTGCGGTCATTGAATTTCGCAAAAACAGCGATGAACTGGCTTTCCATTCCAGGGTCACGGAAGTGGTCATCGACAACTATAACAATCCGGATAAACAGGAATCAGACTATTGGGTGGCATTGTATGGTCAACATAATCGGCTCGATCACAGTCACTTTGTTGGAAAGCGTAACAAAGGCGTCACTATTGCCGTCAGGCTGAATAGCGAAAAAAGCCAGCAGAATCACCATCAGATTGACCATAACTACTTTGGTTATCGCCCAACGTTTGGCTCAAATGGTGCCGAAACTCTGCGTATCGGCACCAGCCATTATTCGCTCACCGACTCCTATACATTGGTGGAGAACAACTACTTCGAACATACCAACGGTGAAGTCGAAATTATTTCAGTGAAGTCCGGCAAAAATATACTGCGCGGTAATCTTTTTTATGAGGCCAGGGGCACTCTGACTCTTCGCCATGGCAACGGCAATATCGTCGAGCAGAACATATTTTTAGGTAATGGGGTGGAACACACTGGTGGCATTCGCGTGATCAATAAAGATCAGGTTATCCGCAACAATTACCTGGAAGGTTTGACCGGCTATCGATTTGGTAGTGGTTTTACCGTTATGAATGGGGTGCCGGACTCGCCAATCAATCGATACCACCAGGTAGAAAATGCCCTCATCAGCAACAACAGTTTTATTAATGTCCGCCATATCCACCTGGCGGCCGGCAGTGATGCTGAGCGCACCGCTGTGCCCATCAATTCTGTGATGAAAAACAACCTTATATTCAACAACGACCATCAACAGCCGTTTAGTCTGTTTGATGATGTCAGTGGTATTGAGCTGTCCGCAAACATCACCAATGTCAGGGTGCCTGAAGCATTGGCATATGGCGTTCAACAGCAAGACGTTGCCCTTGAGCGAGGAAAAAACGGTCTGATGTATCCCGAGTCTGACGCACTGAATGCCGGAGCCAAACGAAATTTAAATGTTCTTTCCAAAACCGACACCGGGGTGAGCTGGTACCCGAAATCCCCTGCGGTAGTGGCATTTGATTCGGGCACGATACATAACGTCGGCAAAGGCTCCGATACTCTGTTAGCCGCCATAAGCAAAGCAGAATCCGGCGACATCCTTGAGTTGGCCAATGGCCAGTATGATATTCCTAAACTGGTAAAGATTGACAAGACCCTAACCATTAAAGCAGCACATCAAGGGCAGACCAGGTTGAGCTTTGAGCGCTCCACATTATTTGAACTCCAGGATGGGGGCAGTTTAAAGCTTGAGGGTTTGTCCATTTCTGGGAAGCACAGCCCCGACTCAGCAGGCAACACCGTTGTTCGAACTCAAAAATGGGGCATGGTTGAGAATTACCGCTTCATCATGCTGAATTCACAGGTTGAAAACCTGGATATCAACCATTCGTTCGATTTCTTCGCAACTGGCAAGGGAGCCTTTGCCGATGAGATCACCCTGATTGGTAACACTTTTGAAAATGTGACCGGCGACATTCTGCGTCTGAACACCGAGCTTGAGGATCTGGGGATTTATAACGCCGAGTATGTCACGTTAAAGGGCAATACCTTTAGCAATGTCGATGGTGCGGTAGTGAAGCTATACCGTGGTGGTACCGATGAAAGTACCTTTGGTCCGCACTTGTTAATGACAGACAACAGGTTAAACCAAGTTGGTCATGGCAAGCGAAACAAGCATCAATCCAGTCTTTATCTGCACGGCGTTCAGGTTGCCTACATTCTCCAAAACACCTTCGTCAGGTCTGCCTCAATAGTAATTGAACATACGGTAGGGGAGCCAATAACGGTGATTAAGGGAAATCGTTTTGATTCGACCCAGGCACCAACTGTGACTGAGCTCAGGGTTGAAGGGCCGCATACGGCAGTCGTTGAAGATAACAAAACAGTTAACACTGAGAGGAGGTAGCTTCAGATGAATCCCCAATTTCTCCTGTCAAAACTAAAGTTACTGACGTTGACTATCTTCACCTTGGTATTGTCATACGGTGTTCAGGCGTCTCATCCTAGTTTAGTCATTACGCAATCCGATGTGCTCGAAATGCGCAAAGCGGTCATTGAGCAGGGAAGTTTTGCCACCGCTTATGGAAAACTGAAAGCCAAGGTCGACTTACAAATGGCTTTACCTATTGAAGTGCCTGTTCCCAAAGACGGCGGAGGAGGTTACACCCACGAGCGTCATAAGAAAAATTACCAGTTGATGTATGACGCCGGCATCCTTTTTCAGCTAAATCAGGATAAGACTTATGCAGATTATGTCCGGGACATGTTGCTGGCTTATGTACAGTTGTATCCGACACTGGATCTGCATCCGGCCAGAAAAGTTAAATCACAAAACCCGGGAAAACTGTTTTGGCAAAGCTTGAATGAGGCTGTTTGGTTGGTACATACCATCCAGGCTTACGATTTAGTTTACGGTGCGCTAAGCGCACAAGACATCGATAGCATCGAAACAAAGCTGTTGAAACCTGTCGCACTGTTTTTGTCACAAGGACAACCCTCTACTTTTAACAAAGTGCACAACCATGGTACCTGGGCAACTGCCGGGGTCGGCATGGCCGGTTATGTGATGGACGAACCTGAATGGGTCGAGAAAGCCCTATATGATCTGGAAAAGTCTGGAAAAGGCGGTTTTCTGAGGCAACTGGATGAATTGTTCTCCCCTCAGGGTTACTACAATGAAGGGCCTTATTATCAGCGTTACGCGCTATTGCCTTTCGTCACCTTTGCCAAAGCCATTGATAATAACGACCCACAAAGAAAGATCTTTGAGTACCGGGATGGGATTTTATTAAAAGCGATAGATACGACTATTCAGTTGAGTTATGACGGTCTGTTTTTCCCAATCAACGATGCTATAAAAAGTAAGGGTATAGACACCATAGAGCTGGTACATGGCGTTGCTCTGGCATACAGCCTCACAGAGGACCCTGGCTATCTGGATATTGCCAGGCACCAGGATCACATCATTCTTTCCGGCGATGGCCTAAAGGTGGCGCAGGCCCTCGACAAAGGCCTGGCCGAACCTTATCAGTTCGAATCCGTTGCCTTCGGCGATGGCAGTGATGGTAAGCAAGGGGCGCTGGTGATTATGCGTAGCCAGTTGGCTGGTGATCAGGCCTTGCTGTTTAAACCCGCTGCCCAAGGTCTGGGCCATGGTCACTTTGACAAGCTCACCTGGCAGTTTTATGACCAGGGTAAGGAAATCGTCTCTGATTATGGTGCGGCGCGTTTCCTCAATGTTGAAGCCAAGTTTGGTGGCCGCTATCTTCCTGAAAATGAGAGTTACGCCAAGCAAACCGTTGCCCATAACACTGTGGTAGTGGATGAAACCAGCCACTTTAACGGCGACGTTGAGGTAGGCAACCTAAACGCGCCGACACTTAATTACTTTGACACTAATCAGTTTGGCACCATCGCAAATGGGGATATCAGTAGCGCTTATCCGGGCGTTAAGCTTGAGCGTACCTTGGCTCTGATCAACCTGGCTGAGCTTGAAAAAACTATCGTACTGGATCTATTCGACGTCAGGGCATCTGCTGAACATCAACTTGACCTACCTTTGCATTACCTGGGCCAGCTAATCGGCACGAACTTTGAATTGTCGGTGAATACCGAACAGCTCTCGGCCCTGGGCTCCAATAATGGCTATCAACATTTATGGCTCAAGGGCCGCGGTCAACCTGAACAGGGGCTGGCAAAGGTTTCCTGGTTGAATGAAAACGGCCGATTCTACACTCACACCAGTTTGGTTAAGGGCAATGAAGAATTCCTGTTTACCCAGATCGGCGCGAATGATCCCTATTTTAACCTGCGCAATGAGCAGGGCTTTATCCGCCGGGTAAAAGACAAGAAACAGCATCAATTCATTTCCATATTGGAGCCTCATGGAGAATACAACCCCGGCAAGGAATACACGTTGGAAGCCGAAAGCAAGCTGACCGGTTTGGTCCATGGCGAACAGGGGGACCTGACCCTGATAAAGATTACCATGGCGGGTATGCCTTATCTGATTGTGGTGAATCAGTCAGCAGACGCTTCGACCCAGCACAGTTTCCAATATCAGGATAAATCCCTGTCAGTAAACGGTCGTCTCGCCGTTTATGCACTGAACAATTTTTAGGAGTGAGTCAGATGAACAAGCAAAGTAATCATTTTATTTTTGGCAATGACGTTGAAATTGAAGATCTTGGCGGCGGATTGAAGCGCCAATTACTGGGATTTAACCATGAACTTATGATGGTAAAAGTCTGGTTTGCCAAGGGTGCCGAAGGTTACGTGCACAAACATCGTCATTCTCAGGTGACTTACGTGGAAGAAGGCGAATTTCATTTCAATGTTGGTGGCGAGATCAAAGTGCTGAAGCCCGGTGACAGTTGCCTGATTCCACCGCACGTTGAGCACGGGGCCGTGTGTCCGACCGGAGGCATCCTGATCGACACATTCAGCCCGGCCCGAGAAGACTTTCTAAAGGAATGATTATGAAACTGAAAGGTTTGCGCTGGTGGGTGGTGACGTTAATCGCCCTGGCGACCATCATTAACTACATTGATCGTCAATCGCTCAGTGTACTCTGGCCGGCTATTGTTGAGGACTTGTTTCCAGACCAATCAGCGCTGGAGCGTAAGCAGATATATGCAAACATCTCTGTGGTCTTTGTTTTCGCTTATGCCTTTGGTCAGGCAATCTTCGGAAAAATATTTGACTGGGTGGGCACACGTATCGGATTCGTCCTGTCCATAGGCGTCTGGTCACTGGCAACCATTGCGCATGCGTTTGCTCAGGGTGTGCTTAGCTTCAGTATTTTCAGAGCCATACTCGGGGTGGCTGAAGCTGGCAACTGGCCGGGGGCAACCAAGGGTAATGCAGAATGGTTTCCGGTTAAGGAACGTGCTTTAGCACAGGGGATTTTCAACTCGGGGGCCGCAATTGGCGGTATTGTCTCCATCCCATTGATCGCTTTTCTGACTGTCTACTTCAGCTGGCAAATGGTCTTTGTGATTGTCGGTCTGGTGGGATTTCTCTGGCTGATCCCCTGGTTAGTTCTGGTCAAGGCTCCGCCGGCTATGCACGCCTGGATTACAGATGAAGAACGCGAATATATCCTGACCGGCCAAAAGCGGGTGTTGACACCGGAGAAGGCAACGCTACCGGAAGAAGATGACTATAACCCCAGCACCGCTGAACTGTTATCTCGCAAAGAAAGTTGGGGGGTTATTATCGCCTCTGCCGCTATTGATCCGATTTGGTGGCTGTTTGTTTTTTGGATCCCCATTTACCTGAACGAAGTCTACGGCATGGATGTGCAATCCATTGGTATCTATGGCTGGGTGCCTTATGTGGGTGCCATGCTTGGAGCCTGGTTCGGTGGCTTACTCGCGCAAAACAGGCTGAAGGCAGGGTGGACTGCAGATAAAACCCGCAAGCTGACTATCACGTTGGGATGTTTCATTATGTTGCCTTCCCTGTTAGCCATGGCGGATCCGGGCGAACCTGTGATCGCTGTGCTGATCATGGCGGTCATCCTGTTTGGTTTTCAAACCGCCATCGGCAATGTGCAAACGCTCCCCAGTGACCTTTTCAGCAAGCGCGCGGTGGGTACCCTGGCCGGATTTTCCGGCATGGCTGCCAAACTCGGAGCCGTCGGTCTGACCTCTCTGGTGCCATTTCTCACGGCTGATGGAAACTATACACCGGCTTTTGTTATCGGCGCGTCTCTGGCGATAACGGCGGTGGCAGCTGTGTGGATTTTAATACCCTCCATCGAACCCTTAAAGAAACCCGAGTAAGAAGATGACAAAGATATTTTTTCTGGGTGAATGCATGGTCGAACTCCGGGAACAGGATGAATCGACCATGGGGCTATCGTTTGCCGGTGATGTCTATAACTCTGCGGTCTACATGAAGCGATGTTTTCCACAATTAAGCGTATCCATGGTCACGGCCATAGGCCGCGACCGGCTCAGCGACAAAATGCTTAACCGTTTCAAGAGTGAGAGCTTGGAGACTGAGTTTGTATTCAGACATCCAAGCAAAGTCCCTGGCATTTACTTTATTGAGACAGATGAGTCCGGTGAGAGACGTTTCACATACTGGCGCAATGACTCTGCGGCCAGAAAGCTGGTTGATTTTCTCAGTGCTGAGGTTATTGAGCAGTTGACGGTCGCAGATACGTTCTTTTTTTCAGGAATACCGTTGGCCATTTTTGAACAAGGTGCGCATACGAAGTTTTGGCAATCGCTGGAGCGCCTTAAAGCGGCGGGGGTGAAAGTAGTCTTTGACCCCAATTACCGTGCCCAGCTTTGGACAAGCAAAGAAGAGGCAATAAGACAGTTTGATAAGGCCCTGAGGCTGAGTGACATCGCCCTGCCAGGTGTCGAGGATCTGACTGTACTTTACGGCATTCAATCTGCTCAGGATGCCGTCGGTTTTTGTCAACAATATGAGCTGGAAGAAGTGGTAGTGAAGAATGGACCGCATTCCGTCTTCACTCTGGTTGGCAACGAGCTTCTCAGCCACACCATCACACCTGTTACAAAGGTGGTTGATACCACATCAGCAGGGGACGCCTTTAATGGTGTTTATCTTGGTGCACGTTTATCGGGGCGAGGCATAGGAGAGTCCGTGCAACTGGCGGCTAAAGCGGCTGGAACGGTAATTCAGCATCCCGGTGCTATTGCACCTATGGCAGCATTCAAACAGACCATGTCTGAAGCTGGCATATAGCTGTTATTGCAAATCAACATCCACTATCAATTAATGAGATATTCAGACATGACTCACTTTTCTGAACTGATGTCAGGACAGACATTGTTACCTATTATTCAAGCGAATTCCCCTCAGCAAGGTGTTCAAATAGCTCAGGCCATGGCCAATGCCGGGCTAACTCTGGTAGAAGTAGTATTGAGAACGGACGCTTCTCTTGCCGCTTTAACAGCGATAAAAAGAGAAGTGCCTCAGCTCAAAGTCGGTGCCGGAACAGTGATCGATGCCCGGATTCTGAACCAGGCAATAGAAGCCGGCGCGGACTTTATTGTAACCCCGGCGGTTTCAGAGAAGCTGCTTGGCGAATTGTTAAGTTGTGGGGTGCCGGTACTGCCAGGGGTTTCGAATACCGGTGAAATTCTGATGGCTTATGAGCACGGTTTTGGCGAACTTAAACTGTTTCCGGCCTCTCTGTCCGGTGGCGCTGCCTTCCTTAGCGCACTGTCTTCAGTGTTCCAGTCGATCCGTTTTTGTCCCACCGGTGGAGTGAACCAGCAAAATAAGCGGGACTATCTGTCATTGAGCAATGTTTTTGCAGTGGGGGGGACCTGGATTGCACCTGCTCAATGGGTTGAGCAGGGGAATTGGCAGGCGATCACAACAGCTTGCCGTCAAGCGCTCAATTAATCGGGTCCAGGCCAATGACTCATTCAACCACAAAGATTCAGGCTGGCGTCGCCCTGGCCGAACAAGTCAGTGCACTGTACGCGCAGGCGCGGGCGAATCATTATGCGTTTCCCGCCGTCAATGTTGTCGGTACACAATCTATAAATGCCACCCTCGAGGCAGCGAAAACAGTTCAATCCCCCGTAATCATTCAACTGTCTTATGGTGGTTCACAGTTTTTTGTGGGTAAAGGACTTTCCTTGCCCGGCCATCAAAGTGCGGTGCTAGGCGCGGTTGCTGCGGCCAATTATGTCCACCTTATAGCCGGGCATTACGAAGTGCCGGTAATGCTGCATACTGACCATGCTGCCAGGAACCTGCTGCCATGGATAGATGGATTATTAGACGAAGGTGAACGTCACTTTGCCCGTACCGGCAAACCCCTTTTCAGTTCGCACATGCTCGACTTGTCCGAAGAACCGTTACAGGAAAATATTGAGCTCTGCGAACAGTATCTGACCCGAATGGCCAAAATGGGCATGACCCTGGAAATTGAGTTGGGGTGCACAGGTGGTGAGGAAGATGGGGTAGACAACTCTCATCTTGACAATTCGGCACTGTACACACAGCCCGAGGACGTTGCCTATGCATATGAGCGACTGAGCCGAATCAGCCCCAATTTCATCATTGCCGCCTCTTTCGGCAATGTGCATGGTGTCTATAAACCCGGCAATGTCGTCCTGACACCAGGTATTCTTAAAGCGTCACAAGCCTATGTGTCGGAAAAATTCGGCCTGCAGGTAAACAGCCTGAACTTCGTATTCCACGGTGGCAGTGGTTCCGAGCCGGAGAAAATTGCTGAATCGCTGACCTATGGTGTGGTGAAGATGAACATTGATACCGACACGCAATGGTCATGTTGGCAGGGGGTGTTGGACTATTACAGGAGCAAAGAGGCTTATCTGCAGGGGCAGATCGGTAATCCTGAGGGGGAAGACAGACCTAATAAGAAATACTATGACCCACGGATATGGCTAAGAGAGGCCGAGCAGCAGATGGTATCCAGGCTTGTCCGATGCTTTGGTGATCTTAATTGTATAAACCGGTTTCCCGCATGCGAAGACTGATCCCGGTTCTGAAACAAGATGGAGTGGACACAGATCTCATTATGCTGGTTCGTACCATCCTGGCAGCCAGCAAGGAAATTGCCTTTCGTGTCAGTCAAGGCGAGCTGGCCGGTATTCTGGGTTCGACGCTGAATGAAAATATTCAGGGGGAAGTGCAGAAAAAACTGGATGTGTTGGCCAATCAGCTAATAAAAGAGATGCTGCTGGACGATGAATCAGTCAGAGCAATTGCCTCAGAAGAGGAAGAGCATGTTGTTGCTGGCCATTCGACAGGTCGCTACATCGTCGCATTCGATCCTCTGGACGGCTCGTCAAATATCGATGTTAATGGCCAGATTGGCACCATTTTTACTGTCTATCCCGCCAGGGAGGATGTGGCGTATGACAGTTGTCAACAGTTTCATCAGCCCGGTATAAATCAACTCTGTGCAGGATACATTCTGTACGGTCCCTCGTCCCTGCTGGTCTTGAGCACGGGGGGACCCACCCGCTGTTACACACTGGATCTAACCCATGGTGGCTACCTGCTGACCAAAGCGCAGATGAATGTGCCAAGGGACAGTTGTGAGTTCGCTATCAATATGGCCAACTATCGTCATTGGAGCCGGGTTACACAGGCATATTTTGACCAGGTCCTCTATGCATCTGAACGCTTCAGACACAGCTCCGTCCGATGGAACGCTGCCATGGTCGGTGATGTTCACCGGGTGTTAAGCCGGGGCGGTATTTTTCTTTATCCGGAGGACGCGCGTCTTGGCAACGAGACGGGCAAGCTCCGATTGCTGTATGAAGCCAACCCCCTGTCATTGCTGATAGAAAAGGCAGGGGGTAAAGCGACGTCCTCAGGGCGGCGAACGCTGGAAATCATGCCGAAGGATCTGCATCAAAGGGTGCCGGTTGTCTTAGGCTCTGTTGGGCCAGTAGACGACTTTAATAGCGCTGTTTTCAGCGCATGAGTGGCCCAGCGGTCTACAGCATCTGGGAATCAACCGATCTTATTCAATTGTGTCTGATTAACGGGAATAACCATGAAAACAATAAAATGTATGTTGACGGTCTACTTAATATTGTCGCCGGCTTGCTTGGTTTTCGCAGACGACCATGGTGAGTCTGACCTGGACATCATGATGCCCGAATCTCATCGGCAATTAGCGCAAGGGGTGTTGCTTGGGAGTTTTACTCAGTTGGATCCTGCGAGAAAGCCCAGTGAAAACTTTGACCTGCTCGACTGGAGTCTAACCCTGCCGACGGATCTGAACAAAGATCAAAAGGCCGACATGGTTTATGAGAAAGCCTTAGCCGATGGGTTTGAACTGAAACCGCTGTTTTATACCGCAGAAGATGGTGGCATGGTGTTCGCTTGTCCCAATCAGGGAGCCAAAACCTCAAGCAATACCAAATATGCTAGAACGGAACTGCGCGAAATGCTCAGACGTGGCATTACCCAAATAAAGACGCAGGGCATAACTGAAAATAATTGGGTCTTCAGTTCTGCCCATGGAGCGGCGAAAAGGCAAGCCGGGGCTGTTGATGGAAGCCTGGAAGCCACCCTTGCTGTCAACCGCGTATCAGTTACCGGTGATGAAAAGAAAATCGGGCGGGTCATTATTGGTCAGATCCACGCGACTGATGATGAGCCCATTCGACTCTATTTTCGGAAACTACCGGACCATGAACATGGTTCTATCTATTTTGCTCATGAGATTAATGGTGGCGAGGATATCTGGGTCAACCTGGTCGGTTCCCGTTCTCATACTCTGGCCGATCCCACTGACGGTATTAAGTTGAACGAGAAGTTTAGCTACAAGATCACCGTCGAGGAGGATGTGTTGCATGTCACCCTGATTCGGCAGGGTAAAGCCAATGTCACCAGGCAGATGGACATGCGCCGAAGTGGCTATCATAAAGGTGATCAATACATGTATTTTAAAGCCGGTGTTTACAACCAGAATGAAAGTGGTGATCCCCGCGACTATGTGCAAGCCACTTTCTATCACCTTGATAATCAACACGATGGTTATCAATTTTAGTTAAGTCTTCCCCCTCTAAAACCCAACAGTCTTACTGCGCAATTGGTTAACCAGTTGCGCTCTCTTCAAAGCGATAACCCGCCCAAGATGGTTCTAGGTCTAAGGTTTCAAGCCTGTTTGCGGTGCTCATGCATTGGTAAAGCTTATTGGTGACTCATATTGGTAACAACAAAGTGCAATAATTGGTTGATGATGTGCTTTTGGTTGGGTATATTTCACGTAACAACTGTATTACATATATGTAACAGGCAATCCTCAACTACATGCTCGCGCAAAAGACCAACGGAGAACCCGATATGTCGCTGAAATCTGAGAATCATGCAGACTCAAGCAAACAAGAGCAGCAATTCAGGCTTTCGCCTGTCGCTAAATTGGTAAAAGCAGCAGTGATTGTCTCTCTGACCAGTTCAGTTGCATTTTTTGCAACAGCTCAGGAGGTGAGCGATGAATCTGGAAATGAAGCTGATAATAATGTTGAGCAGATTGAGGTTATTGGTACCCGTAAAACGATCCAAGACCAAATTTCAATAAAGCGCGAGGCCACTATGGTCGTTGACGGATTATCTGCCGAAGATATCGGTGATTTGCCCGCGCTTTCAATTGGTGAAGCCTTAGAGTCTATAACGGGGGCCGCGTCTCACCGTGAGAATGGCGGCGCCACAGAAATTACTATCCGGGGCTTAGGGCCCTTCTTAAGCGCCACACACATCAACAGTCGTGAAGCGACCAATGGAAGTGGTGACCGCTCTGTTAACTTCTCCCAGTTTCCGTCGGAGTTAATGAAAAAGGTCGCTATTTATAAAACTCAGGACGCATCAATGATCGAAGGTGGTGTGGCCGGCGTTATCACCCTGGAAACGCTTAAGCCTCTGGACTATGGAAAGCAACAAATTCAGGGGGAAGTAAAACTCAACTATAACCCTGATGAAGCCAATATTGATAACTCATTACAAGGCGACGTGGGCGGTCGGGTTACATTCAGCATTGTTGACCAATTTGAGTTTGCCAGTGGTCAGTCTTTGGGGGTTTCTTTTGGTGTGCAACGTCAGGATATCAGCCAACCTGAAGCTGAGTACCGGGGTTCAAGCCCTACCGGTTCTTCTTTGTGGGCATGTTTAAACGACCCCACTAACAGCAATGAAGGTTTTTTCCGAAGTTCAGCCGGAGATTGCGAAGATCAGGTGACTGGTAGCAGTAATCTGGGTTATCAGACGGCTATTGATCCCGCGACGGGTGCAGCACAAAGTGCTGGCACGCCTTACGCCTGGACCGGCAGTAGCCGTAGCTATCGACAAAACGAAACCTCTGATGAGCGTAATGCAGTGTTTCTTGCGTTGCAATATCGCCCTTCCGATGCTTGGGATATCAACTTCGATGCGCAATTCTCGGATCGTACTCAGGCAGAAGCGCGTCATGACTTACTGTTCTTGCAAAAGCGTGTCACGCCTGGTGTAACCGGCCAGAATCTCATTACCAATGACGTAGGCGGGATTCTTCATTGGCAAGGTGAAGAGCGCTTTGAATCAGTAGGTGAGCAGTTTTCCCGTGAAGAAAATTATGTCGGATACGGCCTCAATGTCGAACACTTCTTCAGTGACCGCTTAACGATTACCGCCGATATCGGTTACTCGCAAACAAAACGTGAAGAATTGCAAATTTCTAACCGGGGCAGAACGCCTGGCCGCCCTTTCTTAACCTGGGATATGGGGGAATACATCCCGCATATAACCGTCACGGATTTTGATGTGACCGACATCTCGAATTTCACAGACAGCTTACGAACCCTTATTGACCGGGAAAATGTGCGTGAAAACGAGATTATTTCGGCCCGTCTGGACTTTAACTATGCGCTGGATGGTGGTGTGTTCACCAGTGTGCAAGGTGGGGTCAGAGCGTCAGAGCTAACCTTTGTGCAGTTTGGTGGCAACCAGGGTAGTGGTTCACGAACTGAAGTATTGCTGGATGAAGGTGCAACATCAGCATTAGACGTATTGCAGCAATGTCAGATCAATTTCCCGGAGTCTAACTTTCTATCCTCAGTGTCTGACGGCAATATTATTACCCACATAGACAGTAGCGGTAACGTCGTTGCCAGTGGTACGGGCTCATCATGGGCTACTTACGATAATATCTGTTTCTCACAAGCGCTTGTGGCCTCAGTCGGTGGCGATTTTGTCTATCCGCAAGTTGAGTATCAAAATGCCGGAACTCAGGATGTCACTGAAAAAACACTGTCGGCTTACATTATGGCCAACTACGATACTGAAATGCTGGGTAAATTTGTTCGCGGTAACTTTGGCGTGCGCCTGGTGGATACCGACGTAACTTCAATTGGTTTCAGAAACAGTTTTGATGTTGTCGTCAATGAATTAGGGGTGCTGAGCCTGGTAACCGGGGATTCTTTAGAGTCCATTACCGGGGGCGGCGGTTATACCGAAATACTCCCCAGCTTTAATCTGGTAGTGGATTACAGTGACGACATTTTGCTGCGGGCCGGCATTTACCGCGGCATGTCACGTGCAAACCCCAGTGATATGAGTTACAGCCGCACATTTCAAACTGATGAAGATGTGGCTCCAACAACCTTGGCAGATTTATTTGTCGGCGTGAATGGCTCTGGTAACCCAAATATCAAGCCTCTGATGTCTTGGAATTACGACGTCGCATTGGAATGGTATCCGAACGAAGATTCAATCTTCGCCGTTAGCGTCTACTACAAACAATTTCAGGGTGGCTTCCAACAGCAGACAGAATTGGAAGACTTTATTGTTGACGGTCAGACAGTGACGTTGCCGATTACCAATTCGGTCACGACAGAAAACGAAAGTGAATTGTATGGCTTGGAAGCCTCGGTGGCCTATCGGTGGGACAACGGCATTGGCATTAAGCTTGGTTACAACTACGCCGACACCGACTTTGAGTTTGAAGACAGCTTATACGGCGATACCTTTGTCACAGATTTGGACGGCACGACGCGTCAATTGACTGAGGGCATTGTGCCACCCGGCTCGGTGCCGGGTTTTTCTGAACATGTATTCAGCGGTCAAATTTACTATCAGATAGGCGATTTTGATACTGCACTTATCTACAAGTATCGCAGCGAATACTTCCAGCCCTATACAAACAACGGCACCAGACTGCGTTATGTCGATGAGGTTGGGGTATGGGAAGCTCGCGCCTCTTACAAAATTAACAACAATATCCGGTTAAAAGTGGAAGCGATTAACCTGTTCAGTGCGCCCAAGTCACAGGATTTCTTTGTGCAGGGTAACCTGGGAGAGGTTAACGACTATGGTCCACGTTTATTTGCCGGAATTAGCCTGAAGTATTAATCGATTCGCTTGAGAGCTGAATCAGAATGCGGGGAAAAGTCGAAGCCCGCGAGTGTTTACAGATATCACTTTTGTTCAGTAACGAAGCAACGTTTAAACACTGAACCTATTAGGAGCAGAACGCATGGTTAAGCAGTCTCTGATACCGATCATCCTCGTAACCGTTTTAGTCGGTTGTAGTGGTGGTGATAAAGACGAACTGGATGGAAATAGCAGAGGAAGTATCACAATCACCGGTGGTGAGTTAATCGCAGGCACCACACTGTCTGCATCGGTTAGTGATGCAGACGGCATAAGAAACGACACCTTGGTTTACGCGTGGTCAACCGGGGCGACAGGGTCATCCTACACCATCACTGAAGCGGATGAAGGTTCTGTAATATCGGTGTCTGCCAGATATACGGATGAAGCCGGTTTCACAGAAGGTGTCGGCGCATCGACTTCAATGATACTGCCAACTCTGGATGTGACAGCAACCGTGGTAAAAGGGCCGGTAAGCGGTGCTAGTTGTGAAATATTTGCCATTACTGACACGGGCGCAGCGGTGATGCCCGCTCAGGCTTCGGCGATTTCCAGCAGTATGGGCAGTATCACTTTTACTGGAGTTCATTTTGAAGGCGCGGGTTTAATCTCGTGTTCGGGCGGTATCTACAAAGATGAGTCAACCGGCCTGATGCTTGAAGCGCCAGCTTTGCGGGCGGTGGTGAATGTTGTTGAAGGAAGCGCAGACACGCCTGCACCATCTTATGTCGTGTCTCCTTTGACTGAAATGGCAGTACAGGCAGCGGGTTCAGATTTGGGTGCCTTTGCTGAGCAAGCTGAAGCAATAAATGCCCGCTTTGGAATACGTTTTGACATTACAACCGTTTTACCGACTGAGGTAGGCGTTGTAGCTCTTGGTGCTGAAGGCGCAGTAAATGCTGATCGCTATGGCTCTGTATTAGCGCTTTTGTCGCAACTTGACGCCGACAACGTCGACAAAAATATGGCGATGCTAATTGCCGAAACCGCAGCTGATTTAGCTGACGGTGCGTTTTCACAGGCGTTGTTAGATGCCTTCGAAATCGCCCAGACGAATTTACAAACTGTGTCAGTCATCGCGAATGATGTAGATGTTGCTTTACTTGATATTATTGGATCCGCGATTGGCTACAACAACACCCCTGTCGGTGCAATTATTGAAGGGATGTTGAGCGCAACCGTGCAACACACTGCCACCGAACCTTTAACGGGTTCTGTCACTGTGATTGATCCGAACTTTGGCGAAGATGAAATTCTGGTTCAAACTGATGTGCTTCTCGACTATGGTACCTTCAGTATCAGTGCTCAGGGCAATTGGTCATACACTGTAGATGTTAACAATGAAACGGTCGCAAACCTTGCGGTGGGCAACTCTGTCAATGACAGGGTGACTATCACATCGATTGACGGAACAACTGACGAGATCGTCATTCGCATTGCAGCACTTACACAGTTAGTAAAGATATCGGATACCGGTAATGACACTGGCGAAATTAGATTTACTGTTAATAACTTACGCCAGGGTAAGCTCAGTGCTTCGTTTTCTAAAGATGAAACTTTGGGCAGCGATGGCAATGTTAAAGATGCCTACATTACACTTTATGGTTCTTCTGGTAGCTCAAGTGAGGCTTTAATTGATTTACGTATTCAAGGTACGCAAACGGATGCTAATGGTATTACCATCGCCCCGCGTTTCTTGGTAAGAAACACTGAGAGCGCCGCTTATCCGGGCGTGATTGTTACTGCCCCTTTTGTTGAAGAACAATTCTATGTCGTTGAAATTACGTGGGATTTAGATGCAGCCGAACAATTAACCCTTACTATTAACGATGAAGTTATTGGTGGCGGGTCTTTCTCTACTGCCGCTGTGGTTGACCCCGATTTCACGGATATTAATCAGTGGTTCGCCGATGGCATTAAGGCAATTCAGTTCAGATTGGGGGACAACGATAGAACGATACCTTTTGGATCTTTTTATGTAGACGATATTACTGTCTATTCCGATGTTGCTGGCACAACCAGCGTATTCGAAGATGATTTTGAAAGCTACGCAGAGGGTGACACCCTGGATGGTGACAACAGCCCTTATAGCTTAGCGATCTATTATGAGGTAGTGGTATTTGATGTTGGGGATGGCGCTAACGAGCCTACACCGGCGGCGTTCTTTGACTTAACTGCGTCTATGCCAAGCAATGCCACTCAAGCCTTGACCGGAACCGTCAATGTTGTTGATCCGGATGAAGGTGAAGCCTTTATTGTGCCTGCCTCGTTCCGCAGCAGATTTGGCAACATCGCCATTCAGGAAGACGGTTCCTGGAGCTACTTGCTTGATACCAGCAACGATGTTATTGCTGCTCTGGTAAGCGGTGAGCGTGATACAGATGCAATCACAATTGAATCTGTCGACGGCACGACCGCTGAACTGGTGATTACCATTACCGGTGTTGGCGGGGACACTGGTGGCGTCAATAATGTCGCGGTCATTATTGATACCGATCCAACTGATACCGGGGAACTGCGTTATGCGCTAGACAACGATGGCCCACTGGCACAAGGTCGAATTACCGTATCGGTTAAGCGCTTAGATGATGAATTGGGTGATGGTGATGCATTTATCACGCTATTCAACTCTGCAACCAATAACGATGGGGCGATTTTAGATCTGCGTATCAAAGATGATAGCTTTGAGGTTCGCAGCCCAAGTGGTGTAGATACCTCGGCGGCCACCGTATTGTTGGATGAATTTATGGATGTTGTCATCACCTGGGAATATCCAAATGGCAACTTAGAGGTTACACCATTGGTTAGGGTTGAAGTCGATGGCGTCAGTTTTGTCGCTGAAGGCTTTACCCCAGCTAACAATGCTACCGGTGGTGTGACGCACGTGTCGTTCCGGTTTGGTGACAATAGTGGTGTCCGACCAGAGACAGGTAAATTTACGGTTGATGACTTAGTCATTTACGCTGACACAACGGGAAGCAGTGTCGTATTTTCAGACGATTTTGAGTCATATATGGATGGTGATTCTCTCGACACAGATAACCCGGCATCACCCTATAACTCCAGTACGTCGGAAGCAAGGGTTGAGTCTACTGGTGATGCTGGTGGCCCAGGTACACCGGGCAATAAGATTGCTGAAATACGTGATACCGATGCGTCTGACACCGGAGAGCTCCGTTATGCGCTTGGTGACAATGGTCCACTGGCACAAGGTCGAATTACCGTATCGGTTAAGCGCTTAGATGATGAATTGGGTGATGGTGATGCATTTATCACGCTATTCAACTCTGCAACCAATAACGATGGCGCGATTTTAGATCTGCGTATCAAAGATGATAGCTTTGAGGTTCGCAGCCCAAGTGGTGTAGATACCTCGGCGGCCACCGTATTGCTAGATGAATTTATGGATGTTGTCATCACCTGGGAATATCCAAATGGCAACTTAGAGGTTACACCATTGGTTAGGGTTGAAGTCGATGGCGTCAGTTTTGTCGTTGAAGGCTTTACCCCGGATAACAATGCTACCGGTGGTGTGACGCACGTATCGTTCCGGTTTGGTGACAATAGTGGAGTACGCCCAGAGACGGGTATACTTACGGTTGATGGCTTAGTCATCTACTCCGACACGGCAGGATCCAATGTCGTATTTTCAGACGATTTTGAATCCTATGGAGAGGGCGACTCTCTCGATACAGACAACGCAGCGTCACCTTATAACTCAGCAACGTCTGAGGCTACCGTAGCGGTTGAATAACACCTTCTAGCCTCTGCTACGCGCTTGCTGAGACATAGAGGGAGTATAGATGTGAGGATGGCGGGAGTGATCCCGCCTCCTACTTGTTTTAAGCAAAACCGTCTTGCAGCAAATAGTACCTTGTAGTCTGCCAGCAAAATCCGAAAGTCTGCTTTGGGTATTCGCTGCCTGCATATCTGTTATGGCTGTTTTTAATTTCATAGAACGTAGCCTGGGCAAATTCTTCAGGATTGCTTGAATTATTAACCTTATACCGCCAACTTTGGAATAGTGGTGATTCACCTCAGGGTGAAGTATTTTTGCTTGTGCCTTGACCGTCATCACTGCCTCCACAGGAGAGTGCAGATAATGACAAGCTCGCGACAACAACGAGTGAGCGCAGTCGAGTTACTGTTTTGGCTGATGACACATCACACATCACCACTTCTCCTACTAACAAGTCTGACTTATGAAGAACTCGGAAGCAAAGCGGTAAATGTCCTGCCGTTCAGTCCAAACTTTCTACTTTCAATGAATTAACACCAGCAATTTAAACGGTCAGTTATCCATATCGCTGGTTGAACTCAGACTGCACTACATCTTTCCAATCTATTGCCGTTTCTCAGTGCTACGAGGAATCTCCCATTGTATTTCCGTTTGCTAATTGGTTAGATGTGAAAAGGAACGTAGTAAAGTTTTTTGTCATGCGAAATTCTTCCGATAATGTTACCAAATTGTTTCTTTTCATCTGGTTAGGTGGCGCCAACTTTATCATCTTTACTTATGCGAATTCATGATTTAAATCTCGAATTTGGTCAACCAATAATTCTGTTTGGTAGATGCTTGCATTACCTTCTCAACTAGCTTGCCATCGGTAACTGAGACTAACCACTCAGCGTTATGTCTCCTTAAAACATCACGATGACCTAATTAATTTTATAAGAAACAATGGGATATGTGCTTGTCTTTCCATGCTGTTGTCTTTTGGTTGTTTTATTGCTTAATTGGTAATAACTAGATTCTTGCCAATAAGTTGACCAATAGGTTGACCAAATGTCTATTTGCATGTAAACATAAGGTAAATGCATTGTAACTGCCGGTGGTTGTTCTTTTCAGAATGTTGGCATTCAGGTTCGCGGTTAATTTGAGGTCGCAGTTGTGACCAAAAATTTAATTTTGGTTTAATTTAAAACAGGAAAAGATGATGGGACACAAACTATCTAAAATCAGTTTAGCAATCTTGTCAGCCACTACGCTGGGTATGACATCTTCTGCTCTGGCACAGGAATCTCAGTCAGGCAAAGTGCAGAACGATGTTGAGGTTATCGAGGTGGCCGGCATCAGAGGGTCGCTGACCAGTGCCCTGGCAGAAGAGCGCAACGCACCTAACCTTGTCGAAGTGATTCAGGCAGAAGATATCGGTAAGCTACCAGATCAAAACCTAGCGGAAGTACTTGAAAATATTACTGGTATCCAGATTACGCGCTCAGCGGGTGTCGGTACTGGAGTACAAATTCGTGGCACTGATGCAAACCGCACTGAAATTAATGGTGTATCTACGGTGGGTTCGGGTGCAGGTCGCAGTGGTATTGACTTTGAAGATGTTTCTGCATCGATTATTGCAGGTGTAGAAGTAACAAAGGCGCCACAGGCAAAAACGATTGAAGGCTCTGTAGGTGGAACAATTAACTTAAGAACCATTCGCCCACTTGGGTTAAGTGAAACGCTAGCAGCATTCAGAGTTCAAGGTGAGGACAGCAGTTTATCCACCGATGGCGTAAAGCCGCGCTTGTCAGGAACCTTTGGTGATAATTGGGAAAATGACCATGGTAAGTTTGGTGTTGTCATTAGTGGGAGCTACGCTGAACAAGATGTCACGGCGTTTCGCCCTCGAGCTGACCGTGACAATCTGGTGCGTTCTGACAGTGGTTTAGCCAGCGCACAAAGTTTCCATTATCTGCCCATTCAGTTTCTTATCCAGGATTACGATAATTTTGAATATGAGACGAAGAATTTTGCCGGTTCTTTCGAGTGGGCCCCAAACAGCCGCAGCAAATTTTGGTTTGATGCGATTATAAATGATCAGGATCGCCGGGAGGAGAGTTCCAGGGTTCAGGCGTCCGGGGTGAGTGATCTTATTGGAGTATCGGTGCCCACTGAATTTGAGACGATAGATTTTGGCTCTTTAGATGGCATCGACCTCGGTAGCATCCAAGCCGCACTTAAAGGCATCATTCCTGTTCAGTCTGACGGTTCAGACGGCAATTTACGCTTATCCAGTGACACCAGTTCCCGGGCCACCAAGAGCAAAATATTCCGGTTAGGTGGGGAATACCTGGGGGATAATTTTAAAATAAGTGCCGAGTTATCTTCTTCTTCATCTGATTCTGCGACCCCCAGAATTGATACCACACTTAACTTCGTCAATCCCAATGCGGTAATTGGTTCTGCTAACGATAACGGTACACCATTTGAATATGACTTAAGTGGCGGTGCCTTGGCCTTCGGGATTGCATTTGGCGCAGCGAATGCACCTGCACCCGCTGATTTGCTCGACCCAGCCAACTACAGGTTGCAAGCGGTGGCAGTAGCAAATAATACCAACGAAAATACCGAAGATGCCGCCCGTATTGATCTTAGTTACGATTTGAATATGTCAATTTTTACGACACTTGACGCAGGCTACCGCTATAACAAGACGTCCAGTGTGTCCAACGTAGTGGGCTCAAATGTCAGTTTGTCCAGTATGGCGGATTCTCCCAGTGGCGATATGTTTGCTAATATCCTGACAACCGGGCCTGCTAACTTTAATGCCGCAGATGGCAGAGCGCTTTATATTAAAGATTTTCTGCTGGTGGATCCGGAGTTGGTAGGCTCTGATCCTGATCGGGTATTTACTGCGTTGGCTGACGCAATTACTGCCCATGGCGGTTCAAAGCCACTGAATACACCAACGTCATCGGTTGCGGGTTTTTATGATATCAGTGAGTCAACCAACGCACTGTACGCCCAGGCAAATTTTGAAGCTGGTATGTTCCGCGGTAATCTTGGTGTGCGTTATATAAAAACTGATCTTGATTCAACCGGGAACCGCAGCGTTAACGGAGACGTCGTCGCAGAAACCACCTCAAGTGATTACAGTTTTGTGCTCCCGCGGATTAACCTGGCCGCCGATGTAACCGACGATCTGGTGTTGCGCGCCGCTTTTGGTAAGGATATTCGCCGTCCGAATTTTAGCGACCTTTCAAGTTCTTACACATTCAGCACTAGCCCTAATCCGCCGGTAGCCGGTGGTAACCCTTACTTAAAACCCGAAGTGGTCACATCTTTTGATATTTCTGCCGATTGGTATTTTGCTGAGGCTGCAGTTGTCAGTATCGGGTATTTCCACAAGACACGTAAGGATGTACATGTGGGGCAACAAGATGATCCTTATTCAGAGCCTGTCACAGGATATCGTGACATTGTTGGTCCGGTGTGTGAGCAAGGCGGTATCTGGAACCCCATTGCGCTGATTAACGTGTTTGGTCCGGTGAGTTCTGACGTCGGTGTTTGTGTACCATTCTCCAGTATCATTAATGACACTAAAGACACTACGCAAAAAGGCATTGAAATGGCATTCCAGTATGACCTGTCTGCTTTCGAAGACGAGCTGGGCTGGGCGTCTGGTTTTGGTGTGGTGGCAAACTATACCATTCAGGAGTTCTCCGGTGGTGAGGCGGTCAATACCTCGGCCAGTCGTCCTAGTCAGGTCTTTGCTGCGTCAACAGGTGGTACAGGGTCACTGGAGGTTACTGCGGTACAGGGCTTACTCAATTTATCTGAAAATGCCTACAACTTTACTTTGTATTACGAAAAATATGGCTTGTCTGCCAGGATGCGTTACACCTGGCGTGAAGGGTTTCGCTCAAACGATTTTGGCAGCACATCAAGTTATCCCTGGGGCTTCCCCGTGGTACAGGAAGACAGAGGTCAGCTCAATGCCAGTATCAGTTATGACGTAAGCGATCAGCTCAATATTGGCATTGAAGCCGTTAACCTGACGGAATCTGATGTTCGCCAATCTTGTGTTAATGAAGGCGCACTGCTTTGCTTCCAGGGCTTAACCGACCGACGGATAACCTTTGGTGCTAGCTATAGGTTCTAGTCCTACTGACCAGGGGGTTAAGATCACCGATCCTGGCAATCTTATAGCAATAACAAATAATGAAGCAAGCCTAATGGCTTGCTTCATTATTTGCATATAGAAAGATAAAAAAACAGGCTCTTTGTCAGAGCCTGTTGTTAAGAATAAAAAAGCAGTTCCAGATGTGGACTGGATTACGCAAACCGTTCCTACTGAGTCAGATGGGAAATAGAATATAAACCTCGGGTTTCATCCGTTTTACGCTTGATCTCCTCTAGAGCTTTAGCTTCGCTTGCCTCAAACAATGCGTTGATCAGACGGTTAAAGTGATTGTGCATGGCCTTTCTGGCAGCAGATGAGTCGTGTTTGGCAATTGCATCGTAAATTGCCTTGTGCTCTTTAATTCTCTGCTCAATGCCTTGCGAGCAGACATCCTGGTATGCGGCAATAACCTGAGACTCTGTTCGTCTTATCTTCCAAAGGTTCTTGATCGACAAAACCATAGCATTGTTACGGGTAGCCTGGGAAATAATCTCGTGGAAACGCTGATCGGCTTCGTCCGCTTTCTCTGCAGAGGCCATGTCATCCAGCGCCTGCTTCAGGGAAATGAGCTCCCCTTCACGTATCGTCGCAGCGGCCAAGGCTGCGGCTTCAGCCTCAACCAATGCGCGGGCCTGAGTTAGTTCAAATGCGCTAATGGACTTAACCTGGCTATCTAAATTTTCGGTTTTACTGACATAAACACCGGAGCCAGTTTTAACTTCGACTCGTCCTCTGACTTCTAACGCAATAATTGCTTCACGTATGGTAGGGCGACTTACGTCATAAGCTTCTGCAAGTTCCCGTTCGGCTGGCAGTCGACTGCCGACCGGATAAACTCCTTTATCAATCAAGCCTTCTAACTTCTCTACGACTGTCCAGAAACGCCGGCGTTTCTTCATGTTTGGTATCCCCTAATTGTTGACCATGGATAACTCGGATAATTGCGCCGATTGTAGCTTGAATACTCTGAACAGCGCAAAAGTCTGACTTTTCATCTAGCTATGACAACTCTCATACTGAGAAGTTACAATTGGTAAGTTGATTATTTTATAATTGGTAAAATACATTCTCCGCAACTGGTTTTCAAATTGGTTTTTAGATTAAGATCCCAATTAGTCTCGGATTGTTCTGTTCAAAAACTCCGTGTATATGAACAGGTTTGATCGGCATTTCCAGAAACTGGAGAAAGCGGCCGAATATCAGCTATTACATGATGTGAACATTACGTTGCATCAAAGTATTTGCCATTTGATAGTGAAGGCCAACCCTATTGAGTTCCTTAGAGGAACAAGTCGCCCCGGCGCGTGAGCAGTTTGATGGTGGTCTCGCACTTGACGATCAGTAAAGTAAATGCTCAAAGATTTTCCATCAGTGACCGGGTCGGGGGGCAGGAAAAATTGGCCGAAATTTGAGTCAAAAATTTATTTGGGTCACCAAACGGTCACCGAGGCAAAAATACCATAACGCCCACCGGGATGATTACAAAAATAGGATGTAAAGTATTGATTTGTAATTTAGAAGTGGTGCGTCCGAGTAGACTCGAACTACCGACCCCCACCATGTCAAGGTGGTGCTCTAACCAACTGAGCTACGGACGCACATATCAGACAGTGATTGTCTTGAGGTTATGTTTCAGATTTAAGACTCATCTGAGAACGGCGCGTATAATAACGATGCGTTTTAAGCGGCGCAACTGCTTTTTCGGCTTTTTGCTTTGAACGCTGGTTTTGTATCCAGCCCGGCCGGAAAATAGTCGCTTAGCGGCTGAGTTTTCTACTCAGCAGATAGCTATCCAGCTTCACTGCACCGCGGCGCATTGAACGTTGACAGTGATTCAACCAGTTTCTTACCACGGGGAAGTCGATACTGAGCAGCATCAGGCCGGCCAGTAAAAACAGAACAGAGCCCGGCAAAATAAATAACAAGGTGCCTATCAGCGTGCAAATGATGCCCAGGGTAATGCACAGACTTTTCATCTTGAACTCCTCAATTTGCCATCAGAGATAAAGTATAGGGATTCGCACTACAGAATCACCTGTCAAGTTGTTACAGGAGGTTGCCCCCTTGTGTATACTAGCGGCACTTTTTTTCAGCTAAGTCTGTGTGGATGTTACCTCTAGTTGATCCCAAAGCCAGTATTGAACAGGATTACATTGATTATTTGCAGGCCCTGCAAGATGCCCACTTCAAAGGCGAGATAGAAACCAGCTATGCCAGTCGCCTTGCCGTGGCGACCGACAATTCGGTTTATCAGCGTTTACCGCAGGCGGTGGTATTTCCCACCGATCTTGACGATCTGCAACTGCTTGGCCGTCTGACTCAAACCTATAGCGGGGTGAGATTTTCTGCCCGAGGTGGCGGCACCGGCACTAACGGGCAATCCCTGACCGACGGCCTGGTGGTGGACTTGTCCCGCCATATGCATCAGATTTTGGAGTTTAATCCTGAAGAGCGTTGGGTGCGGGTGCAGGCTGGGGTGGTGAAAGACCAGTTAAATGATTTTTTGCGCCCATATGGTTTTTTCTTTGCACCGGATCTGTCTACCAGTAACAGAGCGACAATTGGTGGCATGATAAACACCGATGCATCAGGGCAGGGGTCGCTGGTGTACGGTAAAACCAGTGATCATGTGCTGGCGCTTCGCTCTGTCTTAGCGGATGGTACCCTGCTGGATACCGCGCCACTGAGCTTAGAACTGGCCCGGGAAAGGGCCAATCAGCCTGATGCAATTGGGCGGGTTGTGGCCCAGGTATTAACCAGCTGTGAGCAAAAGCGTGAGCAGATTCTGGCTAAGTTTCCACGTTTGAATCGCTTTTTAACCGGTTATGATCTGGAGCACGTGTTTGACACGGCTATGCAGCAGTTTGACTTAAGCCGGGTGATTACCGGCTCTGAAGGCTCATTGGTATTTGTGGCCGAAGCTAAGCTGAATGTCACACCTATCGCCCGATTTAAGACCCTGATTAATGTCAAGTACGACTCCTTTGAATCGGCCCTGCGTCATGCGCCAGCCATGGTGGCAGCCGAGGCCACATCGGTGGAAACAGTGGACAGCAAAGTGCTGAATCTAGCCCGTGAAGACATTATCTGGCATTCGGTCAAAGCCCTGATTGAGGATGTGCCAGGTAAAGATCTGCAAGGCCTGAATATGGTGGAATACAACGCCGAAGCCGAGCAGGACATGCACGACAAGGTTACCGGCTTAGTGGCGATGTTGGATGATTGTATTGCCACAGGTCAATCCGGGGTGATTGGTTATCAACTTACCTCGGACAATGGCGATATCGGTAAAATATATGCCATGCGCAAAAAGGCGGTAGGCCTGCTGGGCAAAACTAAAGGTAGTAAAAAACCTATTGCTTTTGCCGAAGATACCGCCGTACCGCCGGAAAAACTGGCCGATTTTATTATGGAGTTCCGGGCACTGCTGGATGCCAAAGGCTTGCAATATGGCATGTTCGGGCATGTGGATGCCGGGGTGTTGCATGTGCGCCCGGCATTGGATTTGTGTGATCCTCTGCAGGAAATGCTGATGGCGGAGATCTCGGATCAGGTCGTGGCACTGGTGGCCAAATATGGCGGCCTGATGTGGGGTGAACATGGCAAAGGCTATCGTAGTGAGTACGGCCCGGCGTTTTTTGGTGAAGAGCTTTTCACTGAACTGCGCAAAATCAAATCGGCCTTTGATCCTCACAACCGCATGAATCCCGGCAAAATCTGTACGCCTTATGATTCCAAGGAAGTCTTGGTTAAAGTATCTGATACCAAGCGGGCAAGTTATGACAGGCAAATCCCACTTAAAGTGCGGGAAGCCTTTGAACCGGCCATGAGTTGCAACGGTAACGGACTGTGTTTTAACTATGACACCACGTCACCCATGTGTCCTTCCAGCAAGATTACCCGCGATCGTCGTCACAGTCCGAAAGGCCGGGCGGGGCTGATGCGCGAATGGCTGCGTCTGCTCAGCAAGCAGGGTAGCGATGCGCACAAACTGGAAAGCAAGGGGCAGCGCTACAGTTTCGCCAGACGCTTGTATAACAGTTGGCAAAAAGACAATGAACAGGACTTCTCGCATCAGGTGATGGAAGCGATGGACGGTTGTCTTGCCTGTAAGGCCTGTGCCAGCCAATGTCCGGTCAACGTAGATGTGCCCGGCTTCAGGGCCAGATTTCTGAACCTGTATTACGGACGCTACGCCAGGCCCTTTAAAGATTATCTGGTCGCTAATGTGGAAAAAATGGCCCCGCAACTGGCTAAGGCTCCCAGGTTGGTCAACGGCCTGATGACGCTAGCCGAGTGGCCGCTGCGCAAGTGGGTGGGCTACGTGGATGCCCCTAAACTGTCCTTTCCGACACTGGCCTGGCGGCTAGACAAAGAAGTACAGGCCTTTGACTTACAGGTATTGAAATCACTAAACCCGGAGCAACTGGCTAAGCGGGTGCTGATTGTACAAGACCCTTTCACCAGTTTTTATGAGGCTGAGCTGATTGAAGACCTGGTACGCCTGGTACGAAAACTGGGCTTGCATCCGGTATTGTTACCCTTCAAACCCAATGGCAAACCTCAGCATGTTAAGGGTTTTTTGAAGGAGTTCGCTGCCACAGCTGCAAATTCGGCCGCGTTTTTTAATCAGTTAACTGAGCTGAATATTCCTTTGATTGGGGTCGATCCATCCCTGGTGCTTTGCTACCGGGATGAATACCAAAAAGCGCTGGGGGCAACCAGAGGGGATTTTAGGGTGCAATTAGTGCATGAGTGGTTAGCAGAAGTAGCGCTGCCTGACGTGCCCGCCAACGCTTCGCCGTCTTTCGCCTTATTTGGCCACTGTACGGAGAAAACCGCATTACCTGCATCTGAAAAGCAGTGGCAGCAGATTTTTACCCGACTGGGTGCCAGTCTTACCCCCGTTTCGGTTGGGTGTTGTGGCATGGCTGGAACTTACGGCCATGAGGTGAGCCATTTGGAGGATTCAAAGGGCATTTTTAATTTAAGCTGGCAACAGGCGCTGGCGCGCTATGATGCCAATCAGGTACTGGCTACCGGTTATTCGTGCCGCAGTCAAACGGCCAGGTTACAAGGTTATAAACCCAGACACCCATTGCAGGCGGTGCTGAGCTTACTTGAGGAAAAATAATAATGACAGAACAACAATCATCCAACTGGGTTAGGGAACAATACCAGAAAGTAGCGCAATTCCTGGCCGAAAAAGGCGTGATAATAGATGCCGTGATCCTGGAACAAAGTCGGGTGATGGAGCCGGTACTGACAGTGTGGAAAGTCAAAGCCACCGATGGCAAGCAATATTGGGCTATAGGCGGGGATTTGCCCAGTGATGTGGCACCCGTGTCAGTGGCAGCGGATGCCAGAGCGGTACTGAAACATTTTTCTCTGCACTGGCAATTAAAAGCGGAAAATCTGTTGAAACTGGAAAATCCTGACCAAACCCAGCAGGATTTTGCCAAGTTATTAATAGGTCGTGCCGAAGGGTTATATGCTATGGCTGAGCAGGACGATCTCTGGAAAATCAGCTAAAAACACACCCCAGGGTGCCCGGATGGGCACCCTAGTGGGTAAACTCTACCCTTGGTAGAGAAAACTGTTTGATGTCGCAGGCCATTCTCTGACGAGGTATACCTGCATCCATATACACAGCTCCGACAGGACGAAATCCCTGTTGTTGGTAGTAACTGACACCTTCCAACTCGCACTGCACTGAGACCGTTTGCATACCTTGTTGCTCGGCAATTGCCAGCAGGGCCGCAAACAACTGTTGATATACCTCAGGTTTACGGCAGCTGTTGATAACCGCTATGCGGCCGATTTCACCCTCTGGGGTAATGCGGCCGGTAGCGATTTCGGCACCCGCTTCGTCAAACAGCAAAACGTGGCAGGCGGCGCTGTCCTGGCGGTCGAATTCCACATCTTTGGGGATCCGCCATTCGTAAACAAATACCTTTTCTCTTAGCTTTGTGAGCTTGTCTTTGGCGCTCATCCAGTCGACGTTTTTCACAATTAACGTCATCTGACTAGCCTCCCAAAGCGGCGCATCATTGCGCCGGTCTTTTAGTCTATTTTGTGTTCAAAAAATAATCAATCCCCGTTTTCATCTTCCTTGCTGGACAACAGCCAATAGGTCTGGCATTGACCCATGCCTTTTACATCCAGTCGGCACCTTGGCTTAAAGTGAAACTGATGACGACATAATCTGTAAGTGTGCTCAGAAACCTGGATTTTGCCGCTTTGCCCCTGACTTTCCATGCGCGAAGCCAGATTGACACTGTCACCCCACAAGTCATAACTGTATTTGTCTCTGCCTATCACACCAGCTATCAGTTGACCGCTGTTTAAACCGATGCGTAATCCGTTGCTGATATGATGCCGCTCACTGACGGTAGTAAAAATAGCCTGCATCTTCAGCGCACAAATACAGGCACGCCGGGCATGGTCTTCGACACTGACAGGTACCCCGGAGACGGCCATATACTCATCCCCATTGGTTTTAATTTTTTCCATTCCCAATGGTTTAAGGAGCTGATCAAATTCGCTGTACAGATCGTTAAGGTATTTCACTACGTCCTTTGGATCGCGGTTGTTGACAATGTCACTAAATCCCTCGATATCGGTGAATACTACGGTGGCACTGGCAAAGTGGTCGGCGACTGGCTTGTTGCTGTGTTTCAGACGCTCGGCAATGGGATCCGGCAATACGTTCAGCAGCAGGTTCTCCGAGCGACGCTGCTCAGCGGCGATATGCTGCCAGCTTTTGGCATGGTCATAAAAGATATGCAGGGTGCAAAGCAGGCAAATTAAAGGAAAGCTGAAATTTGTCAGCTGTTTTATAAAGCCCTGGTAGCCAGGAGCAACGGACAATAAGGAAGGCAAGCTGAGCTGTTCGAGTACAACAAAACAGGCAACAAAAATAACACCGGCACAGGCCAGTAGTTTGACCTCATTGTGTTTGAATAAGAACGGCGATATAAAAAATCCCAGTATCAGAAACCAATGGCTGGCACTGGCATAGCCAAGATAAAGACTGGTAAAACTGATAAAGCTGGCATACCCGCCGATCAACAGGCGCCGGGCAAGCTTAGGGTAGCCGAGGCTGCTGCATACCGGAACCAAGGGGCAGAGCAGGGCGTGGAAAAGCAGAATAAGGGTTTGAACATGGCCGCCCTGGGACCAAAAGTAAAGATGTATGGGTAAATGCAGCAGCATCACACAGAACAATAACAAGGAAATAAGGTTGGTCAGTCTGGCGGGGCTGATATTAATACATCCGTCACGGCGAATGCCGGCCCAAACCCAAGTTTTGAATAGTGCAGTGATCATGCCATGCTCCTTACGGCTAATAATCCCTAAATCTGTGCTACAGGGTGCTCCTTGGTTTGCAAATAAAAACGCCCGCTAAAGGCGGGCGTATAAGTATAGTCTGGATTGTATTGATTAGCCGACCAGTGCGTCAACCAATTCCACAGCACGGCCTATATAGCCCGCCGGTGTCCATTGTTTGAGCTCTGTTTTAACTTCGTCGGGTAGGGCCAGACCATCGATGAAATCTGCCATCATCTGCTGATTAACGCGCTTGCCCCGCGTCAGTTCTTTGAGCTTTTCATAGGGTTTTTCGATACCGTAGCGACGCATCACGGTTTGAATCGGCTCTGCCAGCAATTCCCAGTTTGCATCCAGCTCATTTAATAGACTCTGGGCATTCACTTCCAGTTTGCTGATCCCTTTCAGACTGGCCTGGTAGGCAATCAGGCTATAGCCAACTCCCACGCCCAAGTTGCGCAATACGGTCGAGTCGGTCAGATCGCGCTGCCAGCGTGATACAGGAAGCTTGGCCGCCAGGTGATCGAAAATCGCATTGGCCAATCCCAGGTTACCCTCTGAATTTTCAAAATCGATGGGGTTAACCTTATGTGGCATGGTAGATGAACCAATCTCGCCCGCTACGGTCTTTTGCTTGAAGTGACCCAGGGCAATATAACCCCATACATCACGGTCAAAATCGATCAGGATCGTATTAAAACGGGCTACTGCATCAAACAGCTCGGCAATGTAGTCATGGGGTTCAATCTGGGTGGTATAGGCATTCCAGACAATCCCCAGGGATAGTACAAATTCGCGTGAAATGGTTGGCCAGTCCAGGTTCGGGTAGGCAGATAAATGGGCGTTGTAGTTGCCAACCGCACCATTTAACTTACCCAGCAGTTCCACTCCGGCAATTTGCTGGCGCTGACGCTCAAGACGCACCATCACATTGGCCATTTCTTTACCCATTGTGGTAGGGGAGGCAGGCTGGCCGTGGGTACGGGCCATCATCGGAATGGTTTTGTATTCGATGGCCAGGCGACGCAATTCACTGATAAGCTGGTCACAGTAAGGCAGAATGACCTTGTCCCTGGCTTCGCTCAGCATCAGGGCGTGGGACAGATTGTTAATGTCCTCAGAAGTACAGGCAAAGTGAATAAATTCACTGACTGCATTAAGTTCCGCATTGCCTGCCACTTTTTCTTTCAGAAAATACTCTACGGCTTTTACGTCGTGGTTAGTGGTCCGCTCGATTTCTTTCACTCTGGCGGCGTCGGCTTCGCTAAAGTCTGTGACGATGGCATCCAGCACGGCATGGGCTTCGGCACTAAATGCCGGCACTTCGGCAAGGGCTTCGATGCTGGATAGTTTCTGCAACCAGCGTACTTCTACCTGAACCCGGTATTTGATCAGGCCGAACTCGCTGAAAATTCCGCGAAGTTCTTGGGTTTTGCTGCCATAACGCCCGTCTACCGGGGAAATAGCTGACAATGCAGAGAGTTCCATGTTGGCTCCTGATTAGTGATTAATGCGTTTTAGCGCCTTCTCGGCGTTTTCCAGTACCGTGCGTCGGCTCAGTAAAATCTGGCGGCGTTTACCCCCCAACTGGCGCCATAGCACTGCAGCACGAATTCCAGCCAGCAGCAGGGCACGTACCCTATGCTGAATAGCGGTTTGTTTTAACAGGTTAGGGTCACCGGCCACCTGGATACGTGGGCCAATGGGGCTGATGATATCAGAGTAAATGCGAGCCATATTCGCCAGCATCGGCTCATCGGTCAGGGCGTACAGGCTTTGTTGACGCTTGATATGCTCAATGCGTTCACCTAACTCTGCCAACTTGCTGGGCTGTCTGGCCAGTTTGCGTTCCAGTCCGAGCAGGCTGGCTATATAACGGGTAATTTCCGCATCTTTGGCGGCAGGCTTGCTGGATAGTTGCGCTTCGAGGGTCACAAAGCCCTGGCGCAGGCTGGCCAGATTGCCAAAGATATCCTCAATATTTTCCGGATTGGTGGCCAACAGACTTTGAATACTGGCCACAAAGGCAGCATCATCGGCTTTACCTTTGCGGGCAAATTGCTGGACCAGGGCCGCGCTCTGGCAGACACCTGCCAGTGCCAGGCTTTTGTCGAATTCTTTGTCGCTCATAATTAACGAATGTAACTCTCAATAATTCCGCCACCCAGACAAACGTCATCAAGATAGAAGACGGCAGATTGACCCGGCGTAACGGCTTTTTGCGGCCGATCAAACATCACCTGTAATTGCCCATTATCTGTTGGTGTGACGGTGCAGGGGATATCCTGCTGGCGATAGCGGGTTTTTACCGTGCAGCGTATGGCGGTTTGTGGCCCTTGCCTGTCTACCCAATCCAGTTGTTTGGCCAGCAGACCGTTGGAATAAAGCCTGGGGTGATCGTCACCCTGACCCACTATCAAAACGTTGCGCGCCACGTCTTTGTCCACCACGTACCAGGGCTGGTCGCCATGGTCCTTTAATCCACCGATATGTAAGCCTTTACGCTGACCCAGGGTGTGGTACATCAAGCCTTCATGGTCACCAATGACCTCGCCGTCTGCTGTTTCAATTTTGCCGGGCTGGGCTGGCAGATAACGGCCGAGAAAGTCGCGAAACTTGCGCTCGCCGATAAAACAGATACCGGTGCTGTCTTTTTTGTCGTGGGTGATCAGCCCTTGCTCGGCAGCAATTTCACGGACTCTGGGTTTGGCCATATCGCCAATGGGAAACAGGGTATTACCAACCTGCTGCTCATTTAGAGTATACAGAAAGTAGCTTTGATCTTTATTGTCATCCTGGCCGCGCAGTAATTGCCAGTGACCTTGATGCTGACGGCGACGCACGTAGTGACCGGTGGCAATATAATCCGCCCCCAGATCTTCCAGGGCAAATTCAAGGAAAGCCTTAAACTTGATTTCCTTGTTACACATTATGTCCGGGTTGGGCGTGCGTCCGGCCTTGTATTCGGCCAGAAAGTATTCAAATACATTGTCCCAGTACTCGGCAGCAAAATTAATCGTGCGTAGTTTAATCCCCAATTTGTCGGCAACAGCCTGGGCGTCTTTGAGATCTTCCGCCGCCGCGCAGTATTCGGCGTCATCGTCTTCTTCCCAGTTTTTCATAAACAAGCCTTCCACCTGATAGCCCTGTTCCTTCAACAAATAGGCTGAAACAGAGGAATCAACACCACCGGACATACCGACAATGACTTTTATCTGGCTTTTGCTTTGCACGTTTTCTCGCATGGGTAAGAACAGCTCAGGGTAACTAGAGACTGATGACTAAATTCAGGGAGCGCGAATTCTAGCAGAGTTACATCCCTGGCGCACCTGCTATGGACCGCTCAGGGCAGATAATGGAATTGCCCAAGGTCATACTGTTGACCCCGCCGGAAATCTTTAATACAACGCAGCACCATAGGGGATCTCAGTTGCGCCTGGCGCTGGATGATGTCTTCCAGAGTAAACCAATGACAGGCTTTAATTTGCGTATCTACAGGGGAAGCGGTGATGGCTTCGGTAAGGCGTAAGCCAAAGCAAAAGCGCAGAAAGGTCAGATTTTCTCTGGCCACAGGGTATAAATAGGTGCCCACTAAAAACTGCGGCGCCAGGTTTAGCCCGGTCTCCTCAAAAAGCTCCCTTTGTGCGGCGTCGATAATGGATTCATCTTTTTCGAGATGCCCCGCGGGTTGATTAAACACAGATTCCCCGAGAATCTCTTCCTCGACCAATAAAAAACGGTTTTGCGCTTCCACCACACAGGCAACGGTGACATTTGGTTTAAACATTTAAATCTCCAGATACTGGCCGCAGGCCAGCCCGTCCAGCGTCCAGTTGCCGACCCGGTAACGAATTAAGCGCAACGTTGGGAAACCGATATGTGCTGTCATACGCCGTACTTGCCGGTTCCGCCCTTCAATGATACTGATAGACAGCCAACTGGTCGGAATCGACTGGCGAAAGCGCACGGGTGGATGGCGCGGCCATACTTGTGGCTCGGCCATAAGCTTGACCTTTGCAGGCAGCGTCATACCATCTTTAAGCTGCACGCCATCACGCAGTGCCTGTAGATCGTTGTCGCTGGGAATGCCTTCTACCTGTACCCAATAAGTTTTACTGGTCTTACTTTTAGGGTTGGCCAGCTTGTGTTGCAATTTACCATCACCGGTCAGCACCAGCAGGCCTTCGCTGTCCATATCCAACCGTCCAGCCGCATAAACATTGGGCACTGGAATATAGTCTTTGAGTGTCTGACGGCCCTCCTGGTCGGTAAACTGGCATAAAACGCCGAAGGGCTTGTTAAATAGCAGAGTTTGGCTTTGCATAACCTATAAGGAAAGAATTCTTCAGCTTGGCAGAATTGTCTTTATTATCCGGGTGCCCGACGGCCAGTCAACTCGCTCTAACTTGATAAAAATCAAACAGCAGCAGAACCCGGGCAGGCAGTATATACCCAAGTAGCACTTGTACTTAGCGGTTTTGGCCATATATGATTCAAACACTTTTAGTGCGGGACAATGATTTTTCCCGCTGCCATGGTGGGGTTGTGGTCCGGATTTGTTGGAGCCGGATCTTGTTTGCAGGAGATTGAGAGTGGCACCTGCCGCCCCAGACTATTCCAACCGGCCGCATCCAGCCGTAACAACAGAGGTATCAAATGACAAGCAAGTCAAAAATTATCTACACCAAGACTGACGAAGCGCCGGCCCTGGCAACCTATTCATTGCTTCCCATCATCAAGGCCTTCGCTTCCACCGCTGATATCGAGGTAGAGTTAAGCGATATTTCCCTGGCCGGACGTATTCTGGCTAGTTTCCCTGAGTCTTTGAGCGACGCGCAGAAAGTGCCGGATGCCTTGGCTGAATTGGGTGAACTGACCCAGCATCCTGAAACCAATATCATCAAATTGCCCAATATCAGCGCATCTATTCCGCAGTTAAAGGCAGCGATTAAGGAACTGCGCAGCAAAGGCTTTATGGTGCCGGAGTACCCCGAAGAGCCGAAAAATGATCAGGAAAAAGATGTAAAAGCCCGTTATGGCAAAATTTTAGGTAGTGCGGTTAATCCGGTTCTGCGTGAAGGTAACTCTGATCGCCGCGCCCCGGCAGCGGTGAAAAACTATGCAAAAAGCCATCCTCATTCCATGGGCGCCTGGAGCCAGGCTTCGCGCACGCACGTAGCCCATATGCGAGGCGGCGATTTTTACTCACGGGAAAAGTCTGTCACGGTGGACAAAGCTGGCTATGTGCGAATCGAACATACCGATAAACAAGGTAAGGTGAGCGTACTCAAGCCGCGCGTGGATTTGCTGAAAAGTGAAGTCATTGACGGCATGTTTATGAGCAAGAAAGCTCTGTGTAAGTTCTTCGAAGAGCAAATTGAAGATGCCAAGCAAACCGGCGTATTGTTCTCCTTGCACGTGAAGGCCACCATGATGAAGGTATCGCACCCCATCGTATTTGGTCATTGCGTTAAGGTGTTCTACAAAGAACTTTTTGAGAAGTATGCAGATCTGTTTTCCGAACTTGGTGTTAACGCCAATGATGGTCTGGGTAGTGTCTATGACAAAATTTCGGCCTTGCCAGAATCACAGCGCAGTGAAATTCAGCGTGATATCAATGCCTGTTACGCCGACCGTCCGCCTATTGCTATGGTGAACTCAGATAAAGGTATTTCCAATCTGCATGTACCCAGCGATGTAATTGTTGATGCATCTATGCCTGCCATGATCCGCAGCTCGGGGCAAATGTGGGGACCCGATGGTAAGCCATATGATACCAAGGCCGTTATTCCGGAAAGTACGTATGCCACAATCTATCAGGAAGTGATCAACTTCTGTAAGACTCATGGTGCGTTTGACCCGGCAACCATGGGAACAGTACCCAATGTTGGCTTGATGGCGCAAAAAGCCGAAGAGTACGGTTCGCACGACAAAACCTTTGAAATCAAAGCAGACGGTACAGTGCGTATTATCGATCAGGACGACAAGGTGCTGATTGAACACGAGGTGGAAGAGGGCGATATCTGGCGCATGTGCCAGACCAAAGACGAGCCGATTCGTGACTGGGTTAAATTAGCGGTTACCCGTGCCCGTCAGTCTGGTATGCCTGCCGTATTCTGGCTGGATGATGAGCGTGCTCACGATATCCAACTGATCAAGAAAGTCAATGAGTACCTCAAAGATCACGATACCAATGGTCTGGATATTCAGATTATGTCACCGGTGCGAGCCATTCGATACAGTATGGAACGTTGCATTCGTGGTCTGGATACCATTTCTGTCACAGGCAATGTGTTGCGTGACTATCTGACCGACTTATTCCCGATTCTTGAGCTGGGTACCAGTGCCAAGATGCTGTCTATCGTGCCCTTAATGGCCGGTGGTGGCCTGTTTGAAACCGGTGCCGGCGGTTCAGCGCCTAAGCATGTTCAACAGTTCGTTGAAGAGGGGCACTTGCGTTGGGATTCACTGGGTGAGTTCCTGGCACTGGCGGTCTCGCTTGAAGATCTGGCGATCAAACAATCCAATGGCAAAGCAGAATTACTAGCGAAGGCACTGGATAAGGCGACTGAGAAGCTGCTGAACGAGAACAAATCGCCGCTGCGCCGCGCTGGTGAACTGGACAACCGTGGTAGTCACTTCTATTTGGCTATGTACTGGGCCGAAGAACTGGCAAATCAGAGCAAAGATGCCGAACTGGCAGCGCGTTTCAAGCCCTTGTTTGCAAGTCTTCAGGCCAATGAAGCTAAGATCCTGGCGGATATAGACGCAACACAGGGCAATGCGTTGGACATTGGTGGTTATTACTATCCTGATGAAGCCAAAGTGAGTAAGGCCATGTTCCCGAGTGACACATTCCAGGCGGCTCTGACTGCACTTTAATTAAACGTTAACAAGCTAAGCCCGGCGCAGTCCGGGCTTTTTTACGCAGGAAGCATGCTGAAGGACAAACTATTCCCTCTACATGGCAATTCAGGAATAAATTACCTTTTTGCGAGCGAAAAATATAACTTGCTGAAACTAAAAATTATTTAGCAAGTTTTCAACGTATTAGATGCAGCAGCTATAATTCAGATGTTTTAAATCTAAAATAACTAACGTAAAAATGTGCAACAAATAAAAAAGCAGATACTTGTATCTGCTTTTTTTATCTTCCGGAACCGGATTTATCTTTCCGGCTCACTGGCCAACTCAATATTTTCTGCATGCAGTCCCTTTGGACCTTGCTGAACCTCAAATTTCACTTCTTGCCCAGCTTTAAGAGAGCGATAACCCTCCATCTGGATAGTGGAATAATGAGCGAAAACATCTTCACCGCCGTCTTCCGGCACGATAAAACCGAAACCTTTAGCGTTGTTGAACCACTTAACCTTGCCAACTGCCATACTTCTGCTTCCTCTTGAGCCCTTGAACTGTCCTGAATTAATCCCCACAATGCAGTTAAGGGATTAAGGTTCCCTACAGCAAAATTTTCGGGAACCTAAAAAATGTAGATTTTTTAACCTGAATATGTCAAGGGTAAATTTAACATTTCACTAAAAAGTCAAAAATCCCATTAACCATTTTAATTGAGCAGCTATTATTTGAAGTATGAGCAAAGACAGCATCATAAGTCATGACAAGCAGTTGGAGGCGGTCAAGCGAAAGCTGCAACCACCACCCATGTACAAGGTTCTGCTGAACAATGACGACTACACGCCAATGGACTTTGTGGTTGAAGTATTGATGCGTTTTTTCAATATGTCGGCGGACAAGGCCAATCAGTTGATGTTAACCGTACATTATCAGGGCAGGGCGGTTTGCGGTGTGTTTACCGCAGAAATTGCTGAAACCAAGGTAATGCAGGTTAACCAGTATTCCAGAAAGCATCAGCATCCATTGATGTGCTCTATGGAGCAAGCTTAATTAGTCGGGCGTAGCAGTAAGGGGTCGCGTATGTTGAATAAAGATCTAGAGCAAACACTGAATCAAGCGTTTATTTTCGCTCGCGAACACCGTCACGAGTTTATGACGGTGGAGCATTTGTTGCTGGCATTGCTCGACAACAAAGCGGCCCGTGAAGCATTAAAGGCTTGTGGGGCAAACATTGACACAATCAAGGCAGAGTTAACTGACTTTGTTAAAGACACCACACCACTTATCCTTGATGGCCCTGAGTCTGACCGCGAAACTCAGCCTACTTTGGGCTTTCAGCGCGTATTACAGCGTGCGGTGTTTCATGTGCAGTCGTCTGGGAAAGACGAAGTCACGGGCGCCAACGTGTTGGTGGCCATTTTCAGTGAGCAGGAGTCTCAGGCTGTTTATATTCTTAAGAAAGCCGATGTGACTCGTTTGGATGTGGTGAATTTCATTTCTCACGGTGTGTCCAAGTCGGACGAGGAAAGACCGCCTCAGACTGAAAGGGAAGAAGAAAGCGGAGAAGTGGAAGAAGGAACATCCACGCTGGAGAAATACTCCACCAACCTGAATGTACAGGTCAAAGACGGCAAAGTGGATCCCCTTATTGGTCGGGATTTGGAACTGGAGCGTACCATTCAGATCCTATGCCGTCGTCGCAAGAATAACCCTTTATTGGTCGGTGAGGCGGGGGTCGGTAAAACCGCCATAGCCGAAGGGCTGGCGTACCGTATTGTCAACAAGGAAGTACCAGAGGTGATTGCTCAGGCCACCGTGTATTCCCTGGATTTAGGTGGATTGCTGGCTGGTACTAAGTATCGCGGTGACTTTGAGAAGCGGCTTAAGTCTATATTACGTGAGCTGGAGCGCGACGAGCACGCTATTCTGTTTATCGACGAAATCCATACCATTATTGGTGCAGGCGCTGCATCTGGTGGTGTGATGGATGCGTCCAACCTGCTCAAACCTAAGCTTTCCAGCGGTGAATTACGCTGTATTGGATCAACCACGTACCAGGAATATCAGGGTATTTTTGAAAAAGACCGTGCCCTGGCCAGACGTTTCCAGAAAATAGACATCATTGAACCCAATGTAGAAGACACCACCAAAATTCTGATGGGGCTTAAATCCCGTTACGAAGAACACCATGGAGTGCGTTTTACCCACAAAGCGGTACGAGCGGCGGCGGAATTGTCGGCCAAGTATATAAACGAACGCCATCTGCCCGATAAGGCTATTGACGTGATTGACGAAGCCGGCGCCAGTCAAAGGCTATTACCTGTGTCACGTCGCAAGAAAACGATTGGTGTGGCAGAGATTGAACACATTATTGCCAAAATGGCGCGAATTCCTGAGAAATCGGTGTCAGCATCGGATAAGGAAACCCTCAAGAATCTGGACCGCAACCTGAAAATGGTGGTATTTGGCCAGGACGATGCCATCGAAACATTAACCAACGCCATTCGCCTGTCGCGCAGTGGCCTGGGTAATGAAAGTAAGCCTATTGGTAATTTCCTGTTTGCTGGCCCAACCGGCGTGGGTAAAACCGAAGTCACTCAACAACTGGCGAAGATCATGGGCGTTGAGCTGGTGCGTTTTGATATGTCCGAATATATGGAAAGGCATGCGGTTAGCCGTTTAATTGGCGCGCCTCCAGGCTATGTTGGCTTTGATCAGGGCGGTTTACTCACAGATGCCGTTATCAAGCATCCGTACTCAGTGGTGCTGCTCGACGAGATAGAAAAAGCTCACAGTGATATTTACAACATTCTGCTACAGGTCATGGACCATGGTACGTTGACCGACAACAATGGCCGCAAAGTAGATTTTCGCAATGTGGTGCTGGTGATGACCACCAATGCCGGGGTGCAGGAGACGGTGCGCAAGTCGATTGGCTTCAAACAGCAGGATCACAGCCATGATGCGTTAGCCGAGATAAACCGTATCTTCAGTCCGGAATTCAGAAACCGTCTTGATGGCATCATCTGGTTTAACCATCTTGAGCCAGATGTAATTCTGCAAGTGGTAGACAAATTTATTGTTGAGTTACAGGTTCAACTTGATGCCAAAGGCGTGTCTTTGGAAATCACCTCATCAGCCAGAGCCTGGTTGGCTGAGAAAGGCTACGACAAAGCCATGGGCGCCAGGCCAATGGCAAGAGTGCTGCAAGAGCATGTGAAGAAGGAACTGGCTAATCAACTGTTGTTTGGTGAGTTGTCTGAGGGCGGTAGTGTTAAGATTGATCTTAAAGATGACAAGCTGATCTTTGATTACAGCACCAGTGATTCCAAGGCTGAAGCCTGATAAACGAAAAAAGGCCCGTTAGCGGGCCTTTTTACTGTCTGAGTCCTGAAATTAACGGGCGCGGTAAATAATGCGGCCTTTGCTCAGATCATAAGGGGTCATCTCGACTGTGACTTTGTCGCCGGTGAGAATACGGATGTAGTTCTTACGCATTTTACCGGAGATATGCGCGGTGACCACATGACCATTTTCAAGCTCTACACGAAACATAGTATTTGGAAGGGTGTCCAATACCGTGCCTTCCATTTCAATACAGTCTTCTTTCGCCATCTAAAAAAATTACCTTTGTTTTAACACTGCTTATAGCCGCCTGACTTAATGTGGCGGTGATGAAAATCTGTTTCCTCCGCGTGGACAACATGCTGTTGTGGCGGGCGCTGATTCAGTGACAGACATCTGTCGACCCGATACCCGGAGAAATGCCGCGCAGATTTTGCCCAAATATGCCGCCAGTGTAAAGCACAGTCTGCATTTTTTTTCTGTTAGTACCACACACCCTGAATATATTTCTCATTGGGGGTGAAGCTGGCTTTGTAACGCATTTTTTCGCACTGATCGATTTGGTAACCCAAATAGAGGTATTGCTTGTTAAGTTCGCGGGCCAGTTCAATTTGTCTGAGAATAGCCAGGGTGCCCAATGACAGCTTGGCGAGTTCAGGGGAGAAGAAGGTATACAGTGCCGATAATGCGTGATTGGTGACATCTGTTACCGCCACTGCAATTAGCTCACCTTCTAGTCTGAGCTCCAGAAACATAGGGTTGCCCCATGGAGCGCGAATAAATTGCTGATATTGCTCCTGGCTTGGCGGATACATACTGCCATCCTGATGCCGGGCGCTGATATAACGGGCATAAAGTGCGTAATATTCTTGATGGTCAGTATCGGCAAGGTGGTGTTTGACCGCTTGTCCTGCCTTTGCCACCCGTCGTTGATTGCGATTGGCCCTGAATGCCTGAACGGGTATCCGCAAGGACTGGCAGGCAGCGCATTGTGGGCAGTGCGGTCGATAAACATGGTCGCCGCTGCGCCTGAAGCCTGCGTTTAACAGGGCTTCATATTCGTTTGGTGTGATATCCGCATTGCCAGCTAATACAATTAGTTGCTCATACTGATGGGGCAGATAACTGCAGGCAAAAGGATGAGTCAGGGCAAATTTCATCGGTTCAGCTTAAAGACAAATCACCAGCCTGCCAGCAATGTTGTGGGGCAGGGCAGCTAACCGCCTGTTGTAGTTTGCTCAGAAAGCGACGCCTGGGTATTTCTTGTATACCCAGGGTGGCAAGGTGCGGGTTTTGCAACTGACAATCAATAAAGTGAAATTCCATGGTTTTTAGATAGCGGACCAGATAGAAAAACGCCAGTTTTGAGGTGTTACTGCGCAGATGAAACATTGATTCACCGCAGAATACCCTGCCAATGCTTACACCATATAATCCACCGACCAATTCTGCGCCCTCCCATATTTCTACGGAATGTGCATAACCTGCGTGATGTAAGTCCGTGTAAGCTTGTATCATAGGCTTAGTGATCCAGGTGCCGTTAATATCTCTGGGTACCTTGGCGCAGTGCTCTATGACCGCCGCAAAGGCTTTGTTCAAACTGACCTGGTAACGACCACTGCGGGCCAGTTTGGCCAGGCTGCTTGAACAAATAAAGCCATCCAGTTCCAACACTCCGCGAGGATCTGGTGACCACCATAGAATGGGCTCGCCTTCACTAAACCAGGGAAAGATGCCACTTTGGTAGGCCAGTAACAGTCGTTCTACGCTAAGGTCTCCACCAAAGGCAAGCAGGCCATTAGGATCGATGAGTGCATCTTCGGCATGAGGGAACTGTAGCTTGTGATCAAGCTTAATAAATTGTTTGCTCATAGGCAGGAGAGGCGGGCTGTTGCCCGCCTGCTAATACTATTCCAGAGCGTCCAGATATTTTTCGGCATCCAGGGCGGCCATGCAGCCAGTCCCGGCAGAGGTGATAGCCTGGCGATACACGTGATCGCAAACATCCCCTGCTGCAAATACGCCAGGTACACTGGTGGCGGTGGCATTACCATTAAGACCGCTATGGATCTTAATGTAACCGTCGTTCATGTCTAACTGACCGACAAACATATCTGTGTTGGGTTTGTGGCCGATAGCCACGAACAGGCCCATGACATCCAGCTCTTCTGTGCCGTCGTTCTGGGTATCGCGGATACGGATTTTTGTTACACCCATCTCATCTCCCAGCACTTCATCCAGGGTTTTGTTGAGATGCAGCACCACGTTACCGTTTTTGGCTTTGTCCATCAGACGATCAGCCAGAATCTTTTCGCTGCGGAAGCTGTCGCGGCGGTGAATAACATGTACCTCAGAGGCAATGTTGGACAGGTACAGGGCTTCCTCAACCGCAGTGTTGCCTCCACCGATCACCGCAACTTTCTGGTTACGATAGAAAAAGCCGTCACAGGTGGCACAAGCTGATACGCCTTTACCCATAAAGGCTTGCTCTGACGGTAGTCCAAGGTATTTAGCCGAAGCGCCGGTGGCAATAATCAGTGCGTCACAGGTATAGCTGCCGCTGTCGCCTTTGAGCGTATAAGGGCGCTTAGAGAAATCCACTGCATTGATATGATCAAAGATAATTTCGGTATCAAACTTTTCTGCATGTTTTTGCATGCGCACCATTAGATCCGGTCCAGTCAGGCCTTCCGGATCGCCCGGCCAGTTTTCCACTTCCGTGGTGGTGGTTAACTGACCACCTTGCTGGATACCGGTAATCAGCACAGGGTTGAGATTAGCACGGGCCGCGTATACAGCGGCTGTGTAGCCTGCAGGGCCTGAACCCAGAATCATCAGGCGGCTATGTCTTGCTTCAGCCATAATTTCTCCAGCTAGAAAAGGTTACTACATTAATTCAGTACAAAGGACCGGTGCCTCTGCTATTGCGACTCAAGTCTGCGCAAAAACTCTGCCATCACTTCATAATACAAGGCCTGGCCCAAAAACTTGTCTTCCACAGACGAATCGATACTGGGGTTGTCGTTGACCTCAATGACCGCCACCCGGCCGTCTTTGGTTTGTTTGACATCGACCCCATAAAAACCATCACCAATCAGGCGGCAGGCTTTTAACGATGCTTCCAGCACCGCTTGCGGTACTTCATAGGTTGGCATGGTTTCAAACCCACCCGTGGCGGCCTTTTTACCGTCATCATGACGATAAATCTGCCAATGGCCTTTGACCATAAAGTACCGGCACGCATATAAGGGTTTGTTATTAAGCACCCCAATACGCCAGTCGTATTCGGTATATAGGAACTCTTGCGCCAAAACCAAGGCCGAGGTCTTGCTTAATTTTTTCATCGCGTCCACCAACTCTTCCATATTGTTGGCTTTATACATTCCCCGCGAGAAAGCACCGTCCGGGATTTTCAGCACCATAGGTAAACCCAGATAGTCAATGGCGTCCTGCAGGCTTTCTCTGTCGGTGCGGCTGAGCAGCAAGGTTTTCGGCGTAGGTACTTTGTTGGCACGCAGCAAGTCAGCTAAATAGACTTTGTTGGTGCAGCGCAGGATGGATGTCGGGTCATCTATCACCACCATGCCTTCAGCTTCTGCCTTTTTGGCAAAACGATAGGTATGATGATCAATGGAGGTGGTTTCGCGAATAAATAAACCATCGTATTCAGCCAGGCGCACATAGTCCTTTTTGCCGATCAGCTCCAGGTTAATACCGAGCTTGTCCGCTGCCTTGATAAAATTGCTCAGCGCTTTCTTATCGCTGGGCGGCATGGTTTCTTCAGCATTGACCAACATGGCAACATCATAACGATAATGCTTGCGGGTTTTGGGTTTGCGCCACAGCCTGTTGCTGAATTTCTCCAGGGTGTTGGCTAAAAACTCCTGCTCGGCCTCGTCGGTAATTTCTTTGAGTGACAACGTGTGTACTTTATCCAACGTCCACTGGCCGTCTTTTTCCAACGTCACTTCCAGCACTGGCGCTGCAAAGCGCTCAAAAATACTCTTGGCTAAATCGGCCAGCTCGGGCTGCAGGCATTCGCCCAAAAATACCCGGAAGGTAATCTGACTGGCATCACCGGCAGGTTTCAGCTTGGCGATGGATTTGGCGACATCTTCGAGCTTAAGGGTGTAAAGCTTCTTACGACGTAGGTCGTTTAATACGCTGATGTTGGGAATAACCTTATGCCCGCGAGCTTCGGCCAGAAGGGAGCAGTAGTAGCCCCGGCCCAGCGCCCTTTTATTTCGGCAAAAGTTGAGTATTCTGACCGTTTGTTCGGCCGGAATGTCGGTTTTTGCCAGGTATTGATCAAAAGAAATGACTTCACGGCTTGGAAAATAGGGAGCCCAATCATCCAGGTCATCCACGACCACAAAATATCCAGACATAGAATCAAATGCCTTAGACGCCAGCCAGCGCCAAAAAAGAAGTAAACCAAGAGTCTATATTCTGCCACATTCTTGGCAACAGAATATCGATGGCTAACCTACTCTAGGGACTGTTTATCTTTCAAGTATAGATTTTGTTCAAACCCAGCCCCTGGCTGAATAATAGTTTTAAACGTCTGGCTTATTGCAGTTTCTTTGATTACGCCTAAACTATCGCCACGCATCAGTTTGAGTCCACGTTGTTGAGCAATCTTGAAATCAGACCTGCACAGGTCGCCGATATCCCAGATTTAATGACCCTGGAAAAAGCCAGTTTCACGACCGACAGAATATCCCGTCGCAGTTTTGGTTACTTCATCCGTAAGGGGCATTGCTCTTTAGTTGTTGCCTATGAAAACGGGCAACTGGCTGGTTATGCTCTGGTGCTTTACCGCAATGGCACTCAGCTTGCCAGACTTTACTCTATTGCGGTATCTGATGCCTTTCGGGGGCGTGGCGTGGCCCAGCAACTTCTCACAGAAATGGAGCAACTGGCGACGCAGGAACTTTGCCTGTTTATGCGCCTGGAGGTTCGGGTGGATAATCAGGCTGCCATCAATTTGTACCAGAAGCTTAAATTCCGCCCTATCGGCCGTGTGGAAGGCTACTACGAAGACGGTGGTGATGCCTTACAGATGGAAAGGACACTCAGGCCGACCAAACTGGGCAAAATCCCAAACCTGCGCTATCAGCAAAATACGGATTTCACCTGTGGGCCGGCCAGTCTGATGATGGCCATGCACAAGCTTGATGCCGGTTACAACATGTCCATGGAGGAAGAGATACAGATTTGGCGCGAAGCCACCACTATTTTTATGACATCAGGACACGGTGGTTGCAGCGGTTTTGGTCTGGCCTTAAGTGCCTGGCGGCGTGGCTTTAAAGTGCATTTGTATGTAAATCAGACGTCTGTGCCCTTTATCAACAGTGTCCGTGACCCTCAGAAGAAAGTGGTCATAGAACAAGTGCATAAACACTTTGTCAGTCAGTTGCAGGACACCGATGTCGATGTGCATTACCAGCCTTTAACACTGAGTAAACTGGATGATTATCTTGGTCAGGGTGCAGTACTGGTGAGTCTGATCAGTATGTGGCGGCTAACCAGGGACAAAGCACCACATTGGGTGTTGGTGGCCGGTGCTGATCAAAATTGTGTTTCTATTACCGATCCTGAACGGGATTATGAAAGCTGGCAAACCGAAATGGATTTTACCAATGTGCCGGTAAGTCGTGAGGAATTTATCAAAATGGCGTCTTTTGGCCGCGACCGCCTGACCAGCACGCTGGTTCTGTATCGTTAAGACTTGTGTATATGTGCGGCCATCAGACCTGTACAAATCTTTGCCACGCAAAGCGGGATTTGCTGGTATAGTTAACTCAACGGCTTTAGTTTAGCGAGGCAGTTATGGCCCAATCCATTTCCGGTATGTTCAAAGATGGTCAGGCATATATGCAGCTATGGCCAATGCAGCCTGAGCTCTATGGGTTGTTTCCCGAATGCAGGGTTATCGCAGCGACCCGCTTTTCATTGCGTTTTATGCCACCGCTAGCCGTATTGGTTGCCTTTATTCATGTGAATACTTTTGGAAATGACGCATTACCCCAGGCCATTGCGCTGGCGGCATTCTTTTTGAGTTTGCCTATGCAGGGCTTGTTATGGCTGGGTCATCGGGCCAATCAATCGCTGCCGCCGGCTATGCAGGGATGGTATCGTGAGATTCATCAAAAAATGCGCCAGCAAGGTTGCCAGTTGCAGGAAATCAAGAATAAGCCAAGGTACATGGAGCTGGCAGCTCTGCTACGTAAAGCGTTTGATGAACTGGACAGAGTGTTTACCCGGCAGTGGTTTTAAACCTGCGTATCCAATAACTTTCCAGGCATCTCGGCTTGTTGGTACTTGTAATACTTGAGTTCGGTTTCAAGTATATAGTTATCCATCTGCCGTTCTATCTTCAGTTTGATTCTGTAGTCTTTATCCATGGCATTCAACGTCTGTGTGGCCGGTGCGCTTTGCTCCTGCGCAGCGTCGGGCCGAGCGTTTTTCGGTTGCCATTGTACAGGTCTGGCAGTTGAGCCGTTCATAACTTGAACGGAGCGGAGCTGATCTGTTGTATAAGCGATGGACATGTTCATAACATCCTCCTGCTGTTTATATCGGCTGGCTAGCTCAATAAATGAGCAAAATAACATTTCTAATGCGACAAACGGCGGATGACAGCCCGTGCATAGGGTGTAACAATCAGCGTTCTAATAATGACAATATTCAGGGAAGCAAAATGAATCCTTTGAAATGCCTGGTATTTTTTCTAGCAGTAGGCAGCCTGCCGAGTATGGCTGCTTTGTCAGACACCTTTACTGCTCAAGATATTTTTAATCTGGAATATGCGTCAGATCTGGTGATTCGGAACAATGGTGAAGAGGTGCTATTTGTTCGCCAGTTTATGGATATCTATCAGGATAAAAAGCTGGGTAATATCTGGCAGGTCAATGACCAAGGTAATTTGCTGCCGGTCACCAGTGGTAATCATCAGGATTTTGGACTGGCTCTATCGCCAGATGGTAACCGGCTTGCTTATATTTCAACTCGTTCTGGTAAGCCACAAGTGCATATGCAGTGGCTGGATAAGGGTAAAAGTGCGCAATTGACACACCTTACGTCGGCGCCCAGCGGGTTAACCTGGTCGCCGGACGGTAAGTCACTGGCATTTAGAATGTTTGTAAAAGGAAAGGCCAAAAGTCCGGTTTCGCTGGCAGGCAAGCCCGAAGGGGCCAAGTGGGCAGAACCCGCAATATTTATCGACGATCTTTATTATCGGGCTGATGGCGGCGGGTATGCTGAGCCTGGCTTTGTGCAACTCTTTGTTATGGACTCCGAGGGGGGCAGTGCCCGGCAACTGACCTTCGGTGATTATCATCACAATGGTGCGATGAGTTGGAGTGCGGATGGCAAGTTCCTGTATTTTTCTGCCAATTTGCACGACAACTATCAGCTTGCGCCATTGAATAGCGAGATTTACCGCCTGGACATCGCCAGCGGCGAGATTAAAGCGTTAACCGACAGAGATGGACCGGATCAACAACCAAGCGTGTCGCCGGATGGCAAGGCACTGGCCTATCTTGGCTACGATGACAAGCGTACCAACTACGAGAACCGTCGTTTATATGTGCTGGATTTGTCCAGTGGCAAATCCACACTGTTGAGTGGAAGCTTAGATCGCAGTATCGATGCCTTTAAATGGGATCCCAAAGGTAAGGGCTTGTATATTCAGTATGATGACAAAGGCCAAACCTTATTAGCATCGCTTACGCTGGATGGAAAACTCAAGGTACTGACAGATTCGTTAGGTGGGCAGTCATATGGTCGGCCCTACACAGGTGCAGAGTTCGATGTTGCTGCAAATGGTACGTTGGCTTTTACTTATTCAGATGCTTTGCGTCCTGCAGATGTGGCGGTATGGCGAAAAGGTCAGGCGCGCCAGCTGACTCATTTAAACGACGATGCCCTGGCTCATAAACGCCTGGGCAAAGTGCAAGAGATTTGGTATCAATCCAGTGCTGATAAATTGGATATTCAGGGCTGGGTGGTGTACCCACCTGGATTCGATGCAGGCAAAAAATACCCATTGTTATTGGAGATTCATGGCGGGCCTACTACCGCATATGGGCCACATTTTTCGGCGGAAGTACAGTTATATGCCGCCGCGGGTTATGTGGTGCTGTATACCAACCCGAGGGGGAGTTCCAGTTATGGCGAGGCCTTTGCGCAGAAGATTCATCACAATTACCCGAGTCAGGACTATGACGATTTAATGAGTGGCGTGGATAGCCTGATAGACAAAGGCTTTATTGATGAAACCCAGTTGTTTGTCACTGGTGGTTCTGGTGGTGGTGTGTTGACGGCCTGGATAGTCGGTCATACCGACAGATTTAAAGCGGCAGTGGTGGCAAAGCCTGTTATCAACTGGTATAGCTTTGTGCTTACTTCTGATTTTTATCCGTTTTTCAGTCAATACTGGTTTGCCAAAAAGCCTTGGGAAGATCCTGAGCATTATCTGCAGCGCTCACCCATCAGCTATGTGGGCAATGTTAAAACCCCTACCATGCTGCTGACCGGTGAAGCGGATTATCGTACCCCAATCTCTGAAACCGAGCAGTATTATCAGGCTCTTAAACTTCAGGGCGTTGACACGGCCATGGTCAGGATCCCTGACGCACCACATGGAATTTATAAGCGCCCCAGCAATCTGATGAGCAAAGTACAATATATTCTCTGGTGGTTTGACAAGCACAAGAAAAACAAGGAGCACAGTACACAATGATACTGTTGATTATTTATATCCTGGTGGCGCTGGGCTTCTCTTTTCTTTGCTCTGTGGCTGAGGCGGTTATTCTTAGTGTTTCTTCAGCCTATATATCTGTGTTGGAAGGTGAGGGGCGTCACAGTGGCGTTTTGTTGCGAAGCCAGACAGAGGATATCAATCGACCTTTGTCGGCCATCCTGACCTTGAATACGTTCGCTCATACCTTTGGTGCAGCAGGGGCCGGAGCCCAGGCCGCAATTGTGTTTGGTGATGCTTATCTTGGTCTGGCTTCGGCGGTGCTGACCCTGTTGATTTTGATATTTTCTGAGATTATCCCCAAAACTATTGGCGCAACCTTTTGGCGCCAACTGGCACCTCTGACTGCTTATTTACTGAAGTACCTGATTTGGGCCATGTATCCTTTTGTTAAAATGTCCAATTGGCTCACTAGCTTTATTGCTCCGGAAGGCGCGATAAAAGGCCTTAACCGGGCGGAACTGGCCGCCATGGCTGAGTTGGCCAGAGACGAGGGGCAATTGGCCAAGCGCGAGGCTCATATTCTGCAAAATCTGTTGACCTTGCATCAGATGAATATCAAGGAGGCTATGACACACCGCACCGTGGTGTTTTCATTGCCGGAGTTAATGACGGTAGAAACATTTTTCCACAAGCATGACGATGTCAGTTTTTCCCGTATCCCTGTCTATGAAAATGAACCAGAGCAGATTACCGGTTTTGTACTTAAAGCGGATTTGCTACTGGCACAGGCGCGGGGAAATGGCCAACGGCACTTAAAGGAATATCGTAAAGACATGGTAACCATGCTCAGTAGTATGCCGCTGGTGCAAACCTTTGATCATTTCCTTAATAACCGCGCTCATATGTTGTTGGTGGTGGATGAATATGGCGGACTGGAAGGCATACTAACGCTGGAAGATCTGTTGGAAGCCATGCTGGGCATGGAGATTGTGGATGAAAAGGACAAAACCATCAGCATGAAAAAACTCGCCCACATTATGAGCCGCAGGCGTGGTGTGGGGCTGAATATCAGAAAATCTGAATGAAGTTATATTGGGTTATTTATTATAAGCTTCTGAATATTTAAGCCTTTATTCTATACTCTAGGTCCTGTCCTTAGTTCGGATTAACGCATGCAGTTGGATACTGATCGCAGTGAGCTGCTGGAAGAGCTGGCGTCTCGTCATGGCCTGATGGTCAATTGTGAGAAAGGCCATTTGCTGTTTGCTCAGGGCGATCTGAATACCGCCTTGTTTCGGTTAGTGCAAGGAACGGCAATTGTTCAGCTGCAGCATCAGGACATCAGTGTTTGCGCACTGGAACTGAAACCCGGTCAGTGGATTGGCCAGTCCATGATTGCTGACGAAGACAGCTTTGGCTTTGGGGTAAAGTGCTTATCCTCGTGCTTATTTGAGGAACTGGATTGGGATCTGGTCGGCAAGGACAGCCTGGATGAGCTGTCCATCTTGTTTGACCCTTTACATCATCGCCTGCACACCACCAGGCTGCTGCTACAAACTTTTGTTCGCTCTTACCCAAATGTGTCTGCGCAGTTTCTGCAGGAGCTTATTCAAAGCGCACATTTTACTTACCTGAAAGAAAATGAAACCTTGTTTGAGGCAGGGGACAGCGCCCAGGTCATGCACTTTTTATTGAGCGGTAAAATTGATGTTTATGTCGGGGGTAAAGACAATCTTAAGCGCGTAGGCGAGATATTCCATGGTGAGGCATTCGGCGAAATGTCTTTGTTCAGTAATCAGGTGCGCACTGCAACGTTAGTGGCGACCCGCTCAAGTTCGCTGATTAGTTTAGACCGACAGCAATTTGATCGACTGTCGGTGGTGTTTCCCTGGTTAAGTACTTATGTGGTCAGCAGCCTGATTGACAGAATCAAGAAGCAGAATGAAAAAGTCCGGCGCACAACGCAGCCCATTAACCGCCTGGTGTTAGTTTGTACAAAAGATGAAGCCCGTCGGACGGTGTCCAGGCTAATGGAAAGCCTTGAGGAGAGTCCCTTTGCCGGCTTTACCGAGCAGGACATCAGCCGTCGTTTCAACTATCGTCCATTGCAGGACATCAGCCACTCGGCATTGATCGATCATCTTGATGAAAGAGAGCAAAGCAGTGCCATTAATTTGTATTTTTCCAATCTGGAATCCGACGACTGGACAAAGATTTGTCTGGAACGGGCCGATGAGGTCTGGTTGGTAGCCGATGCCGACCATTCTCCAAAACAAGTGGCAAACTGGCTGGAAAAATATAGCGCGATGTTTTCCTGGCAGAAGCAAAAAAAATTCCTCGTTCTGATTCAACCCGATGTGGCGCGTATTAGGGCCACTAATGAATGGCTGGCACAGCTACAAGTCAAACAACACTTCCACTTGCAAGCGGCCAGCGGCCAATGTACCGAACGTTTCCGCCGTTATCTTACGGACCAATCCGTTGGTTTGGTGTTAGGTGGGGGCGGGGCCAGAGGTTTTGCCCAGATTGGCATCTTCAAGGCCATGGAAGAAGCAGGCATTAAGGTAGACTGGGTAGGGGGGACCAGTATGGGCTCCATTATGGGGGGCTGGATTGCCATGGGGTGGGAAAGCGAGCGCATTATTGAGGCTATCAGACGGTTCTTTGTGTCGGTAAATCCGCTGGGTGATTACACCTTACCAATGATTTCCCTGTCTAAAAGCCAACGGCTTGATACGCTACTGCATCAGGGCTTTGGTGATGCGTTGATTGAAGATATGGCGATACCTTATTTTTGCGTATCCTCTGATATGAGCACCGCGCAAGAGCGGGATCACGAGATGGGATTGCTGTGGCGAGCGATTCGCGCCAGTGTATCGATACCCGGAGTTATCGCCCCTGTTATTGATGGCGGTCATTATCTGGTGGATGGGGGGCTGTTTAATAATTTGCCCTGTGACTTGATGCGTCAGCGCAACAGGGGGCCTGTCATTGCTATTGATGTCAGCCCGGATGAAGATTACCTGACCCAACTGGAGCAGGTCCCTTCGCCCTGGCAATTATTGGTGAACAAGGTCTTGGGGCGTGAGCAGCCCAAGGTGCCCTCTATTCTCTATACCTTGCTGCGTTCATCTATGTTAGCCAGTACCCATAAACAGCGGGCCAACCGGGAGATGGTGGATTTTTTTATTCAGCCGAAAATCGATAATGTGGGGATGCTGGACTTTCGCCGCGCTGAGCAAATCATTGCAGTGGGATATCGGGAAGGTGTGGCTTATCTGCAAAAAGGCATGCTTGAGCAGATAGGCCCTGGCCCAAAGAATGGGTGATTCATGCTGCCTTACGCAAAGGTTACACAGACTGCGGCAGATTGAGCACCAAGAGGTTAACAGCCACTAGTCAAACACGGTGATAATTTGCCGACTGATAGCTACCAGTTCGCCCTGGGTATCCCAGATACTGGCTTCGCTGTGACAGTATCCATCCGCTGCCTGCCGGGTATCGGCCTGATAGGCAAACCAGTCTGTTGGGGCCACAGGCTGGTGTGGGTGCACAAACTCCAGATTCCAACTCATCGTGCTGGCCGGTGCCGGCCAGCGCAGCATCTGCAATATGGTGGGGGGCCAGGCGTCAATCAGTGTAATCAGGTGGGCGTCGGTCATCTTCGCCGGAGGCTGACTAAAGCGCATCCAGCCGTAGGTATTGGATTGTTTTTTACCGGTAAATGGCATGCCACCGTCAATTAGTGCCAAATCAACATGCTGCAAGAATTTGGGGGTCACCTTGGGAATTTGCGGAATAAACTTGGGTTTGGCCGGCAGTGGCATATTGTGCTGCCTGGTATTCTCCACCTGAATCTTAGAAGCACGGGCGATGCCAAAGCAAACCTGACTGAACACTGCAACTTGCTGATTCTGAATGGCTTTGGCAATCACCTGCGTAACATTTTTGCCTTCTCTGAGTACCTCAGTTTCGATATGAAAGGGCGTATCTGGTAGCAGCGGGCCAATAAAATTAGTGGTCAGGGAGCGCAGAATACTGTCGCTGCGCACCTGTTGACGGGCAGCCGTATACAACAATGCCGCAGACAAGCCACCAAACAGCGTGCGTCCCTGTGTCCAGCTTTTGGCAACGGTGATGCTTGTATTGTGCTGTTGTGAATCCTGGGCCTGTTGAATCAGTTCATCAATATGCATGGTCAGATTGGGTTATGAGCGCATGCAGGTAGCTTAACTGGTCGGATGACCATCGTAAAGCCTTTGAGCTTATCAGCAAGTAACCAACTCCTGGCTTTATTCCTGCCCCTGACGCTAGAAGGGAGCGAAGGAGGGTTATCACTGGACAGCTAAATTAACTGAAGTCAGACTGCTTCAATTTGGTACAATCCAATTTTTCAATCGACCCTTGCTAGGAGAATCAAGAAGTATGTCGGCATTTGGCACCGTCTTTAGCCCGGAGATGATTATCTCCCGTTTCGAGAATAATAGTTGGAGTACTCCGCAATTTGTCACCGCCGACAGCATCCCGATGCATCCTGGCGCCCATGTACTGCATTATTCAAGTACCTGTTTTGAGGGGCTCAAAGCCTTTCGTCATAACGATGGCAGCATCCATGTATTTCGTATGGATAAGAACGTTGCCCGTATGGCACAAAGCAGTGAACTGCTGTCGCTGCCGAAGGTCGACCCAACTATGCTGGCCGCGATGATCACCGACATCGTGCGTCGCTTTGCCGCCGATGTACCCAATCCTCCGGGTTCAATGTATATCCGCCCGACCCATATCGGCACCGAAGCCTCTATTGGTAAAGCTGCCGCACCCAGTGTCAGTTCCATGTTGTATGTGCTGCTTTCACCGGTTGGCGATTATTTTTCAGGAGGCGCAAAACCCCTGCGCTTGTTGCTGGAAGACAGCGCTCGCTGTGCACCGCATATGGGCATGGTAAAAAGTGGCGGTAACTATGCCAGTGCTTTACAGCCGATTATGAAAGCCCGCGCAGCGGTACAGGCAGACCAGGTACTGTTTTGTCCAAATGGTGATGTGCAAGAAACCGGCGCAGCGAACTTTTTGCTGATCGATGGCAATGAAATTATTACCAAGGCGCTGGATCCCAGTTTCCTGCATGGGGTTACCCGTGATTCCATCCTGACCCTGGCACGGGATCGCGGTATGAAAGTTTCTGAGCGCCAACTGACAGTGGATGAACTGCTGGAGCGCGCCGCGAAACCTGATTGTGAGGCGGCACTTTCCGGTACCGCTGCAGTATTAACACCGGTTGGTACCTTGATTCATGACGGCAAAGAGCATCAGGTAGGCACAGGCATGGGCGGCAATACCACCAATGCCTTACGCCAGGCATTAAATGAAATCCAGTGGGGCCAGGCCAGTGACAGCCACGGCTGGCTGACCAAAGTTTGTTAAATTAAGCAGATAAAGGCAGGCAATTGCATTGCCTGCCAGCTTGGATCAGGGAACCACTACTATCTTACAACCGTTGGTAGCCCCTTCGGTTTCCATTTCATCGCCGTAGGTCATAATAAACTGGTCGCCGGACTGCACCAAATTCAGTTCCTTAAGGCAATTGACAACGTCACTTTTTAGCTGCCCAGGGACACTGCCAGTAGAATCAAAAAACACAGGCTTAACACCGCGGTACAGGGCCATCACATTGAGCGAAGCCTGATGACGGGACAAGCCATAAATGGGCAGGCTGCTGGTAATTCGGGACATCAATCTGGCAGTGCCGCCACTTTCTGTCAGTGCCACAATGGCCTTGATACTGGAAAGATGATTGGCCGCATAGACCGCCGATAACGCCGTTGTTTCGCTGATGGAACTGAAATGTTCATCAATACGGTGTTTGGAAATTTTAACGCTAGGGTGGGTTTCTGCTCCCTCGCATACCCTGGCCATGGCTTTAACGGTCTCTACCGGGAACTGGCCTGCAGCGGTTTCGGCGGAGAGCATAACGGCATCAGTGCCATCCAACACCGCATTGGCCACATCCATCACCTCGGCGCGAGTCGGCAAGGGGCTGGATATCATCGACTCCATCATTTGCGTGGCGGTGATCACCACTTTATTTAACTGACGGCTGCGCGAGATGAGTTTCTTCTGTACCCCCACCAGTTCGGCATCACCAATTTCCACCCCTAAATCGCCACGGGCTACCATGACTGCATCTGAGGCCAGGATCACATCATCGATGGCGTCGTCGGTGGCAACGGCTTCGGCACGCTCAACCTTGGCACAAATCTTCGCTTTACAGCCAGCTTGTTCTGCCAATTGGCGGGCGTATCGCAGATCATCGCCATTTCTGGGGAAAGAGACCGCCAGATAATCCACTTCCATCAGGGCGGCGGTTTTAATGTCTTCCTTGTCTTTGTCGGTCAGGGCCTCTGCCGTTAATCCGCCTCCCTGGCGGTTAATACCTTTATTGTTGGACAGTTTGCCGCCGACGGTCACTTTGGTATGCACTTTGTTGCCGATGACTTCGGCAACCTGCAATTGAATTCGACCATCATCTAACAGCAGGATATCGCCTGCGCTGACATCCTGGGGCAGGGCTTTATAGTCAATGCCGACCTGCTGTTGATTACCTTCATCACGCCCAAGATCGGCATCCAGAATAAAATCCGCGCCTACGGCCAGTTCAACCGGACCATTGGCGAAACGGGACACACGAATTTTTGGCCCCTGCAGGTCGCCCAGAATGGCAACGTACTTACCCAAACGCTGGGCAGCGGCACGCACACGTTTGGCGCGGTTAATATGATCTTCTGCGGTACCATGAGAGAAATTCATTCTTACCACATTGGCACCGGCCGCCAGTACTGCCTCAATTCTTTCATCTGTGTCGGTGGCAGGGCCCAATGTCGCAACGATCTTGGTTCTTCTTAACATAGTTTGATTCGCTCGTATGGTGACAGGCCAGCAATGCTGGCCAGATTCGATTCTCAGATTCAGTCTACAGCATCTATTGCTGTAATTTTATTACAGAATTCTAGCTAAAAATACGTTACCTGTGAAACTTTTTAACGAATTAACTGGTAGGAACAGCGTAGCCAAATTAGCTTCATTACCTTTCCCGACAAGTTCTGATCGTATTATCAGGCCGTCAGCTGATAAAAATAAGGCCCACAACGGGCCTCAACATCTATCCATCAGTCAGCCTTGCTGCTTCTTATCGTAACGGGATTCCCGCAGGGTATCTTTAACCCGTTTAAGATTTTCACGGAACTTCGTGCCGCGGCGCAGGGTAAAGCCAGTGGCCAGCACATCTATCAGGGTAAGCTGAGCAATGCGCGATGCCATGGGCATATACATATCGGTGTCTTCAGGTACATCCAGTGAAATAACCAGGCTGCATTCTTTAGCCAGCGGACTGTCTTTGGACGTAATACCAATAACGGTGGCATCATTGCCGCGGGCAATCTGGGCTATTTCCACCAGGCTCTTGGTACGACCAGTGTGGGATATCAGCACCACCACGTCCTCTTCAGAGCTGTTCATACAGCTCATACGCTGCATCAGAATATCGTCAAAGTAGACTACCGGCACGTTGAAACGAAAGAACTTGTTTAAAGCATCATGGGCGACAGATGCCGATGCACCCAAGCCAAAGAACGAGATTTTTTGCGCCTGGGTCAGCAAGTCCACCACCCGGTTTATAATATTGACGTCCAATGATTGGCGGGCAACTTCCAGTGCAGCCATGGTAGACTCGAATATCTTCTTGGTATACTCATCTGGCCCATCCGATTCTTCTACATGGCGGTTCACATAAGGTGTGCCATTTGCCAGACTTTGTGCCAGGTGCAGTTTGAAATCGGGGAAGCCTTTGGTGTCCAGACGGCGACAGAAGCGATTCACTGTCGGTTCGCTGACGTTGGACATTTTCGCCAGGGTGGCGATGCTGGAGTGAATGGCTGTTTGTGGATTAGCCATGATCACTTCGGCAACTTTGCGTTCAGACTTGCTGAACAGGGCGTGGCTTTGGCTGATTTTTTCAAGAATGTTCATAGGCGCTGCAGAATCTACTTATAATTGTATGGGTCTATTTTTGTAAGTTTTTAACAGATTTGCTAGCTTTTTCGCCGCATTTTGTCAGCGAAGCCAGGCGCTCTGGAGAAAAACTGACGAGTCAAGTTGTAATTTTACTACATTTGATGTTTACTAACGGGAAGTTTACCAAGTCATCCGAGCGTTATTTAGTAAATTTACCGCGTTTTGGTAATTTTTTTGATTTTATTCTATTCGGGTTGAAACTCATGGTGTTGGAAAATACTGTCGAACCTTGTGACTTTGTTATCTTTGGCAGCAAAGGTGACCTGGCACGTCGCAAACTCTTACCTTCGTTATATCAATTGGAGAAAGCCAATCTGGTTCACAGCGATACCAAAATAATTGGTGTTGCCCGTCACGAACACAGTGACGAAGAATTTGTGGCGCTGGTGAAGGAAAATATTGAGAAATTCAGCGGTGAAGCCTTATGTGCTGATACCTGGGCGCGTTTTTCCGCCAAGCTGGATTATGTTTGTCTGGATATGCAGGACAGCAGCAGTTACACCTCTTTTAAAGAGCATGTTGATGCGTCCCGTACTATGGTTTGCTATCTGGCCACGCCGCCATCCATTTACGGCGATATCTGCAAAGGGCTGCATGAAGCCGGTATTATCGACCCCAGTATGCGCGTAGTGCTGGAAAAACCAATCGGTCACGATCTGGCGTCATCCAAGATTATTAATAATCAGGTGGCCGAGTATTTTAATGAAAACCAGATTTATCGTATCGACCACTATCTGGGCAAAGAAACCGTTCTTAACCTGATAGCCCTGCGTTTTGCCAATAGCATCTTTGCTACCAACTGGGACCACAACTGTATCGATCATGTGCAGATTAGTGTCGCGGAATCCGTGGGCATTGAAGGCCGCTGGGGATATTTTGACGAAGCTGGTCAAATGCGCGATATGGTGCAAAACCATTTGCTGCAAATTCTCACGCTAATTGCCATGGAGCCCCCCACAACGCTGGACGCTGACAGCATCCGTGATGAAAAGCTGAAGGTATTAAAGGCATTACGCCCTATTAACAGCTCCAATATTGCCGAGAAAACCGTACGTGGTCAGTACACTACGGGGTTTGTAAAAGGCAAAGAAGTACCTGGCTATCTGGAAGAGCCTGATGCCAACCAAAAGAGTGAAACCGAAACTTTCGTCGCTCTGAAAGTGGAAGTGGACAACTGGCGCTGGGCGGGCGTGCCGTTTTACCTGCGTACTGGTAAACGCATGCCGACTAAGGTTAGCGAAATTGCCATTTATTTTAAACCGCAGCCGCATAACCTGTTTAAAGACAGCTTCGCCAAGCTGCCACCGAACAAACTGACCATTCGTCTGCAGCCTGACGAAGGCGTCGAAATCACGGTTATGAACAAAGTGCCAGGCTTAACCGGCTCCAGTTCGATGAACCTGCAGAAGTCCAAGCTGAATCTGAGTTTTTCTGAAACCTTTAAGGATGAGCGCATTGCTGATGCGTATGAAAAACTGTTGCTGGAAGTCATGATAGGTAACCAGGCACTGTTTGTACGGCGTGACGAAATTGAACAGGCCTGGACCTGGGTTGATAGCATCATTGGTGCATGGGAGAGCAGCAATGAGCCGGCAGAACCCTATCAGGCTGGTACCTGGGGACCCGTTGCCTCTATTGCGCTGATGGCTCGTGATGGCCGTGCCTGGTATGAAAGCAAACTGGGAAGGAAATAGTTGATGCGTACTAGCAACTTTGCTTCCCCCCAGGAACTGAATCTGGCGTTTGCTGAACGAATTGCCCGGTTGTTGAATGAAGGTATCGCCACACGCGGTAAGGCCAGCCTGGTGGTGTCAGGTGGTCGCACTCCGCAGGGTATGTTCGCACAGCTTTCTCAGCAGGACCTGGACTGGTCCAAAGTCGTTGTCAGCCTGGCGGATGAACGCTGGGTGGATAGCTCGGATGAGTCCAGCAATGAAAAAATGGTCCGTGAGCATCTGCTGCAGAATAAGGCTCAGGCTGCTACCTTTATTGGTTTAAAGAACCCGGCACAGCGGGCTCAGGATGGTGTTGATGACTGCGTTGCGGCAATCGCACAGATGCCATTGCCTATTGATGTGCTGATCCTCGGCATGGGCGAAGACGGCCATACTGCATCATTGTTCCCTTGTTCGGCACAAATCAGTCAGGGCCTGGATCTAAATTATCCCAAACCTTATCTGGCGGTACAGCCAACAACCGCGCCGCATTGGCGTATGTCATTGTCTTTGGCTGCATTGCTGAATAGTCGTCATGTATTTTTACACCTGACCGGTGAAGGCAAAAAAGCCGTATTAGACAAGGCGCTGGCCGGCACCGATGAATTTGAGATGCCCATCCGTGCGGTACTGAACCGTGCCGACGTAGAATTAGTCTGGGCACCCTAGGAGAGATTTATGCATTCCACCATCCAGGAAGTTACCGAGCGCATTATTGAGCGCAGTAAAGCAACACGCGCAGCGTATCTGGCTAAAATTGACAAAGCCAGAGGCCAGGGCCCGCATCGCGGCGTGTTGTCTTGCGGCAATCTGGCACATGGTTTTGCGGCGTGTAACCAGGACGACAAAGCCAGCCTGCGCAGCATGACCAAAGCTAATGTGGCGATTATTTCCTCGTACAACGATATGTTGTCTGCGCACCAGCCCTATGAAAGCTATCCGCAATTAATTAAACAGGCGGTGCATCAGGTGGGCAGTGTGGCCCAGTTTGCTGGCGGTGTACCCGCCATGTGTGACGGGGTGACACAGGGTAACCCTGGTATGGATCTCAGCTTGATGAGCCGCGATGTGATTGCTCAGTCGACGGCCGTAGCCTTGTCACACAATATGTTTGATGCGGCCCTGATGCTGGGGATTTGTGACAAAATTGTACCCGGATTGCTGATTGGCTCTCTGGCGTTTGGCCATTTGCCTACCGTATTTGTACCCGCCGGTCCCATGCCATCTGGTATTCCTAATAAGGAAAAGGCCCGTGTTCGACAGGCGTATGCCGAAGGCAAGGCTACCCGGGAAGAGCTGCTGGAAGCGGAGTCTAAATCTTACCACAGTGCGGGTACTTGCACTTTCTATGGTACGGCCAACAGTAACCAGTTAGTGGTGGAAGTGATGGGCCTGCATTTGCCTGGCTCCTCGTTTGTTAATCCAGGTACCCCACTGCGTGATGCCCTAACCCGCGCCGCCGCTGTACAGGCCACCAGACTGACTGATCTGGGTGACAACTATATGCCTATCGGCCATATCGTTGATGCGAAAAGCATTGTTAATGGTCTGGTCGCTCTGCTGGCAACAGGTGGTTCTACCAACCATACCATGCACTTGGTGGCGGTGGCCCGCGCTGCCGGTTATCTGATTAACTGGGATGACTTTTCAGATATTTCCAACGCAGTACCATTGTTGACCCGCATTTATCCTAACGGTTCGGCTGACATTAACCACTTTGTTGCCGCTGGCGGTATGGCACTGCTGTTCCGAGAGTTGTTGGATGCAGGCCTTCTGCACAACGACGTAAATACCATATGTGGTAAAGGGTTGGAACAATACACCAAAGAGCCGGTGCTGGAAAATGGTGAACTGGTGTGGAAAGACGGCCCTAAAACCTCGTTAGACACCTCGGTGTTTTCTTCGGTTAAAGCGCCCTTTAAACCCGATGGTGGCCTGGCGGTGCTAAACGGCAACCTGGGTCGTGGGGTGATTAAAACCTCGGCTCTGCGTGACGGTAAAACCCATATCAAGGCACCAGCCGTGGTATTTGAAGACCAGTTTGACCTGGACCGGGCGTTCAAGGCCGGAGAGCTGGATCGCGATTGTATTGTGGTGGTGCGCTTCCAGGGCCCTAAAGCCATTGGTATGCCGGAATTGCACCGTTTAACCCCACCACTTGGGGTACTGCAGGACAGAGGTTATCAGGTGGCGTTGGTTACTGACGGACGTATGTCAGGTGCTTCGGGTAAAGTGCCTGCTGCTATTCATGTTACACCGGAAGCTTATGACGGCGGTTTGCTGGCCAAAGTGCAAAACGGCGACATTATTGAGCTGAACGCCGAAAACGGCGAGCTGACATTGTTAGTGGATGAAGACGAACTGGCACGTCGTGAAAACAAGCTGGCTGATATCAATAATCACCTGCAGGGCATGGGGCGTGAGATGTTTGCTGGCATGCGTGCGACCCTGACTGGCGCCGAAGAGGGTGCCTGTTCTTTGTTTGCTACTCAGGTGCAGAATGTATGAAAGCCCAGTTTGTCGCTGATGTAGGCGGTACCAATATTCGTCTGGCCCAGGTGGTGGATGGGGGAATTAGCCAGGTACGCAAGTATCTGTGCAATGACTACCCCAGCATTGGCGATGCCATCCGCGCCTATACCCAGAGTTTTCCGCAGTTGCAGTTTAATGCCGGCTGCATTGCCATTGCTTGTCCGGTGGATAAAGACCTGATCAAGATGACTAACCATCATTGGCAGTTTTCAAAAGCAGCCTTAAAAGACGAGTTAGCCTTGGATTGTCTGGAAGTGATCAATGATTACACCGCAATCTCCATGTCGCTGCCGGTGTTAAGCGCTGAGCAAAAAGTGCAGATTGGCGGCGGGCAGGTGCAAGCTGGTCAGAATATTGCCGTGTTCGGCCCAGGCACAGGTCTGGGGGTAGGGCATCTAACGGCAGTTGATGATGGCTGGCAATGCCTGGACGGAGAGGGCGGCCATGTGGATTTCGCACCTGTTGATGAACTGGATTTGGCCATATGGCGCTTTTTAAACAAAAAGCATGGCCATGCCTCTGCCGAGGAAGTCTTGTCTGGTCGCGGCTTGGTTCAAATCTATCAGGCCCTGGCTGAGCATTTCGACAAACCAGCCCTGCAGACTGAGCCTGCCGATATTACTTGTCTTGCTATACGTGGCGAATGTGAACTCTGCGAGGCAACGCTGCAGCAGTTTTGCCGGGTGATGGGGAGCTTTGGTGGCAACTTGGCCCTGAATCTGGCTACCTTTGGCGGGGTATACATTGCTGGCGGTATCGTACCGCGATTTGTTGAATTTTTGCAGCGCAGCGAATTCCGTCAGCGCTTTGAAGCTAAGGGACGTTTCCAACACTATGTGCAAGCGATCCCGACATTTGTAATTACCGAACCGGATCATGGCCTGATTGGCACAGCCGCGTATTTGACACAGCATTTTAAAGGTTAATCTCGATGACTAAAGATTGGATGATTTCTGCCGAGCAACTCTTCGCTCAAGGACCCGTGGTACCTGTGCTGGTGATTAAAGATGTGGCCCATGCCGTCCCTCTTGCCAAGGCATTGATTGAGGGCGGTATCCGGGTTCTGGAAGTCACACTACGTACGCCTGCCGCACTCGATGTTATTCGCGAGATTGCTGACAAAGTACCTGATGCCATGATAGGTGCTGGCACAGTAACCAATGCGGCGCAGTTACAGCAAGTGGCTGAAGCCGGTGCTAAATTTGCCATCAGTCCGGGCCTGACGACCGAGTTGCTGGAAGCTGGTAACGCATCGAAAATTGCGTTGATACCAGGCATTTCGTCAATTTCAGAGCTGATGAAAGGCCGTGATCTGGGTTATACCCACTTTAAGTTTTTCCCGGCAGAGGCCTCTGGGGGGATCAAAGCGCTAAAATCCATTGGTGGTCCATTCCCTGATGTGACCTTCTGTCCAACCGGTGGTATTGGGGCAAATAACTACCTGGATTATCTGGCATTGCCAAATGTGCGCTGTGTAGGTGGTTCCTGGCTGGCACCTGATGACGTGGTTGCTGAAGGCAACTGGGCGAAAATTACTGAGCTGGCATCACAGGCTGTTAAAGGTGCCGCGGCGGTGGATAGCGCGACTGCCTGAAGGTGTAAAAGCGATTAGAAAAGCCGACGTATGTCGGCTTTTTTGTGGCGTTTAAGCGATAACCTGTTTGAGCGTATGGCTTTGTCCAGGCGCCAGCTCCAGGCCCTGTGTGATTGCGGCTTCAATGCAAAGCATCTGCTGATAGCCGTTGGCTGACATATCTGCCATGTGCGCGGATTTTTCCTGCCAGGGATTCCATACCACCAGGCTGTCATGCCCTTGGTTATGGAGTTGGGTTGCACACTCAGCATCTACAATGCTGATATCCGCGCTCTGGGTTAGATGGATCCGGTCCGTTTCCGCTGCGATGCAGTAGGGGCTTGGCGAGGTGTCCATCAGGGTGTTCTGCACTTTATCCTGATAGGGGCCCTGTAAACCGGTGATTTTTACCTTGCCAATATCGCTGACCCGGAAGTAGCTATGTAAGGCTCCGCCAAAAGTGAAAGCCTGCTGGCCGGTATTGCGGGTAATCAGGCTGACACTAAGTTGATGGCCAATCAGCAGTTCCAGAGTCAGCTCGGCGCTGTGCACAAAGCCGGGGCCGCTGCATTGCTTGGGTTGCAGTTGCAGGCGGGTTTCATCCATATCATCATCCACCCTGATGACCTGCCACATCTGATTACGTACCAAGCCATGAGCGGGTAAATCAGCTTGTGAGGCCTGGCCGAACCAGGGCCAGCATAGCGGAATACCACCACGAATGGGTTTACTACCGTCCATTACGGCTTTGGGGCTTAGCCAAAGCCGTTGCCTGTTGTCACGTTTGGGCATAAAACTCAGCACATGGCCACCAAACAGCGACAACTCCAGACTGGCCACCGGATTATCAACACTGATGATTGGCATTCCCTGATCGGAAGTACGCTGGAATACATGGGTGGATAATTTCATGGCTATTCCCTTTAGCTAAACGGTACAACAACTATGCTGAAGAATGCTCCCGGCTGCGTCAATATAAAAAAACGGCCTGTGCGGCCGTTTTCAGCAAATCTGACTGTTACAGACTAAGCCAGTATTGAGCGTTGTCCAGCATCCGGTTGCTGAAGCCCCACTCATTGTCATACCAGGACATCACTTTTACCAGTTTGCCTTGTACTTTGGTTTGCGTGGCATCAAACACAGAGGAGTAAGGAATATGGTTAAAATCAACAGACACAAGGGGCTGTTCGTTAACATCCAGTACTTCACTCATGGGCGCGCTGGCTGCTGCTTTGGCGATAATCTCATTCACTTCCGCCACTGTGGTCTCACGACCGGCAACAAAGCTTAAATCCACCAACGACACGTTGATAACTGGCACCCGCACTGACATACCGTCGAATTTGCCTTTCAGCTCTGGTACAACCAGGCCCACTGCGGCGGCGGCACCGGTTTTAGATGGGATCATAGACATAGCGGCGGCGCGGGCACGACGGACATCGGTGTGATATACATCACTTAAACGCTGATCATTGGTATAGGCATGAATGGTCGTCATCAGGCCGCTTTCGATACCGAGCGCGTCGTACAACGGCTTGGCAATAGGCGCAAGACAGTTAGTGGTGCAGGATGCATTGGAAATAACTGTCATATCACCGGTCAGTACATCGTGGTTCACGCCATATACCACTGTCGCATCAACGTCAGTGCCTGGCGCGGAGATAATCACTTTGCGTGCACCGGCTTTGATGTGCGCTTCGGCATCGCTTTTTTTAGTGAACAGCCCGGTACATTCAAATACCACGTCAATACCCAGCTCGCCCCAGGGTAAATCCGCTGGGTTGCGCTCGGAATAAATATTGATCTTATCGTCGTTAACGTAAATGGCTTTGTCGTCGTGGCTGACTTTAGCGGCAAAACGGCCATGGGCTGTATCGTACTTGACCAGATGAGCATTGATGGAGGCATCGCCCAGATCATTGATAGCAACAATTTTCAGGTCATAGTGTTTTTCTGACTCGTACAGGGCGCGCAGTACGTTGCGACCTATACGTCCGAATCCATTAATGGCAACTTTGATGGTCATGACATTCCTCGACTTTTTGCACTTGTTGAAAATAAATTACAGAAATTATGGATCAAACTGCGAGCTAAGGCAAAGGCTCATCCCTGATTTGTTGTTTAATTACATAAAATATTTATGCAATCGTATTCTCATAGACTAGTCTGGCTTTCTTAACTAGCTTTTACCGATACCTGCAAGCATTGACTAACCCTTATGCAACAAGCAGGTAAGTACTGGTGTCTGCTGCAATACTGCTTTTTGACAGGGACAATAGGCAACAGTTCAGATAAACAGTTTGGCAATGCAACATCGGGGATGAGCAGTCTTTTAAATTGCAAATGCCTCTGTTAGCTTGGTCATCAACCGGATGGTTTCATCCACTTATATGGCGTTTTCATATCCATGAATCAATCCCTTATCGACAGACTGATAGAAGTCAGGGGCATAGAGTCCAATTACATCGACGCCTGGGGCAAACCAGCACAGATTGACCCGGCCAGTAAAAACAAGTTGCTGAAAGCCATGGGTTACCCGGTTGATGACGAACAAGGTCTGATGGAAAAGCTCGAACAGGAGCATTTGCAGGCCTGGCTGAATCCACTGGATCCTGTGCAGGTAAACCGCCTTGGTGAACCTTTGATTATTGCATTACGTTTGCCGATTGAATTAGTTAATGACCGTTATTCTTTGCGTCTGGTCAGCGAACAGGGGCAGGTGACGGACCAGGCAGTGGTGCCAAGCGAAGGAGAGCTTATCAATGTCAGCCATATTCAGGATGTCGAATTTCAGGAGTATTTACTCGACATCCAGGCTGCGCCAGGCCTTGGATATCACCATTTAAAGTTGGTGGCTGAGGGCGAGGACGAACTGGCGGTCATGAAACTGATTATTGCGCCACAGGCTTGTTACACACCTGCCAGAATTGAGCAGGGCGGGAAAATCTGGGGGTTAAGCGTACAACTGTATTGCCTGCGCAGTGAGCGAAATTGGGGAGTCGGAGACTTTACTGATTTGCGCTTGTTATTGGCCAAAGCTGCCGACAGTGGTGCTCATTTTGTCGGTTTAAATCCTATTCATGCCCTCTATCCTGCCAATCCTGACGCCTGCAGTCCGTATGGCCCTTCTTCCAGGCGCTGGCTGAATTTCATCTATCTGGATGTCAGTGCTATTGAAGGCTTTGACGAACAAGCCATTCAGACGCTTTATCAGGAGGCTAATTTTCAGCATGCACTGCAGCAGGTCAGGGACAATGAGCAGGTGGACTATCAGCAGGTTACCAGACTCAAACTGGCCATATTGAGTCCGCTGTTTGAACAATTTAATCAACGCTATCTTAAAGGCAATACCAGGCAAAACCGCGCATTTAAAGCTTTTGTCGCCCAAGGCGGGGAAAGCCTGCAAATGCTGGCGACCTATGATGCCCTGCAAGAAACGCTTAAAGAGCAGGGCAAAGAATATTGGGGCTGGCCGGTGTTCCCCGCTGCGCTGGCAGAATTCCATCTGCCTGACGTGAAAGCCTTTCAAAAGAAATATGCACAGCGGATAAAATTCTATCAGTTTCTGCAATGGCAGGCGGCGTTACAGCTTGAGCAAGCCCATCAACTTGCCATAGAGAACAATATGGTCATCGGTATTTACCGCGATCTGGCCGTTGGAGTGAGTGAAGGCAGTGCCGAAATTTGGGGCAATAAATCCTTATATGCCATTAACGCCAGTGTGGGGGCGCCGCCAGATGTGCTTGGACCGCTTGGGCAGAACTGGGGCCTGCCGCCCATGGATCCACAAAAACTGTATCAACAGGCTTATCAGCCCATTATCGATTTGTTTAGCGCCAATATGCAGTCCTGTGGGGCGCTTCGAATTGACCATGTAATGGCTTTGTTAAGGCTATGGTGGGTAGCCAGGGGCGATAGCGCCAAGCAAGGTGGTTATGTTTATTATCCGGTGGATGATCTGCTAGGCATTCTGGCTCTGGAAAGTCACCGTCACCAGGTTTTAGTTATAGGGGAGGACCTTGGCACCGTACCCGAAGAGATTCGTGACAAACTGGCCGACAACGGTATTTATTCGTACCGGGTATTTTTCTTCGAACAGGCCGAAGATGGTGGTTTTTATTCGCCGGCCCATTACCCGGTGCAATCTATGTCCACTCTGACCACCCATGATATGCCAACCCTCAAGGGTTACTGGCATTGCCTGGATTTAGAACTGGGACAGCGTTTAGGTTTGTATCCAAGCGACGATATTGTCTCGTCTTTGTACCGCAGTCGATATGACAATAAACAACAGATCCTTAACTCTCTGCATGGTCATGGCAGTATTCCGGACTGGATAGATAGGCACGTGGACCAAGTTGGCATGACCTGGGAATTGAATCAGGGTATGCAAGTACATATGGCGGGTGGCTCCAGCGCACTGTTGAGCCTGCAATTGGAAGATTGGCTGCAAATGGACAAACCTGTTAACGTACCTGGTACCAGCCACGAATACCCCAACTGGCAGCGTAAGCTAAGCGTTAATCTGGAGCAGATCTTTGACGAACCGACATTGCAGTCGCTAAGCCGTCAATTAACCGAGGCAAGGAACCGGGCTACACAAGCCCAGGGTTAACAGAGTGATAAGCAGAGAATCCATGCAGTTAGATGTCCTACAAGCAGCGCGATGTGCAGAGCCTTTTAATTTACTCGGACCGGGGCAGGATCAGTCTGGAGGGTGGATAAGGGCCTGGTTACCTGGGGCCACAGATGTCAGTGTGCTCGAGCTGGCAAGTGGCAAACACCTTGGCCATATGCAGCAGCAAAGTGGTTCGGCGCTATTTGAACTTGTCTTACCTCAGTACCAGCAGGTTCCACTTTATGCGCTGGAGATCACTACGCTGGATGGCAAATTCGAACGTATTGATCCTTACCAGTTCAAAGAACAGGCCTACCATGCGGTACATTTTGTTGATCACGACCCGCAGAATGTTTACCAACAATTGGGGGCGCAACTGCTTGAACTGGATGTTGGCTTAGATAAGACGATTCGTGGCACCCGGTTTGCGGTGTATGCACCTAATGCCTTGGCGGTGTCTGTTATTGGTGATTTTAACTGGTGGAATGATACTGCCCATCCTATGCAGAAAACCAGCCTGGGATACTGGGTCTTGTTTGTACCGGGAATCGCAGCCGGTACCCGCTATAAGTATGCGCTTAAGGACAGACAAGGTAATTCGTTACCACATAAGGCTGACCCTGTTGGTTTTCAGGCTGAGCAGTATCCGTCCCATGCCTCTGTTGTGTATGAGCATGCAAAATACATATGGCAGGATGAGGCCTGGATGAGTCGCCAGGGCTGGGATCCGTACCATCAGCCTATGAGTATTTACGAGGTACACCTTGGCTCCTGGCGACGCAAGTTATCTGGCAATGGCAGTGTGTTTTTAAGTTACCGGGAGCTGGCCAGCGTCCTGCTACCTTACGTTGTTGAAATGGGCTACACCCATCTGGAAATCCTGCCCGTGTCGGAACACCCTTTTGATGGGTCCTGGGGTTATCAGCCGGTGGGATTGTTTGCCCCTACCAGTCGTTTTGGTAACCCGGATGATTTTAAATACTTTGTTGATCAATGCCATCAGCACGGTATTGGTGTCATTATCGACTGGGTGCCGGCCCATTTTCCCGAGGACGGTCACGGCTTAGCCAGATTCGATGGTACGCATGTGTATGAATACGAGGATCCACGTAAGGGCTGGCATCCTGACTGGGACTCGTGCATTTATGATTTTGGTAAAAATGAGGTACGGCAGTTTCTGGTCGCCAGTGCCTTGTATTGGCTCGACAAGTTTCATATTGATGGCCTGCGGGTTGATGCGGTGGCCTCCATGTTGTATCTGGATTATTCCCGTAAGGACGGTGAGTGGATCCCCAATGTGGATGGCGGCAATCATAATTATGAGGCCATCAGCCTGTTACGTTGGATGAACGAAGAAGCCTACCGTCGTTTCCCTTTAGCCATGACCATTGCCGAGGAGTCCACTTCTTTTGCCAAAGTATCCCGGCCCGTGTTCGAAGGGGGCTTGGGGTTTGGCTTTAAGTGGAATATGGGCTGGATGCACGACTCTCTGCACTATATTGCCAAAGATCCGGCATATCGGCGTTATCACCATAATGAACTGACGTTTTCCATGGTGTATGCCTATGACGAAAGCTTCATTTTGCCGATTTCCCATGACGAAGTAGTGCATGGTAAAGGTTCGCTGCTGCGAAAAATGCCGGGCGACGAGTGGCAGCAGGCAGCCAATCTGCGTTGTTACGCGGCCTTTATGTACGGGCATCCCGGCAAAAAACTGAATTTTATGGGCAATGAAATCGGCCAGAGCAGTGAATGGAATCATGACAGCTCGGTACAGTGGCATTTGCTGGATTATGATAAACACCAGGGGATTCAGTTGTTGTATCAATCACTGAACCGATTGTACTGCCAGTATCCCGCGCTGCATCAGTGTGATCATGCCGCAACGGGTTTTGAGTGGGTTGATCATCAGAACAGTGAGCAAAGTATCCTGGCCTTTGTACGCAAAAGTCTGGACAGCCGCCAGAAAATCTATGTGATATGTAATTTTACCCCGGTACCCCATCAGGGATTTCGCATGGGTGTGACAGATGCAGGTCACTACAAGGTGTTATTAAACAGTGATGACGCGCAGTATTGGGGCAGTGGATACTCGGACAAGGTGGCCTATATCAGCGAGCAACAAACCTGGCATGGCAAACCCCATTCTGTGCAAATTGATTTACCGCCTCTGGCAACACTCTACTTGATCTATGAGCAAATCGACTGAGATCTCTTCACAACTGGTAAGCTGCGGGCTGCCCAAACCTTTGGGCGCTGTGCCTACCGCAAGTGGCTGTAATTTTGCCGTACACGCGCCAAATGCCGAGCGTGTGGTACTTTGCCTGTTTCATGCTGATACCGAAGAGCCACTGCTGGAAATTGACCTGCCGGCTAAAACCGGCAAGATTTGGCATGGGCATATTGAAGGGATACAAGCCGGACAACTGTATGGCTACCGTGTGCATGGCCCCTCCAGGGGCGACACCGGGCATTGCTTTACCCCCGAAAAACTCTTGATTGACCCCTATGCGCGTCGCCTCAATCGTCCGCTGGTATGGAATGCCCGGCAGTATCAGGATGACAGCCAGTTTATGATCCCCAAGGCCATTGTCTGTGACCCACTGCCGCCGTTAACTACCGACGAAAAGCCGGATTACGGCGATGCCGAAACCATTCTGTATGAGGTACATGTAAAAGGTCTGACGCAGCAACATCCGCAGGTGCCTAAGGCGAAACAGGGCAAGTTTCTGGGGGTGTGCGAACCCGTCATACTGGAACACCTTAATGCACTGGGCGTCACTGCCATCCAGTTGATGCCGGTCATGGCTTTTATGCCTGAGCCTTTTATCACCAATAAGGGCCTGACCAACTACTGGGGCTATAACAGCATTAATTATTTTTGCCCGGACCCGCGTTACGCTATTGATGATCCTGTGCAAGAGTTTCGCACTATGGTGCATGAGCTGCACTGTGCCGGCATCGAAGTGATTTTGGATGTAGTATTTAACCACACCGCAGAAGGGGGCCTGGATGGCCCTATCTTGTCGTTTAAGGGCTTTGATAACCAGGCGTTTTATCTGTTTGAACACAACGAATTTGGCATTCCTGATTACCGGCGCTATCTGAATAATTCCGGCTGTGGCAATTCGGTCAATACTGCCCACCCCTTTGTCATGAAACTGGTAATGGATGCCCTGCGTTACTGGGTGCAGGTGATGGGGGTGGACGGCTTTCGTTTTGATCTTGCTGCCAGTTTGGGACGGGATCCTTACGAATTCAGTGGTCAGTCAGGATTTTTCCGCGCCTTACGTCAGGACCCGGTTTTGTCAAATGTGAAGCTGATTGCCGAGCCCTGGGATTTAGGTATTGGTGGTTATCGTCTGGGCCAGTTTCCGTCCCATTGGCATGAATGCAATGACAAATACCGGGATCAGGTACGGGCGTTCTGGCGGGGTGATAAGGGCCTGACCAGCGATTTTGCCACCCGCTTGCTTGGCTCAAGGGACATTTTTCACAAAGACACCAGAGCGATTACCAGTTCGGTCAATATGCTCACCTACCATGACGGTTTTACCTTACAGGATCTGGTCAGCTACGCAGAAAGGCACAATGACGCCAATCTGGAAAATAATCGCGATGGGCACGGCCATAACCTGTCTGCCAATTATGGCGTGGAAGGGCCCAGTCGTGACAAGCAGATTGTGGCCCTGCGTGAACGACAAAAGCGCAATTTATTTGCCACTCTGATGCTGTCGCAGGGCATTCCACATATGTTGGGGGGCGATGAGCTAAGCCGCACTCAACAGGGCAACAACAATGCCTATTGCCAGGATAACGATATCAGTTGGTTTAACTGGGACCTGACCAGGCGTAAACAGGATTTTCTGGCCTTTTGTAAACATATGATAGCGGTACGGAAAAACAGTGAATTGCTAAGTTATCTGAATTTGCACGATGACAATTACAGCTTGCAGTTCAATGTGGCTAAAGTGGGCTGGTACCGACCAGACGGTGCCCGTAAGGTGGAAGATGACTGGCATGACGCCAATAATCAGGCATTTGCCGTTGAGCTTAAAGGTGAAGGAGCTCAGGCGGAACACTGGCTGATTCTATTTAATGCCAGTGATCATGACATTACCTTTCAACTGCCGGGTTGCAAGGCCTGCTGGCGACTGCTGGTGGACACACGTTATGACCATCCGGCACAGATGCCACCATTTAGTATGCTGGACCGCTTTGAGCTGGCGTATAAAAGTCTTTGTGTTTTATATGAGTGGCAATGACTATTCTTGCGGTGTGAAAGTTACAAGCTGAGCAGGACTGTGTATAATCGCCGCCAATTTTTCCGGGGCGCCAGCGCCCACCACTGACAACGGGACATGACACATGCAGCAAGACACCGCACTTTGCGACATTGGTTTTATCGGTTTGGGGGTGATGGGGAAAAACCTGACCCTGAATCTGGCCGACAATGACTACCGTATTGCCTGTTTCGACCTTGATCAGACCAAGATAGACGCCATTATCGCGCAAGACGAGAAGGAGCGTAATGGGCAAAGTCCCAGGGTCGTGGGCTGTCATTCATATACCGAGCTGCTGGCCAAGTTAAAAAAGCCCTGTCTGATTGTTTTATCTGTTCCGGCCGGTGAACCCGTAGACCATGTTTGTCACCATTTAATCGACGCAGGTATTGGCGCCGATGATATTGTGGTGGATACCGGAAACAGTCTGTGGACAGACTCGGTCGAGCGGGAAAAGCACTATAAAGGCAAGTTTATTTTCTTTTCCACCGCCGTCTCCGGTGGCGAAGTCGGCGCCAGATTTGGGCCGTCATTGATGCCATCGGGCGATCCTTATGCCTGGACCAGAATCAAGCCGGTTTGGGAAGCCATTGCGGCTAAAGTCGATCCAGCGTCCGGCAAGCCCATTGAATCCCATATCCCCGGTCAGCCGGTCAAGCAAGGTGAACCGTGCGCGGCCTATATTGGGCCGGTAGGGGCCGGTCATTATGTGAAAATGGTGCATAACGGCATCGAATATGCCGATATGCAGCTTATCTGCGAAGCCTATCAGATTATGCGTGATGGACTGGGCATGCAGGCGGCAGAAATTGCCGATACCTTCCGCCAATGGAATGCCGGTTTGCTGAACAGCTATCTGATTGAAATCAGCGCCGAAGTACTGGACAAAGTCGACGAAGAAACCGGCCAGCCGCTGGTAGACATGATCCTTGACAAAGCCGGGCAAAAGGGCACGGGCTTATGGACAGCAGTCAGTGCTTTGCAAGTAGGCAGTCCGGCACAAACTATTACTCAGGCGGTGTTTGCCCGCAGTATCTCCAGCCTTAAAGGTGAGCGCACTAAAGCGGCAGAAGTGCTCAAAGGTCCTGCCCCTGTAACACTCAGTGCAGAGCAAAAGCAACGTGCTGTGCAAAACCTGCATGATGCGCTGTATTGTTCAAAGATTTGTGCCTATGCACAGGGCTTTCAGCTGATGGCGATGGCCAGCAAAGAGCAGAACTGGAAGCTGGATTTTGCCCAGATTGCCAAAATTTGGCGGGCCGGTTGCATTATTCGTGCAGTTTTCCTGCAATCTATTACCCAGGCCTACGAGCAGAACGACAATCTGGCCAATTTGTTGTTGGATCCGTTTTTTGCCAGCCAGATCCAGTCTTTCCAGGGCAATTGGCGTCAGGCTGTGGCAGACGCGACACTGATGGGGATCCCCTGTGCAGCCATGTCATCAGCATTAAACTACTACGATTCTTACCGGTGCGCGGTGTTACCAGCAAACCTGTTACAAGGGCAGCGTGATTACTTTGGTGCTCATACCTTTGAACGGGTAGATAAGCCGCAAGGTAAAAAATTCCATGTTGAATGGAGCATGCAAGGGCAACCTCAGGTGGCGATTAAGCGCTAATTTGGTAAAAAGTAGCAAAAAGCCAGCATCCGCTGGCTTTTTTTATGATTTTTTTCTGAAAGTGGCTTTCAGAAATCTGCGATTTTTGCCGTTAAAGTGGCGCGACAAAGCGACCCTCTTCAATCATATCCACATAGGAATCGGCTTTTTCCCGAATCGGTTTGAGCTGTCTGGACTGCTTTTGTAACAGGGCTTCAAGACTGGTTAGGTCCAGGTCTTCAACGCCAAATTCGCGACCGGCATACCCCCACAAATATGCCCAGTCCAGTTGTTCTTCTTTCATAAACAGACTGGTGAGGCTGCGAAAAATTTCCGGGTCCACCTCATCGCCTTCTTTGTACAATTCCAGGGCATGGTAGAGCAACTGTATGGTTTTGGGACGATCAAACTTTATGTAATAGGTGGCCAGGGCAACCTGCATTTCGGGGTACTGCAGTTGGTTGGTTTTTTCGTATTCGAGGAAGTGTTTTAGCGCTTCATCGTTATGAAACCTCGACCAGTGGTAGTAAAGCAGGTGAGGGGACATAGAGTCGCGGGTCTCTCTTGCCAAACGTTTTAACTCGCGTTCAGCGGTCAGTAGTCCTTTAACCCGCTCGGTTTTCTTTTCTTTGAGCTTGATGTGCTCGATTTGCGAGGCCTTCGCAATACACTTTTTGTAACGCTCAAAGTCCAGCAGCAAGTCGTAGTTTAACTTATCCGTTGGGCTGTGGCTTTGTTCAAAACGGTGTTTGATGATGTTGGCTTTTTCCGCCCGGCACCAACCGTCAGGATTTAAGTCGCTGCACATCTGCGGATGCTGGGCACAGATATCCTTTACGTTTATCTGATTGAACCTATCACAACCGGTCAATGCCAAGACGATCAGCAGCAAGGGCGTAAATCTGCCCATATTCACTCCAGCAAAATGAAGAAAGTTTACCGATAATTTCCCAATAAATCAGCCGTTTTGCTTAAAGCTGAAACTTTAGCACAATTTGGCGACAGTCCTGTGTTTCTTTAAAATAGCGGCCGTTTTTGACATTGCCAAGTCGCAGGCCACCCAAGCCAATGGAATATTGAGCCGGAATACAAGAAGCCCTTGTCAAACACAACCCTACAACCCATTTAGTTGCAAAGGTCGAGTGCATGAATCACCAACATGAAGAAGCGTTACTCAATAGCTGGCAGGAACGGCAGGAATTCGCCGAGAAAATGCAGCCCTTACTGGGCAAACTGCATCGCGATAGCGCTGTTGAGATAACCCTGTATGGTCGCCCGCTGCTTGGCGCCAACAGCATTGATATCATAAAAGCCCATCGCAGCGTGCGTTTGCACACTGGTGAAAAGCTGCGTCTGCGTGAAAGCTGGCCACTGCTGGACGTTATGAGCCGGATGAAGCTGGCGCCAGCACAGATTGATTTAGGTAAACTGGCGTATAACTACCACTATGGTGATGCCGCTAAAGGCCGTGACGTGGAAACTTACCTGCGTGATGAGCTGGCTGACATACTCGACCGCGATGATGATCATGCTCCGCAGGATGTGGTGCTGTATGGTTTTGGCCGTATTGGTCGCTTGCTGGCCCGCCTGTTAATCGAGCGTCATGGCAAAAACAATAAACTACGCCTGCGTGCCATTGTTGTGCGCGGTGGCAAAGAGGGCGATCTGGAAAAACGTGCCAGTCTGTTACGCCGTGATTCCGTGCATGGGCCATTTAACGGCAGTATCACCATCGACCACGAGCGTAATGCGCTGAAAGCCAACGGTGCCTATATTCAGGTCATTTACGCCAACAGCCCGGCCGAAGTAGATTATCAGCAGTACGGTATTAACAATGCCATTGTTATTGATAACACCGGTATGTGGCGTGATCGTGATGGTTTGTCTCAGCATCTGCAGTCCAAAGGGGCGAAAAAAGTGCTGCTGACGGCCCCAGGCAAAGGCGATATCAAAAATATTGTACATGGCGTAAACCATGCTGATATTGAAGCGACCGATTATATTTTGTCAGCGGCAAGCTGTACCACCAATGCTATTACCCCAGTGCTGAAAGCCCTGGATGAGCATTACGGCATTGAAAATGGTCATGTGGAAACCGTGCATTCCTATACCAATGACCAGAACCTGATCGATAACTTCCACAAGGCCGAACGCCGAGGTCGTGCTGCGCCACTGAATATGGTGATTACCGAAACCGGTGCGGCCAAAGCGGTTGCCAAGGCCTACCCTAAACTGGCAGGTAAACTCACGGGCAACGCCATTCGGGTACCCACGCCTAATGTTTCGCTGGCTATCTTGAATCTGAATCTGGGTAAGGGGACAGATCGGGACGAAATCAACGAGTTTCTGCGCAAAACGGCGCTGTTCTCCGATTTACAGCACCAGATTGACTACACCGCATCCACGGAGCTGGTGTCCAGCGATTTGGTCGGCTCGCGTTTTGCCTCTGTAGTGGACTCCCAAGCCACTATCGTTGCTGGCGACAGAGCGACCTTGTACGTATGGTACGACAATGAATTTGGCTACAGTTGCCAGGTTATGCGTGTAGTGCAGGATATGGCCGGCCAGCCCGTACCGACTTTCCCTGCCAGTAAAAAGGTGGGCTAACTGCGTTTTTGCTGCCCGCAGCTGCGATAACAAAAGGGTAAGTCCAGTGTGACTTGCCCTTTTTTGTTTGCAGATTCATTTTGATAACATTGTTTGGGAAATCAGTTTAGCACGTGGCGGTGTTACCGAGAATTTAAGGGGGCTGAGTTGACCCATTGTGCTGATGGTCGTGCTTATTTTTGAGACAACCAATAAGGAAAGCAAGCAGCGTGATTTCACATAAAACACTCGGTAGCAATGATATCCAGAAAGCTGAATCCTTCTATACTGCGATTCTGGCGTGTTGCGGTGCCAGTCTGATATATAAGTCTGAAATCGTCATTTTCTATGAGTTTTTGGACTCTCCAACAAAACTATCTATTACCAAACCCCTTAATGGTCTGGCTGCCAGTGTCAGGTAAATGTGTCGTATAAGGAAGCAAAACCAATGACTGTCGTTTTTATGTTGGCCAGCGCCAGCATCATGTTTTTACTAGGAGCCGTGCATTTGGCTTACACCTTTTGGGGGCCCAAACTGACTCCTCGTGACGATGAGTTGAAACACGCCATGGCCAGGGTTTCGCCGGTTATTACGCAGGAAACCACGATGTGGAATGCCTGGCTGGGTTTCAATGCAAGTCATAGCCTGGGCGCCATGCTATTTGGTCTGGTGTTTGGCTATCTTTCGTTAAAGGGGCAACCCCTGTTGTTTCAGGCCGATTTTTTGCCCAGTGTTGGCCTGATTATGTTGTGTGGCTATGTTGTACTGGGCAAGCTGTATTGGTTCAGGATCCCTTCTACCGGTATTTTGTTAGCTCTGCTGTGTTTTATCGCCAGTATGTTGATCCGATAGCGGAAAAAGTGCTGTTGACTTCCTGATTGCAAATATGGCTTAAAGGGGCGCTCGCAACATCACTAAATCCAGGCAACGAATACCATTTTCATAAATAGGTTGCGGATAGGTCGAAAAGAAATCCTTTCTGATGCACTCCATACGAAATCCACATTTCTGGTAAAGGGCAAGCTGAGACAGACTGGAGTTACCTGTACCTACATGCAAGCTGCTATAGCCAAGTTGGCTGGCTGCTTGCTTTACCGTCACAATTAACTGCTTGGCCAAACCCTGACCACGGTGATGCTGGCAAACGGCAATATTTTTAAGTTCAGCCCTATCCTCGCTGGTTTGTAAAACGGCGATACCGACAGGTTCAGCCTGCTGAGATGCGACAAATACCCGGGCGTCTTTCAGATAGGCATCAACGGCCTTGCTGTCAGGATCGGCTTCCAGCAGCAGTTTCATCAGCGTGCCAGTAATGGGATAAGAGTAAGGTTTAATCTGCATTTTTTTGTCGCAACCGATAATCAGGGATGAAGTGACGGGGCATTACGCAGCAGGCGTAAGCCTTTAACTAATATAAGCATTGTTTCTCTGGCTGAAGGTTTGGAAAAGGGCGGCCAACTGCTTTCCGCCGCCAGAAGGACTGTGGTCTTAGCATGGCCAAAGGGTGTGTTTAATAGCAGCCATGCCAACAGAATCACGCGCATAAAGTCCAGCTGTGAGTATCTTTAATCAGTCCAGACATAATAGCCTGAACTGCAGGACAAGACTTTGATTTATCTCAGACTTTGACTTCGAGAGTTATCACCGTGCTGCTTTTTGTAACTTTATCTCTTGCCGCTCCAGAGTCAATGTCAGTTGTTGACTCTCTGACAGTAACTGCTGGGTTTGACGCAGGTTGTCACAACTGCCATTTAATGCCATGCCATCTATAGCGCTAACCTTTTGCCCTACTTTCAAGCCGGCTTTAGCCGCAGGCGAGTCCTGCCAGACCAGCGAAATAGAAGGTTGAGACGCATAGGATTGAGTGTTCTGCGATAGCGATTCAAAGCTCAACGCAAAGCCGTATCCCTCTTTGCTATAGGGACCTTGCTGATACGCCTTGAAATAGGCGGCTTGGCTTTTACTGTCCAGGGTAATAATAAAATGCCTGAGCAGCGCCGAGCCCAGTAAACTGGGCGCGTGTTCCCGCACGGGGGCCTGCAGGTTGTCGAGCACAAGTTCACCCAATTGCAAGGTTTTTACGCTGGCAAGACGCTGTGCATCAACTGCTGCTTGCCCGCCTAATGAGCTGCCCAAAGAACCATGGCCTGCCGTCACTTTGACTATGGCCTGATTGCGATTGGCCCCGTCGAAGTCCTGAGGGGAAAGGGTCAGGTATTCTGCCGAGCCGGTATCAAACATGGCTTTGCTGCTGGCATGTTTGGCAAACTGTATGTCCAGAATAGGCATATGCGGGTAACCAATGTTGTGCAGAGTTAGCTTCTGTGCCTTGTTAAGATGATTCAGGGTTTGAGGCTGACTGTGACAGCGTAGGGCCTTGCCTGGTGTATCGATTTGCCACAGGCAAAGTGGCAGCAATTCGGAGCCCAATACGCCGTCAAACAAGCACTTTGCCGTATGGGGGAAGTCGGCGACATACACTGGCACTTTATTAAACGTTAGGTCCGCCAGTGTCAGGTCTGCCTGCATGATCTGGGTCTGCACCACAGTGCCGTGTGCATCTTTGCCCTGCCGTGTATCGACTACTGGCAGATTTAATTGCTCAGCCAGCTCACGACTGAGCATGGAAGGAGAGCCAGTATCAAAAACAAAACGTTTATACTGGCCGCCAATCTTTACGTTGACATAGAGCTTACCGGCAACCTCATCCAATGGCACTGAGATGGCAAAATTGTCACTGTCTACATAAGGGCCTTGTGCCAGCCACGCCGGTGGTGACGGATTGGCTAACGCTGATGCAGATAGGATAGAACTGATCAATAACAGTATGTTGCGCATAGGGCCGATTCCCTGGCAGTGTGGACGTTAAGGCTTTTCTATCGCTTCCTGGCGTTCTTGTTCGTATTGCTGGTAACTTTTGTCCATGCCCTCCATACATTTTTCATAGTCTGGCTGTGGCACCTTCAAGCAGGCATGGCGTTTATTAGTTTGCAGGTTTTCATAGACCGCTCTGTTACTGCAACTCGCCAGGGTCAGCAGTGCGAAAATGACTAGCAGGTATTTCATTTATCCCCCGATTGTGTATAAGCCCCGAAATCTATCCTAGGCAGTTGCTGAATAGATTGCAGGTTAAATATTGTGGGCTTTTGTTACAGCTTGTAAGTCTTACAAATAAACTTGCAAATGAAAATGGTTATCAATAACATTGTTGACTTTAAACTATAAAAAGGATTACCCATGCAATACAGAAGGTTAGCCGCTGGAATGGCGATGTTAATGTGTTCCACACTGGCAAGTGCAGAGACAAGACCTGATCATTATCACGGTCAAAGTGCCGAAAGCCTGGAACAGGCGCTGCAAAATCTTGATCTTTACAATGCCAAATTACAACAAGTGGTCAACAAAGCTGAGCTGACTATCGAGGATATGGTGTTGGTACATGAACTGACATACAGCCTGGAAAATGCACTGCAGCGTCTGGATCTGGAACTTGGCAACTTGGCTGAAACGCTGGAAGAAGTGCACGTTGGCTCAGAGCAGGCTAAAACGGAGTTGGTCAGAGCCAAAGCCAGGGCATATTTGCAGCACTCTGCCAGATTGTTGCCAAAAAAGGCCGATTAAACAGAAGGACAGCCTTGCCATCCACCTTATCTGGTGGATGGCAAGTTTCGCTCAAGCTCGTTAACTCTGTGGCGGTATGGCCGCAGGATCCATCCATACAGCCTCCCACACATGGCCATCGAGGTCAGCCAGTGCGCGACTGTACATAAAGCCCAGTTCTTGTTTGGGATTGATATCGGCTGTACCGCCCTTTATTGCTGCAACATGGTTCATACTATCCACGGCGTCCTGGCTGTCACAGGACAGTGCCAGCATCACCTCACTTGAATCTTTGGATGGGATTGGCCTGGAGGTAAAATGCCGCCACTTATCATGTGTTAGCAGCATCACGTGAATAGATTCACTCCAGACCATGCAGGCTGCTGTTTCGTCAGTGAAATGCGGGTTATTGTCAAAGCCCAGCGCCTGATAAAAGGCCATGGATGCGTTAAGGTCGGAAACCGGCAGATTAACAAAGATCATTTTTGACACGAGACTCTCCATACATAAGGTTATTCAGACAACCAAAATGGCTGTTCTGCAAGCTAGTCGTTACAGGTATGTCGGATTCGACAGGAGCAAGAAATTTTTTGTGTGCGGCCTGAGGTGGTTTGGCTATACATGTCGGTGGTTTTTCAGCTAAGGTCATTGAATTGAAAGCGGTTGGAATTTGTGTTGCGTGGAATACTGACCCTGGTGTTACTGGCCTGCACTGGCGTAACCTCTGTGCTGGCCGAACCAAATGCCCCACTTAACTGGTACAAGCTGGACTTCCCACCCTATACCATTGTTAATGGTCCCTTTAAAGGGCAGGGGTTGGGTGACGATATTCAACAGTTTATACAAGCGCGACTGTCTGGCTACCAGCACAAGTCTTTACTGGTCAATGCCGCACGTTTATATGCCGATCTGGAACAGGGCAAAGCCGTATGTACGGTAAATTCTGATTATGATGCACAGACTGACAGCCGTAACAGCATCAGTTTACCCACCAATATTTACTTCTCTTATAGTCTGGTCAGTGCCAGGCTGAGTAACCAAGTGGCACCGACAACCTTATCACTAGGCCAATTGTTAAGTGACCAACCCGGTGCATTGTTGCTTGCTGCCGGACGCCCTTATCAGCAGCTTGACAGAATATTGGCCAACTTTCAGCCTGGTGTGCACTACCAAACCCGGGCCGGGCAGTCCTTAAGTGAAGGCATATTGCATATGTTGGATAAAGGCCGGGCTGGCTACACCATTGAGCTTTGTTCCACGGTGCGTTATCTACAGCAAAATGGGCAATTTGAGCACGGCTTTGATTGTGCGCAAATTGAAGAACTGCCGTTTGCTATTGGTCGGGCTGCCGTTACCTGTGCAGATAATGCCTGGGGGCACAAAGTGATTGCCCAGATCAACAGCATATTGCTGGCGTCGCGCGACAGTCAGCCCTACCGGGCAATGATGCAGCGCTGGTATGTGCCAAAAGACCCCCAGCGTCGCAGCCGCTACTGGCAATACTATCAAGACTTTTTACTGGATGTGACTACCAACGATTATATGCCGCTCAGGCCACCGATTGAATCTGAACATTGAACATGCTTCACGCTACCTGTTTGTCTGGATAGACGGATGTTCTCAACCGGTCCGGAGATTTCGTTCCGGACCGATAGCAAATCAGATTCAAGGTTTCTGTTTGTTTAGGCGAATGCGAGCTAAGCCCAACAGCCCCAGCCCGGCCAGCAATAAGGCGATTGGCGTGGGTTCAGGTACGGCCTGGCTGCGCGGTTCACCGAAGTCGCCTTCAATGCTGATACCGCTGATGCTGCCGGCAAATAGTTGGAATTTGAATCCCAATTGTGGCAGTGGTGCATTCAGTTCACTCAGATAAACGCTAGTACGGGAGGCGATATCCACTACCGCCATACCGTCGCCCAATAAGGTTGGATGGTACGTGGAATTGCCTACATGAAAGCCGTAAGGGTTTTCCCCATATTGGTGTTTAAAGCCGAATTCCATATCCTCAGTGCCAAAAATTCTTAGCCTGTAGTTATTCATCTGCTCCATTACGTCACCCAATATATAGAATTCAGTGGGAGTTGATGCATCACTCGATTGAATACCGGTATCGAATAACGGGTCACTGAGATTGCTTTGATATAAAGACGACAGACCGCCACTTAAGTGCAGACCCAATTCATAAACAGAGCCATTCTCTGCCGTCAGACCATAGCGACTTTGGTTAAAGGTAACGGCATTCCATATCTCAGTCGCACGGGTGGCTTCCTGGCCATGGGCGGTAAAATCAATATTAATAATGGCGGCGTGGGCAGCATTGGTAAGCAGTAAAGCACTCAGCCATCCTGCTTTATATAAGCGTTTAATCATCTTTGTCTCCTGAATGTGTGGTGTTAAGTAAAATGCAGCTAATGAAAAACGCCGACAAAGTAGCAACCCTTTCAACAGAAGGCTGACATACAACGGGCAATTTTTGTCAAGCGTGACTTACAAGTTAGCTCTCAGAGTATTTTGCTTTTCGCCTGGTTTTTGCTGTTGAAGCCATGGCCAGCAATGACAAAGCAAGCAGAGACCAGGTGGTAGGTTCATCAATCTGACCGGTGACCATGGTACTGACTCTGAAATTGTCCAGTGCCGTAGTCGGGCGGCTATTGATATTCAGATTCACAAACTCGAAATAGCGGATATCGTTTTGTGCCCGTTGTATACCCAGAAATTCCCCGCCTGAGGGCATCAACGCATCAATACGGTAACTCTCCAGCAGGTTGGCATTTTGATCCAGAGCCCGAATTTCGAAAGCATTCACTTCGTCCCGTGCAGTAGTGATAAAATCCGCACCAACAAAGCTATGAAGGCCGCTAAGGGTAAAACGAGTTGCCTGGCTTTCGGGTCTTCGCATGGACTCATGACGAAACAAATAGCCCCCACGCTCAGGATCACTCCCATACCAGGTACCATTATTGCCAAAACCCATATTAGGCATACCGATACCAATAGTGCCTGTGCCTTTGGCACCTGTAGATGTTGGCATCAGGGCGATGTTCAACCAGTTGTTAAACTGCAGGCCCTCGTCTCTGATGGTTATGCTTGTATTTGGTGCTAAATCGAAGCTTTCTATTAAGCTATTGCCCTGCACCTGGGTGCTGGAATGAATAAGCGCTGCTTGAGTCAGGCTGCTAAAACTCAATAACAGGCATGTGCCGATCACTTTCCTCATCTGTCTCTCCTTTTGATTACTTCGACGGCAATATAAAACCTGTCTGCTGCTGTCTTCTTCTAGCTGACGGGCAAATCTTGTTGATTAACGCGCATATTGAGATGAGCGCTGATTCGCGCGTTGTAAAACACAGCACGCGCGATTGAAGGCATATATCGTGCGAGCTCTGAGATAGCCTGACCCTCTTGATTTGAGCTGTGAAATGCAGGGACAAGATGTATAAACACGTAACACTGCTAGGGTGGGGAAAGGCACTGCCCGCCAGTCGTCTGAGCAATGATGATTTGAGCCAGTTTCTGGATACCAATGATGAATGGATCTTTGCCCGGACCGGCATTAAAGAGCGCCGAATATCGGCGTTTCCGGTGTCTGAAATGGCTGCACTGGCTGCCAGCAATGCTCTAGCTTGCGCAGGTCTTGGGATTCATGAAGTGGATCTGTTGATACTTTGCACCACCACTCCGGATACTCTGGTTCCCAGTGCCGCCAGCCGTACGTTGGCCAAACTGGGGGGCGCGAATATCGCGTGCTTTGATCTTAATGCGGCGTGCGGCGGGTTCTTATATGCCATGCATCTGGCGGCCAGTCTGATTGAAAGTGGTGCACATAGAAGGATTCTGTTGGTGGGGGCAGAGCGATTAAGCTGGTTCCAGAATTGGTCGCAGCGTTCTACATCGATACTTTTTGGTGATGGTGCTGGGGCGCTGTTACTGTGTCGCGATGAACAAGCAGGGGGGGCGATTTGTACCCATATTGGCGGAGACTGTCGCGGTAACGAGGCCATTAAGGTGACAGACTATGGGGCAGGGCATAACCGTTATCTGAAAACCTCACCTTCTCTTAACTTTCTGTTTGATGGTAAAGATGTGTTCAAGCAAGCCGTAAGTTCAATGCTGCTTAGCGCTCGTCAGGTGATGGCGCAAGCCTGTGTGGATGAAACACAACTGGATCTCTATATTGGTCATCAGGCAAATGCGCGAATTTTACAAGTCGTGGCAGACAAGCTAGGACTGGATGACGACAAAGTATTCAGCAACATCCGCCATTATGGCAACACCTCTGCGGCCAGTATCCCTATTGCTGTTTGTGAAGCAATTCAGCAGCAGCGGGTTAGGGCTGGGCAGCGCCTGCTGCTAACGGCTTTTGGTGCGGGTTATACCTTTGCAGCCGCCTACCTGAAATTACCCGAACGTTTACATGCAGTTGTGTCACCGCTATCGGAACAAATCCCGCAGATGCAATCGGGCTTAGAGCTGATTTGGCAGGCTGTCGAGCGTGACCAACGGCACGCCTGGTCCAGGCAACCGACGGTGCAGATGAATAAAGCCGTGTCAAACTAACCAGAGCGATAACTGATAAACAATGCGCGTTTGATGCAAAACTTAACGACACCGATCAGCTGCATTTAGTAGTATTCTGAACGGCTGTTTAGTTTGGGATTGTGCCGCAAAATGATTTGCAAACCTGCTTTGCCTGTTGCACTGCTTTTTATTATTCTGTTGTCAGGTTGCTATTCCTGTTTTGCCGCTCCTTCAACTGATAAACATGCACCTGGCTACGCGCTTGCCTCGCTGGGTGTCGATTCTGTGCAGCTCAGCCTGTTGGATATATTGGACAAGCCGCAGCAATATGCCTTTGCCGAACTTAAGTCCCATACTTCGTCGGGACGAAAGTTCGCCGCAACCTGGCTCAGATTTAAGCTGGCTGACACTGACTTTCAGGATCCTGTGGTTGTACAGTTTTATTACCCTGGCCTTTATCAGCTTTATTTCCAGGACAATCAGGGGGCCTGGCACACCAAGTCATTTGGCCGCGATATACCCGCCTGGCAATGGGATTATGCCGAGCTGCGCTCAGCTGCCTCCCTTGATCAGAATCTGGATGTCAGCCGCCCGTTTTACATCAAGATCTATCAACAAGGTATTCAACCCATTGGCCATCGGTTGTTACCTTTATGGCAGTTGCAACGTGTTAACCAGCTTGAAAACTATTTCTGGGGCGCGGTACTGGGGCTGATGCTGTTGGCCACACTGATTGGTTTGTTGATCTTTGCCCTGGGGCGTGAGCCTGCCTATCTGTATTTTGCCGGCATTTGCCTGAGCTCTTTGGTCTGGAGTGTAATGTACCTGCAACTGGCTCATCTTATCGACAGTCGGCTGTATGCGCAGTCAACCCTGGATTTTGTATTCAACACGGTGATTGCTTCACTGGGCTTTTGTATCGTTCAGTTTATGCGTCACTTTGTGCAGTTCAGACGCTTCTCACTGCGCTTTGACCGCATCTTTGGCTGGGCTGCCAAGGGCTATGTGGCGAGCTATATGCTGGTCATCTTTATGACCTATATGGCCCCCGGGCAGATATGGCCAATGCACATTTTTTCCCTGTTTATATTTATTTCCGGGGTAATGGCGATACTGGGGCTATTACTAGGACTGAAACGAAGAGATCGTACCGCTGCCATTATGGCGCTGGCCTGGATCCCGGGTAGCAGCGTGGCAACTGTCTCGGTCCCCACCTACTATGGGATCCTGCCTGGCACCTGGTTGACAGAAAATGTCGTAACGCTGGGGTTGGCGCTGGCAATTGTAATGTTTTCTGTGGCGATAGCCGATCAGGTGTTGCAATTGCGCCAGCAGCGCAACACGTTGTTAAAAAAGCGCAACGAAGAGCTGCAATTGCAAGTGGACAAGCAAACTGCACATCTGCGGCAAAAAAGTGACGAAATTGCGCATCAGCATCAGGTGCTGGCCACGACCCTCAGCTACAAAGAAGATCTGCTGGCCAACATAGCCCATGAACTAAAAACCCCGCTGACCCTGATGTTGGGGGTAATGCGTGGCAGCTACGGTGAAGGGGAACGACAGCAGAAACTGCACCGTCTGATTTACCGCATCAGTCATTTGCTGGACAGCATGCTGGATTTATCGCAAGCCCGGGAGATGGACAAGCGCGATAATGCTGCCCATTGTTACCGGGCCCATGAATTTGTGGAGTTCTACCTGACCACCTACCGGGGTTTTGTGGCACAGGGCCGCCTGAGTCTGGAGGACAATCCCCCGGCGGTGGTGTACTGCGCACCGGACACCCTGGATAAGGTCATTACCAACCTGGTAAATAACGCGATTAAGTATTCGCCGCCTGGCAGCGCCATCAGTATCCGGGCCTGGCTGGATGCCGAGCACTGGCAACTGGATGTGCAAAATGGCGGCGAAGGCATAGCCGAAGAGCAGCTACACAGCGTGTTTGAGCGCTACGTGCAGATAGGTGAAGGCAAGCAGTCCTATGGCCTGGGGCTGGGATTGCCGCTGGTGAAACAACTGGTTGAGGCGGCAGGTGGGGGTATCCAGATATGGTCACAACCGGGTGAATATACCCGGGTCAGTGTGCGTTTGCCGCTGGCCGCGGCCCATCAGCAGGCTCAGGAGCCGAGCC